>CAVWAI010000012.1:0-5656 GCA_963752725.1 uncultured Gammaproteobacteria bacterium
TTGCTGTGGGTATAAGGAGCGCGAAAATTCCGTTTAAAGCGAAAGATAAAAGTGTCCAGGATTTCATACCACTGATGTTTTATGATGGCGACATCTTTTTCATTCGTGGATTAACAGGTGGTATAAAATTATACGATAAAGATGCCTGGCAATTTAGTCTGCTTGGCCGTTATCGGTATTTTGATATCCCCGCGGAATATCAAAATCTGGTGCAAGGCAATGCATTAGATGTGGGTGGCCAGATAAAATATCGCATCAATGATGACTTTGAAACAAACTTCGAGATCATGACGGATCGGGAAAGTCGTTACTACTCATCAGTAAATACCCGTTATCACTGGGAGTCTGGCTCATGGGAACTATTCCCATATGCAACATTACGTTATAAGGGTGCTGACTTTAATGACCATTATTACGGGTTAGATGGTTTTCCTGACCCCGAAAATTTACCAAATACGTTTACTAATAAGCTCGGTAGCGCTTTTGATCTGACCTTAGGTAGTGAAATTCGTTATCATGTGGCTAGTAACTTTTACCTTTTAGGCCGTGCTCAATTAACTACGCTAGATAATACGACTCGTCATTCTGCCAGTATCGAAAATGGTACCTACGGAGAAGTCTATCTAGGTATTGCTTTCTTCAATGATAAGACTAAAGAAAAGGCGACTTCATTAAAAGCTAAGCCTTATATCCGCCTGGCGCATGGCTGGGGAACACCGTCAAACATGGGAGATATCCTTGCCTTTGACTGGGTAGACGATGAACAGGATAACCAGATAACCTCTATATTTTACGGCCATCCTGTTGCGGATAGTTTATTTGGTTATGATCCGATCGATGTTTATATTACCACTGGATATGTCTACCACCATAGTGCCGATACTTATCAGCAGACTCTGCAGCCCGGTACAGGCATCAATACTTCCGAACTGGCGATTGCACCTGCGAATAGCTGCGATGGTACTAATCCCTGTGAACTTACCTATTATGGCCTGCCTACCCATGAATATGTCCTTGGTATAAAAGCCTATTTGAATGTAACCTGGCCGGTCCATTGGCGATTAGGCCTCGCTGAGGGTCTGTCCTATATCGAAACAGTAAGTGACCTCGAGCAGAGAGAGATGGATAAAAAAGGCTATCGTTCCAGCGATCTGATGAACTATATCGATGTCACCGCTGACTTCAGCCTGGGCGATACCTTCGGTGTGAACGCGATGAATGATCTGTTCCTGGGTGTTGGCATACATCACCGCTCGTCCATCTTTGAGACGTCGTCAGCATTCGGGCGTATCAAAGGTGGCAGTAATTTCAATTCAGTATACCTGCAATACCATTGGTAAGTTACCATGGAGTTGTCAACTGGAATCTGAAGATAACCTTTGTTGCTTGAGTGTAAAGTTATTAACTAATATGGCGCATAATAAATGACGAATTCGATTGCTGATAGTCATGCATCACTACCAAAATCCCGTCTGATTTTGGGTGGCGCTATATTTGTCACTGGGTTTTTATCGCCATTGCTTATTCCCATTGTTACCGACTCAGATCTATCAACAGAATGGAAAACAATATTATCAGGTGTGCTTGTGCTTGGCCTGCCAGAAGTTTTTATGCTGATCGCCGTAGCAATTCTCGGCAAACAGGGCTTCGTTTATTTGAAGTCGCATCTTTGGAAATTTATTAGACCAGCCGATAAAGTCAGTGCTCTGCGTTATCGTATAGGCTTGACCCTGTTTTTACTGCCACTATTATTCGGCTGGTTATCTCCCTACCTTGAAATCTGGTTCACATTCTTAGCTGAGTATCATTTAGAGCTGGCGATTATGGGTGATGTTATATTTGCAGTTAGTCTATTCGTGCTTGGTGGAGATTTCTGGCTAAAAATAAAAGCACTATTTATTCATGATGAGATAGTTTGAGGATTGCAACGTTATGACGATAGAAGTTAAAAGAAGTATCTTACAGTTGTCTCGATTAGAGCGAATCATGGATGTTATATTTGCACTGGTGATCTGGCGATTGTTTACTTTTTTGCCAACACAGGATGTTGATGGTAATAAATGGGCTTCAGTAACTGAAATGTTACTTGCTGAATGGAAAGTTTTTGTTTTCGTCTTACTGGCAGTGGTAATCGTGATTATCTACTGGCTGCAAAATAACTCATTGCTCGGTAACCTGAAAAAGACCGATGCTATTCATACTGCGATTTCGATATTTCAACTGTTTTTTGTTTTGCTGTTCCTCTATGCCATCGGATCCGGGGTACGTATCGGCAGTGGTACGGATTCCAGTGCATTCGAAAGTATTTCAGCAATGATGGTTGGTTTATTGTCATTGCTGGCCTGGCACTACGCCATGCACAAAGGCAACTTGCTTGACCCGGAACTGAGTGCGGAAGATGCTGTTCACATCAGGCAAAAAAACATGGCAGAACCGATTACTGCGGCAATCACTATACCTTTTGCGTTTGTCGGGCCGATTGCCTGGGAGTTATCCTGGTTCCTTTATCCGTTTATCAAGTACCTATTCAGTAGAGTATATAAATCCTGATTGTTATATAACTATACGATATTAAATAATTTTATTAAAAGTAATACTGATAGCTAATATTTATATCTGAGAATTCAACATTATCATCCTGCCATTGATACTTTGCATAAATCTTCAATGAATTGTTGGTATTAATAACAAAATTTTGTATGTATTGTGTCCGTAAGCGATATACACCATCAGTGAAGTGTTCACCACTTATCTCAAGGCGTGCAGTACTCGTACTGTAGTGAGATAGAAAACCGGTAATAAAGCCGATCGCGGGTTCGATCGTGTGCTCAAGCTGTTTGTTTATCTCAAGTCTTCCTGTTGCCAGCGTATAAAACTGGCTGTTATCAAATACGTTCCAGTTTCCGCCACCGCCGCCGGTGACATGATATACCAGCTGATCAACACCGTTGGTTAACGCTCTCTCAAAACCTGTATAGACCCGCCATGCGACAGGTTTGAAAAACTTAGTGCGCGGAGCAAGTGAGAAGATGTCGACAAAATCTAGCCTGTATAAACTGACGGATTCATTTTCTTCTGCACGGATCTGTATGCTGCCGATGTTTATCGAAGCACCTCGTAGAAAACCATTTTCATTATCTTCCAGATCATGAAATGACATCTTAAAACCGAGCTCAGCATAGTTATTATCCAGTCGTTCACCGGCAGCTAGTGAAATACGTTTACTGTTATGGCCTTCCTCAGGAGGCACCGGTGGTGGTACAACGGGCATTTTACTTTCTGGATAGGTGTTCCGAAGCTTGAGCAATTGAAAGCTGCGTTTTGCGATGACTGCATTACGACCTTCTTCTGCCTGTTGATAGCGCAGGTATTTGTAGGCGATTTCGATAAGCTGGCGCTGTTCGTCTTCAGACAAACTGGTGAAGGCTGGGGTTTTACTGGTCTCGAAATTTTCTGATAATTCAATGGCAATCTCATGATGCTGTTCTGGAATATTTTCTAACATATAAGATAATGTCGTAGCGCGGGCAGGGCGGTACTCAACGCTTTCGATCATGCCGATATTTTTGATCGCTTTGACGGTATCGATCGGTATGGCTGTCAGTATATATTCATCAGTGAGTTCGGTACCAGGTCGTGCAACTTCGAGCAGTTCCAGAAGCCGGTACGAGCAGTTTTCATCGAAAAAATAATAATCAAAGTTAACATCCTGTAACTCCCACAGGTGTGTGACTATTAATTCGGTTTCTTCCGGTGTCAGGTTTAACTGGTACTCCCAGATGTCCCGGTGCTCGATACGGTTATATTCCTGAATTTTTTTATAATAGAAATCGGTGACAAACAGACCCGGGTAACCACCAGCCAGTCCTTTATAGGCGTAGAGTAGAGAGTTTTCACCATCAGGGGTATTAGCACCAAAATTTACCGCGATGGACAACCACTTTGAATCGCCTTTATCAATGCCGGGGTCGAGACGCAGTAGAGTGTGACCAAACATTGAAGAAGGACTGTTGAGATGGTAGGTGGGAAAGATAAGAGTAACGCGTTCGGGCTGAATATTTTTTCGCCAGTCGATATATTTTTTACAATTAACAGCCGGCAGTGTCGCGGGATCGATAGCCAGCTTTTTTGATAACCAGTTGAACCTGGCGATATATTTACATTGCGGGTTTTGATCGTCTTTTAATTCAGTATCGTAAAAGCCAGCAATGGTAGCGAGTAATTCTGTTTCAGCATTATTGGAGCCATCATCTGCAAGAAAAAAGTCCTTGTCTCGAATAGAGCTTTTATAGTCATCAGGTGTCTCCCCATCGCCCTCAAAATGGAGAAGATTAATCCATTCAGACTGCTGCCATAATTTCTTTTGAGAGGCATCACTTTGTAATTGATTAACTGACATCGAATTGTCAGCGTGCGCACTTGTTGTTAATAACATACATGCAACGAATGATGTTGCTAACGATAAAAAATTACAACATGGTTTCGTTGCAGGCAGTCGAAAATTCATTGAATAGAATTGGAATAGCAAGGGTTAATCTATGTTTTTGAATGTCAGGCGTAACTTCTAACAATTCAGCCTGTATGGAAAGAAAAAAGCCCGGTATCTTCAGATGCCGGGCTTTTTTTAATTAATTTCCTGAGAAATTAATTAAGCTGAAATTACTTATGCAACATATTTGCTAAGTGTTGCATCAGACTTCATAACTTCTTCGATAGAAGCCATCATTTCTTCAGCGGTCACATCTTCGCTTGGGAACAATGTTGTAAAGTTTTCATGCATAACTTTTGCAAAAGTGTCACGATCTTGCGCGTCAACACCATAGACAACAGCCACTGTGTCCAGTGCTTCGCCTTCACCACGAGCTACATCTTCTGAAAACTCGTCCATGATTGAGCTGACTACGCTCTGACCACCGTAACTTAATGTACCGGTTGTAGCACAACCGTTAGTACCGGTAGTCATACCAAAAGTATTGTTACCTGTTGTTACGTTTGTGATACCAGCAAGCACGTGAGAAGCTGTGCCAGACTGACCTTCAAATAGTGCCTGACCCCATCCGCAACCACCGTCACCACCAGCTGCGCCTGCATTGGCTACTGAAGATGCACTGATTAATACTAAACCTGCAATAATTTTTTTCATTCTGAAATCCTAGTTTATTTGTTATCTTTAAAAATCTTTTAAGTTGGTATTACTTATGCAACATACTTGCTAAGTGTTGCATCAGATTTCATAAGATCTTCGATAGAAGCCATCATTTCTTCAGCAGTTACATCTTCACTTGGGAACAAAGTTGTGAAGTTGTCATGCATTACTTTAGCGAACGTATCTCGGTCATCAGCTTCAACACCATAGACGATAGCCACAGTGTCTAGTGCGTCGCCTTCACCACGAGCTACATCTTCTGAAAACTCGTTCATGATTGAGCTAACGACACTTTGACCACCATAGCTTAATGTACCATTTGTTGTACAACCGTTAGTGCCGGTAGTCATACCAAAGGTATTGTTACCAGTAGTAGCATTAGTAATACCAGCAAGTACATGTGTAGCTGTGCCAGATTGTCCTTCAAAAAGCGCCTGACCCCAGCCACAACCTGATCCACCAGCAGCGCCGGCATTAGCGACTGAAGAAGCACTGATTAACACTAATCCT
>CAVWAI010000013.1:0-134612 GCA_963752725.1 uncultured Gammaproteobacteria bacterium
CGTTCGGTGACAAATGATATTCAGTTATAAAACGAAATAATTCTCATTTTTCACCGACCCCTTATTCTTACCTGCTACGATGAAAACGATTGTATCGGTCACCTACAAAGCCTTCTTAATTACATCAGTGATAGCATCAATGTTATCGTTTTCGAGTTCAGGATAAATCGGCAGTGAGAAGCACTTTTCAGCAACCAGTTCTGTAACGGGCAGTTGAATAGCTTTGTACGCTTCCTTATATACATCCTGCTTATGTAGCGGAATCGGGTAATAAACAGCACAGGCAATGTTCTTTGCCTGCAATGCATTCATGATGTCGTGACGTTTTTCATGCAACAAGGTGTACTGGTGGTATACGTGCAGGCCCTTGCCATCTTCGTAGGGAACCTGGATATCAGTATCTGCGAGTACATCTGAGTAGCGCTGGGCAACACGACGACGGTTCTGATTATAATCGTCGATATGTTTCAGTTTAATGCGCAATATAACCGCCTGCAGTTCATCCAGACGACTGTTATAGCCGATGATATTGTGATGGTAGCGTTCACGACTACCGTGATTTCTTAATATTCGCAGCTCACTTGCGTGTTGATCATCATTGGTTGTTATCAGGCCGCCGTCACCGAAACAACCCAGGTTTTTGCTTGGAAAGAAACTGAAGGCGCCAAATTCGCCGAAATTTCCAGTCATTTTGCCGTTTATGCTCGCGCCAAAGGATTGGGCGCAGTCCTCGATAATAAGTAGATTATTTGCATCACATAACTGTGTCAGCGCTTCCATATCCACGGGTTGACCGAAAATGTGTACCGGGATAACGGCCCTGGTTTTGTCACTAATGGCACCTTCAATCTGTTTCAGGTCGATATTGAATGTATAGGGATCGATATCGACAAATACAGGCACAGCACCTACGTAACTGATGGCTTCTGCCGTTGCGATAAATGTAAACGGTGTGGTGATGACTTCATCGCCCGGACCTACACCGGCCGCAACCAGTGATAAGTGAAGGGCATCGGTGCCGGAGACAACGCCAATGGCATGTTTAACGCCAAGATAGTCTGCCGCTTCCTGTTCAAACGAGCGTACGTTGGGACCAAGAATAAAGTTTGTTGCCTCAAGTGATTCCAGCATGGCTGTATCAATTTCGTTTTTGAGGCTTAAATATTGACGCTTGAGGTCAACCATTGGGATGTTCATAGATAAATCCTGACCGGTAATTAGGTGATGCGTTAGTTGTCATTTAGCTGCGCGGTGATATTGATGGCGATATCCAGAGCACGCCTGCCATCTTCACCACTTACGATGACAGGTGTTCCATTATTTATGGAGTCGAGGAAAGCAATAATTTCCAGGTTGAGCGCATCATTGTTTTTATAAGTCGATTCGTGACTGATAATTTCTGGAATGCCCGGGTGGATTTCCTGTTCACCTTTTTGGTAGATTTTTAAAGTACGGTCCTGAAAATCGACCGAAATATATGCGTTGTGCTGGAACAGGCGCATCTTGCGTTCTGTTTTGGTGCTGACTCGGCTGGCTGTGACATTGGCCACGCAGCCATTTTCAAACTGCAGGCGAACATTGGCGATGTCGGTGCTGTCAGTGAGGACTTTTGTGCCTGAGACCTGCATAGACTGAACATTGGATTTCACTATGTTCATGATGATATCGATATCGTGGATCATCAAGTCAAACACCACGTTGACGTCGGTGGCGCGTGGGTTGAAGGGCGCGAGCCGGTGTGATTCGATAAACGTTGGATGTTCCAGGATCTCGTCCAGGTCTAGCACGGCAGCATTGAAACGCTCTAGATGGCCGACCTGAATCAGTAAGTTGTTTTTCAGTGCCAGTTCGATCAGGTCATCGGCTTCTTCAACGGTCACGGTAATCGGCTTCTCGATGAGTACATGACTGCCGTTCTCGAGAAAATCCCTGGCAATCTTGTGATGCAGGGTAGTAGGTACAGCAATACTGACGGCATCGATTTTGCCTAAGCAGACTTTTGTAGTCGGTTAGCGCCTCAACATTATATTTATCTGCGATAGTTTGTGCTGTTTCTGCGTTTGCATCGACAACAGCGACCAGTTCGCTATTGTCCAGATTGGCGTATTTTTCTGCGTGAAATTTGCCGAGATATCCGACGCCGATGACGGCTGTTTTTAACTTGTTCATAATTAAATTATCTTTTCAAGATAGTCCTGTCTATATCAGACGGTTCGACCCAATGTATGGACTCCTCCAACCTATAGGCATAGGTTAGGAGTTGTCGAAAAACCTGAAGAGGAATCCATACATGAACAAATATAATACGATAGGCGTTGATTTGGCAAAGAATGTTATTCAGGTCTGCGTTGTCTCACCCGCCAATAAAGAACTACAAAACAAAGAACTGACGCGTAAGAAGTTTGCCGAGTTTTTGATTAAGCAAAAACCTGCGCTTGTTGCTTTCGAGGCCTGTGCGACAGCACATTACTGGTCACGTGTTGCCAGGCGCCATGGCCATGAAACGAAAATCATTCCTGCATTAGCCGTTGCACCCTTTAGGCAAGGACATAAAACCGACCAGAATGATGCGCTTGCTGTCGCCGAAGCAGCCAGACGGCCGAATATAAAAGAAGCGCCCATCAAGACCGTTGAGCAGCAAAGCATGCAAGCGGTTCAACGCTCGCGAGAGCTGTTGATACAAAATCGCACAGCACTGTCTAATCATATCCGTGGATTACTCATGGAGTTCGGACTGGTGATGCCCAGAGGCTTTTCCTCGTTGCATGAAAATATTCCCTGGATATTAGAAGACGGTGAGAATGAGTTGCCTGATTCTTACCGGCCAACACTTAATCTTCTTTATGAACGATTATGCCAACTGCGCATTGATCTTGATTTTTTAGATAAACAAATAGCGCTGCTGGTGAAAGAAAACCGAGCGTGTGGTCGTTTAATGCAGCTTGAAGGTGTCGGCCCGATCAGCTCGATCCTCTTGTTTGCCACATTGGGTACGGGCGAGGCCTTTAAAAACGGGCGAGAGTTTTCTGCTTATCTGGGGCTGACGCCCAAGCAGTACAGCAGTGGCGGAAAAACGAACATGATTGGTATCAGCCGAAGGATAGCCAATAAGCGACTAAGGGCGGTGCTTATCCAGGGAGCCCGGGCCTATGTCCATCGAATAAAAGAACCTAAAACAGTGAAAGACCAATGGTTATGGGCATTAATCCAACGTGCTGGATACGGCAGAGCCGCTGTTGCCCTGGCGAATAAAAATGTTCGCACGGCATGGGCATTGTTAACCAAAGGGACCGAGTACAAAAAAACACAAGGTGTTGAAATGCAGTTTGCATAAACTGCAAAAGAACAAAACTTAATAAACAACGAAAGAGTTCAGCAAGCAAGCCACGATCAGATAAAGATATCCGCCTTAATAAAACCTGATCGCTTATGTGGCCCGATGAGGCCATCGACCCAAATAGGAATTAAGGTGCGCATACATTGAGGGTTAGGAGATAGCGTCTCCACTTAAAAACCGAATATACGTACGCGTCTTAATTTGTTCTTGGTGAAACTTGCTAAACAGGAGGAGTCCATATACATAAGAGACGTTTATTTACTGTAAATAAATCCTAGTATTTATACCTTCATTCTGCCTCGTGTTCATTACATGCTAAAAAACCAGCAGGTTCTAATGTATTGTCTTTTGATTGACATTCATTTCTATTTCATTATTGTGTTTAAGGCTATCAAATAAGTCTTTCGTCGTAATGACGAGTAAATGAACAAAAAAAGGAGGCGGGGAATGGGTTTTAAATCAATTCTTGTACTATTAACTTTTCTACTATCTCTCTTCCTGAGTGCGTGCAGTGGTGGCGGAGGTGACGCAGCTGCGGGTTTGAGCTGGTCAGTGCCGACTGAGAGGGAGGATGGGTCAGCATTAGCGTTTTCAGAGATAGCGGGTTACCGTATTTATTATGGTCTTGAGACAGGTATTTATACTGGCAAGATTGATATTAATAATCATAAAACTACACAGGCGCAATTATCGAGTCTCCCTTCAGATAAATATTTTGTTGTAATAACGACAATTGATACTGAAGGGAGAGAAAGTGTATTTTCCCCTGAAGTGGAAATTAATAATATTTAACACAGATCAAATTTTCTCCAGAACATCCGGTGTAATGCTAAAATTGTTAAGCAATGAGTCAGGCGATAAACGTGGAATGAAGAAGTTGTTATTGCGACTATAAATTGCTTGAAGGTCGTTAACCGGCGGCCGACGGCAGACTTACCGAATATAGTTTTGGTTCTTACCGTACTGTTATTGACAGAATTCCAGGTGGGATCGTTAACGTATACTGTATTTTCAAAAATCAAGCTTCCCATTTAGTTTGTCCATGCTGTTCCTGCAAGGCTGTCTGGATCTTGATTAACTCCATAATATTGTCGAGATTCACAATACCCACCAACTGACCAGCTTTGGTCACGGAAAGTAGTGTGCAGTGGCAACTCTGCAGCCGTTCCAGTACCTTCTGCAACGGTTCGTTAACGTCAGCACTTTGAATATTAGTCTGCATCAAGTCACCGACCAGAGCCTGTTCTCCCACCGCCTGCAACCCTTTCAACAAGTCATCCTGCGTGAGTACCCCGACCATGACCGCATCCTCCAGTACCGGAAACTCTTTCTGACTGCCAGCTAGGGTCAGCTCAATGGCGCGGGAAAGTACATCATCAGGCGACAGGACCTGAAAATCGGTCAACATGGCTCGACCTACAGCCGCATCAGACAGGGTTGATTTGATCTGTTCCATCCCCGCCTCGGCCGCAGCCCCTATCCACACAAACAGGGCTATGAAGACCAGGAAGGGGTTGTATAGCAGACCCAACAAACCCAACCACAAAGCCAGACCCTGACCTACTTTGGCAGCCACCTGGGTAGCCCTGTTGCGGCTCATGCGCATGGATAGCACCGCCCGTAATACCCGGCCACCATCCATGGGAAAAGCTGGCAGCAAGTTAAAAACAGCCAGAATGATATTAATCAGCATCAGCCTTTCCAGAAACACCCCACCAGTAAGGCTAAGATCATCCACCGGCACTAATGCGTTGCTTACAGAGAGCCACAGCCAAAGACCAAATGCAATTACCAGATTAACCGACGGCCCTGCCAGTGCCACGGTGATTTCCTGTTTCGGGTCGTCGGGCATACGCTCTAGAGAAGCGACGCCACCGATGGGTAACAAGATAATATTCCGAGTGCGGATACCATAACGCCTCGCTGTCAGTGCGTGCCCCAACTCATGCAGTACCACGCAGGCAAACAGTGCAAGGATAAAACCGATGCCACTGAACACCGCTACCAGAGTGCCCTCTATCTGCCAGTAACTCAAGCCGATCCAGACGATGAGAATAAAGAAGGTAGCGTGGACGTAAACATCAATACCGGCAATACGGATCAGTTTCCAGGACCATTTCATATTTCACTAAACCTCATCCAAGCCATGATGAAGATAATACCTAACTTCGCAATCTAAAGGAATTAAAGCGTTCGGTGACAAATGATATTCAGTTATAAAACGAAATAATTCTCATTTTTCACCGACCCCTTATTCTTACCTGCTACGATGAAAACGATTGTATCGGTCACCTACAATGCCGCTTTGATGACATCGGTGATAGTGTCAATGTTGTCATTTTCGAGTTCAGGATAAATAGGTAGTGAGAAGCACTTTTCAGCGACCGATTCTGTAACGGGCAGGTGAATATCTTTGTACACTTCCATGTAAACATCCTGCTTATGCAGCGGAATCGGGTAATAAATAGCACAAGCGATGTTCTTTTCCTGTAGTGCAGCCATGATGTCGTCGCGTTTTTCATGTAACAAGGTGTACTGGTGGTACACGTGCATGCCCTTGCCATCTTCGTACGGAACCTGGATGCTGGTGTCCGCCAGTGCTTCTGAATAGCGGTGCGCAACTCGACGGCGGTTCTGACTGTAATCGTCGATGTGCTTCAGCTTTATGCGTAATATGACCGCCTGTAGTTCATCCAGCCGACTGTTATAGCCGATGACATTGTGATGGTAACGCTCACGGCTACCGTGATTCCTCAGTATTCGCAATTCATTGGCGTGTTTGTCATTATCGGTAATCACCAGGCCGCCGTCACCGAAACAGCCAAGGTTTTTGCTGGGGAAGAAACTGAAGGCGCCAAATGTGCCGAAGCCGCCAGTCATTTTACCGTTTATGTGTGCACCAAAGGACTGAGCGCAGTCCTCGACAATAAACAGGTTTTTTACATCGCATAGCTGCACCAGTGCTTCCATATCCACGGGCTGGCCGAATAGGTGTACCGGGATGACAGCCCTAGTTTTGGCATTAATGGCATGTTCAACCTGTTCCAGGTCGATATTGAGTGTGTCGGGGTCGATATCGACAAAAACCGGTGTGGCACCTACATAACTGATGGCTTCTGCCGTTGCGATAAATGTAAACGATGTGGTGATGACTTCATCACCCGGACCTATGCCGGCTGCAACCAGCGCCAGGTGCAGGGCATCGGTACCGGAGGCAACGCCGATAGCATGTTTAACACCGAGATAGTTTGCAGCTTCCTGTTCAAATGCCTGCACGTTGGGCCCGAGGATGAAGTGTGTTTCCTCAAGGGCTTCCAGCATGGCTGCATCGATTTCGTTTTTGAGGCTGAGATATTGACCCTTGAGGTCAACCATTGGGATGTTCATAGTAAGTCCTTATAGGTAATTGAAGTGACGTGTTATTTGTCACTCAGCTGTGTTGTGATTTTGATGGCGGCATCCAGTGCACATCTGCCATCTTCACCGCTAACGATGACGGGTGTGCCATTTTGTATGGAGTCGAGGAAAGCAATAATTTCTAGATTGAGCGCATCGTTGTTTTCATAAGTAGATTCGTGGCTGATAATTTCTGGAATGCCGGGGTGCATTTCCTTCTCGCCTTTCTGGTAGATTTTCAAAACACGGTCCTGAAAATCAACAGAGATATAAGCGTTGTGCTGGAACAGGCGCATCTTGCGTTCCGTTTTGGCGCTGACCCGGCTGGCGGTGACATTGGCCACGCAGCCATTTTCAAACTGCAGGCGAACATTGGCGATGTCGGTGCTGTCAGTGAGGACTTTTGTGCCCGAGACCTGCATGGACTGTATATTTGATTTCACGATGTTCATGATGATATCGATATCGTGGATCATCAAATCGAGCACCACGTTGACGTCTGTGGCGCGCGGGTTGAAGGGGGCAAGCCGGTGTGATTCGATAAACGTTGGCTGTTCCAGGATCTTATCCAGGTCCAGCATGGCGGCATTGAAACGCTCCAGATGGCCGACCTGGATCAGCAGGTTGTTCATCAGCGCCAGTTCGATCAGGTCATCGGCTTCATCAACGGTCACGGTGATCGGCTTCTCTATGAGTACGTGACTACCGTGCTTGAGAAAATCCCGGGCAATATTGTGATGCAGGGTTGTAGGCGCAGCAATACTGACTGCATCGACCTTGCCAAGCAGACTTTTGTAGTCGGTCAGTGCTTCAATATTATATTTATCTGCTATAGCCTGTGCTGTTTCAGCGTTGGCATCGACAACTGCGACCAGTTCGCTATTGTCCAGATTGGCGTATTTTTCTGCGTGAAATTTGCCGAGATATCCGACGCCGATGACGGCTGTTTTTAATTTGTTCATAGTTCATTTATATTTTTAAGATAGCCCTGTTTATATCACGGTATGATAATCGGGGATAGACTAGAACACGATTATTGCTTCTAGCATCGAAGGTCTGCTATTGGCCGGTAAGCGGCCGCTGGGCTGGTTTGGTGCTGATGGACTTGCTCGAAGGTCAGTAACCGACCCAAAATTAAAGGGAATTAAAGGGAATTAAAGGGTGGCAGACCCCTTATAATTACTTTGACCGGTCAAACAGCGGTCAAACATTTATTAGGTCGTTAGAATAATAATCAATTAGAGAATACTCATGTCTGAACAGAATCCTTTTATTTGGCAAGAACTTGTAACATCAGATCAAGAAACAAGTGGTGCATTTTTTAGCAAGCTTTTTGGCTGGGAGTTAAAAAAAGTTGATGCTGGTGAATTCGGAACATACACATTATTTCAAAAGAATGGCGAAGATGTTGCAGGTATGATGAATCCAACTATGGATACACCAGGGGAAGGCTCATACTGGCACTCATATATAGCAGTTGAAGACCTTGATGGTTGTGCGAAACAAACGGAAGATCTCGGTGGGAAAGTATTGGTTCCACCACATGATGTACCTGATGTTGGTCGTGTCTGTGCAGTTTCTGACCCAACAGGTGCAGTTGTTCATTTAATGCAGCCTGTAGAGAATAAATGAGAAAGCATACAATAATGCGCTCAGGCAGCGACGCAAAAAAGCGTTGCGTATCTTATTAATCCCGTAGATTCCCAGGCTTTATTAACGAACGGGGTGCCTGTAAAATCAATCTCTTATGCAGACCAGTATCCGCACAATTCAGACAGTCTCGGTTCAGTCCGGTCGCCCCTCAAGTAAGATTTCTATTAGTGATGAGGCGCAGGCGGATGTGCGTCAGGCTTACCTGGTGTCGCAGCGGCAGCGTTTCAAAGCCGAGATAAACCGTCTGACACGAGGTGATATGCTGCAGATGCTAAAGGCTAAATCGCTTGCAGGAGAGGATGCAGAGGCACTCAGTTTTTTGATGAGTTATGTGTTTGCCTGGAGCTGGTTGCAGCAAAACGTGAATACACGATATCAGTCAGAGGTTTTGAGCAGCTTTTGCAAAGGCGCGCAGGCTTTTTTGATGCAGATGTTACTGCAGAGTAACAGTGCGACTGAATTTATTCAGGCTTATATACGTTACTGGCAGCAATACCAGGGTGAAGCTCAGGTGCAGCAGCGTAATCTGCTGCTGTTGCTGCAACAGCAGAAAACGGCTGAATCGCTGGCAGGGTATGTTGAATCAGTATGGGATTCACTGGCTCTATTCGATAAGACCTTTGCTGCGGGTTATAAAGATCTGGCAAAACAGGAAAAAGACCGTTATGCCGATATGCTGGGTCCTGAAGACAGAGCCCGATTAGCACTGGTTGATCAGTTGC
The DNA here is from genome assembly GCA_963752725.1 of uncultured Gammaproteobacteria bacterium. GTDB lineage: Bacteria > Pseudomonadota > Gammaproteobacteria > SZUA-229 > SZUA-229. The sequence goes on from CAVWAI010000013.1 coordinate 9,109, forward strand.
CTGATAGCGAAACACTGCAGCCCTTCAGTAAGCTCGGTATTATTCCCGCCATGGGTTGTCCGCAGACCTGCCGTCACTGTATGTTTATCTTTCGTCCGTTGATGAAAAATACCGATGATCCGGCACCGCTGTATGAGATGATCGATGAGCTCACTACTTCCGTATTATTTACCGGTGGTGACCTGACAAAACATCTGGATCATTTTTATAACGCCATCAGCAGCATGAAAAATGTCACCACTTTTGCGATTTTGTTAAATGGTGATTTTGCTGATAGTCGTGAGGTCACGCGACAGGTATTAGAAAAAATGGCGGCGGCCATACGGCGTCGAGCTGTTACCTGGCCGAAAGCCAAAGTGATGTTGCAGATAAGTTTTGATGAGTTTCATCAGGAAGTGGTTGTCGATCGCAAAGGTGAATTGTCTGAGCGTATCCCGGTAACAAAGATTGCCAACATCGTCGAAGCTGCGCCAAAGTATAAAGATGAGATTCAGTTGTGTTTGTTGCATAAACAGGGGCATCTAAATTTTTCTATGGAACTGTTTCAAAAAGGCGTGTTCGCCCGACTGGTTAATGAATTAGGTCGCCGTGGTCACCAGGTGCAGGTTTTATCTTCAGCGCCGTCATCACGGCTGAAGCGTAACCCGGTCAACCCGGATGAGCCGGCACCGTTGATTAAAGATGCTACCTTTGTATTAAGTAAATACCCGGAAGCACCTATGCTGCTGACAAGCACGACTATCGATGCTTATGGACGCGCGAATATGATGGAGTTGCATGAAGCGGTTAATGAGCGTGACCTGCTACGTCAGATGCTTGACGGTAACGGCACCGCCGGTGAAACCTTTGATAAAGATATCATGTTCTGGTTTAACGGCTGGGCAACGTTGTTTTCTGCGGTGCACATGTGCCTGGGAAATGTTTTTGAGGATGGCATGGAAACTATCCGAAAACGTCAGCTCAAAGATCCACTAAGCAATGCGTTAAACGGCTTTGACCTGCGCTTACTGGATTACTATCGTGAGCTTAGTGACGACCTCGATAGCATCATCGAAAAATCTACCAGTCCGCATCATCTGTTTCATACCATTACCGAAGAAGCGGCTATGCGCTTGCATATGACCAAACGTTTGATTGAGGCAGATCACGGCGATCTGCTTAGCTAGGCGAAACGTAATGAATAAAGCTTATTAGTCACGCCATAATCTATGGCATTAAATGGCGCTGGTGCAGCTAGTGTCAGCTTTATTGTTTAGATAAAAAATCCGTTTCCCATTGCCAGGCTGTCTGTACGATGTCTTTCAGTTCGGCAAATTTTGGTTGCCAGTTTAATTCCTGTTTAGCTAATGTTGCATCAGCGACCAGTACGGCAGGGTCGCCGGCGCGGCGAGGTTCGATGCTTACTTTGAAGTCATTGCCGGACACTTCTTTGGCGACGTCTATCACCTGTTTTACAGAAAAGCCTTTGCCGTTGCCCAGGTTGTACCGTGCGCTTTTATCTTCCTTCATCATCTTTTGTAATGCCAGTGAATGGGCTTCGCATAAATCGTTGATGTGGATGTAGTCGCGCACACAGGTGCCATCATCGGTGGCGTAATCGTCACCGAATACTTTGATATCTTCACGGCGACCGGAAGCAGCCTGCAAAATCAGCGGGATGAGATGGGTTTCTGGCACATGCCGCTCACCGAGTTCACCCTCTGGATCAGCACCGGCGGCATTAAAGTAGCGTAAGCAGGTCGAGCGCAGGCCATAGGCTTTGTCGTAATCATCCAGCACCTGTTCTATCATCAATTTTGAATGACCATACGGGTTGATCGGTTGCTTGTTATGTTTTTCGTCGATCGGTGTGTAGTCAGGCTCACCGAATATAGCAGCGGTCGATGAAAAGATAAAATTCTTCACCTCGTGGCGCAACATGGCATCGAGTAGAGTGTGTGTATTAACCACGTTGTTATGGTAATACATCGAAGGTTTGATGACGGATTCACCGACCTGAATAAAACCGGCAAAATGCATGACTGCATCGATATTACCAGGTTTAAAGATGGCATCCAGAACCGTGTTGTCACCCAGGTCACCTTCGATAAACTCGCCGTACTTTACCGCGTCACGATAACCGTAACTTAAATTGTCCAGAGTGATAACTTCGTTACCGGCTTTTGCCAGTTGTTTGACCATGTGTGAGCCGATGTAACCGGCGCCACCTACTACTAGTATCTTCATAAAGTATTTATTAGTGCTGAGTTAACAATTTTATCAGAGGTTTATTCTACTTCGATTAACGTGTTTCCGCCCGCAATTTATTTGCGTAAGGTTATTTTCATGCCCTCAGCGGCACAATAACTCTTATTGTTGTCGTAGTGCTGTTTAAAGAAACGCTCATATTTTTATCTGAATTTCATCCAGCTGGGCGTCACTGCAGCCAGGATTGAGGTGGAATAAGATCAGTGTGCCAACGTTCGCATCGATAGCAAGTTGTCTGACCTGTGATATTAATGTGTGCCCCCAGCCATGTTCATGTGGCATATCATCTTCGTGTATTGCGCATCATGGATCAGTACATCCACTCCAGAGCAGAAGTCGACCCACTCATCATAAAACAATGCTATCTTCTATAAGACATTGAATTGATTTGAAAATAATATCCAGTATTAACGAAGTACTATAAAGAAGGAGGGCGATGAATAATTCCTGGCATGGTTTTAGTCTTGTGTTTTTTTAATGGATTATTCTTAATATTGGCATTGTATAATACCCGCATGACTATAGATGCTGATGACAAGAGATTCTCTGAAGAAAAACCGGACTGGGAAAGTATCGAGACGGTATTGCTGGATATGGATGGCACTCTGCTGGATCTGCATTTCGATAACCACTTCTGGTTGTCGCATGTACCCAAATGTTATGCCGAGAAACATGAGCTCTCTGATGAGGATGCACATAAACATCTGATGTGCCGTTATACGGAAGTTCGTGGCAGGCTCGACTGGTATTGTGTAGATTTCTGGACACGGGAGCTATCACTGGATATTGAGCAGTTAAAACACGATCTTGCAGAAAAGATATCGATACGACCTGATGTGGTAGATTTTCTTTCATGGTTGAATGAAAACAAAAAACGTGTCGTGCTGGTCACCAATGCCCACCCGGCAAGCCTGAATTTAAAAATGGATAGAACTAATCTGCATGTGCATTTCGATAACATCATCAATGCGCATGAGATCGGGCTGGCAAAAGAAAATGAAGGCTTTTGGCAAAAGCTTCAGGCCGTCGAACCCTATATAAAAGAGCGCACCATGTTGATTGATGACAACCTGGAAGTGCTTGAGAGTGCGCATGAATATGGCATTAAGTACTGTTTTGGTATTCAACAACCTGATAGTCAGGGCGGCCTGGTGAAAAGTGAGCGCTTTGTTGCCCTGGATAGTATTAAGGAGATTCTGCCTTAAAATTTTCTGTCTAGATAACAAAGTTTAGGTGCTGTGCTCCAGCTGTCTTTTCAAAGCATTTTTCTACATGCATATCGTCTGATTATTTATTGCAAGCTGGTCGATCAAAAGCTATGCTTGTAGACATGAAAAATACTATCTTGAAAATACTGCTGATATCTTTCCTTGGCTCTGCTTATGCGGCAAATGCTGGTTTGTATCGAGGCGTTGATTCTGAAGGCAATATCCTGTATTCGGATACCCCTTTCAAGGATGCGGAAAAATACACACCGCCGCCGATATCGGTAATGGATGCACCAAAGCCTGTTACAGAAAAGGAGGTAGTTAAGGATGAGCCGACTGCTGAATTTAAATACACGGGTTTTGATATCGAATCACCAATAGATGAGCAAACCATCAGGAATGATCCCGATGTTAAGGTCTCAGTAAAACTTGTACCTGCGTTAAACACTGAAGCCGGTCATGGTATTTGGTTGCTGTTAGATGGTAACCCTGTGATGAAAAACAGCCTGGACACTTCATTTTATATCGGCCGTATTGAACGAGGTGCCCATACGCTGCAAGCGCAGGTAAGAGACGCAGAAGGGAAGGCAATTGTACAAACCAGAATTATTATTGTTTACATCCATAATAGCTCAGGAATTCGATAAGTTCGTAATCGTGGCGGGTCCGTGGCTGGTAGTGCAGGCTGGACTTTATGGACTAAAGCGATAACAGTCTGATCTATCATCATCTCTAGAGTGCAACTTTTTCAGCAGGATCCTGCGGTCCTACGCTCAGGTTTGATCCGGGTTATGGGTTAGTGTTTTAGTTCGACCACTTGCTTGATTTATTTTTTATCCCAGGACTTAAAGCGTTTTTTGCAGTATTTCAGCAGGTCATAATAATTTTCAAAATATAACTCGAAACCATCTTCTGAAGGTGCGTCGTACTCACAATAATCATTTGTGTGTTCACGGCATATGTCAGGTCTTTCTTCATAAATACCGCAGCCGCCATTAATCTGCAGGTGCTGGCATTTGCCATCGACCAATAAGGTCCAGCCATCATCATCTTTATAAATTTTTACGTGGTCGTGTGACACCTGCCACAAGAGTTGACGAAAGTCTTCTTTAGAGCGAGGGGTGTCCAGGTGCTGGGTAACGTAGGTGCAGCAGATCGATCCTGTGCAAAAGGAGCATTTGTTTTCGCTGGTTACGGTTATGCCATTGATTGTGTCGGTCATAGTTTTCTAATACTTATCGGGTTACATTATTTGATTGAGTGAGCCTGATTTTTTTAACACGTAAGCACCATTATTCTGCTTTTGTGCAAATAAGCCCAGGCTTTGTTTTATGTTGTTACTTGCGGATTCTGTTGGTGTCAGGGTTACGTTTACCGCATAATCGGTTGCTGATACAAGTTCAGCTGTTCCACTGATCCTGATATCACCACCCTGGTTTTTTATCTCAGCGTTAAGTCGCTGCTGATCAGACTCGCTTAACACGATTGATAAATCGCCTAAAGAGGCGGACTCGGCAACAGTAACCGTCGCATCTTTCCAGTTTATTTCGCCCTCTGCAAGCGGCATCTCTCCCTGTTCCCATTCGGCGTGCACAATATTGAGCGAGATCATGCCAGATAGCTGTGCCATCGGTATCTCTGCAAGCCGCGCCAGGTCTTGTGCAGATATTTGAGCATTCAGGTCATTGATGAAGTATCGGCCTAGAAATGAAACCCCGATCTCTGAAGTGAGGTTGTTGTTGATGTATTGTGTATCTACATCAATAGCAATTTTTCCGATAAGAAGTTTCCATGCATTAAAAGACCAGGTGCTAGCCTGTAATTGTGTCGAGTTGTTTATTACGATGGAAAACGCTTTACCATGCCAGAGAGTACCGTTAGCACCTTGAATTTTGACCGGGCTGTTTTCATTGATAATACTGCTGACAGTGTGTGCCGGGATCGTTGCTACTAACAGCGCAAAATAAGAAACGATGGCAGTGATGATATAAACTCTTTTTTTCATGAAATTTGCGGCGGATATAATATTTGAAAGCGGTGCTTATGGGCGTTCAAAGGTTAAGCGTGCATTGGTAAGCCCTGGTTTTTCTGCACGTTCAATATTTGCACTGACCACCAGGATACCGTTATGTGTTGTAAGGGTGTTCAGCCAGACAAGTATTTGATTGAATGACGCGTCATTCAAGGTAACTCTGGCGCCGTTGCTGCCTGAAGATTCGATCTTTTTAACGGATGGTTTCAGACCGGCATTCTTAATCGCCTGTTCTATAACCAGTGTCGTGGGTTTGTTTTTGTCACGTATGGTACTGCTGCTTCCGGATGTGCGTAAGATTTTAACTTCGTTTGCAGCTTGCTGCATCCATAATAGTATTTCTTGTTGTGAATGCTTTTTTTGTTGTTCTTCTTCCAGGCCCAAATGCAGGGGCTCCCAGACGATAAGGTAAAAAAGAGTGATGAGGAGCAATGTGCTCGTGCCGGATACCATCCATTGTTCTTTTGTCGGCAGCGAATAAAACCACTGTTTGATCTTTAATAACTGCTGCATTAGCCACGGCCTTCTATTCGTAAGTTGCCCTTTACTTTATCTTTCTCTGAAGAAGACGAGGTTATTTCAGATTTTAATTTTTTATTTTCATTGAGTTTTTTATTTAAGTTTTCGATGGCCTGCAGGTTGGCGCTATCAAGTCCGGATATCCATTTTACTGTTCCTGAAGGTTAAAGATTGCAGGGTAATATTTTCTCTGTCCTGGCTGAGCGTGCCAAAAGATTCGGCAAGTAAAAATACCAGGCCACTACTGCTGTTACCCGAGCTGCCTTTTAACTCATTTAATTTTTGTTCCATCTGTGATCTGGGGTTTACGATCTTTCGGCTTTGAGGGAACGCTTTCCTGTAGATTTTTTCGATCTCAGCTTTGGCGATATTGTTTTCATCTTTTAGCTGCGAATATTGAAAACCGGTAAGTCCAAGATGTAGTGTCAACCAGACGACAGCCAATGATGCGGCCAGGCGCCAGTGCTGCCAGTAACCTGAAGATTTGCGTTTAGGCTTAAATTTATTTTGCAGCAGGTTAAGTGCTGATGCCTGTTTGTATTGACCGCAGAAGACCACCAGTGGATGCGTGTTAAAGCTGATATTGATGATCTCGATCTCGTCATCATCAATCTGTAGTTGATCAAAAGCGGATGGCTTGTCCTGTTCGCTAAATAATAGAATCTTTTCTGGTTGGGCCTGTTTTTCGTCCTGAAGTCTGCTGTTGATGACATAAGGCAATATATCATGTGACAACACCATGCCATTTAAGGTGTCTGTTTGCAGGTATGAGACCTGTTCGAAGTTCAGACAGGCCCACTGTTTGTCGCTGGCTGTCAGGCAGAGGACATCAGGAATGATCTTTTCAACAGTAATGTTGTTTTGCCGAAAGATATCAATGATATTTTTGAGGGTCGTCTTATCGATGCCGACCACGGAGGTGGCATCACTGTGTTTGTTTTTTGCAACAACAAAGTGAAAATCTTCGATATCTTCTGCGATGAACTCTTCGATCGCGTAAGGCACGGCCTTCAATAATTTCTGCATGTTCTGCGTGGGCAGGTGCAATTGATTGATGTGTAAACATTGGCTGTTGAGTAAAACCACAGCAGTATGCCTGGCTGACATGTTGCTAAGTTCTTCTAGTGAACCAGTGGTCAGTTTTCCGGTAAGTTCCCCGGCATCATTGCAAAGTGCCCAGGTCGCCTGGTGCGCATGTTCTATATTGTAATGGATGAGTAAAGTTTCACTCATTTTCCTGGTCTCAATTTATTGTGCTTGTTATCGGTTATGGTTAAGTGATTCTACAAAGTTCGTTGAGCGCGCGAGATGATTTCTGTTTTGCCATCGTTGTCTCTGTAAATAATACTGTACATGACCTTATTCGCCTGGCCAATAATTGCCTGTGTTCTGAGTAAAAAATAATCACTGCTGGTCGACAGTTTCGTCGTGTCCTTGATTATAGTACCTAGCTTTGCAAAGCTGGTAAATTCTTTAATGTTATCAAATAGTTCTTCGTCGCGACGCTCGATAATATCTGTTGTCAGTTGTTCCGTCATATCAGAAGACAGGGATTTTAGCACTTCAATGCTTGCTGTGTTGACGTTGATGGTGACGTCATTAGAATTTGCAATAAAAGCACAAAGGTGATCTTTAACCGTATTATAGATTTCGCTGTCTTCAAAGCCTTTTATTAAGCGGATTTCACTGAGGCTCTGCAGCGGGGTGTTCGCGGTACGGTAGGGTTGCTCAAGATTGAGATAATAACCATCTTCAGCGCCATTTGGATTACTTGTTTCCAGGTCGGTATCGATCCAGTCGCTGATCGCCTGGGTGAAATTGCCGGTGATGCCCAGATTATTGAATAACTGGTTGAGACGGGTCTGAGTGCTGGCATCAACAGCGTTACCTACCATCAGAGAGTTAATATTGATGCAGCTATGCAGGTCAGTTAACGTGCCCTGTATCGAGCCGCCGGGCACTGGTAGTGGTGGCAGCTCGGTGGCCCAGACTTCAGTTAAGCCGTCGACAGTACTGTCTTTTTTATCCTGGCGTAAGATTCTTTGCGACCATTCTTCGGCGGCGAATAGATAGAAGTCGGCCTGATCCTGAGCAATCATGTTACCGGTGCGGCGTACATCTAATTGCAGTCGAGTACTGATGGTCATGCTGACAGTGGCTGCAATCGTGACGATTAATAAGGCGGTGATAATGGCAACGCCCTGCTGACGAGTACCTGTGATAAAGCTTGATGTGCGCGGCTTCGATGCAGTAGCTGGTAATTTTTTGCAGTGAGATAAAAACATATCGGCAGATTAGTTCATCGCGTAGAGGCGACGGATATCTCCCCAGTCATTTAATTGCATAACGATTTCTATAGCGGCGGGTTTAGTTGTCGTTGTTGTTTGTGCTCCTCCGGTAGCGGTATTTAATGGCGGCCACTGATCCTGCCATTCACCGTTGTCGTCAAGGAAACGTAGTGTGATATTTTCGATATCGTCGATGAGGGTCGTCTGTTTCGGCTCTATGCCCTGAGCACGATCCAGTTGTTGCCACTGTAGCCTGATCAGTTTGTCTTCTTCGAAACGGTAAGCAACGCGGAGTAAACTGCTGCGTAATAAATTCGCCGGATTAACACGACCGCCACGGCTGAATTCGACCAGATAATCAAGATTATTGCCGGCACTTAAATAAGGCTGGGTATTGCCATATTCATCTCGTATCGAGCGTTGTATTATCTGTGAGAGATCACGGTTTAATACGGAAACAGTTTGTTGGGCCTGTTGTAAGCGTTTCAGTGCCTGCTCTGATACTTTGCTGTTACTGAGAACATTGTCCAGTCCGCCGTAGGCCATAATTGCCATGATGGCAAAAATGATGCTTGCTATCAGCAGCTCGAGCAAGGTAAACCCCTGTTGTTTTAACGGCAGCGATGGGGCGTGTCTAGCGCGTTGCATAACCGATCAGCGATGTCAGGTTTTTCTCGTAGTCTTTATCGGCATACAGGGTATATGTAACCTCTAAGGCGTCTTCGTCTTCGGTTTTTTTGGTGGTGCGAATCCAGTACCAGTCATGATTGGCCATGCTGGTGGAGCCTTTTTTGTCACCCAGGTCAGGGAATTCTTTGTCGATGCGCATCTGTGTGAGCTCGTTAACTGCAACCCAGTGTGCCAGTGTTTTTTGTTTTAGGTAGCTGGCACTGTTTGCCTGAGCACCTGATGTGTTGAGTAAGGCGCCGAGTGAGATAGCGATGATGGTCAGCGCCACCATGACTTCGATCAGGGTAAAACCGGAGATGTGCTTATTGAGTAATCGTGGTTTCATTATAAATCACTAATCTCCGTTTTTAGTGTGCCATCGAAAAGACCTTTAACAAAATAGCTGGTTTCGACCCCTAAGATGTATAAGCGAACCTCAAATTCAGGGGTGATTTCGCCACTGGATAATAAGAATATCTGTGGTTTGGCCTTTTTATTTTTTTCTTCATCCTCATCATCGAGTTCAAGATCAATCTCCTGATCAGACATCTTGTTCGTCGCCGGCTCGATTACAATCTCCGTATCTTCTAGACTCATTTCCATTTCCATCTCTAGCGGTAACTCGCGTTCATGCAAAATTCTGTCGTCACTCAGGGGTAACCACTGGTTTTCAGTAAAACGAAGGAAGCGATAGCCATCAGGATAAACTTCGATGCCGTATTCTTCTCCGCGTAATATGGATTCTTCAAGCGCTAATTCAACTAGCCGTTCCAGTCGTAAAGCTTCTTTTTTGATGATATCTTCTGGCGAATCACTGCGAATGGCAAGGGTGGTGTAGGTGAATAATATGGAGACGATGACAACCACGACTAATAACTCTAGCAGTGTGAAACCACACTGCTTATGCTGCTGCGATATAGGTGGTTGCGGGAAGTTCGTTTGCATGTCTATCAACAACTTCCGATAGCAGTCGAGTTACAGATGCCTGGTTAATCTTGATCCCAGGAACCGATATCAGTGTTTGGACCTTCGCCTCCGGGGGCACCATCAGCACCGAGGGAATATATGTCGATTTCACCGTGTTCACCAGGGTTCAGGTACAGGTACTCATTGCCCCATGGATCTTTGACCAGTTTTTTGATGTAACCGCCCTGTTTCCAGTTGGGTGGTTCAGGCGAGGAGGTTGGCAGACTTACCAGTGATTCAAGTCCCTGATCTGTCGTCGGGTAGACGAAGTTGTCCAGTCGATATATATCGAGTGCACTTTCCAGGGCGCGAAGGTCATTTTTCGCTTTTGCGGTACGCGCTTTATCCGGGTTATCCATGATACGAGGCACGACGACACTGGCTAAAATACCGATAATGACGACGACGACCATGATTTCGATTAAGGTGAAGCCGGATTGCTTCGCTCTATTAATACTTGTTGTTTTATTAAACACGAAAAAACTCCATATTTGTGCAGATAACTATGTTGCACGGGTTAAATTATTTAAACTGTGAGATTAAGCACTAAGAATATTCTTGCGATAATAACAAATGCAGGGCTAACTGCCTACAAAATATGACACCATCCGAGCCATCAAAGTTTCGTTATCAATATCATTCCAGCCATATTTTATGGTTATGCCTGTTTTTGCTTTCATTTTTTTTGCAGGCATTTGACTGGGTTGATAGCTGGCGTTTTAAACGGGACCTGGCCGAGCAGGGTGATGTCTGGTTATTGTTGAGTGGGCATATCGTGCATCTGAACTGGTCACACTGGTTGTTGAATATGGCCGGTCTGGCAATCGTTGCTTTTTTCTTTAGTGCGCATGCCAGCGTCAAACAATGGTTGCTGGTTATCCTGGCCTCCGTCTGTGTCATCAATATAGGGCTTTGGTGGTGGATGACTGATATTTATTCTTATGTAGGATTATCGGGTGTTTTGCATGGCCTGTTCTTATACGGTGCGCTACGAGAAATTCGCTATTATCCTGCCAGTGGTTATGTGTTAGTGACCGTACTGCTCGCCAAGTTAAGCTGGGAGTTTGTTTTTGGTGCCCTGCCAGGCTCTGAAGATATGGCTGGTGGACGGGTGTTAACAGAGGCGCACCTGTTAGGCGCGGTGGGCGGGGTTTCGGTATGGCTATTCGAGTGGCTAAAACACCATTTTATTCAAAGATCTGCCGATTGAGTATAAACACTGATTGCATCCCGGTTATTGCATCTTAGAGGGGCACAAATTACACTGCACGATATATTATGAACACCAGAAATTTACATGCCTGAAACCATCGCTGACGATTCCGTAGGAATTGTTGAAACGCAAATCATTCATTTTTCCGAAGCTTTAGTACTGGAATGCGGTAAAACGCTGAGTGAGTACGATATTGCCTATGAAACCTATGGTGAGTTAAATGCTGATGCCAGTAATGCCATCTTGATCTGCCATGCCCTGTCGGGTGATCAGCATGCTGCGGGTTACCATAGCATGGATGACAAAAAAGCAGGCTGGTGGGATAGTGCCATAGGGCCTGGCAAAGCTATCGATACCAACCGTTTTTTTGTGGTCAGTATCAACAATCTGGGTGGCTGCAAAGGTTCCAGTGGGCCGAATACCATTAACCCGGAAACCGGTAAATACTGGGGACCGGATTTTCCTATCGTTACAGTGAAAGACTGGGTGTTATGTCAGTACCGTTTTATGCAGTCACTAAATATCGATCACTGGTGTGCGGTTATAGGCGGTAGTCTGGGTGGTATGCAGGTGCTGCAGTGGACCATCGATTATCCCGATCTAATAAAATATGCCGTTGTCATCGCTGCAGCAGCGAAGCTCTCTGCGCAGAATATAGCGTTTAACGAGGTGGCTCGCCAATCCATCATGTCTGACCCGGATTTTTGTGATGGCCACTATCTGGAAAAAAATACGGTACCGCGCCGGGGTCTCATGCTTGCCAGGATGCTGGGGCATATCACCTATCTATCAGATGATGCCATGCGCGACAAGTTTGGCCGTGAATTGCGCGAAGGCAAGCTCAATTTTGGTTTCGATGTGGACTTTCAGGTGGAGAGTTATCTGCGTTATCAGGGGCGTTCATTTGTTGATCGTTTTGATGCGAACACCTATTTATTGATGACTAAGACACTGGACTATTTTGATCCGGCCAGTGCTTACGATGACAATCTGGCGCTGGCTCTACAGCGAACCGGTGCTAAATTCCTGGTTATTTCATTTACCTCGGACTGGCGTTTTGCACCTGAGCGCTCGCAGGAAATTGTCAAACAATTGCTGCAGGCCGAAAAACAGGTCAGTTATATAGAGATAGAATCCCGGCAGGGGCATGATGCTTTTTTGATCCCGATCCCTCACTATATGAATGTATTTGGCGCTTATATGAATAACATCTCCGGTACATTACCGTGAGTCAGGCTATCGAACATTTACAGGCAATGGAACAAGACGGTTTGCGTGCAGACCTTGCCATCATTGCGCAATGGATAAAAGCGGATACCAAGGTACTGGATCTGGGTTGCGGTGATGGCACTTTGCTGGCGTATCTGCGTGATCAGCGTAATGTTTTGGGTTACGGCCTGGAAATCAATCCGTTTAATATCGAAATCTGTGTTGAACGTGATATCAATGTTATTCAGGCAAACCTGAATAATGGGTTAAAAGCCTATTTCTCCGACAATAGCTTTGATTGCGTCATCATGAGTCAAACATTACAGGCGACCGAGCAGCCTGATCTGTTAATTGAAGAAATGTTAAGAGTGGGTAATGAAGGAATTGTTACTTTTCCTAATATGGCACACTGGCGCGCACGCCTGCAGCTGGGTCTAAAAGGCATTATGCCGGTAACAAAAAACCTTCCTAATCAATGGTTTAATACACCGAATGTCCATCTGTGCACACTCAATGATTTTGAGCAGTTATGTAAACAACATGACATTCAAATATTGCAGCGCAGCGTCGTTGATCACAGTCATAAACGTGGCAGTTTATTGATGAATCTGTTGCCAAACTTGCTCGGTGAAATTGCAATCTATCGTTTTCGTCGACGTTAACAATCAGTATGCTATCTAATTAATTCATGTTTTTTCTGCTGAAATGTGAAAATAGCACGGAAATCTAGATAATTAGTCAGCATTGGAAGCTATAGACTGCTAGAATTTGGTGTATTTATAGTTTAATAGAACTAGTTTAAGGAAATACCCCGATTCCATGGCTAACACACTGATAACACAGCTAAACAATCCCGCTGTGTTGCAACAATATAACAAGCGCATTGCAACAATTGTAAGTCTATTGCTTATCGTCGCCTGTGCTTATCTATTTGTTGAAATGACCTGGATGTTTTTACCGCAAGATGAGGAGAATGCGGTTCCTCTGCAACAAAACAAAAGATCAGCAGTTGATATGCAGACGCAGCAAAATAATTTTAGACAACTCACCTCGGCGAATATCTTCGGTGTCAGTGAAAAAGCGGTTAGTCAAAAACAGACGAAGGCGCCAGAGACAAAACTGAATCTCACTTTAAAAGGCGTGTTAGCGGCTAAACCGATGGAGCGTGCAAGTGCCATTATCGCGCAGGGCAAGTCGGGTAAGGAAGATATCTATAGTGTCGGCGATAGGGTGCCGGGTGGTGTTCTGATCAAGGAAATACATCCCGAATATGTCGTACTCGAGCGCAACGGCCAGCTGGAAACATTAAAGTTACAGAAAATCAGTGGTGTTGCCGGTTTTAAATCAACTAGAGAATCGCGGGGTGCAGGTGGGCGCTCTTCAAATTTATCACCTGGCGCGGCCTTAAAACAGATACGCGGAGACATTTTAAAAAATCCAACCTCATTTGGTGATTATGCATTGCCTGTTCTGGTCAAAGAAAATGGCAGGCAGATCGGTTATCGATTAAAACCGCAGCAAAAAGGTGAGCTGTTATCTGAGCTCGGTATCGAAAGCAACGATGTGATCACCGAGATCAATGGGGTGAAGCTTGATAAGCCGGAGAATGGTATCAGCGCATTACGAAAGCTGAGTACAGCTAAAAATCTGAATATAGTGGTGAAACGCAATGGCGCAGAAGTACCGCTTAACATTACGTTACAATAAGTTAGAAACTAAGGAATATTGCATGACCATCGTTCAACTATTAACACAGCACCGATCATACGCTTTACGTTTACAGCGAAGAGTTCAGTGCCTGTTATTCTCTATCCTGTTGTCTTTGTTGATGACAACGCAGGTGATTGCGGATGAGATCACACTTAATCTTAAAGACGCGGACATCCGTGCCCTGATCAGTACGGTTTCTAAATTTACCGGCAAAAATTTCATCATTGACCCACGAGTTAAAGCCAAAGTTACTGTGGTATCAGCAAATACGTTAACGCCAGAAGCAGTTTATGAGGTGTTCCTTTCTGTTTTACAGGTACATGGTTATGCCGCCGTTCCCACGGGTTCGGTGATAAAGATTGTTCCAGAGGTTAATGCCAAACAGGGGCCGCTGCCACTGTCGGGTGCTAAAGATATATTTTCTGCTGATGAATTAATCACTAAAATTATACGTCTGGATCATGTGCCGGCCTCACAATTGGTACCAATACTGAGGCCCCTGGTGCCGCAACAGGGACATCTGGCGGCATATAATCCAACCAATACACTTATCATTACGGATCATGCAGGCAACATCAAACGTCTGCTAAAAATTATTTCAAGTGTTGATCGCCCTGACAGTGATGAACTGGAAATTATTCCGTTAAAACATGCGTCAGCTTCAGAACTGGTGCGCATCTTAAACTCACTTAACACCAAGACAGCGAAAGATGCAAACCAGGTAAAGCTGGCCGCTGATGACCGGACTAACAGTATTCTGGTGACCGGTGATCGCTCGTCACGTTTAAGGATGCGGGCAACGATAGGTTATCTGGATACGCCGCTGGAAGACGGCGGTGGTAATACCCATGTGATCTACCTGAAGTATGCCAAAGCTGAAAATCTGGTTACGATTTTGACCGGATTAAAAGATCAGGGTGCAAACACAAATGCAGCAGGTTAAAGCGGCACCGGCTAGAATGACGACGGGCAGCGTGATAAGTCAGAATGCGGTGATTCAGGCGGATGAGGAAACCAACGCCTTGATTATTACCGCGGATACAAATACCATCAAAAATTTAAAAGCGGTGATCCGGCAGCTGGATATCCGTCGTGCGCAAGTTTTGATCGAAGCCATCATTGCAGAGATTACCACCAGCAATAATAAGGAGGTTGGAGTCGGTCTTGCTGTTGATGGTACGCAGAAGGAAAGCGGCGCTTTACCTGCTGGTTTGAGTAATTTCGCGGGTGTGGGTGACCTATTGTTATCAGTGGCCAGCGGTACTTCACCCACCTCTTTGCCTTCCGGTTTATCGTTTGGCCTTGGCGGTGAAAATAGCTCTGGCGTGAGGTACGGTGCTTTATTGCGTGCTCTGCAAACCGATACGAATACTAATATCTTATCTACTCCTAATATCGTCACACTGGATAACGAAGAGGCTGAATTAATCGTTGGTCAGAATTTACCGTTTGTTACCGGCAGTTTTACCGGTACTGGCAGTACTAATCCGCAAAACCCGTTTCAGACCATTGAACGGCAGGATGTGGGTTTAACGTTAAAGGTGACACCGCAGATCAATGAAGGTGATACCGTCCAGTTAGTGCTGGAACAGGAAGTCTCCAGTGTTATCCCTGGTACTGTTGAGCAGGGCATAGCTACACGTAAACGTTCGATCAAGACCAGCGTTCTGGTGGATGATGGTGGCATTTTGATCCTGGGCGGTTTGATTGCGGAAGAGGTATCAGACACTAAAAGCAAGGTACCACTGCTTGGTGATATTCCTCTCATCGGATTTTTATTCCGTACAGAAAATACCACGAAAACAAAACAAAACCTGATGGTTTTTCTACGGCCAACCATTTTACGCGATCATAAAGATGCAACTTTTGTGACCAATGAAAAATATAATCATCTTCGTGGAATCGAAAGTGGTGCCTATAATAAGGAAGATGGTAGTTTTGGTCTGCTGGATGATGCTGCGCCGAGATTGCCACCAATAGAAGAGCTGGACCGTTCAAAACAAACAACTGAAGAGTCACAGGTGATTATTAATTCAGATGACTACAGTGACTGGGATGATGAAGGATGATAGTTTCATCTAGCGTCGATGAATCGGTAGCCGAGGTGGCAGAAAAGCTGCCCGGTACCGGTCAACAGCACGATATTTTTGAATCAGAGCTTCCGCTGACAGCACAGGTCTTGCCTTATGCCTTTGCTAAACGACACGGCGTGTTAATTGGTCAGATTGAAAAAGATGAAATAAATTTATTGCATCGTGAATCGCCTGATCCCATTATCCTCGTCGAAGTCAGTCGCATCACCCGCCGAAAAATTTCTTTAACGCCTATTCCGGAAGATCAGTTCGCAGCATTGCTGGCGCAGACCTATGAGCAGGGTAGTGATCAGGCAATGGCGATGATGGAGGGCGTTGGTGAGGAGCTTGATCTGGCAGAATTAGCTGAAACGCTGGAGCCGGAAGATCTGATGGAAGCGGATGATGATGCGCCTATCATTCGTTTGATCAATGCCTTATTGACAGAAGCGATTAAGGTTAACGCCTCTGACGTGCATGTCGAACCCTTTGAAAATCGCCTGCGTATCCGTTTTCGTGTCGATGGGATGTTACGTGAGATTTTGAAGCCGCCGGGTAATATTGCGCCCCTGGTGATATCGCGAATTAAAGTGATGGCAAAACTCGACATTGCTGAAAAGCGTCTGCCACAGGATGGTCGCATCTCTTTACGCGTTGCCGGCCGTGGTGTTGATGTGCGTGTTTCAACGCTACCGTCGGGTCACGGCGAACGTGTGGTGATGCGTTTGCTCGACAAACAGGCAGGGCGCCTGGATCTTGAACAACTGGGGATGTCGCAAAAGGCGCATGATGATTTCTATCATCTGCTACATAAACCTCACGGTATTATCCTGGTCACAGGCCCGACCGGTTCGGGTAAAACAACAACATTATATGCAGGCTTAACCGTGCTCAATGTTAAGACTCGAAATATATTGACGGTTGAGGATCCGATTGAGTATTACATCGATGGCATAGGGCAGACGCAGGTAAATACCAAAGTAGATATGACCTTTGCGCGTGGTTTACGTTCTATCCTGCGACAGGATCCTGACGTGGTGATGATCGGCGAAATCCGTGATCTTGATACCGCATCGATTGCAGTGCAGGCCAGTTTGACGGGTCATCTGGTGTTATCAACCTTGCATACCAACAGCGCGATAGGTGCGATCGCTCGCTTGCGTGATATGGGCGTGGAGCCATTTCTGCTGGCTTCCAGTCTGATTGGTGTCATGGCGCAGCGGCTGGTAAGAAATCTTTGCCCACACTGTAAAAAGCCACACGTGATCACACAAAAAGAACGTGAATGGCTGGGCATGGATATAGATAGTCATGAAAAGATATATAGCGCGGACGGTTGTAGCGAGTGTAACCACCTGGGTTATATCGGTCGTAGCGGGCTGTATGAATTTATTCCGATAGATCATAAATTACAAAATATGATCCATGACGGTGAAAGTGAACAAGCCATGGAAGACTATGCACGCATGACCTCGCCCAGTTTAAGTCAGGACGGTAAACGCATGATTCTCGAAGGTGAAACGTCACTGGAAGAAGTCTTGCGCGTAAGTCGTGATGATTGATCAGCAATGAATAATTAATTGTGAAAGAGGAACTACAAAAAAAGTCAAATACAGCGAACTTACGATTAAAGGGTTTTAAAGAACCTTTAATTCATCTGCTGAAAAGAATATGGCCGCATTTGATTACGTTGCACTTGATGCAAATGGAAAAGAACGCAAAGGCATCATAGAGGGTGATAGCGCGAAGCAGATTCGTCAGTTATTGCGTGACAAAAACCTGATGCCGCTTGAGATTACAGAGAGTAAACAGAAAGCGCAGGGTAAACGCAGTGTTCATAACACCGGTTTTAATAAACCGCTGTTTTTGCAGCGCAGTATCAGTGCAACCGAACTGGCCTTGCTGACAAGGCAATTGGCTACCCTGATCCAGGCGGCATTGCCGTTAGATGAAACCCTTTTGGCCGTCGCCAATCAGGCCGACAAACCACGTATAAAAAGTATGCTGTATGCGATTCGTTCGCGTGTATTAGAAGGGCATTCTCTGGCGACAGGACTGGCAGACTACCCAAAAGTTTTTCCAGAATTGTATCGTGCGACGGTTGACGCGGGTGAGCAGTCTGGGCATCTTGATACGGTGCTGGAACGGCTGGCGGATTATA
Organism: uncultured Gammaproteobacteria bacterium; assembly: GCA_963752725.1. Taxonomy (GTDB): domain Bacteria; phylum Pseudomonadota; class Gammaproteobacteria; order SZUA-229; family SZUA-229. The sequence goes on from CAVWAI010000013.1 coordinate 27,403, forward strand.
CCGAAAGTCGCCAGGAGATTCAGGGCAAGGTAAGGCAGGCGCTTATCTATCCGGCATTTTTATCGATGTTTGCCATCGCTATCGTTGTTTTTATGATGACCAGTATCGTGCCACAGGTGGTCTCGGTGTTTGAGGATACCGGACAGGAATTGCCAGGGTTGACGATTTCACTGATTGCGATGAGTGACTTCGTTGTTGATTACGGACTATTTATACTGGTGCTAGTGGTAGCTGCTTTCGTAGGTTTTCAGGTATTGCTGACCAAACCTGCTTTTGTTATGAAGTACCATATGTTTTTATTTCGATTGCCTATCATTCAAAATCTGGTGCGCGGTCTGAATGCTGCGCTGTTTACCCGTACTTTCAGTATCCTTACCGGCAGCGGAGTAACTATTCTGGAAGCGATGAAGATATCCGCAAAAGTAGTGGCTAACCTGCCTATGAGGAAAGCAATTTTAGAAGCTACCGACCGGGTACGTGAAGGTACCGGTATAAAAAACGCGCTGGAACACAGTAAGTTGTTTCCGCCGATGACCTTACAGCTAATCGCCAGCGGTGAAAACAGTGGTAAGTTAGAAGAGATGTTAGAGCGTGCGTCCGTACAGCTGGAACGCGAACAGGTTACCATGATCGCTTATATCGTTGGTATTTTAGAACCCGTAATTATTTTGGCCATGGGTCTGATGGTGCTGCTAATCGTTTTGGGGATCTTGCTGCCGATATTCGATTTGAATTCGCTGGTTAAATAGACGATTTTTAACCACTGAGACACAGGTGCACGGAGAAAAAATTTATAATTTATTGTTAATTTCACTGCGGTGCAACTAACAATTAAAAATCTTCTCTCTGTGCACTCTGTGTCTCTGTGGTTTAATGACTTGTTAAAGCTAAGTTTTTACAATAACTGAAACAATGATAGTACCAGTCGTTTAATAAACATCAAACCGATCAGTGCAATTAGCGTAGACAGGTCGATGCCGCCTATCGGAGGTACATGCTTTTGTATCGGGCGCAGTACAGGGTATGTCAGGTTTCGTAACAGACTGCTTACAGGGTGGTATGGATCCGGGTTTACCCAGCTTAAAATAGCCTGTACGAATAAGGCAACAATGAAGATATCGAAGATAAGAGAGACCAGGTCATAGAAGGCTTTGATCAGAAGCTGCGGGGCGTTCATCGGGTAACCGGCAATGCTGAACAAGACCACCATTTTGATCAAGATAAGCGCTATTACTAATGCGAGTGTGGCTGTGTCTATCTTTTTGATGCTGGGGATGAATCTTCGCGCAACACTAACTAAAGGTTGAGTGGCTTTGACGACAAACTGTGAAATCGGATTATAAAAATCCGCGCCGACTTGCTGCAGGATAAATCGCAGTAACATGATGGCGATATAAATACTGAAAAGGGTATCGATTAAAAAGATAAATGGGTTTTCCTGACTCATACTTATGACCTGACTAATATAATTATATCTATTCTGAACCGAGTTCTTCTGCGAGTGATATAGACCTGTTGTTTGCAGCGACTAGTGCATCTAATACTATCTGATGAAAATTAGCTGACTGAAAACTTAAAATCGCCTGCTCGGTAGTGCCGCCTTTGGAGGTGACACGTTTGCGTAACTCAGCAGGTGGTGAATCACTTTCGGTTGCCATGCGGGCAGCACCAAGAGCAGTCTGCAAGACCAGTTTTTGTGCCACCTCGGCAGTCAACCCCAGTTGTTCACCGGCTTGCTGCATGGCTTCCATCATGAGAAAGAAATAGGCCGGTCCACTGCCAGAGACTGCAGTAACGGCATTCAACTTCTCATCGCTATCAACCCAGATAACAATACCAACTGCCTGCATAACTGTTTCGGCCAGTTGCTTTTGCTGGTCGCTGACAAACTCGTTGGCAAACAGGCCAGAGGCGCCACATTGCAGTAAAGCAGGTGTATTGGGCATGCAGCGAACAATCGCCTGATCGCCGCCTAACCAGCGGTTAATGTCGGTGCTTTTAACGCCGGCGACAATAGAGATGAACAGTGGATTAGTGATCCTGCTGTTATCAAATTGCTGGCATACCATTTTTAATAGTTGTGGTTTAACCGCCAGGATAATAATTTCAGCATCAAGCGCAGCATTATTATCTGCACTGGTATTGATATCAAACTGATCGTTAAGCACCTGTCGTCGCGTTTCATCAGGTTCTGTAACAGTAATAGTAGATGCGGAGAAACCGGCATTCAACAGTCCACCGATGAGACTGCCCGCCATATTCCCGCCACCTATGAATCCGATAGTAGGCATCTGTCGTTCACTTAAGGGGTTGTAGATGATGTGATTTTAACATACTCGCTCTACGTTCTAAGTCTCGCAGTATGTCAGAGCTAAAAAATATTGACGAAATCTCGTCGAATACAGAAAGTAAGACGATTTTTGGCTATAAATAGGAGAGTACTAATAAGAATACAAACGTTCATACCAGGGGATTTTGATGGATATCGCTCAGTTACTTGCATTTAGCGTAAAAAATGGGGCGTCAGATTTACATTTATCAGCGGGATTACCACCGATGATACGTGTTGATGGTGACGTGCGACGTATTAATGTCGATCCTATGGATCATGAACACGTTCATGGCATGTTGTATGACATCATGAATGATAAACAACGTAAAACTTACGAAGAATACTGGGAAACCGACTTTTCTTTCGAGATTCCGGGATTAGCGCGTTTTCGTGTCAATGCGTTTAATCATAACCGCGGTGCTGGTGCTGTTTTCCGTACGATTCCTTCGAAAATTCTGACCCTGGAAGAACTGGGTGCACCGAAAATTTTTGAAGATATATCGAATACGCCACGTGGCATCGTATTGGTGACCGGGCCGACAGGTTCGGGTAAGTCAACCACGCTAGCGGGTATGGTGAATTACGTAAACGAAAATCATTATGGCCATATCCTTACCATCGAAGACCCTATCGAGTTCGTGCATGAGAGTAAAAAATCACTGATCAACCAACGTGAGGTGCATCGCGATACCCTCGGCTTCAGTGAAGCGCTGCGTTCTGCATTACGTGAAGATCCCGATGTCATCCTGGTGGGTGAGATGCGTGACCTTGAGACGATTCGTCTGGCACTGTCCGCCGCTGAGACGGGCCATCTGGTGTTTGGTACCTTGCATACGAGTTCGGCGGCCAAGACCATCGACCGTATCGTCGATGTGTTTCCGGCGGCTGAGAAAGAGATGGTGCGTGCGATGATGTCGGAGTCGTTACGTTCCGTTATCTCGCAGACCTTATTGAAAAAAATTGGCGGTGGCCGTATTGCTGCACATGAGATCATGATCGGTACGCCGGCGATTAAAAATCTGATTCGTGAAAATAAGATTGCACAGATGTTTTCTGCTATTCAGACAGGGCAGTCGATCGGCATGCAGACACTGGATCAGAATCTGCAGGAATTGTTGGCAAAAGGTTTGATCAGTAAAGACGAAGCACGTAAAAAAGCGGCGAATAAAGACGCTTTTTAGTTTGATATCAATAAAAATTAGCTAACCAGGGGATCTAAGTGGATCGCGAAAAAGCAATAAAATATATGCATGACCTTCTGCGTTTGATGGTGCAGAAGAACGGCTCAGATCTGTTTATTACTGCAGGGGCGGTACCGTCTATGAAAGTGGATGGAGTGATGACACCATTATCTAATCAGTCATTAAGTCCGCAACATACACAGGTGCTGGTTGGCTCCATAATGAATGATAAGCAACGTGCTGAGTTTGATGAAACACAGGAATGTAATTTCGCTATAAGTTTGCCGGGCGTATCGCGTTTTCGTGTTAATGCATTTACCCAGCGCGGCTCAGTCGGTATTGTACTTCGTGTTATTCGTTCGGAGATCCCCAGGTTTGAAGATTTAAATCTACCTTCTGTATTGAAAGATATCTCGATGACAAAACGTGGTCTGGTCATCTTTGTGGGTGCGACAGGTTCGGGTAAATCGACCTCACTGGCAGCGATGGTAGGTTATCGAAATGAAAATAGTCATGGTCATATTATTACCATCGAGGACCCGATAGAGTTTGTGCATAATCACAAGAACTGTATCGTCACTCAACGTGAGGTTGGTGTTGATACTGACAACTACGAGATTGCGCTGAAAAACACATTGCGTCAGGCGCCTGATGTCATACTGATCGGTGAGATCCGAGATCGCGAGACCATGGACCATGCTATCGCTTTTGCTGAAACCGGTCACCTGTGTCTGTCAACGCTGCATGCTAATAGTACCAACCAGGCGCTGGATCGTATTATTAACTTTTTCCCGGAAGATCGTCGCCAGCAGCTGTTGATGGATCTGTCGTTGAATCTGAAAGGTTTGATATCACAACGCCTGATACCAGCAGCTGCGGGCGATGGTCGTATAGCGGCGGTCGAAATCATGATCAACTCGCCATTGATGTCAGATCTGATTTTTAAAGGACAGGTACATGACATTAAAGAATTGATCGCAAAATCGAATGAGCTGGGTATGCAAACATTTGACCAGGCATTGTTTGAGCTGTATGAAAATGGCCAGATCAAGTATGAAGATGCGCTGCGAAATGCGGATTCGGTGAATGACCTGCGTTTGAGGATTAAACTGGAAGGTAAGGAATCGAAGGACAGTGATTTGATGGAAGGTCTGGATAATATACAGATGGAAGAGCATGACGATAAATCTCGACTGCGCTGATCCAGGCTTTGTGATTTTTTAAGGGATAGATAGAGTGACAATAGTGAGATAAACAGATGAACTTGCAACCGTATTTAAAATTGATGTCTGAGCAGCAGGCTTCAGATATGTACTTCACCACGGGTGCGCCGGTGAGCGTTCGAATCGAAGGTTCTATGCGTCCTGTGGGTAAAAGCATGCTGACACCGGGCATGACTAAAAAACTTGCTTATGATTTGTTGACACCAGCGCAGATTAAAGAATTTGAGAAAACGCTCGAATTGAATCTAGGTGTGTCATATACCGATCTGGGACGTTTCCGCATCAATGTGTATATGCAGCGCGGTGAAGTATCCATGGTGATTCGTTTCATTCGAGCAGATATCCCTACCCTGGATGAACTTGGTCTGCCCGATATTTATAAAACCATGATCATGCGTAAAAAAGGTCTGGTGCTGGTTGTCGGTGCGACGGGTATGGGTAAGTCAACCTCTCTGGCATCGATGCTGGACCATCGCAATATGACTGATAATGGGCATATCCTTACTATTGAAGACCCGATTGAATTTATGTTTCGCCATAAAAAATGCATTGTCGGGCAGCGAGAAGTAGGGCTTGATACATTGTCATTTGATAACGCTCTGCGTGAGGCGATGCGCGAGGCCCCCGATGTTGTCATGATCGGGGAAGCACGAGATAGACAGGCCATGGAATCAGCCTTACGTTATGCTGATACTGGTCATTTATGTTTAACCACATTGCATGCGACCAATGCTAATCAGACCTTAGATAGGCTGTTAAATTTCTTCCCGAGTGATGCGCATAATCAGATATTGATGGATCTGTCATTGAACCTGAATTGTATACTGGCGCAGCGTCTGGTTAAAACGGATGCGGGTGACCGTATTGCTGCCGTTGAAGTTCTGGTCAATACACCGTATATCAGTAAGTTGATTCGAAGCGGTGAATTTAATGAGATCAAGGGCATTATGGAAAAAGGCAGGGAGTCAGGCATGCGAACATTTGATCAGTCATTATATGAATTATATAAACAGAAAAAAATTGATCTGAAAGTGGCACTGGCAAATGCAGACTCCAGCAGTGACCTCGAATGGAAGATTAACTTCGGCGGTGATACAAAAGATTTGCAGGGTGAAACAGAAAAACATGAAACCTTGCAGTTTCCTAGCACTTCAGCTGACCTGAAGAAATAGATTATCTAGTCACTAAATAAGACTTTACCCTTTACCATGGTATGTTTAACTTTTCCTTGAAAGTTCCAGCCAAGGAAAGGTGTATTTTTGCCATGGCTGCTGGTTGTTTCGCTGGTTAACTGCCAGTCTTCATTTTTATCAAATATACATATATCGGCCGTTGCTCCCACTGACAGTGTGCCGGCTTCGATGCCGAGTATCTCGGCCGGCGCATGAGTGATCTTACTGATCACATCCTTCAGCTCTAAAGACGTCTGCTGGCAGAGTCGTAAGCATAGAGGTAATAAAGTTTCCAGTGAAGAGATGCCTGCTTCGGTGCTGGCAAACGGTGCCTGTTTGGCATCGACGTCATGTGGCTGATGATCAGAACAGATGGCGTCGATCGTGTTGTTGGCCACGGCGTACTGTAATGCTTCCTTGTCACGCTGTGTGCGCAACGGAGGGATGACATGGCAGGCGCTGTTAAAGCTGCTGATATCCTGTTCGGTAAGGTTTAATAGGTGTGCACTGACATCAGCGGTAACCGGCAGGTGTTCGTTCTTTGCGCGCGCGATCATCTCGACACCCTGAGCGCTCGACAGGCGGCCAAAGTGTGCGTTTACGCCAGTTTCTGCGATCAACTCGAGTGCGCGTGCGATGGCGATAGTCTCTGCGGAAACAGGGATACCTTTCAAGCCGAGTCTTGTCGCTATTTTCCCTTCATGTGCACAGCCACCAGCACTTAACCAGTGTTCATCAGGTTCAATAAAAACACGTATGTCAAACGTTGCTGCGTAGGCAAATGCGCGTTTTAGTATCAGTGCATTTTCAACAGGGTTGCGACAGTTGCTAAGACCCACGCAGCCAGATTGTTGCAGGGCAAACATCTCACTCAAACGTTCTCCGTTCAGGCCTGCGGTTAATGCGCCGAGGACAATGACGTGGCTGTGGCCTGCAATGGCCGTTTTCTGGTTGATGAATTCAACCACGGCAGGCTCGTCGATTACCGGGTCGGTGTCTGGCGGGCAGCATAATGTTGTAATGCCGGCTCTTGTCGCGGCAATGGTTTCACTCTTGATCGTAGCTTTATGTTCCATGCCGGGCTCGCGTAAACGTGCGCAGCAATCGACTATGCCGGGGATTACGGTCAGTTCGCTGGCATCGATGAGCTGCGTGTTATCCGATGTTTTTAGTGTGTTGGCAGGTCCTATAGCAGCGATTTTGCCATTGCTGATATGGATGTCAGCTATCTGGTCGATATTATTGGCCGGATCGATCAGGCGGCCGTTTTTAATGATGACATCACTCATGGCGTACACCCTGATCATCTTTCATACTGGTCTCAGGTTCTGGCTCCCTGCCTAAGGTCATCGTCATTACTGCCATACGTACCGCGATACCATAAGAGACCTGATCAAGAATGACAGAGCGTGGACCATCGGCTACGTTTGAGTCAATTTCAACGCCGCGATTGATAGGTCCGGGATGCATCACGATAGCGTCACTTTTTGCCGCTTGCAGACGCTCTTCGGTAAGACCGTATAACTGGAAATATTCCTGCTCGCTGGGAAGTAATGCGCCTTGCATGCGTTCTTTTTGCAGCCGTAACATGATGACGACATCCGCATCCTGAATGCCGGTTTCCAGGTCGTGGAAAACATTTACGCCCATGTTTTCGATGTCGACCGGCAGCAATGTCTTTGGCGCAATGACACGGACATCACCCGTGTTCAAGGTGTTTAGCGCGTGAATCTGCGAGCGCGCTACCCGTGAATGTAATATATCTCCGACGATGGCGACGCGTAGATTGCCAAAGTCGGCCCCCTTATTTCGGCGAATGGTGAACATATCCAGCATTGCCTGTGTAGGGTGTGCATGGCTGCCGTCACCGGCATTGATGACACTGATATTTGGCGCAACATTATTAGCGATGTAATGGCTTGCACCCGAATCACTGTGACGTACCACGAACATATCGCAGTGCATGGCCTGGATGTTCTGCAGGGTGTCGAGCAGGGTTTCGCCTTTTGACGTGGCTGAGGTACTGATGTTTATGTTGAGTACATCGGCAGAAAGGCGTTTGGCTGCGAGTTCAAATGTAGTTCGTGTACGGGTGCTGGCTTCGAAGAATAAATTGACGATAGTTTTACCGCGAAGCAGTGGAACTTTTTTGACACTCTTTTCATTTATATCGGCAAAACTTTCTGCGGTATCGAGAATTTTAGTCAGTACTTCTGTGCCCAGCCCTTCGGTAGTGAGGAAGTGTTTAAGGTTGCCGTTTTTGTCTAATTGAATATTCCAGGCGTCGTATCCTATCAAGGCATCAGTGGGCTTAGTGGCTTTGTTTACCATTACAACGTTATCCCTGAGAAGCCTTCTGGCCGGTATTCTGTTGTAACTCAAATGCCAGAGGTTCGGGACCGGTGAGCTTGATGTGCTCGCCTTCATTCAATACCACGTGTTCACCAACGATGTCGGCCTGTAGAGGTAGTTCACGGCCACTGCGGTCAATCAAACAGACCAGGGTAATACTGGCGGGGCGGCCGTAATCGAATAATTCATTCATTGCTGCTCTGATCGTGCGTCCGGTATGCAATACATCATCGACCAGAATAATGTGCCTGTCTTCGACATCAGGTGGAAGATTTGAAGTTTTTACTTTTGGGTTCATGCCGATGCGTGAAAAATCATCGCGGTAGAAACTGATGTCCAGGCTTGCTAGTGGTTCGGAAAGGTTGAGCTGTTGATGCAGGCTTGTTGCAACCCAGAGACCACCGGTATGAATGCCTACCATCAACGGGTTATCGATTGCTCTGTCGTCAAGCAATGCCTGTAATTTTTTTGCCAGTTTTGCCAGAAGTTCATCTGGTGTGGCCAGTTGTTGCATAAGCACCCGTATTGTTTTTAGTGCCTCGGGCTTAACTTTGTTGGTCTAGCCAGCGCTGCACGATAATTGCTGCCGCTATTCTATCAATCTCGTGTTTGTTCTGCTTATTTATTTTCATCTCCTGCTTGAGGATCTCTTCCGCCTGCTCAGAGCTTAAAGCTTCATTGACTTCGATGACGGGAAGATTGAAACGTTTTTTTAGCTCATAACAAAAATGTCTAGCGGCGGCAGTCATTTTGTTTTCACTACCATCAGTGTGGTAAGGCATGCCGACGATCAATGCCTGAGGTTTCCATTGTCTGATTTCTGCTTCGATAGCAGACCAGTCGGGATTGCCATCAACCTGATTCAGCGTCGTGCAGGGTGTGGCTGAACGGGTAATCGTTTGGCCGGTGGCGATACCAATACGCTTTTTGCCGTAGTCAAAGCCAAGAACACTGGTGATCCTGTCGTGCATTGTCTAGTTTGTCATGCTGCAGATAAAAAGATTCGCTGTTGAGATGTGATCGATGATTTTTTCAGGCATGTCCGGCATCATTACTCAACAAGGATAGATCAACACCGATTAATTTAGCAGCAGCTTGCCAGCGTTCTTCGATCGGAGTATCAAATATGATCTGTTCGTCTGCGGGGCAGCTTAACCAGGTGTTACGAGCTATTTCATTATCCAGCTGCCCTGCAGCCCATCCTGCATAGCCCAGTGCCACAATACTGTCGGCAGGCCCCTGGTTATTGACGATGGCCTGCAGGATGTCTTTTGAGGTGGTCAGTGCAATGCTGTCGTTGACTTTGAGGCTGGACTGCCAGTCACCGGGTGGACGGTGCAGGATAAAACCGCGCCCCTGATCAACCGGGCCGCCAAAAAAAACCGATTGATTTTCATCGTAATCATTTTTGCCTGAAATATTCATCTCTTTGGCGACCTGTTTTAATGTGATATCTGTTTTTTGATTAATGATAATACCGAAACTGCCAGTATCATCATGTTCGCAGATATAAGTGACCGCATGATTGAAAAAGTCATCGTTTAATGAGGGCATGGCGATCAGAAAATGCCCGGTCAGGTTATAACTAGAAGACGTGGATGCTTCTTGACTGCTGTCTACCATGGATTAATCAGTTTCTTAGTGCGTTTGAATACGACTGTTATTTAAGAATTCCCAGCTACGAGTTATATGTATGACATCAGCTTCCTTACGAAGTTTATCCGGGAAAGTAGAAAAAGGGGCTGCTAATTTTACGATGCGTTTTGCCGCATCATCGAGGATCTGGTGGCCGGATGACTGGCGCAGGTCTGTTTTAACAAGTTCGCCTTCTGAGTTAATAACTACGTCAAGAATTAAGGTGCCGCTTAATTTTTTTCTTCTTGCCTGGTCAGGGTAGTTAAGGTTGCCGACGCGTTCGACCCGGTTTATCCATTCGCGCATATATTTAGCGGGGGTAAATTCTTTGGTGCTCGAATTTAAATATTTTGTCTTTTCGATACTGGCCTGTTCTTCGATAATGTTACTGATTTCTGCTGCCAGTCGTGCGGTCTGGTTGTTCTGATCGATATTGGTCTTATCGACGGTGCTGTCATCTTCAGCTTTGACCGGCTTTATTTCAGTATTGATGGAATACTCGGCATCTTTTTGTGTGAGTAATGCCAGTTGTTCATTTCGTTTCTGTTTCTGAATCTGCTGAACACTGGTCTGTTTAGCAATACCGGGCGTATCAGATAAAGTAGGTGCGCTAAATAGCTCCCTTGGCCGTGCTTTCTCTTCTGCATTGCCACCTCCCTGTTGAGAGACCTGCGCCAGGTAATCGGCATCCTCGACATCAATGGGAGATCGGGTCTGTACCAGGATGATATCAAGTGCGGGTGCGGTTTTACTGTCAGCAGGTGGTGATACACTGAATGTGATGCCCAAGATAACCATGCCATGAAATATCGTAGCAAGGAAAAAGGTCATGCCAAAGCGGTCATGATCAGTAATAGTCGGTTTTATGGTTCTGCGGTTGTTCATAATGTCTTTTGCGATGACATATCGTTTCTATTTTCTTATAGTGGCTTTAACTGTTTATTATAGTTCTTCACTAACGAAAATGCGTGAAGTTGGTGATTTATTTAGAAATTTAATGCGTTTTTCCATCGCTGGTGTTAGATGGATATCGCCATCAGCATCAATTAGCATGGCATAGCGTATTCCCATGTTTTTTGCGATTCTCTGCCACTGTTTGCTGCCAGCGACAAATAGTGCCGTGGCTGCAGCGTCTGCATGCCCGGCATCCTGATGTAGAACAGTAACCGATTGAGCGTCCTGTGTTGGATAGCCGGTATTCGGGTTAAGTATGTGGTGGAAACGTTTGCTCTGATATACATAAAACCGCTCGTAATCACCAGAAGTGAAAACACTTTCGTTATCCTGCACCTCGACACTGGCAATAATATTATCTTCTCGTGGATGACGGATGCCAATATTCCAGGCACGGTCACCGTGTTGGCCTATGACGCTTAAATCACCACCGGCATTGATAACCGCATTTTGTATTTTCAGCTTTTTTAACTGATCAATTTCGAGCGCGATCGCGTAACCTTTTGCAAAGGCGCCAAAATTGAGTGATACGGCTGGGTTGCGACTGGTGAGCTGATTATCATCGTTTATCTCCAGGTCGGTTAGACGCGGATTTTTTTTAACTAAAGCCTGTATCTGGCTGGCCTCGGGTGGCTGGATATCTTCATCCTGATATCGATGAAACTGCCAGAGGTTTATTAGCTTGCCAATTGCAGGATTATAATAGTGCTCGCTTTCGTCGCTTAGCTCTATGGAGGTTTTGAGTATTGGAATGAGGTGCGTTGGTAGCGTAATGGGACTGTTATCCGGGCTCTGCTCGATTTTTTTATTTAGCTGCGCCAGGTCACCGTTGGTCCATGGAGACCAGTCCTGATGATACTGGTCAAAATCATGTTGCAACTGAGAAAATGCCTCTTCAGCCTGACTTTTATTAACATCATATAGAGTGACATCGATTAGTGTACCAAAAGCAAAGATGCTGTAATCATATTGTTTCACCCGTTCATCACAGGCGCTAACTAACACTGTCGAACCAATCAGGGCAGCTGTTAGATAGATAACAGGTAGATTAGCTCTTACGAAGTTAGCTGTTGTTGTATGCATCGCATTAAATCACCGGCAATATCCAGCGAATAGATCTTATCGAGTTCTCGAATACAGGTAGGACTGGTTATATTAATTTCTGTTAGATAATCACCAATAATATCGATGCCGGCAAATAATATGCCCTGTTTTTTCAGTACGGGAGAAACCTGCTGGCATATCCACCGGTCACGTTCCGTGAGCTCTACGCCAATGCCAGTGCCGCCAGCGGCAAGGTTTCCACGGGTCTCACCCGACGCAGGCACACGTGCCAGAGCGTAAGGAACCGCTTCTCCGTCGATCAATAAAACACGTTTATCCCCATTGATAATTTCTGGAATGAATTGTTGAGCCATGACGGTACGTGTTTCATCTTCTGATACTGTTTCCAGTATGACTGAGAGGTTGGGGTCCTGCGGGTTAACCCGGTAAATTGATGCGCCGCCCATGCCATCGAGCGGTTTTAAAATAACGTCCTGCTTTTCTTCCTGGTATCTCTCATTGACGAAGTCGCGTAAACGTTTTTTGTTACGGCTGACAAGAAATGGCGTACAGCATTGACTGAACTGTGTAATAAACATCTTTTCGTTGTTGTCGCGTAAGCTGGCGGGACGGTTAACAATAAGCGAACCATTTTGTTCTGCCAGTTCCAGGATATAGGTGCTGGTAATATATTCGATGTCAAAAGGCGGGTCTTTGCGCATCAGAATAACATCTAGTGAACTTAGGTCGATGTCCTGTTCTGAGTCAAAATCATACCACTGATCCGGGTTGTCCTCGACATGGGTGATTCGACTAAAAGCGCGAGGTTTTTCATTTTTGGTGAACAGATCAGGCTGATATATTGTGTGTATTTCCCAGCCCAGTTTTTGCGCCGCTAACATCATGGCAAAACTGCTGTCTTTTTTTATGTTTATTGACGGCAGCGGGTCCATAATGATGCCAATTTTGATGCTCATGTATTTCTCCGGATGGTTTTGAAATATGTTTTTAGCTAATTTTAACAGTAATTTAGAGATGATATTGATTTGAAAGCAGATCAATAATTCTCGCTTAAGCAAAATCTTAGCCAATATTGTTATAGTTTTTATTAAATATTGGCAATAAACGGAATGTGGTCTACATTCTGTTTATCTAAAGTTTTTTCCTGCCTATATAGGCGTTTTTGAATGGAACAGCGATGGCTGAAATTAATTTGTAATGAGTGACCTAAAAGTAATGGTCATTGATGACAGTAAAACTATAAGGCGGACTGCAGAAAACTTGCTCAAAAAGGAAGGTTGTGAGGTGGTGACTGCCGTTGACGGTTTTGAAGCACTGTCGAAAATCGCAGAAAATAAGCCGGATATTATTTTCGTCGATATCATGATGCCCAGGCTCGATGGTTACCAAACCTGTGCCTTAATTAAGAATAATAAAACATTTAAAGATACGCCGGTCATCATGTTATCAAGTAAAGACAGTATTTTTGACCGTGCCCGCGGCCGTATCGTCGGTTCAACGCAGTATCTTACAAAACCATTCACCAAGGAAGATTTGTTGGGAGCAATAAAAGATCATGCTCCTTCTAGCTAGCTAGCGGCAGGGCGAGAATAATCAGGTGCGATGTCAGTGCTTGTGGAAATATTACAAAAAGACTGAATGTAACTAAAGAAACCCAGTTAATAACATATAGAGATAGTGGTGAGTGAGTATGGCAAAAGTAATGATCGTTGATGATTCACCTACAGAGGTGCATGTATTGCAGACTATGTTGACCAAAAATGGTCATGAGGTAGTCGTTGCAACAACCGGTGAAGAAAGTGTCGATATGGCAAAAGTGGAAATGCCAGATTTGATTTTGATGGATGTGGTTATGCCAGGTATGAATGGTTTCCAGGCGACGCGACAGATATCGAAGAATGCGGAAACATCATCTATACCTGTGATCATGGTGACAACAAAGGATCAGGAAACAGATAAGGTTTGGGCGATGCGCCAGGGTGCCAAAGATTACATCGTCAAGCCGGTACAGGAAAAAGCGTTAATTGAACATGTGAATATGGTGTTGTCAGCGTAAAAAACGTTGCTAACAATAGTTATATTTTGTGGTTGTAGATAAGAATAATAATAAATGAATACGATTGACCCATTTGATTTATTGCAAGAGCTAGAAAAGCGAACGCTTAAACGTTCGGCCGGTCTTCCTATGCTTGATGAAGTGCAGGAAGAGTGGGTTGGCGTTGGTTTCAGGATCGGGGATTCAAAGTTGATCGCATCAATGTCTGATGTAAAAGAGATTCTCGACATGCCTGAATTCACCCTCGTTCCCGGTGTTAAATCGTGGATCGTCGGTGTAGCCAATGTGCGCGGTAGTCTGCTTCCTATCATGGATATGAAGGGATTCCTGTTAGGTGATGATATTAAAAAGCGACAGAAAGGCAGGCTTATCGTTATTGATTACATGGGTTTTGATACCGGTTTAATCGTCGAAGAGATATATGGTATGCGACATTTCAGGGAAGGTGATACTACTGATGATGTGCCTGAAGTGCATGAGAGCATATCACCGTTTATAGAACGTGCTTTCAAGCAGGAAGATGAGCACTGGCCGGTATTTAATTTTAATGTGATGACGCAGGATGAACGTTTTTTACATGCGGCTTTGTAATTGTTGTGAATAAAATAATAAAAAATAGCTAGAAAATTTAACTAGAGAGATTGCTGATTACGTCAACAATAGAAGTGACGGATTAAGTTGATTGGAGAGAATGCCTTATGAGCGCAGAACAAAAAAATATCGCAATTGGTAAACCGATGATCATCATCGGACTATTGCTATCCGTGTTTATTATTCTTATGTTGGGTAGCCTGGTATATGTGGGTGATAAACGAGCGACTTTGCAGCGTCATCTGGAATTATCGGCTGACCAGCTTCTGTTATCGCAACAGATGGCGACCTTCTCGTTAAGTGCTTCATCTGGTAGTGCAGAAGCTTTTGACCGTTTACTTGAATCACGAGTCCAGTTTGACGGGATTTTAAATTCCTTCCGTTCAGGTGATATTGGTACCGCTGCATTATCCAAGAGTTTGCTGCCGGGCCTTGAAACTGTTGAAACTCACTGGGGCACATATAGAAATAATATTGAAATCATTTTAAATGGTCGCCAGTCAATTACCGAGGTGAGAGAGCTGTATCAGGTAATCGAGAGTTTTATCCCTCAGATGTTGACGTACTCTGATGAAGTTGTTGGCGTGTTGATCACTAAAGAAGCTTCCTCACGTCAAATTTATCTGGCTACTCGCCAGATGATGTTGTCGCAACGTATTAAAAATAACTTGAATCAGGTGCTGGCTGGTGGTGAAGAGGCAGCGGCTGCAGCGGACAGGTTTGGTCGTGACGCTGCATTATTCGGCCGAGTTCTTGAAGGTTTGTTAAAAGGTTCAAAAGGACTGCGAATCGATAAGGTAACAGATAAGGAAGCGGTAGCAAAATTACGCGAAGTAGCCATGCTGATTAGTGCGGTGAGCGATAATATCGCAGGTATCCTGGAACTGTCTCCTGAGCTGTTCGAAGTAAAAGATGCTGCTGGAATGGTAAGTGCTGATTCAGAAAACATCCTCGCAACACTTGAGACATTTCAGCAGGAAATTATCTCACAAGGTAAACAGCTCGATTTAATTCAGTTAGTCGGTGTTGGTTTTGGTGGTGCAGCCGTGGTACTGATTATTATCGGCGGTATCCTGTTACTGAAAGATGCAAGAAAACGTGAGGAGAATGCGTTAGAAAATAACCGACGTAACCAGCGTGCGATTCTTCGTTTACTTGATGAAATGGCTAACCTTGCGGATGGTGACTTAACCGTACATGCCACCGTAACTGAAGAAATTACTGGTGCTATTGCGGATTCGGTGAACTTTACCATCGACGCGTTACGTACACTGGTAACAACGATTAATAACACCGCGTCGGAAGTCTCGCACTCGACAGAGAAGACGCAGCATACAGCGACAGAATTAGCGCAGGCGTCAAATAAACAGGCGCGTGAGATTGCTTCTGCCAGTGCCGCGGTGACCGATATGGCGGAATCGATGTCAGCTGTATCTGGTGATGCGGATAACTCAGTGATGGTAGCGCAGCAGTCGGTGGATATCGCGCAGAAAGGTGCACAGGTAGTACGTGGCACCATCAGTTCGATGGAAAATATTCGTGAATCAATCCAGGAAACTTCTAAACGTATTAAACGACTGGGTGAATCGTCACAGGAAATTGGTGATATCGTTGGTCTGATTACTGAGATTGCCGACCAGACAAATATTCTGGCGTTGAATGCTGCGATTCAGGCATCGACAGCTGGTGATGCCGGTCGTGGTTTCGCGGTGGTAGCAGATGAGGTGCAGCGCCTGGCGGAACGTGCAGGTAATGCGACCAAGCAGATTGAGGGTTTGGTGAATACTATTCAGGCAGATACAAACGAAGCGGTTAAATCAATGGAGATGAGTACCGCAGGTGTGGTAAGTGGTGCTTCCATGGCGGAGGATGCGGGTGTCGCACTTAAAGAGATTGAAACGGTATCAACACAGTTATCAAACCTGATTAAAGGTATTTCCGACTCTACAAAACAGCAATCGAAGGTGGCTTTGTCAGTGTCTGATACCATGAATGTCATTCAGGAAATTACCCTACAGACCTCAGAAGGTACCGATGAAACATCTGCCTCACTGGCTGCTCTTAATGAGCTTTCTGGTGAGCTGGGTCGTTCGGTATCCGGCTTTAAACTGCCGTCTTCTAATCAAGAAGATAATGTGGATACAGTCATTTTAGAAAGTCAGGCATAACAGTAATCTGGCATAGGTGATCAGATTATGAATACTGATAATACGGTTGAATATAACTCGCTTAGTTGGGTCAAGGCGCAACTAGATGATGTTTTAGAAGATGCACAATCAAACCTTAGTGAGTATATTGAAACTCAAGACAGTGAACATTTAGAAAACTGTATCGAACATCTGCAGCTGATCTATGGAACACTGCAGATGGTAGAGGTGTATGGTGCTGCGATGCTTGCCGAAGAAATGCGGCATACCACGACGGCGCTGCTCGAAGGTAAAATCGAGCGCGCCGAAGATACCTATGATGTGCTCATGCGTGCTATGTTGCAGCTGCCAGACTATCTTGAAGGTATACAGGCCGGCAAAAAAGATGCCCCCATCACCCTTATGCCCCTCATCAATGATTTACGTACAGCACGTAAAGAGGGTCTGTTAACTGAAAGCGTCCTGTTTTCTCCAGATGTTGAAAATACTGAATTAGTCTCCGACGACTATGATGCCGATGCTATTGAGCCAGGAAAGCTTCAAGGCGAAACAAAACGATTACGTACGCATTATCAGTTAGGCCTGCTGGACTATATCCGTAATAATAAAGAGCGGGTAGGTCTGCAGCGAATTAAAGCGGTATTGGGCTCGCTTGAGAAAGTATCGAGTAACGCTGAAGTGCGACGATTCTGGATGGTGGTCGGTGCGCTGGTTGAAGGTTTGATGAATCAGGGAATCGATACGAATTTAAGTATCAAGATGCTGCTGGGCGCTGTCGACAGGCAGTTGAAGTTAATACTGGATGTCGGCGAGGAAGAATTTGCCAAACAGTATTCAAAAGAATTAGTTACCAATGTTCTGTATTACGTAGGTCTGTGTACAGTACAAAGCAAATCTGTTACAGCCGTTCAGGAAGCTTATCACCTTGCCGATTTGATCCCTCAGGAGTCAGATGATGCGGGAGCGGCTATTGGTGGTCTAAATGCTGACCTGTTCGAGACAGTTTCTAAAGGCATTACAGAAGACCTTGTCAAGGTTAAAGATGTTCTAGAACTATTCATGCATAGCAGTGAGCAAGATGTAGAGCAGTTAGTGCCGGTTGCTGAACAGTTAGGTAGAATTGGTGATACCTACGGCATGTTAGGTATGGGAGCTACGCGCCAGTCTATTATGGATCAGCGTGATGTTCTGCAAAGTATTATCAGTAGTGAAGCTGTATTAAGTGAGAGGGTGGTGTTAAACGTTGCAGCCGAATTATTGAATGCAGAATCAGAACTTAAAAATTATATAGCATCACGTTCCGGTTTCGTTGACATGAATCGAAACTCGGATGATCAGGCAGTACCAGCCGCTGAGTACCGCCAGGTAGTATTTACAGTTGTATCTGAAGGTCTTAAGAACTTCAGTGAAGCCAAAGAAGCTGTTTTATCTTATGTGTCGGGTATTGGTGATAAAGACCAGCTGGAAATTATATTAAACCGTCTCGAAGAAGTTCGTGGTGTCTCAATGATGCTGCCAATGGAACGTGTCGAGGCGCAGATTTTAAAATTACAGAATTATATACGTACAGCGTTATTGAATAATAATCATAAGGCTGGTGAAGAAGAGCAAGATACGGTTGCGGATGTTGTAACTTCGATAGAGTATTTTTTTGAAGCACTGTCAGAAGGTCGGCCAGGGGTTGAGCAAGGCTTGAATGCTGGTGATAAAGCTGCTGAAAAATTAGATGAAATTACTCTATCTTATGGTGACTCGGTGATCGACTCTGCTGAAGAAGCGGACGACAAAGGTGCTGCTTCTGATGATGTAGAAGTATCAGCCAGCGAAGATGTGGCAGAACAGCAAGAAAAGACAGCGCCAATTGTTTCACGACCTACCGCTGCAATAACAACGCAGGAAGTAGAACAATACGCAATTCTAGCGGATGATGCAGACGAAGAAATCGTTGAAATTTTTATCGAAGAAGCAGTCGAAGTATTAGGTGAGCTGCATACCTACCTGCCGCAATGGAGAGCAAATAACAATGATGAGGAAGCTTTGGCTGTTGTGCGTCGAAGTTTTCATACATTAAAAGGCAGTGGTCGCCTATTAGGTGCGAATCTGATTGGCGAATTTGCATGGAAGTTTGAAAATGTGCTCAACCGGATTATCGATAATAAAATCACCATCAATGATAGTATATTCCGCGCGCTAGATGAAGCGCTTGCGGTACTGCCACAATTAATCGAACAACTCAAAGGTAATCGTGAGCCTATCGATAATATAGCGCAGCTGATGGCAGCGGCAGACGCATTGGCTGAAGGTCAAGAGACTTCGTTAGAGTCGGTTGAAAGTGTAGATGTTGATAATGTTGAAGTGCCTGTGCTGGAAGAGAGTTTCGATAGTGAAGATGTAGATACGATAGAGATATCATCTGAAGCTGAAGATGATGATGAAATAGTTATTTCAGGTGATATCAGTGCGGATATGGAAGTCGGCGATAGTTCTGACTTTGATATATCAGAACTTGATCCGGAAAATATTGCTTCAGTAGAAGAAATAGAAGTCGTTGCAGTAGAAGAGCCAGTAGTCAGTGACATAGGTATTGATACTGAAGATGAGGTTGTACTCATGGATATGTCTGCTGACGTTGAAATGAGTGAGGACTCGGCAGTAGAAGTTATATCATTTGATGACGTGGAAGTAGTTGAAGACGAATTCGATATTGAAGTAGTTGATGTTGAGCAGGCTGAAGACGAAGATCTGGTAGATCTTTCTATTGAAAGTGTTGCTGATGATTACGATCTCGTTATTGAAGACGACGTGGTCGCCGGGCCTGATATTGATCTCGACATAGACCCAATGCTGCTAAAAATTTATCATGATGAGAGCCTGGGACATATCAGTGATGTCATAGCCCAGCTTGACGAACATGAAGCTAGCGGTAATGCATTGCAGGCAAATAAGAATCTAATTCGTGCATTTCATACTTTATATGGCAGCGCGCGCACAGCTGAAGTAGAACCAATTGCTGATTTATGTGGTGCAGTTGAAAAATACGTTAAAGCACGACAAGAGGGTGGCGAGGAAGATATACCAGATGATGTTACCGCTTTAATAAGAGAGATACAGAGATCAGTAAGCGTTATGCTGGAAAAGGTTTCTCATGCGAAGTTGCCTGCCAGTAATAAAGCGCTAGTTGATAAAATAAATAAAATAGTTAAACAGGAACTGCAGGCGCAGTTACAGAAATCCTGGCAGGACAATTCGGCCAAAACAGAAAGTCAGGGTGTGGCAACAAATGAAGAGTATGCGTTAGATAGTGACGATGATATATCGATAGATATCATGGATCTGTCATCAGATGACGCCGCTACAAGCGATGAATCAGCTAGTGACGAGGTAATTGAAGTCTCGGCAGTAGAAGAGGCTCCGGTAGTAACAGAAGAGCCGGTACAGGTATCATATGGCGATATCGATGATGAGTTGATCGATATCTTCCTGGAAGAAGCAGATGAGCTACTGGAAAATTCTGAAGAGACTTTAAGCGAGATTAAAAACGATCCGAATTCTGCAGATCATATCCAGCAGTTGCAGAGAAATATGCATACACTGAAGGGTGGCGCCAGAATGGCGGAGTTAACCCCGGTCGGTGATTTAACGCATAATCTCGAGTCGCTCATTGTTATGGTCACTGAGCAAAAAGTTAATGCGGATAAAGCACTTTTTGATCTACTGCAAGAATCGTTAGATGTAGTAACAACATTATTAGGTACGGTTAAAAAACGTCAGCCGTTAACGCCAGCCACTGATCTCAATAACCGTATCGAAATGATGATGCGTGGTGAAGTCCCGGAAAAACGTTCAGTTGAACGATTTGATGTCGATCTGAGTGAGCTAGAATCTGCAGATGAAGAAGAACTTGAGGAAGTAGATTTTTCAGACCTGATTCCTGGTAGTCGAGCTGATACGCCTGAGGCAGTATCGGTAGAAGAGATATCAATAGAAGCGGCGCCAGTCGAAGAGGCGCCGGTAGATGAAGTAGTTTCAGAAGATGTAATAGTGGCAGATGTAGTGGCCACAACAGAAACTCAGAAGCCTGAGCCTAAGAAAGAAGAAAAACAGCCTGCGCACTGGGGAGAAAGAGCTACTGACGTAAATTACAAAGATACTCAGGAACAGGTTCGCGTTCGAGCCGACCTGTTAAACAATCTTGTTAACTACGCGGGTGAGGTGAACATCTATCATGCGCGTATGGGTAAGCAGATAACTGATTTTGCGTTTAACCTTTCCGAGTTAACGCAAACGGTGGTACGTCTAAAAGAGCAATTAAGAAAACTTGAGCTCGAGACCGAGATACAGATCCGATCGGGTTATGAAAAAGAATCCGATAATTTTGACGATAATTTTGATCCATTAGAAATGGACCAATATTCAACCCTGCAGCAGTTAACAAAAAGTTTAAGTGAGACCGCAGGTGACGTCGACAGTATTAATGAGATCCTGACTGACATCACCCGTGATTCTGAAACATTGTTGTTGCAGGAATCTCGAGTTAGTACCGACCTGCAAGAAGGTCTAATGCGTACGCGTATGGTACGTTTCGGTGGTTTGACATCAAGGCTAAAAAGGATTGTCCGTCAGGTTTCCAGAGAATTAGGCAAGGAAGTTGAGGTTGATATTCAAGGTGAGCATAGTGAAGTCGATCGTACTGTACTCGACCGTATCATCGCGCCATTAGAGCATATATTACGTAACGCGGTAGCTCATGGTATCGAAAAACCTGAGGCTCGGAAAGCCCAGGGAAAAAATGAAACAGGTAAGATTACGATTGTTGTTGATCGTCAGGGTACTGACGTATTAATAAGAATAAAAGATGATGGCGCTGGAATTAATGTAGATAAGGTAAGAGAAAAGGCCATTAAGCAGGGATTCATGACTGAAGGGGCAGAGCTATCAGACCATGATGCGTTACAGTTTATTCTGCAGTCTGGTTTCAGTACTGCAGATGAGGTAAGCCAGGTTGCTGGTCGCGGTGTTGGTATGGACGTCGTTGATAGCGAAATTAAACAGTTAGGCGGCGTGCTTGATATCAACACCAAACGCGGTATAGGTACTGAATTTAATGTTCGTCTGCCACTGACCCTGGCGATTAATCAGGCATTACTGGTTAAAACTTCTGATGATATCTTCGCGATACCACTGGCAAGTATTGAGGGTGTGGTTCGTATTACCGGCCATGAGCTTCAGCGGTTTTACGACAGTGATAATGATCATTATGAGTTTAATGGCGTCGAATATGAATTAAAACATCTAGGTGGTATGTTGACAGGTAATCAGCAAAACTATTCGGACCAGCTACAGTTATTTCCGGTCTTATTAGTTAATGTCGGTGACCAGCATTTTGCACTGCATGTAGATGATTTGATTGGCCGCCGTGAAATTGTGGTCAAACCTGTTGGTATGCAGATTGGTGGTGTACGTGGAATCGCAGGTGCAACCATTCTTGCAGACGGTCGCGTTGTTCTTATTCTTGAGATGTCAGCTCTCGTGGTGGCAGACAGCTTGTTCAAACCTCATGTCCCAGTCGAGGCAGTTGTAGAGCCAGTCTCTGTAGAGAATAAAGTTACTATTATGGTAGTGGATGATTCTATTACTATACGTAAGGTAACAGAGCGCATGCTAAATCGATATGGTATAGAAGTCGTATTAGCAAAAGATGGTGTCGATGCGACTAATCTGCTGCAGGATAATATACCTGACTTGATGTTGCTTGATATTGAAATGCCACGTATGGATGGTTTTGAGGTGGCTAGCTATGTTCGAAATGATGAACGTCTGAAAAACATTCCGATCATTATGATTACATCGAGAACGGGTAGCAAACATAAAGAGAAGGCGATGGAGATCGGAGTAAATGAATATCTTGGCAAACCTTTCCAGGAAGACGATCTGGTCAAAAACATTAACGATATATTAAAGACATCCTTTTAGTTAATTTGAAGAGAGCAATTGATGGCTAAAGACACTGAATCAATTAAATGCGTTATTCTTACCCTGCGTAAGGAGAATGTTGTTGTGCCTAATGCATTAGTGGCTGAAATTATCTCTGTTAAAGATATTGAAGAGACCAAAAATTCACCCGCATGGTTCCTTGGTAACATGACGTGGCGTGGTGCTGATGTACCTTTGTTATCATTCGAGGCGGCAGGTGGTGAAGATATCAGTAAGGTGAATTTGAATACACAGGCTGTGGTGCTCTATGCGGTAGGAAAAAGTGGTGAGGTCAGTGAAAATCCATATTTAGGCCTGGTGATGTCGGGTGTACCTCATGTGAGTAACTTCAGCCGAGAGCAGATTAAGAAAGAGAGTGAAGACACCAGGGATCACCCGATGGTCGCACAAAAAATAAGAATCAATGGAGCAAGTGTCAGTATTTTAGATGTGGATGCCATGGTTGACATGGTGGCAGAGCTGGCTGCCTGATCTTTGTTATTAAGCAGTAGTATATTTAAAAATCTCCCCATAGTGTCTGTAGCGCACTGATGACAGCTGGACCAGCTGTTTCCGTACGGAGAATCCTGGGTCCAAAAGCAATTTTTTTGAATTGATTATTTTCTAATAGTTTTATCTCATCACTATTTAATCCGCCTTCCGGACCGATAAAGACTTCTATCGTGTTTCCTGAACTTTCCGCATTGTTAAACACGATATCCTTCAGTGATGTATCTGAGTCTGGGGCTAAAATTATTTTTAAGGCTTGCTGGTTTAATAGTTGAGTGGTGCTTATCTCAAAATTACTCAATGAAATAATCTCTGTTATTTCAGGTATGACGCTTCGACCAGACTGTTCGCAGGCACTGATGGCTACCTTACGCCAGTGAGCCAGTTTTTTATTTAGTTTCTCTTTACTTAATTTTGCATTAGAACGCTGGCATAAAGTTGGGATGATTCTGTTAACGCCCAGTTCTACAGATTTCTGGATACTTACTTCCATCTTCTCGTTTCGTGACAAACCCTGGATAAGCGTGATATTCAGGTTGGATTCATTTTTTACTTCAACTTTATTGTCTACAGAGAGCAAGGTTTTTTTAGGGTGCTCATTAAGTGTCTTGCAGGAATAATCAAAACCATCACCGCTAAATAAAACGATACTACTACCGATCGGTGTGCGTAACACGCGAATCAGGTGATTAGAGGCGTCTGTATCCAGTTCTGTGGTTTCGCCACAAGACAGTTTTTTTGAATGATATAAGCGTGTGATGCGCACGGTTAAATATTCAGATTAAAGAGTGAGGTTTTTCCAGATGGCATTAGTGCTGTCTGCCTGGTTCAAAGTATAAAAATGCAGTCCTGGCGCGCCATGCTCTAACAATTGATTACACAGCGTGCTGACAACATCGAGTCCAAAAGCCTGCAAGCTCTCTTTATCATCGGCATAAGCCTCTAACTGTTTTCTTATCCAGCGCGGGATTTCTGCACCGCAGACATCAGAAAAACGTGTCAGGCTTGCAAAATTTGTGATCGGCATGATGCCAGGCGTTACTGGAATAGTAATGTTTTCTTTCAGGCAGTTATCGATGAAATGCAAATAGGCGTCGATATTATAAAAATACTGAGTGATGGCACCATTGGCACCCGCCGCCACTTTGTTCTTGAAGTGTTCGAAATCACTTTGCGGTGATGTCGATTCCGGGTGGTATTCCGGATAGGCAGCAACCTCTATCGTGAAGTGGTTACCGGTGGTCTCACGAATAAAAGATACCAGATCGTTAGCATGAGTGAGTTCTCTGGCTGACTCGCCGTCAGGTATGTCGCCACGCAGCGTGACTAAACGGGTAACGCCAAGTGATATATACTGTTCGAGCAGATCTTTTATTTGCTGTTTACTGGAGCCGATACAAGAAATATGTGGTGCGACGTTGATACTTTTTTCAGTGAGTAGTTTAACTATCTCGAGCGTACTATCGCGTGTGGTTCCGCCAGCACCAAAGGTGACGGAGTAATACGCGGGTTGAAAAGTATCGTTTAATGTCTGCTGCGTTGTTAATAACTTTTCAACACCGGCTTCCGTGCGCGGTGGAAAAAACTCACAACTTAGTATCGCGGAACGATCAGTAGCGTTCATCGTGCAAACTCACAAGATTCTTTAGTAAAAAGTATAAGCAAAGATAGATTAATAACGATAATGTTCTGGCTTGTAAGGGCCATCGATAGAAACATTAATGTAATCTGCCTGTGCCTGAGATAATGGCGTTAAGTTTGCGCCAACTTTTTTCAGATGCAGACGTGCTACTTTTTCATCAAGTATCTTAGGCAGGATATAAACTTTGTTTTCGTAATCTTCACTGTTCTTATAAAACTCGATTTGAGCCATAACCTGGTTGGTGAAGGAAGCAGACATGACAAAGCTTGGATGGCCAGTTGCACAACCCAGGTTTACCAGTCGACCTTTAGCAAGAATGATGATGCGTTTTCCATCAGGAAAAATTACGTGATCAACCTGTGGCTTGATTTCTTCCCACTGGTATTTCTCCAGTGAAGCAATGTTGATTTCAGAATCAAAGTGACCGATATTGCAAACGATGGCTTCGTTCTTCATCGCGACCATATGGTCATGATCGATCACATTAACATTGCCTGTGGTAGTAACAAAGATATCACCGTCAGACGCAGCGGTATTCATCTCTACTACGCGGTAACCTTCCATCGCTGCCTGTAATGCACAGATAGGATCAATTTCAGTAACCCATACCGTTGCGCCCATACCACGGAAAGCCTGAGCACAGCCTTTACCTACGTCACCGTAACCGAGTACTACGCAGATCTTACCGGCAATCATCACATCGGTAGCGCGTTTGATGCTGTCGATTAATGATTCGCGGCAACCGTACAAGTTATCAAATTTAGACTTGGTCGCTGAATCATTGACATTCATTGCCGGGAATAATAATTCGTCTTTTTCCTGCATCTCGTAAAGACGATGAACACCGGTAGTCGTCTCTTCGGTGACACCTTTAACGCTGGCGGCAATGTCCTGCCATGTACTTGAACCGGGCTCGATAGTGCGACGTAAGACATCAAGGATAGCTTTGTATTCTTCGTTGTCATCGTCTTTTGTTGCTGGGATAGCACCGGCTTTTTCAAACTCAACACCTTTGTGAACCAGTAATGTGGCATCACCACCATCATCAAGGATCATGTTAGGTAGTTTGCCATCAGGCCATAGCAGTGCCTGTTCTGTACACCACCAGTATTCTTCGATAGTTTCACCTTTCCAGGCAAAAACCGGGATACCCTGATCAGCGATTGCCGCAGCAGCATGGTCCTGAGTGGAGAAAATATTACATGATACCCAGCGTACTTCAGCGCCCAGTGCAACCAGTGTTTCTATCAGCACCGCGGTCTGGATGGTCATGTGTATGCTGCCCATGATGCGGCAGCCAGCTAAAGGCTGTTCTGCACCATATTCTTCACGTAATGCCATCAATCCAGGCATTTCAGTTTCAGCAATACGGATTTCTTTGTGGCCCCATTCAGCTAGTGAAATATCGGCGACTTTGTAATCTTGTTTTGAGTTGGTATCGACAACGGCGTTCATGCTCATCTCCTAATCATTAAAATTAAAAAATGAGCGCCGTTGTTATAAAGATACCAAAGGAATCTTGCTTCTGAGCCTGACAGTAAAATACTGTTGCAGCGCTCCTCAGAAATAGTGGGACGAATTATAAGACACATCCAGCCATATAACAAATTACTGGATGTGTCTTACAGGGCGTTTACAGGCCTGCTGCATCCTTTAATGCATCAGCCTTATCGGTTTTTTCCCAGGTGAATTCAGGCTCTTCGCGCCCAAAGTGCCCGTAAGCCGCTGTATTGCGGTAAATAGGGCGTAATAAATCCAGCATATCAACGATACCACGAGCTTTCAGGTTGAAGTGCTCACCGATTAATGCGACGATTTTTTCATCTGCAATCTTACCGGTTCCAAAGGTTTGAATAGAGATAGAAGTCGGGTCAGCTACGCCGATTGCGTAAGAAACCTGTACCTCACATTTATCAGCCAGGCCTGCTGCTACCACGTTTTTAGCTACATAACGTCCGGCGTAAGCGGCAGAGCGGTCAACTTTTGATGGGTCTTTACCCGAGAAAGCGCCACCACCGTGACGCGCCATGCCACCATAGGTATCGACGATGATCTTACGGCCAGTCAGACCACAATCGCCGACTGGTCCACCAATGACAAAGATACCTGTTGGATTGATATGGAACTGTGTGTCTTTTGTGATCCATTCTTCTGGCAGCTCGTGAAGAATAACTTCATCCATGATAGCTTCACGAAGTTCATTATAATGAATGTCGGGCGAATGTTGCGTAGATAATACAACGGCATCGATTCCTACCGGTTTGTCATTTTCGTAACGGAAAGTCACCTGGCTTTTTGCATCGGGACGCAACCAGGGCAGGGTGCCGTTCTTACGCAGTTCAGCCTGACGTTTTACCAGACGGTGTGCGTAGGTAATAGGGGCAGGCATCAAAACGTCTGTTTCGTTGCTGGCATAACCGAACATCAGGCCCTGGTCACCAGCGCCTTGTTCGTGGTCAGATGATTCATCTACGCCTGCAGCAATATCGGCAGACTGTTTATCGATCGATGTAATGACCGCGCAAGAGGCATAGTCAAAGCCCATTTCGGAGCTGTTGTAACCAATTTCTTTGATAGTGTTACTAACTACATCCTGCATATCAACCCATGCTTCAGTAGTTATCTCACCTGCGATGACCACCATACCAGTATTGATCATGGTCTCACAGGCAACGCGTGCTTTGTTGTCCTGTTCAAAAATAGCATCAAGAATTGAGTCTGAGATCTGGTCAGCCACTTTGTCTGGATGACCTTCTGAAACTGACTCTGAAGTAAATAAATAATCGCTCATAGTTAACCTTTAAAAATATCGATGTTGAGTTTATCTTGTTTAGGCGGGTATTCGTCGTATCGTCATCCATGTCTGTTTGCGATATGCCGTCTATCCCTGGGCATAAAAAAACCCGCTTCAGCTGCTTGCTTAAACGGGTTTTCGAAATATTAGGTGTCGAAACTCGCTTTAGCTGTATTTATATAGCGCTCGCAATCTGAGACAAATTAGCGCTGTGTGATGGGGCATTATCCACCAAATTATCG
This sequence comes from uncultured Gammaproteobacteria bacterium, assembly GCA_963752725.1. Lineage (GTDB taxonomy): Bacteria > Pseudomonadota > Gammaproteobacteria > SZUA-229 > SZUA-229. Next base: position 55,272 of record CAVWAI010000013.1, read on the forward strand.
TTATGTCAATGCTTATTTGCCAGGAATTTTAAGGAACTCTTCCTGTTCTTCTGCCGTAAGTGGTTCATTGTTTTGTATTTTGTGTGTCAAATAGTCATCACGGTCTTCAATTAACAGACGTTGAATAATATTTGAATAGACTTCCTCGACGTTATCTGCGTTTTCAGTTTCAGGTGTCTGTAAAACCGCTAATTTGTTCAGTGCTTTTTCATGTTCATTATCTCGAAAGCGCTCTAATAAAGCAGCTGATGATATATCAGGGTTGGTTTCGATGGTTTCCTGCAAATGGTGTAACAGAGGCAAGCCTTTGGTGAATGCATCTTTAAAACCATCAGGCACTTTGTATTTAGCGGCCAGTGAAGGGTTCTGTAGAAGCAGGGCAATGGCTATACGAGTTTTGTGATTTGATACCTGCTGACCGCGTATGGGTTCAGCTTTTTGTCTGGGTGCTTTTTTGTTGTTTGTTTCAGAAGATATTTTGGATTCCAGGTGTTGCTGACTAAGGCCGACTAGTGAGGCTAGCTCTTCTATTAATAGATCTTTAAATATGCTGTTATACATTTTTTGTATCAATGCGTTTGCCTTGCTGGCGAGTTGAGCCTTACCTTCATTGTTAGATATATCGCACTCTGATTTCAGGTTTTCAAACAGGAAGTGTGACAGGGTAGATGCGTTTTTAACGCGTTGCTCAAATGCTTGCTTGCCTTCTTTTCTGACCATGGTGTCAGGGTCTTCTTTCTCTGGCAGAAAAAGAAACTTCGCCACCATGCCATCACGAATGACGCTAAGGGTGTTTTCTAGTGCGCGCCAGGCGGCTTTTTTGCCGGCATTGTCACCGTCATAACAAAAAACTATTTCATGTGTGGTACGAAAGGTTTTCTGGATCTGTTCGGTAGTGGTCGCGGTGCCCAGTGAAGCCACTGCATAGTTGATGCCGCTCTGTGCTAAGGCAACAACATCCATGTAACCTTCAACGATGATAATGCGATCAATTTTTCTTAACGCCTGTTTGGTCTCGTATAAACCATAGAGTTCGTAGCCTTTATGAAAAACAGCATTCTCCGGCGAGTTTAGATATTTAGGTTCGCCCTGATCGAGTATGCGTCCACCAAAACCGATGATTCGTCCGCGTTGATCAGTTATTGGAAAAATGATGCGATCACGAAAACGATCGTAGATTTTATTATTGTCTTTGTGAACGATTAGACCTGTTTTACTTAGAGCGTCCAGGTTTTCTTTTGACTTGCCAAGATGGCTGGTCAGAAAATCCCAGCCATCAGGGGCATAACCAATCTTAAACTGTTTGGCTATCTCACCAGAAAGGCCGCGTTGTTTTAGATACGCGATTGCACGTTCAGAGGTTTTTAATTGTTTCTGAAATAATTCGGATGCCTGTTTTAAAATGTCATATAGAGGCTGTTTGTCTTCCTTGTTCTTATTGCTTAAGGCATTGTCTTCGTGTGGCACATCAAGATGCTGATCAGCAGCCAGTGTTTCTATGGCATCGACATAACTCAGGTGTTCGTAGTCCATCAAAAAACCGATGACATTACCTTTGGCGTGGCAACCAAAACAATAATAGAACTGTTTGTTTTCGCTGACGGTAAATGAAGGCGTTTTTTCGTTATGAAAAGGGCAGCAGGCAGTAAATTCTTTGCCTTTTCTTTTTAACGGTACGCGTGCATTGATGACTTCGACGATATCACTTCGAGCGATTAAATCATCAATAAAATTTTGTGGGATAAGACCTGCCACGATATGGTTTTACGGATGCAGATTGACGAAGGATAATTGACGCGGATTGAAAATTCTTTCGTATTCCACAATGGCGTAACGATCTGTCATTCCCGCGATGTAATCTGAGATGCCTCGAGCCGTGCCTTTGTCGCCATGTCTGTCTCTTAGCAGGTGACAGTGTTGCAGGGCTTCAGTGGGCAGTATCTGCAGATCTTCTATAAAAACATTGAATAAAGCTTCGATAACATCAGCTGCCTTTTTAGTCATACGGTGCACACGGTAATGCTGGTACAGGTTCTTTCGCAGAAACTGTTTAAGCTCGAGTTTTTTCTCGGTCATCTCGTTACTGAATGCCATCAATTTTTTATCGCAACTTCTTACGTCGTCGACGGATTGTAGGTTGGCATGACTGATGTTTTCTAGAGAGGTGTCAATCAGATCAACCACCATGACATTGATCATGCGTCGTATGACCTCATGGATAAGCTTTTTGTTGTCTAATCCGGGGTATTTTTTGTTGACGATGTCGTATTGTGTTCGGAATAGTTCAATTTTCAATAACGCATCGATGCTGATCAGACCGTATCGGATGCCATCGTCGATGTCGTGATTGTTATAGGCGATCTCATCTGAGTAATCTGTCAGCTGGGCTTCGAGGGATGCCTGAGTCTTGTTTAAAAAACGTTGACCGACATCACCCAGATCTCTTGCGTTGTGAACCGAGCAGTGTTTTAAAATGCCTTCACGTGTTTCGAAGGTCAGGTTGAGGCCGTCAAAGTCTGCGTACTTTTGTTCAAGTTTATCTACCACACGCAGTGACTGGATATTGTGTTCGAAACCACCGAGTTCTTTCATGCAATTGTTTAATGCGGTTTGACCGGCATGCCCAAAAGGCGTGTGTCCCAGGTCGTGCGCCAGCGCGATGGCTTCAGTCAGATCTTCGTGCAGTCTTAGCTCCCGTGCCACGCTGCGGGCGATCTGTGCTACTTCCAGTGAGTGGGTCAAGCGGGTGCGAAACAGGTCGCCTTCGTGATTGACAAAAACCTGGGTTTTGTATTCCAGTCGCCTGAATGCGGCAGAATGTATTATGCGGTCGCGATCTCGCTGGTATTCATTGCGATAGGTAGGGTGGCTCTCTTTATGACGACGGCCGGTAGATTTCGTGTCATCACAGGCATAACTGATCAAGTGACTCTTATAACTATTTCCCATCTTTGATGTGTTTGGCGTTGTCATAATTAGCTGGCGGCAGAAAGCTTGATGGCTTTCTTTAAGTCCTCAATCGTGTAATCACTGGTTACCAGTGATTGGCCGATACCTTTCATCAGTACCAGGCGTAAAACACCGTCGAGTACTTTTTTATCAACAGACATCAGTTCCATAAATTTCTCTGCTGACATCGAGTCGGGTGCTTTACTGGGGAGTTTGGCCTGCTCGATTAACTTGATGGTTTTCCGTGTGTCTTCATCACTCATCCAGCCCATCTGGTTCGACATGATGGCTGCCATGCACATACCAGCGCCAACGGCTTCACCATGTAACCATTCACCGTATCCCATACCGTTTTCAATAGCATGGCCAAAGGTATGGCCCAGGTTCAGTAAGGCGCGTTTTCCGCCTTCGCGTTCATCAGCAGCAACCACCTCGGCCTTGGTCCTGCAGGAGACTTCGATGGCATAACTGAGTGCCGGCTTATCCCTGTTGAGTAAAGCCTGCATGTTCTGTTCTAACCAGGCAAAAAACTCAGTATTACAGATCAAACCGTATTTGATGATCTCTGCGATACCGGCACTGAGTTCTCTGTCTGGCAGGGTATCGAGCGTATCGGTATCTGCTATCACGGCCCTGGGCTGATAGAACGCGCCGATCATGTTCTTGCCGAGCGCATGATTAACACCGGTTTTACCGCCCACGGAGGAATCAACCTGCGATAACAGGGTAGTAGGGATCTGAATCAGATGCACGCCACGCTGATAACTGGCTGCGGCAAACCCGGCCATGTCACCTACCACACCACCGCCTAATGCGATAACGGTGGTATTGCGATCAAAACGATTGCGCAGCAGGCTGTCGTAAATCTGATTCAATACTTCAAGATTTTTGTATTTTTCACCATCAGGCAGAATTACCGCTTCATGTCTTAAGCCAGATAACATGGATTGCGTTTTTTCGAGATAAAGCGGCGCAACAGTCTCATTAGTGACAATAAGTGCGCTATTTCCGGGGATGTACGGTTTTAGTAATTCCTTATCTCCGAGCAGGCTGTTACCAATATATATCGGGTAACTACGCTCGCCGAGATCAACAGTCAGTGTGGTCATTTATGTAGGTATCGTATGTTACGTGTCTTGCTCTTTAAGGGAGACAATAATAGCCTGTATTACGCCATGAATCGAGTTGTTTGCAGTCTCGATGACATAATCAGCGGTTTCTTCGTAGAGAGGGCCACGTTCTTCTAAAAGGCGTTTGAGAATGGCCTCAACGGGCTCTTCTACCTGTAATAACGGTCTGTTTTTGTCTTTACTGGTGCGGTCAATCAATGTTTTCAGGTTGCTTTTCAGGTAGAACACCGTGCCGCGATTGATCAGGTGGTTACGGTTTTTTACATCGACGACGGCACCGCCGCCAGTAGCCAGGATGATGCCCTGTTTTTGTGTGAGCTCATCAATAACTTCGGCTTCACGTTTTCTAAAACCGGCTTCGCCTTCTTTTTCGAATATCAGGGGAATGTCCGCACCGGTACGCTCTTCGATGACGCGGTCGCTGTCATAGAAGTCCATCTTTAATTTACGCGACAGCTGGCGGCCGACAGTGGTTTTGCCGGTGCCCATCAATCCGATTAAAAAAATATTTTTTTGATTGTGCATAAAAAAAGCGACCCCGCTTTAAGTCGTAAAGCGCAGGTCGCCTAGGATAACAAATTTATATGACTGGTGCTGGAGGTGGTCCATCCATGTCTATTTGAATATCAACCCAGATAAAAGATGTCCTTTTCACGGTGCTACATAATGAGCTGTGTACGCAGTTTGGGCTGTTTAGAAAAGTATCGCCGATGTCATGTGCGCCATTTTTACCAGTTAAATCATTGCCGTTTATCACATCTATCAATGTGTCGCCTGTATTGAAGACTCCATCAAGGTCGGCATCGACAAAGGGCTCTTCACGATCAAAAAACACAGTATCAAGATCGTCAAATGTACCATTACCATTAGCGTCTATAAAACTTTCCTCTCCATCAGTGTAGGCTACAATGGTAACAAGGTGGTCCACCGGTGCGGTGCTACCTGTGGCGCCAGTGGGATCGGGTGCAAACGATGTCTGCCAGGTTACAGTGCATATGCCATTCTCTGTAATGCAGCTTGGATCAATTAGTCCCCATTCTGTCGCAAAGTAGACAGTATGAGCATCAGTTAATAGTTGATTTTTACTATCACCAATTTTGACAGTCATCGTTAATTCTGTATCGGTCGCCCCACCAAATTCATCAAAAATTGCTGGTTGTGGATCTGAGGCAAGAAGAGAAAAATTCTTTTGTGAAACAATACCAGAGTTTGTTGGTGTATCCGACGTATTAGGTCTTTCAAAAGAACTGTTATCTTCACTACAGCCAGCTGTAAATAAAGCACAGCTGGCGATAATGCTAAATATGTTTAAAAAACGGTTGTTCATGTTTGTTTCTTCCTTACCTATTTTATTTCAGGTAATAATTTAAAGTGAAAGAGCGTCTTTAAGGATTTTAGGTGTAACAAATATAAGCAACTCCCGTCTTTCGTCGCTTTCCAGTGTGTGTCTAAAGAAATAACCAATTAATGGAATATCGCCGAGGAATGGTACTTTATCAACCTCGTCACGCGTAACCTGTTCGTAGATACCGCCTAAGACCACAGTATCGCCATTGTTGACCAGTACCTGGGTGGAGACTTCGCGAGTATCAATACTGGGGATGCCGGAAAAGATTTCACCGACGGTATCGTTATTGACTGACAGGTCCATGATGACGCGGTCATCAGGGGTAATCTGTGGCGTAACCTCGATACTCAATACGGCTTTTTTGAATTCAACCTGGGTTGCACCACTTGATGAAGCCGACAGGTAAGGAACTTCTACACCCTGTTCGATACGTGCCAGATGTCTGTCTGCGGTAACAACGCGTGGACTTGAAATGATTTCACCTTCATTTTCTGCCTGTAGTGCGGAGATCTCCAGGTCGATCAATGAGCTTCCGGCTAATACTGCAAAGGCGATGCTGCCTGCCGCTGCACCAGAGGTAGCGAGATCAACATTTAAACGGTCTGATGCAAATGGACCGCTAGGTATTGAAAATGGTTCGGGTTGGCCGGTAGCTGTAATATTGTTGATGCCGCTTGATGCTATGGTGTCCGCACCGCGGAAAGTACCGGTGGTGGCACCAAAACCATTGGAGTTAGATGCAGCACGCGTTGCGCCAAAACGGGAGCCTAGCTCTTTGGTGAACTGGTCTGTTGCAATGACGATACGAGAAGAGATCATTACCTGGCGAATTGGGATATCCAGTTTTATCAAAGTGCGACGTATTTCAGAAATTACTTCTTCGGTATCTTTAATGATTAATGTGTTGGTGCGCTCATCAACGATTGCACTGCCACGAGTACTGAGTATACCTGTTGATGCGCCGCCTTCTTCCTCGCCACCGCCACCTGAGAACAATGCGGCTAATTCAGTTACTTTGGCAAAGTTTATGGTGAAGAACGCGCTTCTTATGGGTGCGAGTTCAGTAATCGACTGCTGTGCTTCCAGGTCTATTTTTTCCTGAGCGGCAATTTCTTCACTCGGCGCTATCATCATGACGGTGCCGGATTCACGTTTTGATAAACCTTTTGCTTTAAGGATAATATCCAGAGCCTGGTCCCAGGGAACGTTTTTAAGACGTAAGGTCAGATTGCCATCAACCGAATCACTCACCACGACATTGAGGCTGGTGAAGTCAGCGATCAGCTGCAGTACGGCACGAACTGGAATATCCTGGAAGTTAAGTGATAAACGTTCGCCAGTGTAACCAAATTTTTCCTGTTTTGCTTCTTCGAGTTGTTCTTTACTGATCGGTTTGAGTTCAATAGTAAAGATATTGTTTGCCTGGTAGGCAACATGTTCATAGTTGCTACTGATGGGTTCTATTTCTACCCTGACATTATCTTCTTCTTCAAAGCTGCTGATAGATTTTACCGGGGTTGCAAAATCGAGTACATCCAGAGTTTGACGTAACTCATCAGGCAGTTTGATGCCGAGGAATTTAACGACCACCTTGCCAAATTCTTCGCTGATATCCATTGGGATATTAGATTCTGATAGATTGATGACTACGCGGCCTTCACCTTCTTCACCACGTCTAAAATCAATGCTCTCTATGCCGCGCGCTTCATGTGAGTAACGTGGTGCGCCTGAAGGGGTCGTACCAACAGTGGCGCTCGCCATCTCAAAAGCACCGCCAGTGGCTTCACTATCCAGCGTTATTAATACATTTTTACCCTGTGTGGTCACCTGATAAGGTACGACTTCGGTTAAGTTTAAGATAACACGGGTTTTGGTTTTGGTTGATATAGTAGTCATGGACTGTGCGATACCAATACCGATCGGTTGTGAGCGTTTGGGTAATTTGCTGCCAGTTGCATCAAAATCAAAAGCGATGCGTGCCGGATTATCTATAGTGAAACTTAAAGGCGTAATGGCCAGTTCGCTTAGTTCCAGACTTATCTGCAAGCGATTACCGGGTAACGTTGAAAACTCGACGTTTTGAATGACATTGGATGGTGTGCCGGGTGTCGGCGTCGTTTCAGCGATCACAAAGGTGCTCAATAAGCTGAACAATGACAATGTTTGCAGCAGATACTTGCCCAGGGTTGAAAAATTCATACTTAGCCCACTTGTTTGTTTATTTATTATTGTTGTTAACATGTCTATCTCCACGCGCTCGCCATATTCATATGCAGCATTATTCGCCACCAATAGCGATTGATGCGTCTCGTTCTATATAACCGCCAATACCGTCAGGTACAATTTCTACAAGGAATATGGCAGATTCGTTGATCTCAATGACCCGTCCTTCACTCTGTCCCATGTAGTGGCCAACCTGTACGCGGTGAACAGTGTTCTGCGGGTCTTTTATCAGTCCCCACAACTGTTCGTTTTGTTCAAGGATGCCCACCATGCTAAGAGTATCTAAAGGGAAAACTTCCAGTGGTTGTCTTGGGCGAGTTGAATCCGGGTTCAATAAACTGGTTTTTGTTCCATCATCTTCTTCAAGATCTGCAGTAGAGACAAAAGGGTCGCGCAGATCAGCCGCAGAATAACTAAAGCTTTCATAAGGTTTAAATTGCGGGATGGGTTTTACGCTACCGACATGTGCTGATTTTGTTTGAGCAATAAAAGACTGTAGATCGGATACGTCCTGACTACAGGCGCTTAAGCCCAATAAACTGAGCACAAATAAATGTTTGCTTAAATTTTATCATTGTGCCGTACCCTCTTTAGATTCATCGAGGTATTGGTAGGTGATGGCCGTAAGCTCCATAGTCAACTTCACACCACTCTTTTCTGATGAGGGTTTAATTTCAATTTCCTGAACGGTCACGATGCGAGGCAGAGCGGCAACGCCGCTGATAAACTCAGCAAACTCGTGGTAGCGTCCGGTCACTTTTAGTTTTATCGGATATTCCGAATAGAATTCTTTAGGGCGTAAACCTTCAGGTTTAAAATAGTCGATATCCAGGCCTGATGAGATACCTGTTTGTGAAATATCGGTTAACAGGGTTTCAATTTCAGTCTCGTTTGGTAATTGCCTTAATAAAGTACCAAATGATGTGCGCATCTCTTCGAGCTGTTGTTTATAGGCTTCGAGATTTGCGGCTTTGGCCTGTTTGCCGGCAAATACCTGACGTAGCTGCTGTTCTTCAGCAGCAACCTTATCAAGTTCGATTTGCTGTTTTGTGGTATCCAGGAAATAACCAGCCACAAGCAAGGCGACACATAAGATAACTATAATGGCAATCTTTACTGGTAGAGGCGCCGTACCGACCTTTTTAAGGTCCTCGATGTCCAGTTCGTCTAGTCTAATTTCGGAGAGATCCATTAGCTGTCTTCTCCTTTAGTTTTGTCTTTGTCTTTATTTTTTTGGTCATCAGGTAAGGACTGTGAGGTAATTAGAGTGAAGTCGCTGCTTCTTAACGTACCTTTTCTGGTTTCTATTACTTTTAATTTAGGCGTAGACATCCAGCCAGAAGCGTCGATATTTCTCATGTATGCCGATACACGGCCGTTAGATTCAGCGACACCCTGGATGGTTAGCTGTTCAGCGGCCTGTTTGATCGATGTTAAAAAGATACCCTCTGGTACTGTGCGCACGAAATCATCGAATAGATGCACGATCTGCGGGCGACGTTGCTGCAATGACTGGATTACGTCCATGCGAGAGAGTAGTTGTTCTTTGGTCTCTTCCAGTTCATCGATCTGCTTCAAGGAGGCATCTAAGGTCGTAATTTCATCCTGCAACATTTTATTGCGATATTTTTGATGCTCGATCTGATTGTTGAATGTCACATGAACGAGAAAAATAATTGCGCCGGTTAATGCCATGGATAACACAGTAACGGTTGCAAATTGCCGGGTTTGTTCCTGTCGCAGTTCTTCGCGCCAGGGTAGTAAATTGATATGTGCCATTAGTCAAAACTCCTCATGGCAAGGCCACAGGCTATCATTAATGATGGTGCATCATTGCTCAAGGACTGTGGATTAACTTTCGACGATAACGACATCTCTGCAAATGGGTTGGCGATGACCGTGGCAGTATCTAGTTGTGATTCAACCAGTTCATCGATGCCTGGAATAGACGCACAGCCACCTGCAAGTACAATCAGGTCGACTGCATTGTGTTGACCCGAGGTATAAAAGAACTGTAGAAAACGACTTACCTGTTGCGCAATGGTCTCCTTAAAGGGTTCCAGCACTTCAGGAATATAATTATCAGGCAAACCACCTTCTTTTTTAAGGCGTCCGGCTTCATCATAGGCTAGCCCATAACGTCGCATGATCTCTTCAGTTAGCTGTTTGCCACCAAAACTCTGTTCACGTGTATAGATGAGTTGATTATTTTCGACGACATTAAGACTGGTCATGGTGGCGCCAATATCGACTACGGCGATAATTTTATCGTCGTTTTCACTTTCTTCATCATGTTTCATCTGGTGAGCGATCAACTTGGATGAATTTTCGATAGTGTAGGCTTCTACATCGACGATCTTCGGATGCAGGCCGCCCAGCGCTAATGCAGCGGAGCGTAATTCGATATTTTCACTGCGAGAGGCGGCAAGTAATACGTCGACGGTGTCCGGGCTATTTTCTGATTCGCCAATGACTTCAAAATCGAGGTTAATCTCTTCTAGTGGATAGGGAATATATTGATCGGCTTCCATCTCTATCTGGGCTTCAAGGTCTGAATCACTCAAACCAGCAGGCATGTTTATAATTTTTGTAATAACGGCGGAACCGGCAACAGCTACGGCGGCGTCTTTGACTTTGGTGCCGGAGCGTTTAACGGCTTTCAGGATAGTTTCGCCAACAGCCTCGACGTCCTGAATGTTTTTTTCGACCACAGCGTTATCCGGTAGTGGTTCTACCGCAAGGCTTTGCACACGATATTTATCACCGTCCTGTGCTAACTCGAGCAGTTTTACCGATGTCGAGCTAATGTCCAAACCTAATATGTTTGGTTTTTTGCGCTTTAAAAACCCCACGCTGTTCCCCTTATTGGTATATTTTAAAGGTAGTTATAGAATATATTATAAATTTTGCATTAAATATTAGCTGTAAGTCTAGAAAAATACTAGGTGATATAAGAAGAGTGTCGATAATTTGTCACTAACCCTATATACTTTGCCGCTTTATTAGCCCTTCAATCGCGGGAATGGAACAGTGCGCTTTTTGAACATTTTAAAATTACTTATCATCATCATCTTTGTGATGGTTTCGTTAATTGCTGCAACTGTTGCCGGCGGTTATTTCTACCTCAATCCAAAGTTACCCTCAATCGAGGGGCTTAGTAATGTACAACTTCAGGTTCCACTCCGTATATATAGCAGTGACAGAGCATTAATGGGTGAATTTGGCGAGAAAAGAAGAACACCAAAAATGCTGGAAGAAATCCCTGATTTTATGCAGCAGGCGTTTTTATCTGCAGAGGATGATCGTTTTTATGAGCATCCGGGTGTTGATTACCAGGGTATATTACGTGCAGTGATGAACCTGGTTTTGACGGGTGAGCGTGGCCAGGGTGGTAGTACCATCACTATGCAGCTGGCGCGTAACTTCTATCTATCAAGCGAAAAAACCTATCTGCGTAAATTAAACGAGATTCTTCTGGCGCTAAAAATTGAGAATGAGCTGGAAAAAGAGAAAATACTGGAGCTGTATCTAAATAAAATATACCTGGGTAATCGCTCATATGGTGTTGCTGCCGCAGCGCAAACTTATTACGGTGCTGAACTTGATCAGTTAACGCTTGCGCAGATAGCGATGATCGCAGGATTACCAAAAGCACCTTCCACCTATAATCCTATCGTTAATCCCGAACGCGCGACAATACGTCGAGATTATGTCCTTGCGCGTATGTTACAGCTGGATTTCATAACCACGGCGCAGTATGAAGAAAATAAAAAAGCACCGGTAACCGCAAAACGTCATAGCAGTGATATAGGTGTTTATGCGCCATATGTTAATGAGATGGCGCGTGCTGAAATTGTTAAACAGTTCGGTGATGAGGCCTATGTGCGCGGCTTGAATGTTTACACAACGATCAAAAAACGCTTACAGCAAACGGCAAATGACAGTATCTGGGATGGCCTGGTGGCTTATGACCGGCGTCACGGTTATCGTGGTGTGGTACGTCATGTCGATTTGACAGCTGATAATGAGATTGTCTCAGGTCAGGACGAGGCTGATGAAACGGTCGAAAATGACGGGGCTGGTAATGAAAGTGTGAGTGAAGGTATTTCTGCTGACAGTAGCGAACCCGATCTGCTTTCAATACTAAAAGATGATGAAAATTACGGCCGATTTGTGCCGGCACTAATATTATCAGTGAATGATGATATTTCTGTCGATACAGGCGCTACTGGCGCAGGTGAAAAAACAGCAGCAGTACCCGAGGATAATCGTTCAGCGATTGCGCTGTTGAAAGATGGTAATCAGGTACGTATTCCCTGGAGCGGTATCGAATGGGCGCGCGAATACATTAGTGTGAATCGTGTCGGCAATGAGCTGCAAGCCGTGTCTGAAGTAATCAAACCGGGTGATGTGGTCTGGTTGGCACACGATCCAGTAACTGGCTGGAGCCTGGCGCAGATACCGGAAGTTCAGGGTGCGCTGGTTGCAGTAAATCCTAATACCGGGGCTATACAGGCGCTAAATGGCGGCTTTGATTTCGAGCACAGTAAGTTTAACCGTGTAGTTCAGGCTAAAAGACAGGCGGGTTCAGGTTTTAAACCGATAGTCTATGCCGCTGCATTAGATGCAAAATATACACCGGCAAGTTTAATTAACGATGCGCCGGTGGTGTTTGAAGACTCGGCACTGGAAGGTGAGTGGCGTCCGGAAAATTATAGCGGTAAAACTTTTGGTCCGACAAGGCTGCGCGAGGCCCTGTATAAATCTCGAAACCTGGTTTCGATACGTATACTTAACTCTATCGGACTTAAACACGCGACACAGTACGCAAAGAATTTTGGCTTGAATAGCAAGGAATTGCGTTATGACTTATCGCTGGCATTAGGTAGTGCTGAACTCAGTCCGCTGGAGATGTCCCGTGTGTACTCTGTATTTGCTAATGGCGGATATCTGACTGAACCTTATCTGATTCAGCGGATTGAAGATGCCGATGGCAGTACTCTATATGAAGCTGACCCCGTTGTTGCCTGCACTTCGTGTGTGATAGCAGAACAGAAATGGTCATCTGATATCATCGAAGATGATTCATTGGCGAAACTGCCAAAACAGGCAGAGCGCACTCTGGAACCTCGTCTGGCTTTCCAGATGAACTCGATACTGCAGGATGTCGTATTACGCGGTACCGGACGTCGTGCTATGCAGTTGGGAAGAAAAGATCTCGCCGGTAAAACAGGGACTACCAATGATCAGCGGGATGCCTGGTTTAATGGTTACAATCCTGATCTGGTGACAACGACATGGATCGGCTTTGATCAGCTCAAACCATTAGGTAGCAAGGAGACGGGTTCGTCTGCAGCGCTGCCGGTGTGGATTGATTTTATGAAAACGGCGTTAGCCGGAAAGCCTGAAAAGCAGCTAACACGTCCTGATGGTCTGGTGACGATGAAGATCAATGCAGAAACGGGTGCCGCCGCCACGGATGCCGATACTAATACCGTGTTTGAAATATTCAGAAATGAAAGAGCGCCGGTGGTAGGTACTGCTGCGCCAGTGGAGTCGCCGGGTAATGGAGAAGCAGCTTCGGAGATTCCGGAACAGCTGTTTTAGAGAAGGGTATCTCGTTTTTAGTTTTGCCTGCGCTAGTCTTTCAGGAAGGTTTGACCAAGATTAAAGTATAATGCTGCTTCGCCATCGTCGTTAGCACCAATGGCGAGATACAGCGGGCCAATAAATGTATCTGCGCCGATAAATATGCTGCCCGCTGCAGTCGTATTATCTGAGTTGATATCTGTGTAACGGTTCCAGACATTACCGGCTTCGAGTGAAAAACCGGTATAAATCGGCAGGAAGGTAATGTTACCAAGCCGCCGGTAAAAGGCAGCTTCTATAATACCGAAATGCTGACCCGCGCGTTCTCTCTCCAGGGTGCCCGAAAGCTCCAGCCATCCCCCACGTCTGAACAAAGCATTATAAGGTGCATTTTCATCAATCGTTGTTTCTAAAATAGCGCGGCTAAATACGGTGTACCGCTGATAGGTTCCCGCACCACTTAACTGTAGCTGTACCTGCTCATAGTCCTTGTCTGCACCGAGATCTTTTTGACTTGATCTATATGTGGCGCCACCAAAGAAACCGGAGTTGGGGAAGCTTAGATTATCCAGTGAGTCATGAAAAACTCTTGTATAAATATAAGCTTCTTCAAAGTCATTTAGTCCAAAAGCCTGGTCAACGCCACTGATGGTAGTGGTGCGGCCATCGGCACGTAGCAGGCCCAGACTTAACTCAGTAGTCTGCTTGAATATCTTGCCGGTCGATAGATCGATGTATTTACGATGAAAACGTTGTATCGATTCAATATCATTGTTTACCACATTGGGAAACATGGTTGTTATCAGGCCAGACTTTGCAGAGACAAAAAAATCGAGCGCTACATTTAGTGGCTGATAGATCTCAGCGCTAATTTCGGGTTCACTGCCGATGCCCAGTGTTGCGCGAAACTCTCCGGCCAGGCTGTTTACATTATTTTTGGTATAAGCCACATCAAAGTTAGTGAGTGAGCCAATATTGGATTCTGATTTTATCGACAGGCCAAATTGCAGATAACTATGCGCCCACTCTCGATCTCGCGCATAGACGATTAATCCTGTTTCGGCGTTACGTTGTTCAAGTGAGTAGACAACGGCGCTGGAGTGATCCAGTCCATATATGTATGATAGATCCTCTTCTAGCTGAGCGATATCCAGTGGTTCACCAATTTTCTGATGAATGCGTACTCGCATCACCTCATCTTTCAGCCTGGTTTCATTCTTGATTTCGATAAAGTCGATGATGGGGTTTTTATTGGCGACTACAGGAAGTGATGCGGCATAATCAGAGTAAGCTTCATAAGATAGTGATAAATTTTTTATGGCGTCGAGTTGTTCTGCCGCTGCGCTTTCACCGGCTGTTATTAGTTGCAGGGTATTTATCAAAATCTGAAGAAGAGATGTCTTTTGCACCGGGGACAATTAAAACATCTTTGTCCTTCAGGGTTTTAAGCTGGCTGTCGGCAATGCGGCGAGTCATGATAGTCGTTAACTGGGCAGTGACATCGATGGTCGACTTGATGTCTTCCTTGTCTGATAAAGGCGAACTAACATCAACCACGATGACGATGTCTGCCCCCATTTTCCGTGCAATATTAATTGGTATGTTGTTAGCAATGCCGCCATCGACGAGTAATGTGTCATCTATCGTAATAGCAGGAAGCGCGCCGGGGATGGACATGCTGGCACGCATGGCGCGAGCGATATTTCCGCTGTCTATAACAAACGGCTCACCATTTTCGATGTTGGTAGCGATAGCGCGGAAAGGAATTCTTAAATCGTCATAATGGTTTATATGAAAACCGGGATAGGCAAGACGGTCGAGTGCAAGTTCTATCTGCTGGCCTTCGATCAGACCCGGCGATAGTTGCAGGCCGTCGGAGGTGATGCCGACGCGGTGAATGTTAAAAAAATCGAAGTCATCTTTTTTGCGGCGAAACGTTTTATATTCCCGGTAGGCAAAATCATTAAATACTTTATCCCAGGCAATACCTTTAACGCCGTGTTCGATTTCTTCCGGGGTTAAACCGATGGCGTATAAACCACCGATGATAGAGCCCATGCTGGTGCCGACGATGTAATCAATCGGTACGTTGTTTTCTTCGAGTACTTTTAATACCCCGATATGAGCAAAACCGCGGGCGCCACCACCGCTTAGTACCAGGCCAATCTTAGGTCTTTCTGTTGTCGCTAGTGTTGTTGATGACGGATTTTGCGCGCTGGCACTGAGAGCTATCTGGCAAAAGCACAATAGCGTAAGCAGAAGGCTTGCCTTAATTTGTAAGAAGCTATATTTGCTCAAAAGCATAGCGCAATCACTGGGTGATGAATGTGATCAGAGTATAACTAAAATATCCTGGTAATGGGGGGTGTTGCTCTGCAGGCAGGTGTGATGTTTAATCGTGATATTGCGCACTGATGTCATGGACGGCATCAACCAGCGCAGCGACATTATCCGGCGTTATATTGGGTGTGATACCGTGACCCAGGTTAAACACATGGCCGTTACCGTGTCCAAAGTCAGCCAGTATACGACTGACTTCCTGTCTGATGACATCGGGGTTTGTCGCCATGATGGCGGGGTCCATGTTGCCCTGTAGTGCGACCTTGTCGCCGATTTGCTGGCGAGCAAGATGGATATCGACTGACCAGTCAAGACCGACAGCGTCGCAGCCGGTGTTGGCAGTATCCTGTAACCACATACCACCGCCTTTGGTGAATAATATGACCGGGATCTTCTGGCCATCTTTTTCACGGATCAGCTGATCGACGATCTGCTGCATATAAGCCAGTGAAAACGCTTTGTAATGCGGAGTTGTTAAGGCGCCGCCCCAGCTGTCAAAAACCATCACCGCCTGGGCGCCGGCTTCGATCTGCGCGTTCAGGTATACAGCAACAGAATCTGCCAGTTTGCTCATTAACAGGTGGGCGGACGTCGGGTCTTCGAATAATAAAGCTTTTACTTTTGAGAAGGTTTTACTGCTGCCGCCTTCGACCATGTAGGTTGCCAGGGTCCATGGGCTGCCTGCAAAACCAATCAGTGGTACCTTGCCGTCCAGTTCTTGACGAATTAATGAAACTGCATCGGTGACATAACGTAATTTATCAGCAGGATCAGGTATCGCCAGATTTTTTACATCGCTGGCCGAGTCTATGGTCTTTTTAAATTTTGGGCCTTCACCTTCAGAAAAATATAAACCCAGGCCCATCGCATCCGGGATGGTGAGAATATCTGAAAATAATATAGCGGCGTCCAGATCAAAGCGACGTAATGGCTGCAAGGTGACTTCACAGGCAAGTTCAGGGGTGCTGCACAAGGTCATGAAGTCGCCAGCTTTGGCGCGGATTTCACGGTACTCCGGCAGATAGCGTCCCGCCTGGCGCATGATCCAGACGGGAGTGCGGTCGACTGGTTGACGAAGCAGGGCTTTGATGAATCTGTCGTTTTTGAGTTCGCTCATGTCAATGATTCAGTGCCGATGTGGGCAGTTATTGTCTTCGGGGGTAACTTAACAGGAGCTACCTGATTAGTGCTTAACTGGTGCTTAACAGGGATTTTATACGACCGCTTATTTCGCCCATATCAGCGCGACCGATTATCTGCGGTTTAACCAGGCCCATTACTTTACCCATGTCTTTAATTGAGCTAGCGCCGGTTGTCTCAATGGCCTGATTGACGATAGTATCGAGTTCTTCTTCGCTTAATGCCTGCGGTAAGAATTCCTGAATAATATCAATTTCGAAGCTTTCCTGTTTTACCAGGTCATCGCGTCCCGCAGTTTTGAACTGTGAGATAGATTCACGACGTTGTTTAACCATTTTATCGAGTATGGCAATGATACGCGCATCATCGAGTTCAATGCGGTCATCAACTTCAACCTGTTTCATCGATGAGGTGATTAAGCGGACGATCTTAAGGCGTTCTTTTTCGCCTGATTTCATCGCGCTGATTACCGCATCCTGAATCTGCTTTTTTAGGTCGCTCATTGTTAGCTTCTACTGACTGACTGTATTGACGGGCTAAGTCTCTGTTGACCCAGGCCTAAATGATAGCGAAAATAAAATTAACGACGACGTTGATGCGGTTGGCGTGCGAATTTATTACGTTCTTTTGACAGTTTCTTCAGGTGACGTTTAACGGCAGCAGCAGCTTTGCGTTTACGTTCTGTCGTTGGTTTTTCATAGGCTTCGCGTTTGCGAATTTCGGTTAAAACACCGGCTTTTTCACATGAACGTTTGAAGCGACGTAAAGCAACATCAAAGGGCTCGTTTTCTTTAACTCGTATATCAGGCATAGCGCTCTCTTAGAAATTAAAACATAAAAAATCCGCAAAGAATGCGGTGAACGAAGTATTATATCCCATTTTTAACCAAAACCAAAAGCCGGAATACAAATTTAATCAGATAATTAATCGGATAAGCAGGAAAATAGTAAAATAATGATTGTTTTAGGTATAGAAAGCTCCTGTGATGAGACAGGTATTGCGTTGTTTGACAGTGAAAAAGGGCTGTTGGCGCATACCCTGCACAGTCAGATAGAATTGCATGCAGAATATGGTGGCGTGGTGCCAGAACTTGCTTCCAGAGATCATATTCGCTACCTGCTGCCTTTGTTAGAAAAGGCATTATTGCAGGCTGACATCAAAAAATCAGCGCTTGATGGTGTTGCTTATACGGCGGGTCCCGGCCTGATCGGTGCATTGATGTCTGGTGCATCGGTGGGGCGTTCATTAGCCTGGGCGCTGGGGATTCCTGCTGTGGAGGTACATCATATGGAAGGCCATTTACTGGCGCCGATGTTAGAGGATAATCCGCCTGTATTTCCTTTTGTCGCTCTGCTGGTTTCGGGTGGCCATACGCTGTTAGCTTATGTGAAAGGTATCGGACAGTATGAGCTGCTCGGTCAAAGTCTTGATGATGCGGCGGGTGAGGCCTTCGACAAAACGGCCAAGTTACTGGGTTTGGGTTATCCCGGTGGACCGGCATTGGCAGCGATGGCGGAAAAAGGCCGCCAGGGTGCCTATAAATTTCCGCGTCCGATGATAGATCGGCCGGGTGTGGATTTTAGTTTTAGCGGTTTGAAAACCTTTGCATTAAATACCATGCAAAAAGCGGCGCATCAGGTTGGCTCCGATGGTGTCTTAAGTGAGCAGGTCAAAGCGGATATCTCGCTGGCCTTCGAAGAGGCGGTGGTAGACACCCTGAAGATAAAATGTCGCCGTGCTCTGCAACAGCAAGATTGTAATAAACTGGTGATTGCCGGCGGTGTTGGTGCGAATAAACGCTTGCGAGCAGAATTAGCGGAAATGATAGCGCAACTGCACGGTGAGCTGTATTACCCGCGCGTTGAGTTCTGTACTGACAATGGCGCGATGATTGCCCAGGCGGGCTGTTTCCGTTTGATGGCAGGTGAAGTACAAGCCCTGGAAATCGATGCCAGAGCGAGATGGTCGATGCAGGATCTGACCGCCGTTTAACTATTTTTTAGCGGATAAGATTATTAGTTTTTATCAGTCTTTATCGATTCGTCCTTCCGTGCCCTGTATCAGTTGTTTAATATTGTTCTGATGCCGCCAGAAAACGATAAGACTCATCAGGGCTGCAGCCGCCGTCAGTTCGACCGATTGAGAAAAGTGCCAGAGTATAAAGGGCGTCAGGAAAATGGAGACCAGTGCAGACAACGAAGAAATCTTGAATAATGCTGCCATGGTTAACCAGATCGTAAGAGCGATAAGACCGACCAGCCAGTTAATACCTAAGATGGCGCCGTAATAAGTCGCCACGCCTTTACCGCCCTTAAAGCCATAATAAATGGGAAAGATGTGTCCTAACAGGGCAAATAGCCCAACAAGGGCGACGGTTAATGCGTCTGCCTGAAGTTGTACAATAACCAGAACGGGGATTAATCCTTTTAACATATCCCCCAATAAGGTGATAATGGCTGCCTTTTTACCGCCATGGCGTAAAACATTGGTTGCTCCCGGGTTGTTGGAGCCTACTTTACGAGGGTCTTCGAGACCCATGATCTTGCAGGTGATAATGGCTGTGGAGATAGAGCCAATCAGGTAAGAGAGCCCGGCAAACAAAATGATGTTGAGATAGTATTCCATGATTTTCTACTTAAAGTTTTATACGGCGGCATAAGCTTACCTTAAGCATTTGATAATTTCTGCATATGATTTTGCTCTACATAATCTTATTGGCTCATGAGGAACTTAGCTGAAAATGCGTGATTCGGTGACCTGTGTTTTTGTTCATGGCTGGGCGATGAATAGTGCGGTATGGGATGAGTGTGTCAATAAGTTGCCTGACTGGATCAATAGTGTGGTGGTCGATTTGCCGGGCCATGGCACCATGGCCAGGGTGCAGGCTGATACGCTGGATGATTATGTGCATGCGCTTGCGCCACTGGTCCAGCAACCGGCCATATGGGTAGGCTGGTCTCTGGGTGGGCTGGTAGTATTGCGTTTAGCCGAGTTGTACCCGCAGCGTGTTGCCTCGGCATTGCTTGTTGCCTGTAATCCCTGTTTTGTACGTCGGCCAGATTGGCCTTGTGCTGTGGATGCAGAAACTTTTGATCAGTTTGCTGCTGACCTGAGTAAAAATCAGGAAAAAACCATCCGTCGTTTTCTGGCGTTACAGGTAAGAGGCTTGCCCGATGCGATGACGGTAGTTAGACAGTTACAGGCAAGCATGCAATCACGCGGTCAGGCGACGACGCAGGCGCTGCATTCTGGTCTGCAGGTATTGCTGAAAACAAATTTGCTGCAAACATTAAAATTAATCGAGTGCCCTTTATATTGGTCACTGGGCGGTAAAGATAGCCTGGTGCCTGCAGAATTGGCACAGGTTTTAACAGAAGATTATGCGCAGGATAATGTAGTGATGTATCCAGCAGCTAGTCATGCGCCTTTTATTTCACACGATGATCGTTTTATCGAGCAGTTATTAACTGTGGCAGAAAAGCAACGTCATCATAAGTTGTAATTTTTTATCAGATTAGAAATTTATGAATCAAGAAACAGAATATTCGCAGCCGCAGGTCTTTAACAAGACGCGGGTACGCCAGGCTTTTGATCGAGCGGCAGATAACTACGAGCAATTTGCTGTGTTGCAAAATGAAGTTTGTAATCGCTTGCTGGAGAAACTGGAGGTTGTGAATATTAAACCGCAACTGATTTTAGATGCCGGTGCCGGTACGGGTGCGGCGATTCCAGCGCTATTATCGCGATACAGGAAAGCCCAGTTAGTAGCTTTGGATCTATCGGAAAATATGCTGCATAAGAGTAGCCGGCATGGCGGGTTATTTCGCTCGCCTCATCTGGTCTGTGCTGATATCGAACGCCTGCCATTTTCTGACAATACCTTTGATCTTGTTTTTTCCAGTTTGAGTATGCAGTGGTGCAATGATCTTAATGCGGCTTTACTGGAAGCGAAACGCGTTCTCAAACCGGGAGGTTTGTTTGTCTTTACCACCTTTGGGCCTGATACCTTAAAGGAATTACGCCATAGCTGGAGCAAAGTTGATGATGCGAACCATGTGAACCAGTTCATCGATATGCATGACATCGGTGATGCGCTGTTACAGGATGGATTTGCCGAGCCGGTAATGGAGGCCGAGATGTTGACGGTTACCTATAATACCGTTGATGAAATAATGCGTGACCTGAAGGCCATCGGTGCCAGTGTCACCGCCGGTACGGTGGAGCAAGGTCGGGCCACAAGAGGGCTGGGTGGTAAGTCTATATTGCAAACCGTTCGCCAGGCTTATGAACAGTTCCGGCAGGACAGTTTATTGCCTGCCAGTTATGAAATTATCTATGGCCATGCGTGGAAGCCGCTACCAGTAGATGTCAAAAATAATTCAGCAAATAGTCAGCACGTTAAATTTGGGATATAAGCTCTATTTTTATTAAGCGGGCGTGATCACTGAGCAAAATAATGATGGCTCAGTGTGTAGCGACATGTTTTTAAGAGCATGACTATGCGATTTATACAACATTATGATTTAATTCTTAACTGGATACTGGAAGGCGCGCCTGAAAATTAGTTGTCCGTTTATGTATCTTTTGAATAATTGACCGTAGAAATACAGAGGCCCCGAAGAGAAATATATTTTCTTCTCTTCGGGGCCTCTGCTGTTATTGAAGTATTTTAAGCTTCAAACGCTACACGCATTTTGCCCAGAGCGTTTTTTTCAATCTGACGTATACGTTCTGCAGATACCTGATACTCATCAGCCAGATCGTGTAATGTGGCTTTATCTTCATTCAGCCAGCGACGTTGAATGATGTCCTTGCTGCGTTCATCCAGGGTTTCTAATGAATCAGACATCAGGCTCAGTTTCTGTGTACGACTGTCATCATGTTCGAGTCGGTATGCCGGATCGGCGCCGTCATCAGATAGATAAGCCGCTGGTGTGAAATGATGTTCGTCGTCATCGTTAGTAGGTGGATCAAATGTAACATCACTGCCACTCAAACGAGACTCCATTTCGAGAACGGTCTCTGGTTTAACGCCTAGCGTTTCAGCAACGTCCTTCACTTCTTCAGGCGTAAACCAGCCCAGTCTTTTTTTAGAGCTGCGCAATTTAAAAAACAATTTACGTTGTGGTTTGGTTGTCGCCACTTTGACGATGCGCCAGTTGCGTAATACAAATTCATGAATCTCTGATTTGATCCAGTGCACGGCATAGGATATCAGGCGAACTTCATGGCTTGCAGAAAAACGTTTGACCGCTTTCATCAGTCCGATGTTGCCTTCCTGGATTAGATCACTTAGTGGTAAACCGTAACCTGTGTAACCACGCGCTATTTTTACAACGAAGCGTAAATTAGACATAATGAGCTGTTGCGCTGCTTCAAGATCATTTTGATGTTCCAGGCGCAGGGCAAGTTCACGTTCTTCCTCTGCCGTTAACATCGGAATACTGTGAATTTGTCGTATATACGTCTCCAGATTACCTGCACTTAAAGGCGTGTTCTGAATAGCGGGAATCAAAGCTGTTGTCATATTTTCTTCTCTCATAGGGCTGATTTTAGCACTCTTGAGGTATGAGTGCTAATTTTGAGGAAAGTTCATAGAGTATTTGTCTTTACTTCAAAGGAAACGTTCACCGCAGAGGCGCAAAGTCGCAGAGGATAAGCCGGTTTGGGCTGATTGTGCCACAGGCGCGTGAAATGGTTAAAACTCTGCGACTTTGCGCCTCTGCGGTTAGTTACTATATTGTATCTATTTGATTTATGTGTAATTTATAAAAATTAGCTGGGTTCGATATCTTTCAGGTGGCGGCTCACGGCTAGCCAGGATCCGATTAATCCCAGTGCACAACTGATGAGGATTAAAAGCAGCGTATTTTCAAATCCAAGTCCGCTGAGACGAAACTCACTGTGATAGAGCAAGGCCAGTTTGTGGATGGGGTTTTCCATTAAGATCAGCGATACTAATGTGATAATCCACGCCAGTACACCACCTATAGCGCCATACCATAAACCGGTATATAAGAATGGACGGCGAATAAAAGCGTCTGAAGCGCCAATGAGTTTGGAGACTTCGATTTCTTCACGGCGGTTCTGTATATCCAGTCGGATGGTATTGCCGATTATTAATAACACAGCGATAGCCAGCATGGTGCTGATGACCCAGATACTTCTATTGGCGATTTCTAAAAATGTATACAGACGTTTTACCCATTGCACGTCAAGTTGTGCCAGTTCAACCAGTTTGTTTTTACCGAGCTCTTTTACCAGGCCGGTGGTCTTGTCAGGTTGATTCGTGCTGGATTTGGGGTGTACCACCAGTACGATGGGCAGGGGATTTTGATCAAGGTATTTTAGTGCATCGCCAAAACCTGAAATTTCTTTGAATTGTTCCAGACCTTTTTCCTTATCTATAAATTCGACTTTTTTAATATGTTTATGTTTTTCCAGGCGTTGCTGCAATTTTTTTGCTTGCTGTTTATCGACGTCGGTGTGTAAAAAAAGTGAGATTTGAGTTGAGCCATCCCAGTCACTGCTGAGTTTACCGACGTTGTCCAGCGCTATATATAGATCTACCGGTAAAGCGAGAGCGATAGCTATCACCGCAGCGGTCATAAAAGTGGCGATAGGCTGAGCGTAGAGCCTGCCTAAACTGGCAAGGCTGACGCGGAGATGATTGCCAAAGTATGAACTGAGCCGGCTTTTTTTATGTGGGCTATTACGCATGTCAGCGAGCTGAAGTGTTGGCGTCGTTTACAGTATAGGGCAGGCCATTGTGCGCTACCTTGCCATCTTGCAGGCTGATCATCGGTGAGCCCATCTGTTTGATCAGGTCCAGATCATGACTGGCAATTAATACCGTCGTGCCAACCTGGTTGAAGCGGGCAAATAATTGCATGATCTCCTCTGAGAGTCCGGGGTCGAGATTACCGGTGGGCTCGTCAGCAAGCAGCAATAAAGGTTTGTGTACGATAGCGCGGGCGATACCGACGCGCTGTTGTTCACCGCCAGACAGGGTGATGGGGTCAGACTTTTCTTTGCTCAAGAGTCCCACCTGATTGAGTGCAGCGCGAACACGTTTATGTATTTCCTGGCGACGATAACCCTGAATAATGAGCGGCATGGCAACATTATCAAATACCGGGCGGTCGTAGAGCAGGTGGTGGTTTTGAAAAATAATACCGATGTTACGTCGGATATAAGGAATTTTACGGTTACCGATATTATTAAGATTGACGCCATCGAGGAAGATCTGCCCCCGTGTCGGGCGCTCGATCATGGCGATTAATTTGAGTAAGGTGCTCTTACCAGCGCCGGAATGACCAGTGAGAAATGCCATCTGCCCTTTGGGCAGGCGTAAGTTAACCCGGTTTAAAGCGTCGTGTCCGCCAGGGTAACGTTTGCAGACATTATCGAAATGAATCATCTAAACAGCAGCAGGTAGTGAGTGAGGCAACGGCTTTTTTTCTTTATCCAGCATGCGTTACTCGTATTAACAGGTTGATTATTCCAGAAGCGCATCGACAAACTCACTCGCATTGAACGGCCTTAAGTCATTGATGCCTTCACCGACACCGATGAAACGCACCGGTAAATTTAACGTTTTAGCGATAGAGAATAATATACCGCCTTTTGCTGTGCCGTCCAGCTTGGTGACGGCCATACCGGTTAAACCGATACTGTCATGAAACTGTTGTGCCTGGTGCAGCGCGTTCTGTCCAAAACTGGCATCCATGACAATCAGTGTTTCGTGAGGCGCCTCGGCGTCGATTTTACCTAGCACACGCTTGATTTTTGCCAGTTCATCCATCAGGTTATCCTGTGTATGTAGACGACCGGCGGTATCGGCAATGACGATATCGATATTTTTTGAACTTGCAGACGCTACAGCGTCAAAGATAACCGATGCCGGGTCAGCGCCGGTGCCCTGTGAGATCACTGGCACATCATTGCGTCGTCCCCATTCCTGTAGTTGTTCGACCGCGGCGGCACGAAAAGTGTCACCGGCGGCCAACATGACAGATTTGCCCTGTTGCATAAAGTGGTTGGCCAGTTTGCCGATACTGGTGGTTTTTCCGGCACCGTTTATGCCGACGACGAGGATGATAAAAGGTTTTGCGCTGTCGGTGTTCAACGGCTGTTCGCAAGGTTGCAGGATGGTTTTCATGATCTCGGCTAATTTTAGGTGCAGAGATTCAGTATCGTTGATCGCTTTACGGGAGATATTGCTTTGCAGTTCAGCGATGATGGTTGTGGTAGCATCGACGCCGACATCAGCACTTAACAGATGTGTTTCCAGCTCATCGAGCAGGTCATTGTCAATGCTTTTTTTGCCGAGAAAAAAATCGGCCATGCCATCGGAAAGTGTGCGTTTTGTTTTTTCCAGAGAGTGGCTTAAATCAGTTGTGCTATCTTCTGATCTGGGTTGCGTTTTTGCAGCGGCAAGTTCTGTCTCTGGTGCGGTTTTTTGTTTGCGTTTAATGAAGCCAAACATGATGATTTGTGCAGTGAAAAATAATTGGAGTATCCTATCATCACTTGACGGGGTAGTTGCAATAAAAAACGTGTATCGTGCAGGGCACCTAAAAAATAGTTATTGATCAGAGTTAAATAATGTTTAAGAGAAGGTATTAATGAAAATAAAGTCAATTGTGGGTCTGGTTGCTATTTCAACATTTATTCTGGGCTGGGTCTTATTTAACGGCAGAGACCCGGCGACACCTCAATCTGATGAGGCAGTACAGTCTTATTTGCTGTCTAACGGTATGAAGGTGCTGGTAATCGAGAATCATCGCGCGCCAGTAGTGGTTTCACAGGTCTGGTATAAGATTGGTGCCAGCTATGAACATGATGGCATTACCGGGGTGTCACATGTACTGGAGCACATGATGTTTAAAGGCACTGAAAATCATCCAGCGGGTGAATTTTCAGAAATCATTGCTGCAAATGGTGGCGAAGAGAACGCTTTTACCGGTCAGGATTACACTGCTTACTTCCAGAAGATAGCCAATGACCGGCTCGAGCTGTGCCTCGAGCTGGAAGCTGATCGTATGAGAAATTTAAGCTTTGATGAAAAAGAGTTTCTTAAGGAGATTGAAGTGGTGAAAGAGGAACGTCGTCTGCGTACGGATGATAAACCAACGTCGTTGACCTATGAGCGCTTTAATGCGGTTGCATTCACCAACAGCCCTTATCGCCGACCTATAATCGGCTGGATGGAAGATCTAGATACCCTGACGATCGAAGATGCACGTCAATGGTATAAGACATGGTATGCGCCCAACAATGCTACGCTGGTGGTCGCCGGTGATGTTCAGGCTGATGAGGTTTACCGTCTGGCAAAACAATATTTTGGCCAGTTACCAGCTTCTGTTATCCCGCAGTTAAAACCCAGGCATGAGGCGAAACAGTTCGGTACGCAGCGCGTCACGGTTGAACTGCCAGCAAAAATCCCTTATCTCATCATGGGTTATAAAGCGCCAGTCCTGACCGCTAGTGTCGTTGATCAGGAGGCGGAATGGGAGATGTATGCATTAGAAGTGCTGGCGGGCATCCTTGATGGAGGCAGCAGTGCACGGCTGAGTAAAAATCTCGTCCGGGGACAGGAAATCGCAAACAGTGCCAGTGCAAGTTATGGCATGTCTGCACGGCATGAAACCTTATTCGTTTTATCTGCGGTACCGAATGACAAGGTCGAGATAGAAGTGCTGGAGTTTGCACTGCGAGAACAGATAAACATTATCAAGACACAGTTACCTGATGACAGGGAACTGGATCGAGTAAAAGCACAGGTGGTAGCATCGCAGGTCTATAAGCAGGACTCAATATTCTATCAGGCGATGGAAGTTGGCATGCTCGACACCATTGGTCTGCCCTGGCAATTAAAAGATCGATATGTAGAAAAGATTCTTGCGGTCACAGCAGAGCAGGTGCAGCAGGTGGCGAACAAGTATTTGACTGATGAGCGGCTGACCGTAGCGGCACTGGATCCATTGCCGATCGAAAATGGTGGTGACAGCGTGCCAGCTGCCTCGACAGGAGTCGCTCATGGTCGTTAATCTATCAGTGCAGTTTATGCAGCAGCCAGTCGTTATGAAACAAATGAAAATAATCAGCTTGATCAGTTTGATGTTATTTAATGTTTCGGTTTATGCCACACCCGAAATACAGACCTGGAAGACAGAAAATGGCGCCAGGGTACTGTTTGTGCCGGCAACAGAAATCCCTATGCTGGATGTACGTATTGTTTTTGATGCAGGCAGCGCGAGGGATGACGGTTTAAGTGGTTTGGCGCTATTGACCAACGGTCTATTATCCGAGGGCGCAGCAGGCAAAACATCACAGCAAATTGCAGAAGCGTTTGAATCCGTCGGCGCTGAAATTGAATATGATGCAGCGCGGGACATGGCACTGGTCGGCGTGCGTAGTCTGACCGAGCCACGCTATCTAAGCTCTGCCATCGAGAGCCTCAAGCAAGTGTTAACTCAGCCTGATTTCCCGCAGGACGCTTATCAGCGTGAGCTCAATCGAATGAAGGTGGCGGTTAAGGCGCGAGAACAGTCACCCTCAGCACTGGCAGGTGAAGCCTTTAATAAAGCGGTTTTTGCTGACCATCCTTACGCATCACCTACCGCTGGTACTCAACAGAGTCTGGAAAAATTAACCCTGGATGATGTTCGTGCTTTTTATAAAAAATACTATGTCGCTAATAATGCGACGGTCGTCATCGTCGGAAATGTCGAACGCCGGCAGGCTGAAGAAATTGTAAAAGCACTGGTTTCGGCATTACCCGTTGGCGAGAAAGCCACTACTCTACCGGCGGTAAAACCATTAACGGAAGCTAAAAAAATCGTTATTGACTATCCCTCAGCACAGACACATATATTTGTCGGGCAGCCTGGGATGAAACGTGGAGATGATGATTATTTTAGCCTGTATGTTGCTAATCATCCTTTTGGTGGCAGTGGTTTTTCTTCCCGGCTGGTTGAAGTAATTCGTGAAGAACATGGCCTGGCATACAGTGTATACAGCTATTTTTCCCCGCTGCGAGAGAAAGGCGTGTTTGCCATGGGTATGCAGACCAAGACTGAGCAAACTTCGCAGGCTTTATCTTTACTTGATCAGGAGTTAAAAAAATATGTTGAAAATGGTCCGGAAGAACAGGAGCTTGCTGATAGCATAAGTAACATTACCGGAAGTTTTCCATTGAATATCGACAGTAATAGTAAGTTGCTGGAATATATTGCAATGATTGGCTTTTACGATCTGCCGATGGATTATCTTGACCGGTTTATCGCTAATGTAAGAGCGGTTGATGTCAATAAAGTTAATGATGCTTTAACTCGCCGAGTCGATCCAGAAAAAATGGTGACCGTTATCGTTGGTAAACAAGAATGACAAATGTATAAAAAATGCCAGATGTAAACTAGAAACAAAAGAATGGGGTTTTAATGGTCGGGCAGGTCAATCGCGGTGTTTGCAGGATAATTGCCGGCAAATGGCGTGGCCGAAAAATAAAGTTTGATGACGCTGAAGGTTTGCGACCAACGACAGATCGCATACGTGAAACCGTATTCAACTGGTTACAGCCTTATTTGTCACAAAGCAGATGTCTCGACTGTTTTGCCGGTAGTGGTGTATTAGGTTTTGAGGCGCTCTCACGTGGCGCGCAGGAACTTGTATTTATTGAACAAAATGTGAATACGGTCAAATGTTTAAAAGACAATGTGCGAATGCTTGCTATAGATAACGTGGTTATTCATCAGCAGGATGCTTTGAGCTGGCTGCAGTCAGCCGCAACAAATACCGCTCTGAAGCAGAAATTTGATCTGGTGTTTCTTGATCCGCCGTTTCATTCTGATCTGCTGGAAAAGAGCAGTGTCTTGCTTGATCGCAGTGGATGTTTGGCCGATGATGCCATAATCTACGTGGAGCATGCTGTCGATGCAGACGTGGCACTGCCTGATCACTGGATCTGTCTGAAACAAAAGAGCTCGGGTCAGGTGAGCTATAAATTATTTGAATATGGAAAATCAGTATAATGTGCCACCGAATAATGGTCGCAGTAAAAGAGAGGTCAATATGTCAGTCGTAGCAGTCTATCCGGGAACGTTTGATCCGATTACTAACGGCCACTCTGATCTGGTGCAGCGTGCGGCGGGTCTATTTGACAGGGTCGTGGTGGCGATAGCCGCTAATCCCGGGAAAACTCCATTGTTTGATCTAGCGCAGCGTGTGGCGATGGCTGAGCAGGTATTATCGCGCTTCGATAATGTTGAGGTGTGCGGTTTTTCTGACCTGCTGGTTGATTTCGTTAGATCAAAAGAAGCTAAAGTGATATTGCGTGGTTTACGCGCGGTGTCAGACTTTGAATATGAAATGCAGTTAGCAAGTATGAATCGTCATCTGGATAATTCACTGGAAACGGTGTTTATGACCCCGAGTGATGAAACCAGTTTTATTTCAGCATCGTTAGTCAAAGAGATCGCACTGCATGGCGGCGACGTTTCCAAGTTTGTCCATGAGGATATTGTGGAAGCATTAAATTCCGTGAAGAATAAAATATAACGATGCGCTTATTAATAGGATAAGTGATCGATATAAGTAAATATAGATGAGAGCCGGATTGTTATGGCGTTAATGATTACTGATGAATGTATTAATTGTGATGTTTGTGAACCAGAGTGTCCAAACGAGGCAATTACCCCGGGTGATGAAATTTATGAGATTGACCCGAATTTATGTACCGAGTGTGTAGGTCATTACGAAACCTCACAGTGCGTTGAAGTGTGCCCGGTAGACTGTATACCGTTAGATCCTGATCATGTGGAGACGAAGGAAGAGCTTATGGAAAAATACAAGCTTCTAACCGGTAATAAGTAGTTTTTTGAAATAGTCGTAGTCTCGATAGAATTATAATTAGACTCTTAATAAAACCTTCTAAAACTAGCGTGGAAAGGTATATGAACATATCCGTTGGCAGATTTCATGTTCTGGTTTTCACCGTCTGTTTCTCGTTTTCGAGTTTTTTATACGCATCAGATAATGCGTCTTCAGCGCAGGCGGCCATTGCCAGTGCGCACCCGCTGGCAACGCGGGCAGGTCTGGATATCTTGAGTCAGGGTGGAAATGCCTTTGATGCCGCTATTGCGGTGACTGCAGCGCTTGCGGTGGTCGAGCCTTATTCGTCAGGCATTGGTGGTGGTGGACTGTACCTGTTGCATCAGCCGTTAAACGATCATTACGTGATGATCGATGCGCGTGAAACCGCGCCGTCAGCTGCACATGAAAACATGTATCTGGATGAGAAAGGTGAAGTTAAGTCTGGCGCTTCAATCAATGGCGCCTTGTCAGCAGGGATTCCCGGCATCCCGGCTGCACTCGTGCATCTTGCAGGAAAATACGGAAGATTAAAGTTGGCTCAGTCGCTGGCACCGGCAATTGTCTATGCGCGTGAAGGTTTTCCGGTGGATGAGCATTATCGACGTATGGCGGGTTTTCGTATAAAAGCCTTGCAGCAGAACCAGTCCGCCAGCGATATTTTTTTACAGCAAGGTGAAATACCGAAACTGGATCATCTGATCATACAGAAAGATTTGGCCGTTACTTTAGAGGGAATTGCAGAGTCCGGGCCTGCTGATTTTTATCATGGTGAAACAGCCTCGAAGATGGTCACAGATGTGCGCGATCATGGTGGTATCTGGACAGCTAAAGATCTGGCGAACTATACGATAATAGAGCGTTCACCCGATGTCGTTCATTATAAAGAGATGAAACTGGTCGCTGCATCATTGCCATCATCAGGTGGTCTTGTGCTGGCAGAAATCCTGCAGATGTTAGAAGGCTTTGATATCGAGAAAATGAACCAGGCGCAGCGTATTCATCATATCGTCGAAGCCATGCGTCGAGCCTATCGGGATCGTGCGGAATATATGGGCGACCCTGATTTCATTGATGTGCCGTCTGAGTACCTCGTTTCTGATGCACATATTAAATCACTCGTGGACAGTATAGATCGAGCTAAAGCCACGCCAAGTTCTACTCTCCGGTCAGTTGCTCAGCCAATGGGTGATGGCACGGATACCACACATTTTTCGATTATCGATAAACAGGGAAATAAAGTATCAGCAACCTTGTCGATAAATTATCCATTCGGTTCATGTTATGTCGCAGAAGGAACCGGTGTTTTGTTGAACGATGAAATGGATGATTTTGTCTCCAAGCCAGGGGTGCCAAACGTCTATGGCCTGGTGGGATCGCATGCGAACGCAATTGCACCGGGTAAACGTATGCTTTCCAGTATGACGCCATCTATGGTTGAAACAAAGCATCGGACTGCTGTCATCGGCACCCCTGGTGGCAGCCGTATCATTACCATGGTACTGCTTGGGATCCTTGAATTTTATGAAAACAAATCGGCAGATGAGATAGTCAATACCGGACGATTTCACCATCAATACCTGCCTGATGAGATATCTTATGAACCAGAGGTGTTCGATGAAGAGCTGGTCGCGGCGCTGGAAAAATTAGGCCACAAAACAAAAAGTTTAACTTCTGCTTACGGTAATATGCAGCTTATCGTATTAGATAAAAACACCGGTGGAATGGATGCGGCATCTGACGGGCGTGGCATCGGTAGCGCGGAAATTCTGCATTGAATG
Organism: uncultured Gammaproteobacteria bacterium; assembly: GCA_963752725.1. Taxonomy (GTDB): domain Bacteria; phylum Pseudomonadota; class Gammaproteobacteria; order SZUA-229; family SZUA-229. The sequence goes on from CAVWAI010000013.1 coordinate 86,646, forward strand.
CGCGTTGTAAATAAATCGTAAGATTTATTCAAGTCCGAAGTTTCCTCGCTCGTTACTGGCAGTAAAAGAATCCGCGTCTTTGGCTTTTTCGATTGTGCGAATCAAATGTGTGCGTTCCTGTTCAGACATTCCTTGATTGATATAACGGTCTGCAGCACGCAGAACTTCTTCTAGATATTTTATCCGGTAATGATGGCTTAACAGAGATTTTGCAATAAAATATTTATCGACTTTTTCATCACGCATACGTGCCGCTATTTTTAATGCAGTTTCCAGTTCTTCTTCAGTAGGTTTTGACATAGTAATAATGGTGTCTGTTAGTCAGTTTATATTCTATTTTAGATATTTGCCGAGTGTGGTCTTCAGTGTTTCCAGGTTAACGGGTTTGGTTATCTGACCATCCATACCTGCATCTAAGCATGCTGCTTTTTTTTCGGGGAAGGCGTCAGCTGTTAAGGCGATGATAGGTAGTTTGTCGTTGCCAGAGGCGCGGATGGTTTTCGCAAGTTCATAACCGTCGATCAGTGGCATGTTGCAGTCAGTGAGTAATAACTGATAGTCGTGGTTCGTCATCTTGTTCAGTGCTTCCTTGCCATCTTTAGCGATATCTGCTGAGTAACCTAACGCTTCTAGTTGATTGAGAATGAGAGCCTGATTGGTTGGGTTATCTTCAGCCACAAGAATGTTATGCTGTTGTGTCGTACTCGTATCTATCGCAGTTTTTGATGACGTCGACACAGTGTCTGTTTCTGTGGCGCTGGTAACATCCAGTTCACCTGGTAACTCTATACAGAATTTACTGCCGGCATTAAGTTTACTTGTAACATGGATTTTTCCCTTCATCATCTCTATCAGCTGTTTACTGATAGAAAGACCAATACCAGTGCCTTCGATGTTACATGCTGCATTTAATCGATTAAACGGTTGAAAAACTTCTTTCAGTAGTTCTTCTGAGATGCCTTTTCCGGTGTCGATGACGCAAATTTGAACAATGTTATTTTCTTTCTGTATCATTTCCAGACTGACAGAGCCATGTTCTACATTATATTTAATGGCATTACTCAGAAGATTGAGCAACACCTGTTTTAGTCTTGTGTAGTCGGCAATAACATAACCACTGACTTCAGTCTTTATGTTAAGAGATAGATGCTGCTTACCTGCTAACGGAGCCATCATAGAGCGGCATTCTTTGAAAACCGTAGACAGGTTAACTTTTTCCATAGAGAGCTGCAGATGTCCCTTCTCAATTCGTGCCAGATCCAGTATCTGGTTTACCAGCTCTAGCAGCAGGTTGCCCGCACTGCTGATCTCACTGACATGTGATTGTTGCTTTTCAGTTAGGGATTTTTCAAATTTTAATAACTGGGTGAATCCAAGTATTGCATTTAAAGGTGTTCGTAGCTCATGTGACATACTGGAAAGAAAATCAGATTTAGCCTGATTAGCCTTTTCAGCTTCTTCTTTGGATTTTATGATGGCCTGTTCGATATACACTTTTTCTGTAATGTCGAGAGCCATTGCTGCGATACCAACGATATCATTTTTATTATCTGTTAATGGCGTGATGAACCATTCACAGAATATAGGGACCCCCGATTTAGTTTTATTCTCAATGACTGCGCCGATAACCGGCTCATAATTAAGTAATCGTTGCCATAGTTTTTCGGCCTCAGACGAGCTGTCTCTGGGTAAGATCAAGCGCATCACGTTCTCATGCAGAGCCTCATTCCGGTTATAGCCAAAAAGATTTTCGGCAGCTTTATTCCATTCAGATATATTTAGATCTATATCGAATTCAATGATTGCGAGAGGGGTGTTCTGCATATGAAGCGCTTGCTTCTGGTGCATCAATTCGATCGCACGCTCGCGACTATCTGCTTCGAGCCGTAAGCGGATATTCTGCTGGGTATTGTTAAATATTCGTTTGCCGGCAGATAATGAAAATAAAATAAATACAAATAGAACAAAGGCAGTCGCATTGGAGAAGTGCTTATCGTCGATAGCAAGCCTTGATGTCAGTAAGATGTTTGATGGTAATACAAAAAGCGCCAGGGTCTCCCAGCGATAGGCCAGGGTGGAAAGTGAGCCTGCACTGACACCAACCTGGCAGACAATAATAAAGGCGACATATTCAATCTCAGGCGAATAACCTAGCCAGGGTAATAGTCCCCAGCATAAACCAGCAACCCCTGTGCCAATAAAAAAACGTATCCGCCAGCCGTTTTCTTGTTGTTGATCTTCGTTTAGTCTGGAAAAGCGGTAACTCTCGATGCTCCTGATCAATAAAACAGTGAGTATGGTGGCTAACCAGATATTTAAGCTGGTTTCTGATGTGGTATGACCAAGCAGGACATAATAAATAATAAACGCGATGACCACCGACGCGGTATAGGAAAACGGTGTGCCGCCAAAGAGCAGGCGGATTTCTTCAAGCCTGATTTGTCGATCGAGCGAGTTGTCGTATGAAGTGTCGAGCTTGTTCACGATGACGAATAATCCTTTATTTATGTGTCGATTATTAAAAGTACATGAGCCAGGATATATAAGCAGCTTACCTTACTTAAAATTAGTCAAACTAGCTACAGATTTACTCGTATTAGATTTTCACAGTATTATTAATTAATGATGCTAATTATATAATTATTTGTTGTTTTTTTATTGTTATTCGATGTGACTGCAGCAATATTATAGTTTCAATGATAAAAATATGACAGTTCGTGATAGCGGTCCTGTTCGTCCGGGTAAACCTGCAAGGTCTTGCACTGGGCATCAGCCAGGGTGGTATGGGTGATATCATTGCCAGCAAAAACCCCCTGCAAGCATTTGTCGATGATAATCCAAAACATCCGTTGGTGGCTGATGCTAAACAGGTCATTGCCGAGTTATAATGACAGATAATAATTTTAAACAAGATTACAAGCTTAGAATAACAGGCCGGTAATACCGGCCTTTTTTATTAATATGACATTTGAAATAATATATCAGGACGAGTATATCGTTGCTGTAAACAAACCACAGGCCCTGCTGTCGGTGCCCGGTCTGGGTCCTGATAAACAGGACTGTATGATTTCGAGACTGCTGCAGTTGATCCCTGACGCCAAAGTAGTCCATCGTCTGGACTGTTACACCTCCGGCATCATGTTGTTTGCCATAGGCATAGAAATGCAACGTGCCTTAAGCAGGATCTTTCACGATAGAAAGATTAATAAAGAATATATCGCTATCGTCAATCAGTGGTTTGAAGAGCAGCAAGGTGTCATCAGATTCCCCATGCGTTGCGATATTGATAATCGTCCCCACCAGATCGTGGACTATGAACATGGCAAGTCAGCCATTACCTATTGGCAGGTCTTACAGAGAAGCCCTGATAGTGTACGTTTGTTACTAAAGCCAGAGACCGGCAGAACACATCAGTTACGCGTGCATTGTGCGGCCATGGGGCATCCGATTATCGGAGATGGTTTGTATGGTAACGATGAGATTAAACAGCCACGGATGCTGTTGCATGCGGATAATTTATTATTTGAACACCCGGTTACGCATGAGAAGATGCATTTATTTGCAGATTGTGAGTTCTAACTCAAGTACGATTCATCGGTAAATCGATCACTGCCAGGAACTAATAACAGGGTAACTAAATAGTGTGCCGTGGTAATTGAAAATTGCACCGCTGGCAGTTATTTCATGAAGTATCAGGTTGTCCAGAACATATTCACCTTCTTCCATAAAGTTATTATTAATCACGATGCTTCGTTGAAGCGGGTTACTGGAGTATACGTGGGCAGAAATATTGATGGTGGGTAATTGTTTTTTTATCGATTCAGGTAGATTATAGAAGTCGATTATATCGTTTTCTGCAGCGACTTTCCGGGGTGCACTAGTGCGGCCTGTAGATATGGTTGCGGCAGCGGGGCGTTCACTTTCTGATGTAGAGATATGAGTCAGCGCAGGAGGTTGCTCGAGGTTGTCGCTTTCTGGTTCCTCTTCACTGCTTAATGTGGTTATCAGTGCTTGTTCTGTTGTGTCTTTCGCAATAGTAGCTTGAGTGCCGCTGGCAATTATTTTATTCTCGTGGCTGCTTTTTGTAACAGCTTTTTGAGTAATCGCCGTCTGTTCTATTACTGTTTTATCTTTGTCGAAAATAAAATAAATAACGAGAGCGATGTTTAATAAAACAGCAGTAATTAAAATATATGGCCAGTAGCTAGTCTTTTTACTGTGATAATTCAGGCTGGATGAGTGCACAGTTTGAACGCCTGGAATACTGCCATGCCCTCGCTCCTGTTCCGATTTTTTTAGTGCATCAAGGATATATGACATATTAGCTTTGTTCTGTATGTGATGAGGCAGGTAATGCCAGGGTCGATGACGTTGTTGAAGGTATGAGGAGTGGTACCTTCATGCCAGAGTGAGTATTCAGGTGCATAATCGTGACAGGTCCGACGATACCGTCTGCAGTCAAACCTTGCTGTAACTGAAAATCTTTGACCTGTTTGATCATGTAGTCGTCATAGGTGTTGATGGCCATATCAAGCACATTGTGGTTATTAATTGTGCTCAACTGTGTATATAACCAGTTGATCATATCGCCGCGATCACCAGGGGTGATTGCGGTTGAATAAAATGCTGGTTTTTTCCAGAGCAATATAAAGGAACCGTACCAGTATTTATCAAGATCGCTCAGTTTTACCGTATAAGCGGTATTATCAGCATACACTGTAGCCACATCGTTATTTATGGCCGTGATGGTGATATGTTGTGTTATACCCTGTTCGTTGATCAGAGCTAGAATCGCAGGACGGTTATGTGATTTCAGGCTGTTTATATTCCCCTGCTTATGCAGGCAGCTTAACGAAAGCTCCGCGGCCTGTTCACAGGCCGTTGTTAAACCTGTTTTATCATAAGGCTGATTCCATGCTTTGAATAATTGCTGAAATGCCGTTGCCTTACTGTCGCTTGTATAACTTAATATTTCACTGATATGATCGATGGCTCCAACGGGCGTCTTTTCTAGTTCGCCTTCAGTTGACAGCGTATCTGTTGGTATTACTTCATCGCTGTTAAATATTTCCGTGGTTCCTTGAGTGCCTGGGCCATAAGCTGTTTCACTTTTTGTTTCTGATGTTTCTTCGATTGATATTGGCTCGCCAAGCGTCGGTTCAGAAGAAGTTTGGACGTCTGAATCAGAAGCCAAAGATTTTGTTTTACCTGCGGGCTCAGCGATGACGGCAATATTATTATTGTTTTTTGGTGTTAGAGAAAAAAATAAAGTTATGCCGATGATGGTGATAGCTAAAACTGCAGAAAATGCGTATAACCATTGCCTCTTCTTCTGCTGTTGTTCGACATTTTTTAGTTCGCCAAATACTTCTTTTGCAGCTTTTTTAATAATGACAGGATTCACAGTGTACTGGTTATTTACATAGGCTCCTAATAAGGCGCGGTCGCTTATGATATTGATCAACCGCGGCACACCCTTGCTGAGTTTATATAAAAGTTTGATGCTGCTTTCTGGAAACAGGTGTATGTTTTGCCCGGCGACGGCCAGTCTGTGGTTAACGTAAGATTTAACTTCAGTTTTTGTCAGCGGCTGCAGATGAAACCGTGCGGTGATGCGCTGTGCTAATTGACGCATCTCATTTTTTGCAAGGATGTCTAAAAGTTCGGGCTGTCCGAGTATGATAATCTGCAGTAATTTTCTTTGGTGTGTTTCCAGATTTGTTAGTAAACGAAGTTGCTCCAGGACATTACTGTCCAGATTTTGAGCTTCATCAATGATCAGCACCGTTTTTTCATTTTTGCTGTTTCTCTCGATCAGAAAATCATAGATTCTATCCGTGTAGGTCTTGAGGCTGTTATTTGACTCGGGATAATTTATTTTTAACTCGTCACAGATGGTTTCGAGTAATTCTATTTCGTTGACTTTCGGGTTGAGAACTAAGGCGACATTGGCCTGATCTGGTATCTGCTCGAGCAGGCAGCAGCAGATAGTGGTCTTTCCCGTACCGACTTCACCGGTGAGTAATATGCAGCCGCCTTCACTGTTTAATCCATAGACCAGGTGAGCCAGTGCCTCACGGTGCTGTGCAGTCATATATAGATATCGAGGATCGGGGGCGATTGAGAATGGTGCCTCCTTAAATCCAAAGTACTCGTTATACATTTTTCAGGTGATGCTCAGGTCGATAATTTAGCTGTTTGTACAGGTGACAGGCTTACTATAACGAAGGCTAAAGGTGGAAACAACTGATGAAAGCATATGATACCGCTTAATCCCTGTATTAGTTGTGTTAAATCGTTTTTCTTTAATATTAAAATTCAGATTTTACATGTTTGTTTTATAATCAGTCCATGAAGACAACACAAACAGGCTCGCAAGGGTCATATTTTACCTTTCTGATGAAACCTCTGGACCTGGGTTTTACGCATCTGAAAAACCGTATAATAATGGGCTCTATGCATACCGGGCTTGAGGAATGCTGGAATGGCTTTGATAAATTAGCGTTATTTTATCAGGAGCGCGCAAAAGGCGGTGTAGCTTTAATCGTCACCGGCGGGATTTCACCAACTTTTAGCGGGCGTTTATCATTGTTTTCATCTCAGTTAAGCTGCGTCCTGCAGTTAGCCAAACATCGTAAATTAGTAAAAGCAGTACATGCTTACGATAGCAAAATTTGTCTGCAGATTTTACATGCTGGTCGTTATGCCTATCATCCATTTGCGGTAGCGCCATCAGCAATAAAATCACCGATATCACCTTTTGCGCCTAAAGCGTTGACGGTCAAACAGATTAAAAAATTGATCAAAGCTTATGCGCATACGGCAGTACTGGCGAAACGGGCAGGTTATGATGGCGTCGAGGTGATGGGGTCAGAGGGTTACCTGATCAATCAGTTCATCTGTAGAAATACCAACCAGAGGCAGGACGAGTGGGGAGGGGCATTTGAGAACAGGATCAAATTTTCCCTGGAGATAATTCGAGAAATTCGCCGTGCAACGGGAGATGACTTCATAATCATATATCGATTATCGATGCTCGATCTGCATAAAGACGGCAGTAGCTGGGCAGAGATAGAGCAGCATGCCAAAGAGATAGAAAAAGCCGGTGCAACGATCATAAATACAGGCATTGGCTGGCATGAAGTCAGAATTCCAACCATTGCCACCGTGGTTCCTGATGCGGCATTCACCTGGGTGACAAAAAAACTAAAACAGGTTGTTGATATTCCATTGATTACCTCAAATCGTATCAATAGTCCTGAAGTAGCAGAAAACTGTTTACAGGCTGGTGATGCAGATCTTGTCTCGATGGCAAGACCGTTTCTTGCTGATAGCCAGTTTGTACAGAAAGCGATGCAGAATCAGTCACACCTGATCAATAAATGTATCGCCTGTAACCAGGGCTGCCTTGATCGCGTTTTCAAAGGTAAACGAGCCACCTGCCTGGTCAACCCGCGCGCGGCCTATGAGGCTGAGTATCCGCTTACTCAAGCAACGCATAGCAAAACAATCATCGTTGTTGGCCTGGGTGTTGCAGGATTGTCCTGTGCCTACTATGCAGCATTACGCGGTCACCATGTGATCGCTTACGATGCTGCTAACCTCGGCGGGCAATTTAACCTGGCGGGCGAAATTCCAGGCAAGCAAGTGTATCTTGAGACCATACGTTATTTCGAAGCACAGCTTTCACTGTTAAACGTTGAGGTTCATCGTAACCATAAGATCGGCATGGAATCGCTGCGTGATATCTATGCAGATGCTATCGTGATTGCTACCGGTGTTACGCCAAGAAAACCAGCGATCAAAGGCATCGATCACTTTTCGGTCATGGACTATGAGACAGCGATAAAGAAGAAAGCTACGATCAAAAATAAAGTAGCCATTATCGGTGCCGGCGGTATCGGTTTTGATGTTGCTGAAATGCTGATGTCGAAAGACGAGGATGCACAGACATGGTATGCAAAATGGAACATCGATAAAACATATCAGCATCGCGGTGGAGTGATAAACGATACTGAAAGTCCCGTGCATGAAAATACGGACTCTGCGAACGGCACAGACCGGGTGGTTTATCTGTTGCAGCGTAAAGATGAAAAACCAGGGAAAAATCTTGCCCGAACGACGGGCTGGATCAGGCGTTTATCAATGCGTCGTGCAGGCGTGAAAATGATGTCTGGCGTTAGCTATGAGAACATCGATGATGCTGGTCTGCATATTTTAACTCAGGGTAAGCGTGTAACGCTTGCTGTTGATCATGTGATCATCTGTGCCGGACAGCAATCAGAAAATACGCTCTATAAGCAGTTGAAAGCTATTGGTCAGCCGGTTCACATCATCGGGGGTGCGAAAAAAGCCGCTGAGTTAGATGCGGAAACCGCGATCAGAGAAGGCCTGGAACTGGCATATGGTTTCTAAGATGAAATTATTATTCATCTTTCTCGTTGTCGTGCTGATCTATTCGAACACAGCTATCGCTGAAATAAACATAACAAATAAAACCGTCAGTGACTATTTGAAACAGGCAAAACAACAGGGTAAAAAAGAAAATAATCTGATCAATGAGTCCAGTCCTTACCTGCTGCAGCATGCTTATAATCCGGTCAACTGGTATGCCTGGGGCGAGGCCGCATTTGATAGGGCGAGAAAAGAAAACAAGCCGATCTTCCTCTCCATCGGCTATTCTACCTGTCACTGGTGCCACGTTATGGCACATGAGTCATTCGAAAACGAAAAAATTGCGGCACTGTTAAATAAATATTTCATCTGTATCAAAGTGGATCGTGAGCAACGTCCCGATATTGATGCCGTATATATGTCTGCAACACAGCTGATAAACGGTCACGGTGGCTGGCCGATGACCGTCTTTCTTGATCAAAAATTACGCCCGTTTCATGCGGCTACCTACTACCCGCCGTTTTCCACGGAGACAAATTTAGGGCTGGAGGATGTGTTATTAAGGGTCCACGAGTTATGGTTGCAGCAACCTGAAAAGATTGAGCAGGTGGCCACAGAAGTTACATTGCGCATAACGTCGCTGTCTGATGATACTTTAGGGCAGGGGGAATTATTTGATAATGTTAATGAGCTGGCATTGCGGCAAATCATCGATGTTTATGATGAAGATTATGGCGGTTTTAGTGCGGCGCCAAAATTTCCTCGTCCGGGAATATTCGCTTTTTTAAATAAGTTATCTCTGCCGGCTGAAAAAACCAGTGTGGATGAACAGGCAGAGCTGGCTGATAATAAAAACAGCTCAATTGCTCGAAAAATGATGAGGAAAACACTCGACAGCATGGCGTCGGGTGGCATATTCGACCACGTGGCTGGCGGTTTTCATCGTTATTCAGTGGATGAACGCTGGCAGGTGCCTCATTTCGAAAAAATGTTGTATAGCCAGGCATTGATGACGATGGCATATAGTGATTTTTATCGGGTCGAACCGCAGCAAAGATATAAGGACGTTGTTTATCAAACCCTGGACTTTGTCAGGCAGGAAATGCGGTCACCGGGCGGTGGATTTTATTCAGCTCTGGATGCCGACAGTGAGCGTTCTGATAAGCCGGGTGAGCATGCAGAGGGCGCTTATTATCTATGGCATCAAGCTGAATTGAAGAAACATCTTTCAATAACAGAGTTCGAGTTTATAAAAAAATATTTCCATCTGAGCAGCGAGGGAAACATATACTCTGATCCAGGAAATGAATTCACTGATCTAAATATCTTTTATATCGATGAAGCATATAGAGATGCGGCACTTACTGAACCGCAGCGTAAACTGCTCGATTCATCCAGAAACAAATTAAAACAGTTGCGCCGTCTTCGACCCAGGCCGCATCTCGATGACAAAATAATCACTGCCTGGAATGGCATGATGCTGGTGGCTCTTGCACGGGCATCGTTTGCTTTCAATGATCCGCTGCTGCTGGATGAAGCAATGTATGTCATCAGTTTTATTAAAAATAATTTATACGATGCAAAAAATAAAATATTGTATCGGCAATATCGTTCACAAAAAGCCGGTACGCAGGCAGCGCTGGCTGATTATGCCTGGCTGATCAATGGTCTGTTAGAGGTTTACCAGGCAGGTAAGGATGCACGGTTATTAAACTGGGCTATAGAATTACAAAACAGACAAAATGAATTGTTCCTGGATGATGCTTCAGCTGCTTATTATGAATCTAGCGCTGAAGATACAAACTTATTATTTCGTTCGAAGAGTATTTTTGATGCTGCCCTGCCTTCGGCGAACGCCATCGCCTTATCTAATCTTCGCAAGTTCGCAGAATTATCAAACAAACCATTTCAAGAAAAAGTCTATACAGCTCATGCTGATAAACTCGTCAGCAGCTTCGCCAAAGCCATCAATCAAAACCCTGTCGCAGCCAGCATGTTACTTGCCATAGAAACTAAATAAAGTTCAGCTGTCGCATGTAGTAAAATAGAGCAATGATTTCTCGACTCGTTTCTGTTGCGCCAATGATGGGATGGACTGACCGCCATGCCCGTTATTTTTTGCGCATTATCTCAAAGCATACGCTGCTGTATACCGAGATGGTAAATACCGGAGCGATGCTGCATAACAAACAAAAAGTTGGCGAGCAGCAGAGGTTTCTTGCCTTCCATGCAGCCGAACATCCTCTGGCGCTGCAACTCGGTGGCAGTGATCCGGCAGCGTTAGCGCAATGTGCACTAATGGCTGAAGATGCTGGATTCGATGAAGTGAATTTGAATGTGGGCTGCCCCAGTGACCGTGTTAAGTCAGGTAATTTTGGTGCCTGCCTGATGGCTCAGCCTGAACTGGTGGCAGACAGTGTCTCGGCGATGATGGCAAAAGTATCTATTCCGGTAACGGTTAAATGTCGGATTGGTATCGATGATATGGAAGGTTATCAGCCACTCGAGAATTTTATTGATGTCGTTGCTCAAGGGGGATGCGATACGTTCATCGTGCACGCCAGAAAAGCCTGGTTAAAAGGTTTGAGCCCAAAACAAAATCGTGAGATCCCGCCACTTAAATATGATTATGTGCATCGCCTGAAAAAAGAGAAACCAGAGTTAACGGTAATAATCAATGGTGGCATTAAAAGCATTGAAACTGCACAGCAGGAGTTAGTGTATGTCGATGGCGTGATGATCGGACGCGAGGCATATTACAATCCTTACATCCTGGCTCGTGTTGATCAGGATATCTACCAGGATACCGATGCGAGACCAAAGCGGCGTGAAGAGATCGTCGAACAGATGTGTGATTATATTGATGTTGAGCTTTCAAAGGGCACCAATCTGCATTCGATGACCAGACATATCCTGGGTCTGTACCAGGGCTGTCGCGGCGCAAAGGCCTGGCGTCGTCATCTGAGTGAAAAAGCCCATGACGCTGATGCAGATAGTTCGGTGGTGAAAGCCGCTTTAAACCATGTGAAAGAGTGAAGCGTCTGGCTTTAACAGTGTGAAGTGTAACTGCGCCAGTTAATGAGTAAGCTGGTATCTGGTGATGCATCTATTTTGATGTCCTCACTCATGGCTATATCCAGCTGATTACATTGATTGATCTTTATCGAGCCACCAAATGTTAAAAAATAAGTATCTGTCAGGATTTTCAGCTGGCTCTGATCGTAATAACTGGTATGTCCCTGCAGCTGTAGTTTTAGATCGATGTTATCGGTGATCAACCAGCCAAGCGTGATATGCCCGTAAAATACAAAATCAGAAAGCGGCATGTTTTTGTAGTTGTCGTTGCCTAAAACCACGCTGCCGGCATTGAGATTTATTAACCAGCTGTCTGTTAATTGCTGATCTAATGCCAGCCAGGCAGAAAAATCGGTTGCCCCGTTGCTGGTCAGCTTGTCTTCATCACCTGTGGGCAATTTCAAACTCGCCCACAGGCTCATCGCAGTATGGTTATTATTTATAATCGAACGTGCCAGAGCAATTTGCACGTCTCCCAGGGTCGTGCTGTCTTCATTAAGATTAACTAACGCCTGGGATTGATAGTCGTATTGAATATCATATTGATCGTGCTCAACAAAGGGACGATTACCTTGCGGTAAACCCCAAAACTCATGCCAGCGATCAATTGCAGAATCAAAAATACCGCCACTTTGATGAATCAGCGGGACATCAAGCTTCAGGTTCCAGTTATCATTAATCCCATACTGATAGGCAAGATTAAAACGATAAGCCTCGTAATCGAGATATATCCTCTCGTTACTATTGGATTCGATATTTAAGGTATTGGTGATAGCCAGGCTGCTCGACCATAAGCTTTGTGTTTTTTTGTTTAAACGGGCATCAGTAGGTAATGCCTGGCCATGTATTAGGTTGAAGAGATTCTGGTCTCGAATAGCAAAAGGATGGAACCTGGTTTGAACTTCATCGCCCGTTGCAGCGATAAGTTGTGTCGGTGCGATAAGAATAAGCAGGTATATCCACAGTGCCGTCCTGGCTCTCTGCGTGACACGACCATTTTTAAGCATCGACGCATTGCCATCCCTGGCGCTCTGCGACATACGACCACCAGGGAAGGTGGAAGTGCAGGTATTGCATACTGCCATGGATGGCAGGTAGTAGGGCAATGCAGGAGCAATTGCCGAGGAGCGTAATACCTGTCCGCCCATCCATGGGCATAATCGCACCGCCGTCCTGGCTCTCTGCGACATACCGCCCATCCATGGGCATAAAAAAACGCCAATGGCTGTGTAGCCATCGGCGTTTTTCAGGATTCTAAAAGAATTGATCAGAACCTTATGTCCACGGATGGACTGTGTTCCACAAAGAGCCAGGATGGCGATGTGGTTATTTCATGCTTTCGTAGTATGCGCCCAGATTAGCCATGTCTTCATCGCTTAGAGCAGCAGTCATAGCTTTCATCGTAGGCTCAGCACGAGTACCGTCTTTAAACGCTTTTAATTGTTTAGCAATGTAAGCGGCTTTTTGGCCAGCAAGGTTTGGGTACATTGGGGTAGCACTGATACCTTTGGCACCGTGACAACCGGCACAAGTGGCTGCTTTTCTTTTTCCGGCAGCCGCGTCGCCCGCAGCAGATGCAAAGTTTGCACTAGCCATAAGTGTTAAGGCAGTTACTGCAGCTAAAATTTGATGTTTCATAGGTTACTCCTAAAGTTTGTTTGGATTATAAAAGTGATGAACAATGATTATGATGTGACCAGGCTGAACAGTAGCTGAACAGAACTAACGATTGCCATGTTTAATTAAATCAAAAACTTACAGCCTGAAATTGCTATTTATACCTTTATTGGCGGCAGATATTACCTTAAATATAAGGAATATTCTATATCACTTACTGAGGTGTCTACAGGTAACGCCCGGCGCTGGCGACAGTTATCACCAGCAGGCCGATGAGTATATTAATCCCCACCAGTTTTCGAATCTGGTTTAGTTGGGCGCCTGCCAGTGGATAGTCCTGAATAATGACTGCCTGTCTCAGCCGGCGATAGGGTGAAAAAAATACGTGCAGATAAATCATAACCATGATTATACCGGCACCATGCATGATGTGGATATGCAGGCGAGCTCCTTCGAAACCGCCAAAATAGTTAAATAACATCCAGTAGCCGGTGATCAGTATCAGCGCGATGCTGATCCATACGAAGACAAAAAAACGACGGAACACCTGCACCCAGAGTTCAAGGCGCAATGGCGGTTCAAGTACCTGCACCGCCGATGGACGCAGGCAGGCGTGTGCAAAGATCATCCCGCCCACCCAGATAACGGAAGCCAGAATATGTAAAGCGATACTATATGACATGTTTTTTACCTAATGTGGATGATAGCGCGAATCATAAACGTGATGAGCAGGCTGTGTAAAGTGGTTGTCGATAAACACTGCGGGCAAACACTAGTGGAGTCGTCTGCCTCAATGAGGTAAAATGCGCGACCTTTTTACACGCTAACCCACAGAGGACTGAGCATGGCAGATTTTAAAATAGCACCATCGATACTTTCCGCAGATTTTGCGATGTTAGGACCTGAGGTGGACAATGTACTCGCATCCGGTGCCGATATCGTGCATTTTGATGTGATGGATAATCATTATGTACCTAACCTGACTATTGGGCCTCTGGTATGTGAAGCGCTGCGTAATCACGGTGTAACCGCTGATATCGATGTGCATCTGATGGTGAAACCAGTGGACCGTATCATTCCTGATTTCGCTAAAGCAGGCGCTACCTATATAACCTTCCATCCTGAAGCCAGTGATCATATCGACCGCAGCTTGCAGTTGATTCGTGAGTCAGGTTGTAAATCAGGCCTGGTATTCAATCCAGCAACACCGCTTAGCTACCTGGATTACGTCATGGATAAAGTGGATATGATCTTATTGATGTCGGTAAACCCGGGTTTTGGCGGTCAGTCATTTATTCCATCAACACTGGGCAAGTTACGTGAAGCGCGCAAGATGATCGATGAGTCTGGTCTGGATATTCGCCTCGAAGTCGATGGTGGTGTCAAAGTGGACAATATCTGTGAGATCGCTCAAGCAGGTGCGGATACCTTTGTTGCTGGTTCAGCTATCTTTGGCGCTAAAGGTGCTGATGACGCTAACGACTACGACACGGTAGTTGCCGCTATGCGTGCAGAGCTCGCTAAAGCAAAGTAAAACCTTTAACCACAGAGGCACAGAGGGCACAGAGCTAATATCTTGATGTTATGACGCCGCGGCGTCACTGACAGATAAAAAACTCTGAGTCCTCTGTGCCTCTGTGGTTAAGTATTTTTTAAACCTCTTTTGATTAATCAGTAGAAAAATCATGTTAAAACGACCCGAAATGGTATTGATCGACGTCGATGGTACCCTGGTAGACAGTGTGCCTGACCTGGCATTTTGTGTTGATGAGATGTTGAAACAGCTGGATATGCCTACTCGTGGTGAAGCCAGCGTGCGCCACTGGGTTGGTAATGGTGTCGAGCGCCTGGTGAAAAGGGGCTTGATCAACCAGTTAAACGGTGAGCCGGATGAGGCTTTGTACAATAAAGCCTTGCCAATTTTTCGTGAGTTATATGCAGAAAATACCTCGGTGCGCAGCTGTCTGTATGACGGTGTCAGCGAAGCGCTGGAGTTTTTGAAAAGCAGCGGTGTAAAAATTGGCTGTGTGACCAATAAAGCCAGTGAGTTTACCCTGCCGATACTGAAAGATCTGGGTATCAGTGATTACTTTGAAACCGTTCTCTGTGGTGACATGGTCGAGCGTAAAAAACCCGACCCGCTGCCATTGCTGATGTCGGCAGAAAAATTAGGGGTATCACCCGAAGACTCGCTGATGCTGGGCGATTCGATGAGTGATGTAAAGGCAGCACGTGCCGCTGGATTTTCGATTATCTGTATGTCGTATGGTTATAACCATGGTGAAGATATCCGTGATTACGATCCGGATGCAGTGGTTGATTCGATGGCCGAGATAAAAAATATTATTGCCTGGTAACAGACTGGTCTTTAACAGGACTAGAACATCGCTCCAACATGTTCTATTATCCGCTTATGAAAATTTTTTCCAGACAAACTGAGGCGAACAAACACTGGCGATGGTAAAGCGCAATGCTTGCCTTAATCGTAATGCCATTATTATTGAAGTGATCTTGATGGCTGTGTTGTCTTTATCTATGTCTGGAAAAAAATAATGTCTGCTGAAACGTTCTCAAAAATCAAACAACAAGGTTTTAATCGTATCCCGCTAGTACGAGAAGTACTGGCTGATCTGGATACGCCGCTTAGTACCTATCTGAAACTGGCCAATGCGCCCTACAGTTACCTGTTTGAGTCAGTGCACGGTGGCGAGAAATGGGGACGTTATTCCATCATCGGGCTACCCTGTAAAAAAGTCATCAAAATTTCCGGTTATGAAATCTCGCAGTATGAAGATGGCGATTTGGTCAGCCAGCAAACGGTGACAGACCCGCTGCAGTGGATCAATGATTTTCAGGCGCAGTTCAGGGTTTATGACGATGAAAAGCTACCGCGTTTCACCGGTGGTCTGGTAGGGTATTTCGGTTACGAGACTATTGGTTATATAGAAAAACGGCTAGCAAAATCCGCTAAACCTGACCCGCTAGAGACGCCTGACATCTTACTGATGGTGTCTGAAGAAGTCGTGGTGTTTGATAATTTATCGGGTAAGTTGTTCATCATCGTTCAGGTGGACACGGATACCGACGATATCGACAGTGCCGTGCAAAACGGTGAAACACGTCTGCAACAGATTGCTGATGAACTACGCACAAAACTGCCGGAAAAAACCAGCCATGTTAAACAGGCCGTCAGAGAAGAAGATTTTGTCTCTGGCTTTACCGAACAGGGTTATAAAGATGCCGTCAGTAAAGCCAAACAATACATCGTCGATGGTGACATCATGCAGGTGGTGTTGTCGCAGCGCTTAACCATCCCGTTCAATGCGCCGCCGCTGGATCTGTATCGTGCCTTGCGCAGTCTCAATCCCTCGCCTTATATGTATTACCTGGACCTGGGTGATCATCACATCGTTGGTTCGTCACCTGAGATCCTGGTTCGTCTGGAAGATGAACAGGTTACGGTAAGGCCTATAGCCGGCACGCGACCACGCGGTGTCGATGAGGCAAGTGATCTGGCACTTGAAAAAGAGTTGCTGGCAGATCCTAAAGAGCTGGCCGAGCATCTGATGCTTATCGACTTAGGACGAAACGATGCCGGCCGGGTCAGTAAAACAGCAACGGTGAAACTCACCGATAAGATGGTGGTCGAGCGTTACTCGCATGTCATGCATATCGTCTCAAATGTGACCGGTGAGCTCAAAGAAGGCCTGACGGCAATGGACGTGTTACGCGCTACTTTCCCTGCTGGTACGGTGAGCGGGGCGCCAAAGATCCGTGCCATGGAGATCATCGATGAATTCGAACCGGTGAAACGCGGGATCTATTCCGGTGCGGTGGGTTATCTTTCCTGGAATGGCAACATGGATACAGCGATAGCCATCCGCACTGCCGTGATAAAAGATAAACATCTATCGATACAGGCAGGTGCCGGTATCGTTTATGATTCGGTACCTGAAAACGAATGGGCCGAGACCATGAACAAAGCCCGGGCGATTTTTCGCGCAGTCTCTTTGGCAGAAGCTGGCCTGGATTCAGCACAATAAAGGCGTGTTTGTGAAAATACACGTGTCTAGATTGCTTGCAGTGACGATTTTATTGGCTGGTTTTTCACCGAATGTATTTGCCAGGGTTAGCGCGCAGCAAATTGCTATCGTGGTAAACACGGCCGATAAAGACAGTCATCTGATTGCCGATTATTATCGAGACAAACGCGGCATACCGGAAGAAAATATCATTGAGATCAGCCTGCCATCTGATAAACCGGCGATCGGTGCAGAAAAGTTCAGCTCAGTTTTTCAGCAGGTAAAAAACCGGACACCGGACGCAGTGCAATATTATGCTTTAGCCTGGAGCAAACCTTTCAAGGTTGACTGCATGTCGATCACTTCAGCATTTACTTTTGGCTTTGATCAAGCCTATTGTGCGAAAGGCTGTAAGGCGACGCAACAGAGCAGCTTTTATAACTCGGACAGCCAGGTGCCGAATGAGGACCTGAATATACGGCCAACGATGATGCTGGCGGGCAGTTCGTTACATCAGGTTTTAGCCATGATCGATCGAGGCGTGGCCTCGGATAATACCAAGCCAGAAGCCAGCGCCTACCTGATGAGTACCACAGATAAAGCCAGAAATGTACGTGCGCGTCGATATCCTGTAATTCAGGAGCTGCTGGCGAAAAAAATTGATATCCAGCAGATAAATA
This sequence comes from uncultured Gammaproteobacteria bacterium, assembly GCA_963752725.1. Taxonomy (GTDB): domain Bacteria; phylum Pseudomonadota; class Gammaproteobacteria; order SZUA-229; family SZUA-229. Next base: position 104,434 of record CAVWAI010000013.1, read on the forward strand.
GTGATGTGTTAGAAAATAAAGATGACGTGATGTTTTATTTCACCGGACTGAAAAAAGTAGAAGCGATAGAGAGTAATCAATATTTGCCCGGCGCTATCGCTGATCATTTAACCTCTAGCGGTGGCAATCTATTTGGCTGGAGGCAGATGAGTCTCTTGCGCTGGCTGGATGCTGGCGTGACGGCAAGTTACGGCACGGTCGTCGAACCCTGCGCGTTTACGCAGAAGTTTCCTAACCCGGGTATCGTGATTGAGCGTTATACTAACGGTGAATCTTTGATTGAAGCATACTGGAAAAGTGTTGCCTGGCCGGGGCAGGGTGTTTTTGTCGGTGAGCTCATGGCGTCACCTTATGCAGATACCGTTCAGTAACAAGTTTTAAAGAAAAGCGAATTTACTATGTTATTAATGATAGACAATTACGACTCATTTACCTACAACCTGGTGCAGTACCTGGGTGAGTTAGGTGCGGATGTGGAAGTGTACCGTAATGATGAGATTAGCGTGGATGAAATCAAAGCCAGAAAACCGGAAAAACTGATGATCTCACCGGGGCCCTGTACACCGGATGAAGCCGGCATATCGATGCAGGCGATAAAAACCTTTGCCGGCGAGATTCCTATCCTGGGCGTCTGTCTGGGGCATCAGAGTATCGGCCAGGTGTTCGGTGGAAAAATTATTCATGCAAAAGAAATCATGCATGGCAAAACATCAAAGATCTACCATAAAAACACTCATGTGTTTAAGGGTTTGAAAAATCCCTATACGGCCACGCGTTATCATTCTCTGGTCATCGAAAAAGAATCACTGCCGGATTGCCTCGAGATTACCGCATGGACTGAAACAGAAGCGGGTGAAATGGATGAGATCATGGGGGTGCGGCATAAGACCATGAATGTAGAAGGCGTACAGTTTCATCCTGAATCTATCCTGACCGAACATGGTCATGATCTATTGAACAACTTTTTAAAATCCAAATAATACTGGCAATTATTAACAGGGAATCATCATGAGTATTTCTATGCAACAGGCGATTAAAGCCGTTACCGAAAAACGTGATTTAACGGCGGAAGAAATGAATGCGACCATGCGTTTGATCATGACCGGAGAGGCGACACCTGCACAGGTGGGTGGTTTTCTGGTTGGTTTACGTATGAAAGGAGAAAGCATCGATGAGATTACTGCGGCTGCCAGTGTCATGCGTGATCTGGCCAGTAAGGTTGATGTCGATAAAAACCACCTGGTCGATACCTGTGGTACGGGCGGTGACTCATCAGGCAGTTTTAATATTTCTACCGCCAGTGCTTTAGTCGTGGCTGCCGCTGGTGGCAAGGTTGCTAAACACGGTAATCGTTCGATCAGCAGCAAGTCGGGCAGTGCCGATGTGCTCGAAACGGCCGGTGTGAATCTCGAGATAAGTGCCCAGCAGGTAGCAGAATGTGTCAATGAAATCGGTGTCGGTTTTATGTTTGCACCCTTGCATCATAGCGCGATGAAACACGCGATTGGGCCGAGACGTGAAATGGCTGTACGTACTATCTTTAATGTACTGGGGCCATTAACCAACCCGGCCGGTGCACCTAACCAGGTGTTAGGGGTGTTTAGTAAAGATCTGGTGGAGCCACTGGCACATGTTTTAAAACGACTTGGCAGCGAACATGTGCTGGTGGTTCATGCCGAGGATGGCATGGATGAGATCAGCATAGCCAGCCCCACTTTTGTTGCTGAGCTGAAAGATGGTGTGGTCAGCAGCTACACGATTCAGCCTGAGGATTTTTCTATGTCGCGTGCCGATCTGCAGCAGATACGCGCGACAGATTCGGCGCATAGTCTGGAGATCATAAAAGCCGTGTTTGATAACACCGAGGGGCCAGCAAAAGATATCGTCTGTCTGAATGCCGGCGCTGCCATCTATGTGGCCGGGCTTGCCACATCGTTAGCTTCGGGTGTTAAGCGGGCACAGGAAGTGATCGCCAGTGGTGCGGTTAATGAAAAACTGCAGCAGTTGATAGTAAAAACCAACAGCTATAAATAGAAAATTATTTGTGATACGACGATGAGCAGTAATACCCCTGATATTTTAATACAGATCCTGAATCGCAAACGTGAGGAGATTAGCGAGCGTTCGCTAACTGTGCCTATCGATGTATTGATGCAGCAATCCGTCGATGCTGATGCTGTACGTGGTTTTATTCGATCGATAGAGAACAAGATCAACAATGATCAATCGGCAGTCATCGCAGAGATCAAAAAAGCCTCGCCGAGCAAAGGCTTGTTACGCGAGAATTTTGAACCGGCAGAAATCGCTAAAAGTTATGCGGCCCATGGTGCGGCCTGTTTATCCATATTGACGGATAAAGACTATTTCCAGGGAGATGAAGATTATCTGCAGCAGGCAAGAGCTGCCTGTGAGCTCCCGGTTATCCGTAAAGATTTTATCATTGACCCTTACCAGGTTTATGAGGCGCGTGTGATCAATGCGGATTGCATTTTGTTGATCGTGTCGGCGCTCGATGATGAAACCTTGCATTCTTTATTTCATCTTGCTGAGGAGTTGCAGATGGATGTGTTAATGGAAGTGCATGATGAGCAGGAGATGAAACGAGCGTTAACCACCGGTGCGCGTTTGATCGGTATCAATAATAGAAATCTACGAACTTTTGAAACCTCCCTGGATACGACGCTCAACATGCTGGATATGGTCGATGAGCATCATATCCTGGTAACGGAGTCCGGTATCCACACACGCGATGATGTGCAACTGATGCGAGATAATGGGGTTAATGCATTTCTGGTGGGCGAGGCGTTCATGCGAGCTGAGAGCCCGGGCGAGAAACTTGCCGAGCTGTTTTTTTAAGTGATTTTTTATAGCTCACCGCAGAGGCGCGGAGGCTCAGAGAAAAGCTTTATTTGGTTTGTTCAAATGAAGTTTTATTCTTTTAACACGAAATATATTTTTCTCTGCGTCTCCGCGCCTCTGCGGTTCAAACAAATCTTTTCTATCAGCGGGTACCAAAAACAACCACCGTTTTGCCGTGTGCGGTAATCAGATCTTCATCTTCCAGTTCTTTTAATACGCGCCCTGCCATTTCGCGAGAACAGCCGACCATCTTTGCTATGTCCTGCCGAGTGGTCTTTATCTGCATGCCTTCAGGATGAGTCATGGCATCGGGTTCACTGCTGAGTTCCAGCAGGCAGTGTGCGATACGGCCTTTGACATCCAGGAAGATAAGGTCGCGTACTTTCATGCTGGTTTTTTTCAGGCGGTTAAAGATCTGGCCGGTCAACAGGAACATGACCGCCGGATCTTCACTGACGATCTGCTTAAATTGTGTATAACTGATCTCAGCGATGATGCAGTCAGAGCGTGAGATGATACGTGCGCTACGCTTGCTGTCATCACTGGTATCTAATTCAAATAATCCGGCTTCGCCGAAAAAATCACCCTGATTTAACTGCGCAAGAATAATTTCTTCGCCATTTTCGCCCTCAGCAAGTACGCTTACCGAGCCCTCGATGATATAGTACAGGCTGTTTGAAACATCACCTTCATGGATGATGATTTTCTTTGCTTTATAGGATTTACGATGAGCAAACTTCAAAAGATGTTCTAGCGAAGGGTTCAGTGCTGGTATTTCTCTGATGATGCTCATTGATTTCTCGATGCTGTTTCAAGTCATTGATATAAGGCGATGTATCGAATAATACACAACAAATCTGGATTACTGAAGTAATCGCAAAAAAACAACCAGGTCATTCTGTTATATAAGTAATTAAATTTAAGGGTTTATCATGAAAGCAGTCGTAAAGTGGTTAGATAATATGTCTTTTGTCGGGGAGTCCGAAAGCGGGCATTCTGTGGTGATGGATGGACCACCGGAAAGTGGTGGCAGAAACCTCGGTGTCAGGCCCATGGAGATGGTGTTATTAGGTATGGGTGGTTGTACCGCATTTGATGTGGTATTAATTCTGCAGCGCCAACGTCAGTCGATCACAGATTGTCAGGTTGAGCTATCGGCAGAACGTGCAGAAGAAGCGCCAAAGGTGTTTACCAAAATCCACGTACATTATATCGTTAAAGGCAAGGCGCTTGATGAGAAAAAAGTGGCACGTGCAGTCGATATGACCGCAGAGAAATATTGCTCGGTGTCGATCATGTTGGCACAGAGCGTCGATGTTACCCATGATTTTGAAATTATAGAAGAAGATTAAGTGAATACTACAAGCTCCCAGTCAGAAGACGTTTTAGTCGCTGATACAGAAGAAAGCTCTAACGATGATATCGTGGCCGAAGCGCCGCTTGAAATAGCACATAAACAATTTGATGATCTATGTGCTCAATATTACCACTCCTGGTTTCGCTATCATCCTGAAGATGCCGTTGATGTTGGTGTTAACGACTACGCCGATCAGCTGAAAAGTTATGAACATGATGATATAGGTGCGCTTATCGCATTGAACCAGATGATGCAGTCTGCACTGGATGAATTAAATCTATCCGAGCTGGATGAAACCAGGCAGCTGGATTATCGAATTATTAAAGGTGCGATTTCGATAGAGCTGCATGACCTGGAAGAAAATGACTGGCGTTACCGTAACCCGCTTGAGTATGTGCCGGTCAATGCGATATACCAGTTGTTGATCCACCCCGGTAAAAATATACACCAGTCGATAAAACACCGGCTTGAGATTATTCCGGCTTATCTGCGTGGTGCCAAAGTCATGTTGTCACGCTACCCGGAACGTGTAGTGCCAGAGTGGGCCTCGACCGCCAGAGATATCGCCGCTTCGGGTTCGGGATTTATCCGAGATCTGGCGCATCACCCCATGATCAATGCCAAGTTTGCCAGCCCGGCAAGGTTGCAGCCGCTATTCGATGCGGCGGCGCTGGCGCTGAATGATTTTGCCAGTTACCTGGAAACGGAAGTGATTCCATCAGCGCAGGGAAAATTTGCCTCAGGTCATTATCGATTTAATCGTCTGCTCAACGAAAAACATTTTTTAGCAACCGATGCTGAAAAAATTCTTCGTTATGGTGAGCGTCTGGCCGCAGACACAGAAAAACAGTTGTTAAAACAGAGCAGGCAAATCTGTGGCGAGGAAAATATCAGCAAAGCGTTAGCGAAAGTCAGGGCAGAACATCCAGACGCTACGCAGCTGCTGGATACTTATCGTAAAAAAATGCAGGCCTCGCATGAGTGGCTGCTTAAGGCTGATATCGTTACTGTGCCAGATAAGCAGTCACTGAAGGTCCAGCCGACGCCGGTATTCATGCGCGAGATCATTCCCTTTGCTGCTTATGAGCCGCCCATGCCGCTGGATGAGCAGCAGCGTGGTCTGTACTATGTCACTACGGTCGATGATGAAACTCTGCTGGCAGAGCATAACCACTACAGTATCGATTTAACCTCGGTGCATGAGGCGTTTCCCGGTCATCATCTGCAGTTTGTGGTCGCCAATCAGAACAATGCAGACAATGTCACGCGTCAGTTAAATGCATCAGCCAGTATGTATGAAGGCTGGGCGTTATATTGTGAGCAGCTGGTTTTTGAACAGGGATTGTATGATAAAAAAGAACATGAGTTTATTCTCCTGCGCGATCGTCTGTGGCGAGCGCTAAGAATTATCATCGATGTAAAAATTCATACCGGACAATTTAGTTTTGATGAAGCGGTTGCTCTACTGGTCGATAAACTGGGATTTGATCGGTCACAGGCGCAGTCAGAAGTAACCTGGTACAGCAATGCAGCGGCGACACCGCTGTGTTATGCCATCGGTCGTGAGCTGATCTTAAAAACTCGCGAGACGCTGCAGACGAATATGACACCGATGGATAAGGAACAATTAAAAGAGTTTCACGATAAATTATTATCGTTAGGTTCTATCGCGCTACCGCTGATCATTCAAACAGTCTTCGGTGAATCGGTCTGGCAGTCTGTCCACGATGAAGTCTTTGGCGGATAGTCATGGCTGAATTCACACGACCAAAACAGACTGCGGGCATGCGTCACCTGGCGCTCAATGTCACCAGGCTGGATGCCTGTGTCGACTTTTATACACGACTGTTAGCGATGAACGTCGAATGGCAGCCGGATGAAGATAATTATTACCTGACTTCAGGTAACGATAATCTGGCATTGCACCGTGCCGCAGAGGGTGTCGAAAAGGCTTCTGCGCAGTCGCTGGATCATCTGGGATTTATCATCGATACGGCAGAAGAGGTACTGCACTGGTTTAACTTTTTAAAGCAGGAAGGTGTCGAGATGTTAACCGAAGCAAAAGATCATCGCGATGGTGCGCGCAGTTTTTACTGTAAGGACCCGGATGGTAATGCGGTGCAGATTATCTATCATCCGCCGTTAAGTACCGCTCAGTAATCTAGATGTAATAAGCCGAGCCGGTCATGACCTTTGACATGGCAGCCATCAATTTTTTAACCGGTGGTGGTAGTTCAGCCGCACCCTGTTCGATAGCCGTAGTGGCATGCTTTAATTCATCCGTTTTCATCTGTTCTAAGATCGCACGGCTTCGCAGATCGCCACCGGGTAATTTATTAAGGTGTGATTCGAGGTGTTCGACCACCTGGTGTTCGGTTTCGGCTAAAAAACCTAAATTCCATTTATCCCCGATCGCGCCAGCAAAAGCACCGATAGCAAAAGACCCGCCATACCACAGCGGGTTAAGGATACTGGTGTTGCTGCCCAGTTCCTGCAGGCGGTTTTTCGTCCAGTCCAGATGGTCATTCTCTTCCAGTGCTGCCTGACGCAGCTTTTCACGGATCTCGCTATTGCGTGAGGTTAGCGACTGGCCCTGATATAAGGCCTGTGCTGAGACCTCGCCGCAATGGTTTACCCGCATCAGACCGGCGATGTGTTTCTTTTCCTGTTCAGAAAATTCTACCTCAGAGATATCGTCTGCCGGGTATTCACGTTCGGTGATGATGGGTTCACCGAAAAGCGTACGCAAAGCGGTGTCTGCAGACATGATTAACTGGTCAAATGGAGTGTAATTACGCATAGGTGTATATTGCTGCTTTAAGCCGTATGGTGCAATACTTAAAGTCTGAGAAAAGAGGAGAAAATTTCAGTGTCATATTATCAATACCACGTATTTTTCTGTACCAACTCGCGTGAATCAGGCGAACAGTGCTGTGAGCAGTGTAATGCCACAGAGATTCGCGCCTATGCTAAAGCCAGAATAAAACAGCTGGGTTTGTCAGGTGAGGGAAAAGTGCGAATAAATACCGCGGGTTGTTTAGATCGTTGTGAACTTGGCCCGGTTTTAGTTGTCTATCCTGAAGAGACCTGGTACAGCTATCTTGATCGAGAAGATATCGATGAGATTATCGACAAACATTTGATTGCCGGTGAGATAGTTGAAAGGTTGTTGATCTGAGATATCAGGTGGTTATAAGTTAACAGCAGGTAGGGAGAAGTATTATAACTTGTTGATTTTTTAGTGTATTAGTGAATCGAGTCTAAAAGTGCTTGACAATTGAATTCATATATTAGAATATACTAATACATTTTATGCAATTGAATGTGTTTTTTTCATATTTCCTCCATCCTCCCTTTGGTGGTAATTTCAGCGCGGTTTTTTATCCGCGCTTTTTTTTGCCTACAGGAAGGCAAAGATTGTTCCAGACAATCTATTTGCATTTCCACCATCCCTGGCGGTCATAGATAGTAAGGGGCGAAAGCATTAGGGCAGGACGCCCGTAAGTAGAGCAATGCAGGCGCGGTTGCCGGGGAGCGAGGAGCGGAAGCTTTGCCTGCTGGAAACTGGCCATAAACCGGCATCGAGCGGACGTCGAGATGGCGTTATTTCGAAGTGCTACAAGGCCAGGCCATAATATCGGGTAAATATTTCACTAAAAAACGAGCTTTAGACTTGTCGGAGAGTGTAAATGCCTGTAATATTCCGCCTCTTCGTCGGAGCCGGCTATGTATGGCGTTCGATAATATTAATACTAAGACATTTTATTTGTAGGCCAGATTTGTAATGAAAACCATAAGCGCAAAAGCTGATGACGTAAAACGCGACTGGTTCCTGGTTGATGCTGATGGTAAAACATTGGGTCGATTAGCGACTGAAATTGCGCGTCGTTTACGCGGTAAGCATAAAACAATCTACACACCACACGTTGATACCGGTGATTACATCGTTGTTATCAATGCTGAAAAAGTGCGTGTTAGTGGTAATAAAGCGAAAGATAAAATGTATTACCGTCACTCAGGTTATATGGGTGGACTGAAAGAAACTAACTTTAGTGACATGATCGAACGTTCACCGGAACGTGTGATCGAGATTGCTGTTAAAGGCATGTTACCAAGAAATCCTTTAGGTCGTGAGATGTACCGTAAGCTGAAAGTCTATGCTGGTCCACAGCATCAGCATGCGGCACAACAACCACAACCTCTCGAAATCAACTAAGAGCTACTCATGGCAGAACAATATTACGCAACCGGTCGACGCAAAACTTCAAGTGCACGCGTGTTTTTATCATCAGGTGCTGGTGACATCGTCGTTAACGGCAAACCTCTAGACGTGTTTTTTGGTCGTAAAACAGCACAGATGATTGTACGTCAGCCGCTTGAGCTGGTAGACATGCTGGGCAATTTTAATTTCAATGTTACCGTATCAGGTGGCGGTAACTCTGGCCAGGCCGGTGCTATCCGTCACGGTATTACCCGCGCTTTGATCGAATATGATGAAACTTTACGTAGTCCTCTTCGCAAAGCAGGGTTTGTAACCCGTGATGCACGTAAAGTGGAACGTAAGAAAGTGGGTTTGCGCAAAGCACGTCGTGCAACGCAATTCTCGAAACGTTAAGTTTATTTCGACGTTTGCAAAAAAAGCCCCGTTTTCGGGGCTTTTTTTTGGACAAATATTTAACCTCAGAGAAATAGCTTTTAGTCTGCCTGAGGTTATATTGTGTAGGGTTTTAAATCTATGGTTAGATAATTGCTCTCATTATTGATTTTCACTGTTTGATTTATGTCAGATTGTCGTAGGTAAAAGTGCAATTAATGCATATTTTTGCTTGCATTTCAGGTGTATCTGCATATACTCCCCGTAATCTTTGACTATTAAGCACCCAACAAAAGTGGTGTACGTAGAACGAGATGGGTGTGAGTACTTCAGCTTTTTAAGATGAAGCAAACCGCTTTCATTGGGGGAAGCGCCACGTTGTAATCACATTTATAATTTGTAATCATAGCTATGATCATAATAACTTAATAATAATGCAGGAGTCTTGCATAATGAAAAAATCTATATTAGCAATCGCAGTAGCTGCGACTATGGCTGCACCAGCAGCAATGGCAGCACCTACAGTTTACGGTAACGTTCATTTGTCTCTTAACGCAGCAGATAACGACGTTGTTGGCGCAAAAAACAACCTGACAATGTCAAGCAACACTTCATCTATCGGTGTGAAAGGTTCTGAAGACCTTGGTGATGGCCTGAAAGCAATCTATAAGATTGAGTTCGGTGTTGATATCGCCAAATAAACCTACAACTACATCCAGATGGCGCTAGCGCCTGGTATCGGTGGTACTACTGGTACTAGTGCAGCATCTGACGGTGAACTGAATCGTCGTGACCAGTTTATGGGTCTGAAAGGCGGTTTCGGTACGGTTAAATTCGGTACCATGTCTTCTAACTACAAACAGATGGGCGGCAAAGTTGACCCATTATACCGTACCCCTCTCGAGGGTCGTGGTTTCTTGAAAACACAATCTGGCCTGCACGGTGGTGCTGGTATCGATCTCGGTCGTACAACCAACACAGTACAGTACACTACACCTAAGATGGGTGGTTTCTCGTTAGTAGGTAACTATACTTTCTCTGGTGCTGAAGACGAAACTGCTAACACTAATGCGACTGATGAAACAACGGGTGTTGGTATACGTTGGGCCAGCAAATCATTCATGCTTTATGGTGACTGGATTGATGGTCTGACCCAGACTCCTGTCCTAACACGGGTACTGGTGATACTCAATCTGCAATGAAAATTGGTGGTAAATTTCAGCTGGTAAAGCATTCTCTGCAGCACTACAGTATGAAGCATCAGCGGATTCAAGCTGGTCACTGATTACGTCTTCCTTGCTGGTACTTGCAATATCAACAAGAACAACATGATTGCTCTGACTTATGGTATGCAGATGTGGAAGAAGTTTCAGGTGCAACAGCTAGTGAAGATACAGACGGTGTGGCTGTAGCTTACGACCACAAGATGTCTAAAATGACTAACGTATATGTTGGTTACGGTGCTAAAGGTCATCTGATGTACACACTGACGATGCTTCAATGCTTACAGCAGGTATGCGCGTAAAATTCTAATCTGAAAAGCCTAAGGAGGATTAAGAGTTTAAAAAAACGGGATCTTCGGATCCCGTTTTTTTGTGCCCGCTTTTAGTTTAGTACAAAAAGAATTGAAAATATTTCACCACAGAGGCACAGAGTGCACAGAGTTTTACTTTGTTAACAGCACTACTGGTTTGCGCGTAGTTAACGATATAAAGTTTATTCTCTGCGTACTCGGTGTCTCTGTGGTGAACTGTTCTTTTGGTGGGGTGTGAATGAGAGTGTTATAAAATCGAGTTTATTTAGATAACACCGTCCTGGCACCTTCCGGTGTGCCCAGTATCAATACGTCAGCAGGACGATTGGCAAAGATGCCTACGGTGACGATACCGGGTAATTTATTCAGTTCGTTCTCAAGTTTAACAGGCTCCATGATTTTCAGATCATGTACGTCGAGAATGTCACAACCATTATCGGTAACAAAACCTTCGCGCCACACAGGGCGGCCACCGAGTTTGACCAGTTCCCGGGCGATGAAGCTGCGTGCCATCGGGATGACTTCGACCGGTAGCGGAAATTCACCCATGACATCGACCAGTTTGGACTCATCGGCGATGCAGACAAATTTTTTGCTGGCACCGGCGATGATCTTTTCACGGGTCAGAGCGCCACCGCCACCTTTTATCAGGTTTAAGTAATGATCCGATTCATCGGCGCCATCGATATAGACTTCGATGCCGTTAACTTCGTTTAGATCGTAGACCTTTATGCCGTAACCTTCCATACGTTCGGTAGAGGCAACAGAGCTGGAAACCGCGCCTTTGATCTTGTGTTTTATCTCTGCAAGGCAGTCGATGAAGTGGTTGACGGTAGAGCCGGTGCCGACACCGACGATCTCATCAACGATCACATATTCCAAAGCGGCTTCAGCGGCTTTTCTTTTCATTTCATCCTGGGTCATTTTTTTACTCCCGTGGGTATCTGTATATATTTTTCTGGCACGAATGATACAGCGAAACGAAAGCAGATAATAGTGAGCTGTGCGTTGCCAGGCTTATCTGTTTTTGGCAAAAGTCGAGGGCATATAATTTGCTGCTATTCGTTATTCACTATTCCCTATTTTCCGCTTTACCGTTATTCTTCGCTTATGACAAAGAAATATATAGAAAAAATTCTCACCGCCCGGGTTTATGATGTTGCTGTCGAGTCGCCACTGGATCCGGCTATTACATTGAGCAAACGCCAGAACAATCAGGTGCTGCTTAAACGCGAAGACCTGCAGAGCGTTTTTTCATTTAAATTACGTGGTGCGTATAACTGTATCTATCAGCTGACAAGAGCAAAAGATGTCAAAGGCGTAGTCGCTGCATCGGCAGGAAACCACGCCCAGGGTGTCGCGCTGGCGGCTAAAAAGCTGGGTCTGGATGCGATCATCGTGATGCCAAAAACCACGCCCGGCATCAAGGTCGATGCGGTAAAATCGTATGGCGCAAAAGCCGTTTTAGTCGGTGATAATTATGATGAGGCCTGTGAGTACGCCACTGAATATGCGCGCAAGCAGAAACTGGACTTCATTCATCCTTACGATGATGCTGATGTTATCGCCGGCCAGGGGACGGTGGGTCTGGAGATCGTTCGCCAGCATGCTGATTTTATCGATGTGATTTTTATTCCTGTGGGTGGCGGTGGCCTGATTGCCGGCGTCGGCTCTATCGTTAAATATCTGAGTCCGAAAACAAAGATCATCGGTGTCGAGCCGGCAGATGCTGCCTGTATGGCAGCGGCGTTTGAAAAAAAACGTCGCGTGGTACTCGATCATGTGGGTATTTTTGCTGACGGTGTTGCGGTAAAGCAGGTAGGTAAAGAAACGTTTCGTGTTGCCAAACAATGTGTCGATGAGATACTGACGGTAAGCACGGATGAGATATGTGCTGCCATTAAAGATATTTTTGATGATACCCGATCCATTGCTGAACCCGCTGGCGCACTGGCCGTTGCCGGTCTGAAAAAATATGTCAAACAGAAGAAAATCAGTGATAAGACCCTGATTGCGATCAACAGCGGCGCAAACATGAATTTTGATCGTTTGCGCCATGTTTCAGAGCGTGCAGAGATCGGTGAGCAGCGCGAAGCATTATATGCGGTGACTATTCCTGAGCGTCCTGGAAGTTTTAAAGCCTTTTGCCAGACCATAGGTAAGCGCGGTATCACCGAGTTCAACTACCGCTATTCAGATGATAACGACGCGCAGGTGTTCGCCGGTGTGCAGTTACGTGATGGCTTAAAGGAACGTCGCGCGCTGATAAAAAAGCTTAAGAGTAAAAACTACCCGGTGCTGGATATGACCGATAACGAGATGGCCAAGATGCACGTGCGTCATCTTGTAGGCGGCCGGGCCGCACTAAAGAACGAAGTGTTGTACCGTTTTGAGTTTCCGGAACGCCCGGGTGCGCTGCTCGATTTTTTGACGCAAATTGGCACGCGCTGGAACATCAGTCTATTTCATTATCGAAATCACGGTGCTGCCTATGGGCGAGTGCTGGTGGGTCTGCAGATACCCGGGGCCGAGCGTGATCAGCTGGGAGAGTATCTCGATACGCTGGCTTACCCTTACTGGGAAGAAACCGATAATCCGGCTTACCAGTTATTTCTGTCGATGTAGCGGTGGATGTGTTCCCGGCGGCACTGCTTTAAGCTTTATACACTCGCTTTTCTGTGATGATGAAATCCAGCGGGATGTCCCAGCTTTGTGTTTCCAGCTGTGCGACTTGCTGAATCTCATGTGCCAGCCCGATGAGTACAGGTTTTCTCCAGTGACGTCTGTGTTGCAGGTAAGCCAGTGTACGGTCATAAAAGCCGCCGCCCATACCGACGCGGTTACCGGACTCATCAAAAGCAACCAGTGGCAGTAATAGTAGATTCAGCTGACCGGCGCTCTTCCATTCTGTCGGCGGGCATGTCGGCTCTGCGATACCAAAACGGTTGAGTCTAAATCGACTGTCTGGCTGATAAGGGGCAAAATAAAGACTGTTTTTCACTGGTGAGAGGACCGGTAGAAAGACATTTTTACCTAAGAACCAGGCGTGCTCGATCAGCTGAGAAGGATCGATTTCACCGTCGTTGGCAAGATAAAAAGCGACATTTTTACTATTACGGTATATTTTTTCCTGTTTGACGTTCTGGCACAAGGCCGTTGCGTGCTGCTGTTGTACCGCGTCGGATAAGCTGCATCGCTGCGCCCGCTTTGACTGCCTGATCTCTGCACTGGACTGAGCTTGCATTTTTTTGTTGTCTGGCTTGGTCTCGTCAGGCATAGAGGGTTTCGATGGTTTGATATTTGAGCCTGCTAGCGGCTCAGATAGCGAATAAGATGACATCTCCGAAAATGCCGTAGCAATACTGATGACCTTGAACCGGTAAGTTCAGGGGGGAACCAGCGATGCTGCGTTAGGCTTCCCGTCGTAGCGGTAATGCACACGGCCTCAACAGTCCAGTTCCCTAAGTCAGTATTTAAGGCTCAAGGGATATTTCAGGTTGCTTACGTACATCCCAGAGATGTCAAAAGTGGTGGAAGTGATAATACTTTAATGCTCGTACTATTATCCTTACTTTCTATTTTATGTAATGCTGGCTTTAAATCAATATAAATATCAAAAATAAAACAGCGATTAGTTGATATTGTCTCTGCTGTTAGATCAGTTGAATGTCACGCATGGAGGCAGTGATGCGCTCTGAGAGTTCGTCAATACGTTGATTTAAATCGCTATGTTCGGTTGTTAGTGACTGACTGTGCAGAATATCATGACTCATGTTCAGCGCTGCCATGATAGCGATACGTTCTGTGCCGATCACTGAGCCCTGCTGTTTGATTTCCTGGAGTTTATTGTTAAGCAGGTCAGCGGAGGCGAGTAGATTGTCTCTTTCCTCTTGCGGGCACGCTATACGGTATTCCTTGCCCATAATCATTATGGTTAAGGGTTCATTTTTACTCACTTGGGGCAACCTCTATCGAAGAACGGTATCACGAAAGTCTCTATCAGACTTTTTCCATAGAGCGTAAACGGGTAATCATGGATTCAACCTGTACGCGTACTTTTTCTTTTTGTTCTATCAGCGTTGAACGTTCAGAGCTGAGGCTTTGAAGTTGAGCACGCAGCTCTTTGTTGTCATCACCCAGTCGCTGGCAGAGATCAAGCAGTTCACCTACTTGCTCCTCGAGTTTGTTTATTCTTGTTATTGTGTCAGTCATGCAGCTAATAGTAGGACGAGAAAGGCCTCTGGTCAATTACAATAGGGAATTTAAGTAAAAATGTATCGCTCACGGCTTACTTATCAGGGGAATTTATCGACGGATTGATTTAAACTGGCTTTTTTGTTTTGAATACTTATTGCTGATGCCGAATTATCCAGATATTGCACAATTAGAAGGTTTGTTATTTGACATGGACGCTTCCCTGGGGGCCACCGAGTCACACGGCGCGCTGTGTGGCATGTTATGCGCGCAGGGCTCGACAGATGCATCACAGTGGATGTTACACGTGCTTGGCGAACACGCTGAAACCAGTAAGCCATTACAGGCTGCCGGTAAATTATTGCTGCAGGTTCACCAGCTGGCAGTCGAGCAGATGAATGATAACGATATCGAGTTTGAATTGATGTTGCCTGATGACGATGAGACGCTGGAGTCGCGCGTGGAAGCATTAGGGACCTGGTGCCAGGGTTTTGTCTATGGCCTGAGCCTTGGCGGTATCACCGAGGATAGTGAGTTGCCTGAAGACAGCAAGGAGTTGATCAAGGATATTTTAGAGATATCACGTGCCGGCTATATCGCGGATGATGAAGCCGAGGCCGAGTTGAATGCCAGTATGGATGATGCCGATGAAGAAGATGAAGTTGCTTTTATGGAAGTGAGTGAATATGTACGTATCGGCATCATGTTTATTTATGAGGAGCTGCAGCCATTGCAGTCCTCACAGACCGTGCATTAAGCGTTTATTCC
Organism: uncultured Gammaproteobacteria bacterium; assembly: GCA_963752725.1. Classification (GTDB taxonomy): domain Bacteria; phylum Pseudomonadota; class Gammaproteobacteria; order SZUA-229; family SZUA-229. The sequence continues at coordinate 119,740 of CAVWAI010000013.1, forward strand.
CAACTCAAAAACGAAAAGAGAAGAAGATTGAATAAAAAAGTATATCTAAGACGCCGTAAGCAGTTAATGCGCATGATGCATGAAAATTCAGTCGCGATATTACCCGCAGCGCCGACATTGATCCGTAATCGGGATGTGGAACATGGTTTCCGTCAGGATAGCGACTTTACCTATCTGAGCGGATTCAATGAGCCCGAGTCGGTGATCGTATTAATCCCGAATCGTAAACAGGGTGAATTTATTCTGTTTTGCCGTGATCGTGATCCGCTGAAAGAAACCTGGGATGGGCGCCGTTATGGCACGGAAGGTGCGATAGAGCATTTTGATGCAGATGATGCTTATCCGATCGATGATCTCGAGGATATACTGCCTGGCCTGATGGAAGATCGAGAGAGTGTGTATTACAGCATAGGGCTAAACCCTGAATTTGATAAACATATCCTCAAGTGTGTCAATGATCTGCGTACCCAGTCACGTCGTGGTGCGCGTGCGCCGTATGAATTTGTCTCGCTGGAATATCTGTTGCACGATATGCGCCTGTATAAATCACGAGAAGAACTTGCCCTGATGCGCAAAGCGGCAAAAATTTCGGTTCAGGCGCACATCAAGGCAATGCAGGTATGTCAACCGGGGATGAATGAATATGAGCTAGAGGCTGAGTTCCTTTGTGGTTTTAAACGCAACGGTGCCGGCTGGGCCTATACCTCCATCGTTGGCGGCGGTGAAAACGGCTGTATCCTGCATTACACAGAAAATAACGCGATGCTCAAGGATAAGGATCTGGTATTGATCGATGCGGGTGCTGAGTATCAGGGTTATGCTGCTGATATAACGCGAACGTTTCCGGTTAATGGTAAATACACGGTGCCGCAGCAGGAAATTTATGAAGTGGTTTTAAAAGCGCAGGAAGCCGCCTTTGCCAAGGTTAAACCGGGCAACCACTGGAACGATCCGCATGATGCTGCTGTCAGAGCCTTGACCAGGGGTATGGTTGAAATCGGTTTATTAAAAGGCAAACCTGCACAGCTGATCAAAGATGGCAGTTACATGAAATACTACATGCACCGTACCGGCCACTGGTTAGGCATGGATGTACATGACGTAGGTGATTATAAAGTTGATGATAACTGGCGATTACTGGAACCGGGTATGGTGCTGACGGTGGAACCAGGTCTGTATATTCCTGCTGGCAGCCGCGGTGCTAAACGCTGGTGGAATATCGGTGTGCGCATCGAAGATGACCTGGCGGTGACCAAGGATGGTTTTGAATTGCTGACCAAAGGCTTGCCAAGAACCGTCGAAGAAATTGAAGCGGTGATGGCTTCATAAGTTAGTTGCTCGCGAATAAATGCAATTAATACAACTATTCACCACAGAGACACAGAGGGCGCAGAGGTAATTGATGTTTTTAAAACCAAACAATCTCTGTGTCCTCTGTGTCTCTGTGGTTCAAAGCTTTTTTCGAGCATAGATCGATAGCGTTAATTTTATGTCAGAAGCAGTAACAGAAAATCATTTTGATCTGATCATTATCGGCGGCGGCCTCGCCGGTGCCAGTCTCGCCTGTGCGTTAAAAGATGTTCAACTGAGTCCGGCATTAAAAATCGCAGTGGTCGAAGCTCATCCTCTGAATACAGACTCGCAGCCGAGTTATGACGACCGCACGGTTGCGATTTCCTATGGCAGTCGCTGTATCTTAGACAGCATGGGATTGTGGCCTTCACTAGCGCCACTCGCTGAAGCTATCGAGACTATTCATATCTCAGACCGTGGGCATTTTGGCGTTACTCGTTTGACCAGAGAGCAGGAGGGTGTCGAGGCGCTGGGTTATGTGCTGGAAAACCGCAGTATCGGGCAGCAGTTATATGCGGCCATGTTCGGGGAAAGCAGTGATACCAGTAAAAACACGCTGGCATCGAATATCAGCCTGTTTTGTCCTGCAGAGTTAACCGCATTAAAACAGGACGAGCAGCAGGTATCGATCGAGCTCCGCATCGATGGTGTAGCAAAATTACTCACGGGAAAATTGCTGGTAGCTGCTGACGGCAATAATTCACAGGTATTGCAGCTGCTTAATATCGGCAGCAGTAGGAAGAGTTATGACCAGGTCGCTTTGATCACCAATGTCACGCCGGGTAAAAAACATAATAATGTCGCCTATGAGCGATTTACCGACTCCGGCCCGTTAGCTTTTTTACCGATGACTGACAATCGCTGTTCGGTGGTGTGGACCTTAAGTCAGGAACAGGCAGAGTATCTATATGCGCTGGATGAAGCCGATTTTCTGCAGCAGTTGCAGCAGCGTTTCGGTTATCGTCTGGGGCAGATTAAAAAAGTGGGTAAGCGGCATATTTATCCTTTATTCTTACAGTCGGCTTCACAGATGGTGCATGGTCGTGTTGCTGTTATCGGTAATGCTGCGCACAGCGTTCACCCCGTCGCCGGACAGGGCTTTAATCTGGCGTTAAGAGATGTTGCGCTGCTGTCAGAGCTGATTGTAGAAGCTCGCAGATCCGGCGATGATATCGGTCAGCAGGCGATGCTGCAAAATTATGCCAGTCTGCGTCAGCAGGATATTCAAAATGTCTATCGTTTTACTGATGCGCTGGTGAAAACATTTTCTAATGCGATAATGCCACTGGCGCATCTGCGTTCGTTGAGCCTGTTTATGGTCGATGTTCTGCCGGGTATCAAGCACCAGCTGGCGACGCAGAGCATGGGTCTTAATGGCCGTTTGACACGTTTAAATCGTGGCCTGCGGCTATGAGTAAAGATACGGCACAGCGGACCGGTGATGACGTCATGTTTGATGTTGTGGTTGTCGGCGGCGGCATCGTGGGGTTAAGTTTTGCTAATGCGCTCGCCGGAGCGGATTTTTCTGTTGCTGTTATCGAGCGTGAGGAAATCAAAGCGATTGCTGATGAACCTGATTGCCGCGTCTCAGCGATCAATCGCTCGGCGCTAAAACATTTTCAGCAGGCAGGGGTGCTGGACTCATCTCTGTCACAACGGGTTTGCGCCTTTGAAAAAATGTTTGTCTGGGATAAAACCGGGGCGGGGCAGATCGAATTTGATAGTGCAGAGCTGGGTGTGCCCGAATTAGGTGTCATCGTGGAAAATAATGTGCTGCAGCAGATGTTGCTCGATTCACTGCAGTCTGCTGACAATATCGTCTACATGAGTCCGCAAACGATCACTGAGATTGACTATCAGATCAGCGATGATGAGAAAGACGTGAGCAGCAGGCTAACGCTATCGAGTGGAAAAACCGTTGCCGCAAAACTACTGGTGGGTGCAGACGGGGTTAATTCAAAAGTCAGGGACGTTGCCCTGATCCAGCGCGCAAAACAGTCCTATCAGCAGCAGGGACTGGTATGTAATGTGACCACCAGTGAGAGTCATCAAAACACTGCATGGCAATGTTTTATGCCGACTGGACCATTAGCGTTTCTGCCTCTATACAATGGCGATTGCTCGATAGTCTGGTCACTGGATGAGGCCACCGCGCAGCAGCAGATGGCGCTCGATGATGAGGCCTTTAAGCTCGCTCTGGCCGAAGCCAGTGAGTTTAAACTGGGGGAAATTCTGCAGCTGGGTCAGCGCTTTTTATTCCCTTTGTCGCACGGCCATGTCAGCGAATACGTCAAGCCGGGGTTGGCGTTAATCGGTGATGCAGCGCACAATATCCACCCTCTGGCGGGACAGGGGGCCAACCTCGGCATCGCCGATGCTTTTGCTCTGGCAGAAGTCATCATTGCTGCACGTAAGGCAAACCGTCAATGGGCGTCCTTACATACCTTGAAAAAATATCAGCGTCAGCGTAAAGGTGCAAATCAGCTGATGGAGGCATCGATGACCGGTTTTAAAGAGTTATTTGGTAATAAGAGCGCTGCGCTGTCAGAAATACGCAATGCCGGTCTGTCGCTGGTCGATCATATCCCTGCGTTAAAGTATAAAATCATCGAACAGGCTTTGGGCTAGTATTAGCTCGATTAAAAGCCATTTAGAGACACTATTTTTTATCTGGGTTCTAACGGATTAAAAACGTGTAAAATCAGCGCGAATTTTGAATATAAAGCAGTCGTCACGACATAAAATTATGAGCAATAAAACAGTACTTTTTGATAAACACGTTGAATATAAAGGCAAAATTGTTGACTTTGCCGGTTGGCAGATGCCGGTCAATTATGGCTCTCAGATCGATGAGCACCATCAGGTAAGAAATGATGCCGGTATGTTCGACGTCTCTCACATGGTGATCGTTGATCTCGCTAAAGAGACAGAAGCGGGCGATATCAAAGGTTTTTTGCAGTACCTGCTGGCAAATGATGTGGCCAAGCTCAGCGAGAGCGGAAAGGCACTGTACAGCTGTATGCTTAATGAGAACGGCGGTGTCATCGATGACCTGATCGTGTATTACATGTCTGACGACTGGTACCGTGTCGTGGTCAATGCCGGTACCCGTGAAAAAGACCTGGCCTGGATTAACAAACATGCCGGCGCGTACAATGTTAGCGTTAAAGAGCGCGATGATATGGCGATGATCGCGGTACAGGGTCCCCATGCGCGTGAAAAAGCATTACAGGCATTACCTGTCGATGTGGTTGAAGCGGCGGCACCACTCAAGCGGTTTTTTGGTGCTGATTGCGGTGACTGGTTTGTTGGCCGTACCGGTTACACCGGTGAAGATGGTTTTGAAGTGATGGTGCCAGAAACAGAAGCCGCTGAACTTTGGGATAAACTGGCGGCTGCGGGCGTCAAACCCTGCGGCCTTGGTGCACGCGATACCCTGAGGTTGGAAGCGGGTATGAACTTATACGGCAGTGATATGACGGAAGAGACTTCACCACTTGTCTCTGGTCTGTCATGGACGATTGCCTGGTCGCCTGAAGATAGAGATTTTATTGGTCGCAGCGCCCTGGAAAAAGAAAAAGCAGCCGGCGTCAAAGAGAAAATTGTCGGTCTGATACTTGAAGAGAAGGGCGTTTTACGCGGCCATCAGAAGGTGATCGTTGATATCGGTGATGGTCAGCAGGGTGAGGGTGAAATTACCAGTGGTACTTTTTCTCCCAGTCTGCAAAAATCCATAGCTCTGGCGCGCGTACCGGTTGCAACGGGTGAAACATGCAAGGTGGATATACGCGGTAAATTGCTTAACGCCAGCGTCGTCAAACCGGTTTTTGTGCGTGACGGTCAGGCCGTTTAGTCGGTGATTTGTAGTCTAAAACTTTTAACCATTGAGGCGTATAATCTGCTCCTCAGAAAAATTCTGTATTAGGGGAATGAGAGATGAGTGAAGTACCTTCTGAATTAAAATATACCAAATCACACGAGTGGTTGCGTTTAGAAGACGATGGTCTGGTGACTGTCGGGATAAGCGATCACGCACAGGAGTTACTGGGTGATCTGGTGTTCGTCGAATTACCTGAAACAGGTACAGACTTTGTTACCGGCGATGAGTGCTGTGTTGTCGAATCGGTTAAAGCAGCCTCAGATGTTTATATGCCGATCAGCGGTGAAATTGTCGAAGTTAACGAAGAACTTGCAGATGAGCCCGAGATAATAAATAGTTCGCCCTACGATAGTGGCTGGTTATTTAAAGTTAGACCCTCAGCTGAAGAGCTCGATGATCTGATGGACGCAGACGCTTATCAGGCTGAGATAGCAGAGTAAGCTTTAAGCTGGCAGTTAACACTAACTGCCAGCTAATTTTTTAATCATTTTTTAGATATCCGTATGCCTTTTATCCCACACACCGAACAAGAAATTTCGCAGATGTTACAGACCATCGGCGCGGATTCCATCGAAGATTTATTTGATGAGATCCCCGCGCATCTACGTGCAGCTGCTTTAGAAGCAGTGCCTGTTGGCATGACAGAGATGGAAATATCACGTCTCATGCGTCAGCGCGCAGAAAAAAACACCAAAGCATTGTGTTTTTTAGGTGCGGGCGCGTATCAGCATCATATCCCGGCGGCTGTCTGGGAGATAACCACTCGTGGTGAATACTACAGCGCCTATACGCCATACCAGGCAGAAGCATCGCAGGGCACCCTGCAGTTAACCTATGAATACCAGAGTATGATGACGGCGTTAACCGCGATGGATGTATCGAATGCATCGATGTATGACGGCGCCTCTTCTCTGGCAGAAGCTGTCCTGATGGCGGTACGTGGCAACCGAAAATCAAAATCGAGAAAAATCTTAATCCCGACCACGGTTAACCCGGTTTATCGTCAGACCGCACACACCATCGTTAAAGGTCAGCAGATAGATCTTGTTGAAGTGCCTTATGATGCGGCAACAGGAACGGTAACACTGGAGCTGATCAAGCAGCAGGCTGAAGCTGACATCACCGCGATAGTTATTCAGCAACCTAACTTTTTTGGTTGTCTTGAGGCGGTCGATGAAATTACTGACTGGGCACATGAAAATAATATTTTAGTCATCGCGGTGATCAATCCATTAGCGGCAGCGATATTGACGCCACCGGGTGAATGGGGGCAGGACGAAGCGAGTAAAGGTGCCGACATCGCCTGTGGTGACGGTCAGCCGTTAGGTGCGCCGATGTCAGCGGGCGGTCCTTATTACGGCCTGCTCTGTTGTAAGCAGGCACTGGTCAGACAGATGCCGGGGCGTATCGTCGGTCGCACTGTCGATCTGGATGGTAAAGAAGGTTTTGTGTTAACACTGCAGGCACGTGAACAACATATTCGCCGTTCGAAAGCGACCTCAAATATCTGTACTAATCAGGGCCTGGTGGTGACTGCATCAACAATTCATATGGCGATCATGGGCGCTGAAGGTCTGGAGAATACGGCAGCCGCCTGCCATGCAAATAATAACAGCCTGGTGGAAAAACTCAGCGCGATCAACGGTGTGAAAAAAGCATTTTCGAGTGTGCACTTTCATGAAACGGTACTGCAGTTAGATGCACCCGCAGCCCAGGTATTAACAGCGCTGATGCAAAAAGGTATATTGGGCGGCTTCGATCTGTCTTTAGATTACCCCGAGCTGGGCAATGCGATACTGGTCTGTACGACTGAGATGCGCAGTGAAGAAGATATAGCGGCTTATGCTACAGCGATGCAGGAAGTGCTGGCACCACCTGCTAATAATATTGCATCGTTGCAGGAGAGTGCATAATGTTAATTTTTGAGCATTCCTCACAGGGCCGTAAAGGCGCGCCCCAATCACCAGTTGAAAAAGCATCGGTCAGCGCGATACCTGAAAATTTATTACGCAAGAAAAGTGCGGCACTGCCTGAAGTTTCTGAGTTGCAGGCGGTGCGTCATTACACCCGTCTGTCGCAGAAGAACTTTTCCATCGATACACAGTTTTATCCACTGGGTTCCTGTACCATGAAGTACAACCCGCGTGCCTGTAATTCACTGGCGATGTTGCCCGGTTTTTTAAATGCGCATCCGCTGACACCCGATGAACAGAATCAGGGTTTTCTTGCCTGCATGTCTGATCTGCAATCCATGTTATGTGAAGCCACAGGTATGGCCGCATTTTCATTGGCGCCGATGGCGGGAGCACAGGGTGAGTTTGCCGGTGTCGCGATGATCGGGGCATATCATATCTCGCGCGGTGATGTCGAACGTAAAGAAATTTTAGTGCCTGATGCAGCACATGGTACCAACCCGGCCACAGCAGTGATGTGTGGTTTTCGCGTAAAAGAAATCCCAACACTGGCTAACGGTGATGTTGATCTCGACGCATTGAAACAGGCGGTGGGTCCACAGACAGCCGGTTTGATGCTGACCAATCCGTCAACACTGGGTGTGTTTGAACGCAACATCGAAGAGATAGCAAAAGTGGTGCATCAGGCCGGTGGTTTGCTGTATTACGATGGTGCCAACCTGAACGCAATCCTGGGTAAGATTCGCCCTGGTGATATGGGTTTTGATGTTATCCATTCAAATCTGCATAAAACCTTTTCAACGCCGCACGGTGGTGGTGGTCCGGGTTCTGGTGCGGTCGGTGTTGCTGAACGATTGATTCCTTTTTTACCATTGCCGATGGTGACGCAGGAAGGTGAGCAATATCGCTACCTAACAGCAGAAGACCGTCCACAGAGTATCGGTCGTCTGTCTGCATTCATGGGCAACCCTGGCGTGCTGTTGCGCGCTTATATCTACATGCGATTCCTCGGCCGTGAAGGCATGGTCAGGGTAGCCGAATTCGCTACCCTGAATGCTAATTACATGATGGTAGAAGCCAGACGTCGAGGTTTTACCCTGGCTATCGATAGCCGTCGTGCCAGTCATGAGTTCATCATTACCTTAAAAAATGAAGCGCGTAAGCATCATGTCTCGGCGATGGATTTTGCCAAGCGTCTGCTTGATCTGGGTTACCATGCACCGACCACTTACTTCCCGCTATTAGTACCGGAATGTCTGTTGATCGAACCGACTGAGTCAGAAGCAAAAGAAGCGCTGGATGGTTTTATGGATGCGCTGGAGCAGATAAAACAGGAAGCGGAAACAAATCCTGAAATATTGCATGCGGCACCACAGACAATGCCGGTCAAGCGTCTTGATGAGGTCAGGGCGGCGAAACAGCTGGATCTGGCTTATAGAGGCCAGTATAGAATAAAATAGCGGCGAGTCTTGAAACTCGTCACTGTTTTTTATACGTAGCTAGGCTTTTTCGACCCGGTTACGGCCAAGTTCTTTGGCCATGTATAAAGCAGTGTCTGCACGTGAGAGTATGTCATCGACACTATCTTTGTCGGCATTAAATTCTGCCACACCAAAACTACTGGTGATATGGCCCACTGTTTTAAATTCAAAATTTTCGATATCCCGGCGTAAGCGTTCAGCATGAACCAGAGCACCATCCAGATCGGTCTCTGGCGTCAGGATAATAAACTCTTCACCACCATAACGCGCAAAGATATCTGCACTACGATTTGCTGCTGATACCAGTTTTGTGACTTGTTCGAGTATATGGTCACCCGCTAGATGTCCGTAGTTGTCATTCACCTCTTTAAAATTATCAAGGTCAAAGAAGATAATAGAAAACGTACCACCATAACGTTTTGTCTTGTCGACTTGAGTCGCAAGAAAGTTGGCGAAATGCAGACGATTATAGATGTGTGTAAGTGAGTCAGTAAAAGCCATGTCGCTGAGCTGCGAGCTCAAGATCTTGATCTGGGCAAAGATCGAGCCAAATAGCAGACCAGCGAATGTTGGAATGATGAAACTGGCAGCTGCAAATTCAATCTTGATGACATAGATGGTATGGATGATATTTAGGATCGCCATAAAAAAACACGACAGGCTGATGTAGTAGACATAGGTCTGCAGCTTGTTTTCGGTATTGATCTTTTTTTCCATAATCATTGTCGGAAGGTATATCTAATGTTAGTGTGGTTTGGCGAGTTGAAGCTATGTTCTATGATATCCTTAAATGGTGAGTTTTTCATCAATACTGAAAGCACAGGTAATTACTATGGCAACAAAAACATCGGTTTACCGTACAGGCATCGTTTTCATCATGCTGTTTTCTACGGTGTATTTTTCAGCGTCGGTCAGTGCTCGCCAGCTCGATGATGTCGATTTGCCTGATGAAGTAACATTAGATGGTACAAACACGCCGTTGCAGTTAAATGGTATGGGCTATCGAACCAAGTTTGTTTTTAATGTATATGTTGCTGCGCTATATACAGAAACCAGGGCGGATTCGCGTGATGCCGTGCAGGCTCTAAAAGGGCCTAAACGTGTACTCATGCATATGGTTCATGATGAAGTAAGCCAAAAGAAAATGGCAGCTGCCTGGCGTGAAGGTTTCGAGGAGAATAACAGTGATGAGCAATTTAAAAAATTAGAGTCACGTTTAAATACATTCATCAGTTATTTCCCCGATCTAAAAAAAGGCGATGTCGTTTTACTGGATTACATTCCTGCCGTCGGTACCGTTGTGTCCTTTAATGGTGAGCCGAAAACTGCTATTGAGGGGGCTGACTTTTATGCTGCATTGCTCGACGTCTGGTTAGGCGAAGAGCCCGCAGATGACGATTTGAAAGACGCTATGCTGGGTGAGCAGGAAGATTGATCTTATAAAGCCAGTTGAGCTTCTATTGGATTAAATACATTGACTAATCATTACTTGCTGAAGATAGTTGTGCTGCCGCTTCTCGAAACGTAGCTTCGGCGACGACACCGGTGAGCACTGTCTCTCCAAAAATAAAACTGGGTACACTCTGGATATTGTGAGTACGCGCTGTGTTGAAATTGTTCATCAAACGTTTATTCAAGTTGCCATCTGTCCAGGATGCTTCAATGGTTTCATCGTCGATGCCGCATGAACTGGCAATGGTCTTGAGAATATACCTGTCGCCGATGTTTTTACCATCAACAAAATAAGCCTCGAACAGTTTTTCATGTAAAGTGTAAAAAATTTCACGACCACATTGTTTGGCAGCTTCTGATAATAATAATGCATCTTTAGAATTGGTGATAAAGCTGAGTTTAGACAGGGGGATATTTTCTTCCTGAGCGATACGTTCTAAATTCTCTAACATCATTTGCCATTGTTCAGAAGGATATTCCAGGGAGTCGATAGGTTCACCGTCTGACGAGGTCTCCGGGTGTATCTCCAGGAAGCACCAGTTTATTTTTAGATCATAGCTATCGCGTAAGCGCTGTAAGCGGTGGTGTCCGACATAACAGAAAGGGCAGATATAATCGCTGTATACGGTAACCTGCAGTTCAGGTAAGGATTCCATGTGTTATACCCATTTTGAAAGTTTCATAGATTAACTATGTGTTATTAATGATGCCTAACTATATAACAACCATCATTTTACTGACATTGCTTATTATGCGCAGTTCAGTGCTTATCGCAAGCGAGCTGTCAAAAATAAATGTCGATAAAACCGAGTGGTCCATGGGTTTAGGTATCGGTGCATTTGATTACCTGCTCTACCCGGGGGCTGTCGAGACGAAACAGTTTATTCTTCCGGTGCCTTATTTTACTTTTCGTTCGCCAAAGTTTGAAGTCGATCGCGGCTTCCGAAGTTTTCTTTACGATTCGGATAATGTCGTTCTTGATATCAGTGCGGATTTTGGCCTGCCGGTTGACAGTGAAGATACCCGTGCACGGAAAGGCATGCCTGATCTGGACTTTATGCTGCAGTTTGGCCCATCACTGGAATTTAAATTGAATGACAGGAATAAAAGTTATTTCGACGCGCGCTTTGAGGTACCGTGCGCGCTGCAATCATTACCGATCTGCCCGGTGTTGAAAATATAGGTTACCTGATCGAACCGCGCTTTAGTTTTGATCACAGGCGTTCGTCAAATGCGCCGGTAGCGCATAAAACGACGATTGGAATTAAGTTCGCAACACAGGACTTCCATGCTTACTATTATGATGTGGCGCCAGAATATGCAACGCCCGCACGGCCTGCATATAAAAGTGATGCCGGTTTCGGCGGCAGTTTCATCAAGTATCGTATCTCTTACAAAACCAATGATTTCATCTACTGGATGTTCCTGCGTTATCAATCCCTTCGTGGTGCAGAGTTTGAAGATAGCCCGTTAGTGCTTAAAAACGATTATTATTTCGTCGGTGCCGGCTTTTCCTGGATTTTTGCCAGTAGTTTATGAATCATTTCCGACTAAAAAAGGCAAGGAGAAATATCTCCCTGCCTTTTTTAGTCGAGCAACATTTTTATTCCCAGCGCCAGCAAAAATAGTGCAAAAACTTTTTTAAGTTTGATGTCGCTGAACTGATGTGCGAGTTTTGCGCCTAGCGGTGCAAACAGAAAACTGCCGATGGCGATAATAGCAAAAGCCGTCAGCTGAACGTAACCTAACAATCCGTGTTCTGAAATTGATGCTGTGTTTACGATCTGCCAGCCGTTAACAACATAGGATGCTGTGCCGAATATGGCGATAGGGAAGCCGCAGGCTGCCGAGGTGGCGACGGCATTTTTTATATTGATATTATGCCAGTGTAAAAAAGGTACCGTCAGTGTGCCGCCGCCAATACCGACGATGGCAGACAGGCCGCCGATAATATTACCGCCGAAAAAAGCGTTCACAGGTTTTATCGTGTGCTGATGTTGTTTGCTCTGCAGCTGAGTAAACATTAAAAAAGCGACACAGAGTTCGAAAACGCCAAATAGTGGTTTCAGGATATCGGTGTTCAGCTGGCTTGCGATGACGGCACCAGACCAGGCGCCTAAACAGATTCCCGGCGCCAGTAACAAAACGATGTGCCATAACACGGCCTTTTTTTTGTGGTGTGCCAGGGTTGATGAGATCGAGGTGAAAACGATGGTTGCCAGCGAGGTCGCAAGCGCCATGTGCATCACATGTTGTTGCTCATAGCCCTGGCTGCTGAAGATAAGATATAACACCGGTACGATGATCAGACCGCCACCGATGCCTAACAGGCCGGCAGCGAAACCAGCAAAGGCACCTGTCAGCAGGTACAGGCCGGTGTCGATCAAACTCAGGTCTATGGTCAGCGATTCGATCACTTTTGAGACATCAAGTTTGTGCTCTCACTCATTTTTATCGTTTATTAACGGGTGATCGATTGCTGATGAAGTTTTACCACCAGGTCGCAATCCAGGTATGTCGCACCATGGGCATCTCCGGCGATCACCTTGAAAGGCTGATCTGCCTCTCCCATCTGATCGAGCACGATGCAGGCGCCGGAAAAATCATGCTCTCTGGTGTAATCATTAACCGTGATAATGGTGGTTAACCTGGCACCTGAAGAGGATTTGATACCATTGGCGGAATCTTCAAAGGCGATGCATTCGTCAGCAGTCAGCGCCATGGCCTGCAGGGCATAATCATAGATGTCCGCTGCCGGTTTTTTGGCGGGCACGATATCGCCTGCGGCGATGACCTCGAACCAGTCGATGGACTGGGCACCCAGGGTATGGGTCAGTAATGCCGTCACATTTTCTGGCGTGGTGGTGGTCGCTATAGCCAGCCGAAAACCACGTTGTCGTGCTTCGTTGATCAATCGTTCTACACCCGGACGCAAGGGAATAGCGCCGGTCGATAATAATTCGGTGTAGTGACGTGTCTTTGCCTGGTGCAGTTCAGGGATGAGTGATTCAAGGTTATCGGGCAGATTGTTTTTATCCAGGAACTTGTCTGCATAGTACTGCATACGTTCCTTGCCACCAGTGACCGCGAGCAGTTCACCATAAGTATCAACATCCCAGTGCCAGTTTATTCCGTATTCTTCAAAGGCCTGGTTGAACGCGACGCGATGACCATCACGTTCAGTGTCGGATAAGGTGCCATCGACATCAAAAAGAAAAGCTTTAAGTTGGGTATTCATTAAATATTCATGTAAAAATAAAAGCGTAAATCTTACAGGAAGCCTTCATGTATAAAAACACAAAACTAGGATGGATTGGTCTGGGTGTTATGGGTGAGTCGATGTGCCAGCATCTGTTGGCGGCGGGATATCCCATGTCGGTTTATACGCGTAGCCAGGAAAAAGCCAGTGCTGCGCGGGATGCCGGCGCGCTGTGGTGCGAATCACCGACGGAGGTGGTAGCGCAGAGTGATGTGGTATTTACCATGGTCGGTATGGAGCAGGAGGTGCGCGATGTGTATTTTTCGGCCAATGGCCTGCTGAGTAGCGAGATCACGGATAAGATTTTTATCGATATGGGCACGACGGCACCAAGCCTGACACTGGAGATAGCTCAGTATGTAAAACAACATGGCGCACACAGTATCGATGCGCCGGTCTCTGGTGGTGATGTCGGTGCCAGGAATGCGAGTCTGTCGATCATGGCGGGTGGCGAGCTCGATATCATCGAGCGGGTAAAAGGTTTATTCGACTATCTTGGGTCTGTTCAGGTGATGGGTGGAGCGGGCACTGGTCAGCATACGAAAATGTGTAATCAGATCACCGTTGCCGGCACCATGATAGGGGTGTGTGAAGCCCTGCTGTATGCAAAACATGCCGGCCTCAACTGTGAAACCATGGTCGCCGCTATAAGACCGGGTGCAGCAGGTTGCTGGACACTGGATAACCTGGCGGCAAGAATTATCAGCCAGGATTTCACGCCAGGATTTATGGTGGATCACTTTATCAAGGATTTAGCTATCGCCGTGAATGAAGCGGAAATGATGGGACTGGCGTTACCGGGGCTGTCACTGGCAAAGTCACTGTATGAAAAAACGCGTGATATCGGTCATGGTAAAAGTGGCACACAGGCATTGTTACTGGCACTGGAGACGCAGTGAAAGATACTGCTCCTGAAAACTAAAAAGACACAGATTAAGTGCAAAAAATGAATCATCAGACTCAAACAGATGCCCTGCAGGCCTACTCATGGCAAAGTATTTTCTCCATGGTGAAGCATCACAGGATGTTATTGATCAAGGCTAATATCATCGCCATCTTTGCCGCTCTCATCAGTGTGCCGGTACCGCTATTGATGCCTCTGCTGGTCGATGAGGTGTTGCTCGATAAACCCGGAAAAATTATAGAACTGCTGTCAGTGATCTTTCCACAGGCGTGGCTGACACCGATCAGCATCATCGCTATCGTCATGTTGCTGTCTATGCTGTTACGTCTGATCACATTGTTATTAGCGGTACTGCAGACGCGAGAATTTACCCGTGTCGCAAAAGATGTCACCTATCGAATCCGTCTCGGTCTATTGCAGCATTTGCAGAAAGTTTCGATGGCAGAATACGAAGCGGCGGGGTCGGGTTCTATAACCTCTCATCTGGTTACTGACGTCACTGCGATCGATGATTTTCTGGGCGCCTCACTGAGCAAGTTTATCGTTGCTGTACTGACGGTCATCGGCATCGCCGCTGTGCTGCTGTGGATGCACTGGCAGCTTGCCCTGTTTATCCTGTTAATGAATCCGG
>CAVWAI010000014.1:0-9724 GCA_963752725.1 uncultured Gammaproteobacteria bacterium
GAGACGATCAAACCATAACAATTAAAGGGGTCTGACTCCTTTAATTTTCTGGACATGATATGTATAACAACACGCTATTCTTCAGATGCCCCCCCCTATTCGCTGTAACCAGGCAGAAAAAACCACTATTATGCCTAACCCTTACCCATATCATAGAAATAAGAGTCAGTCTGTTTTCAGACACTGTAGCCATGTGCTTTACGATCAGAATCGATATTTTGGAAGGACGAACGGAAAATTACAGCGTTTATTTGAAGATAAGCCTAAAGTGAATGAAAGGTAGCTGAAATATAAGCTGTTGGTGACTATATGGTGACCCGGAAAACAAAAAAGACCCAGCATTTCTACTAAGTCTTTAATTTATATGGTGGCCGAACCTGGAATTGAACCAGGGACACGCGGATTTTCAATCCGCTGCTCTACCAACTGAGCTATTCGGCCATTTTGATGATATAACTGCTGTTTTGAACCAAAATCGGTCTGGCTCAAACGAAGGCGTATTTAATCGACTAGATGCGCCTGAGTCAAGTTACTTGGCTGATTTCGGGCGATTATTTTATTTGCAGGATGCTACTGACGGGAGCAGCCAATGCGAGTTGCGAAATATCTGTACACCATTGATAACGCTCACTGTCTGCAATCGAATGACTTGTCGGTGCTACCCGCACCTCACACGGGGTTATATCAAGATGAAAGTGGCTAAAGGTATGGCGAAAAACGGGTAGATTACTAATGTTATTAACGGATAATCGCCAGTTTTCATTTACCATCTCATCGACTGATTCATCCATAGCAAGCTCAGGCAGACTCCACAGACCGCCCCAGATCCCGGCGGGCGGGCGCTTTTCCATCAAATAATCACCCTGTTCATTTTTAATGATCAAAAACCGCTTTTGTTTTACCGGTAGGCTTTTCTTCGCTTTCCTGGTGGGCAACTCTGCTACCCTGGCTTGCTGCAGCGCATGGCAGTTTTCGTTCAGCGGGCAAACATCGCACTTCGCGGAAGAGCGTCTGCATATGGTTGCGCCTAGATCCATAATCGCCTGGGTGTAATCGGCCACATCCCGTTCTGGCGTATATTTTTCTGCCCAGGCCCATAATTGCTTTTCCACCGGTGACTGACCGGGCCAGCCGTCGATCGCCCGATATCGCGCCAGCACCCGTTTTACATTACCATCGAGGATGGCATGACGCTGACCTAAAGCCTGCGCCAGGATAGCTCCTGCTGTTGATGGCCCGATACCCGGCAATGCCAGTACCTCCTCGTAAACCTGTGGAAACTTGCCCTGATGCCGCTCAAGAATAATTGCTGCTGCCTGGTGTAAATTTCTTGCCCGACTGTAATATCCCAGTCCTGCCCAGTGCAACAAAACATCGTCCTGAGATGCCTGTGCAAGTGTCGAGATATCCGGAAAGCGCTGCATAAAATTTTCATAGTATGGGATGACCGTCGCAACCTGGGTCTGCTGCAGCATGATCTCAGACACCCAGGTCGAGTACAACGATGCAGACTTCTGCCAGGGCAGATCATGGCGTCCATGATCTCGATACCAGCGGAGTAAAGTCTCGGCAAAAGTGTCCATATACCGCTCGCCTAAAATAAACCTTTAAGCTTATCTTTCAATTTATCCTCATATTTATCCGTGCTTTCTTTCAATTTCTGCCTGGCTTTTTCTTCCGCACGGCGTTTTTCTTCATCCGCTTTTTCTTTCAAACGCTGCTTCTCCGCATCAGCCTTGTCTTTTAAACGCTGTTTTTCAGCATCCAGTTTGGCCTTCGCCTGATCCTTCAGTACATCGGTAGTCGACGCTTTAAGACGGTCTTTATCAAGCTCATACTGCAGTGCATCAAATGGACCGTGCACCCGGACATATACGGGTTCATCAAAGATCTTCTCAGCCGCCGTTTTAGCACGCGGCAATTTAACCGACGAGGTGACATCCAGCGTATTCTGCATGATGTCCGCATAACCTTTAGCCATTACCTGCACCCGCTTGGAGTCCATTAAAAAATCATCGGTACGGGCTTTGCCATCCGCCAGATTGACTGTGCTGTGAATTTTATCGAACACCGTGACTTCACGCGGCTTGTAACTGCCCATGATGGTTTTTGACAGGCCAAACCCTTTGCTGTGAACATAATCAGCGATCGATGAACGCATATAATATTCGGGGTCAAAACCGTTTACTTCCGTTTCTTTCATATCCAGCACGATTGCGCCCTTACTGGCCTGTTTCAACTGGTTAACCGAGTCACCCGTTGTCGTAACATCCACAGCAACATTAATGGCACCTTTCATCGATAAGGGTTTGTCACCCATCAAACTATCAAGAAATGGATTGACCACCGGACCCGCCTGCACCTGATTAACGTCGAGATTAATGGCATAGGCCGGCTTTTCCTTTTGTACGTTTGTCCTGATGGCAGCGGTTACCTGCCCTTGCAGTACCTGCATGGATAGCGGTTTAATATTTATCTCACCATTAGCTGCTTGTAAGGACATCAAGAACTGCTTAATCTGATACTCACTGGCCGTCAGATCAGCAATTCGAAAATCGCCCTGCACATCCAGCTGGCGCATCATCTCCAGCGGCAGTTCGATCTTTTCATCGCCACTACTGACCACGTCTGCTTCTACCGAAACCTCTGCATTGGTTTTTTGCGCTACAATGACCGCTTTATCGGACTCCGGCACTGCCGCGACTGGCGGTAAATAATCATTGATATTCAGCCGATCAAACGCAAGATCATAGCGGAGCTGCTGCTTACTTATATCGAGCACATGCAACCAGCCACTCAAGGTACTACCATCGAGGGTTAGATTAAAATCATTGGCCTGCAGTTTTTCACCAAGCAATTTTATTTTTGTTTTTAATGCTACATTATGGAGTGCATCGGCTTTCGCCATCTGCGGCAATTCCACACCCGCACGTTTCGCTACTTCACGTGCATTAAACCGCAGTATCTCGATATCACCCTGGATCAGGGGGGTTTCAAGAAACTGTGAAACGACAACTTCTGCCTGTGTTGTTGTCCCCATTGCAGAAATTATTAATGGTTTTAAAGTCACACGCTGCTCATCCATCAGCACATTGATATTTGATTTTATCTCTACCTGCTCATCCTGTTTGATGAACTCATTGGCACTGGCATACAGCGTGAAGATAAAATCACGCAAATCGAATTCGGTTAATTCCTTATTGAAACTTAACTGTGTCGTCAGCTTAAGGCGTGTATCGATAATCGGCTGATTACTTTCTATGCGTGCGCCAAACTTGACCTCGACGGGCTGATCAAACTGGATGGCACTGGTTGTCAGGTTTAATTCTGAAACCGTCGCCGCGGTATCGCTGCTACGATCGTCATATCGGATAACCGCATCAACAAATTCAAATCCCTCGACCTGCAATGACTCCAATGGCAGGCCCGCCGCCTGTTCTTCGGCTCCCGGTTCAACCGTTTTTTCAGTCGTTTTGCTTTCTGTTGTTGCATCAGCAGGCGAAGTTTTTTGCTGCGTCAGGCTTGACCAGTTATTGGATTTATTTTTTGCTACTTCGAGAGAAACATCTAGGCCATGTAAGCGAATGATATTGATCTCAACTTGTTTTTTAAGTAGCGGCAACACATTCACTTTTACATCCAGCTGTTTGATCGCAGCAAACTGTTTTGCTTTAAAGCCTTTTTCATTGCCCAGGGTAACATTCTCCACCTTCAAACCGACCCAGGGAAAAACCGATAGATTTATCTCACCATCAATTTTAAAATCACGGCCAGTTACACTCTCCACCTGTTCGATGATCTGCGGTTTGTAATTATTGGCATCAAAGGTAGCAACAAAAGCCAGCACCGCAATCACGACCACGATGACAAACACTAAAACAAATTTAAATAAACGACTTAAGCTTTTCATATCTGAGATCCCGTAATATTATTTCCTTTGGTTTTTATTCAACTTACTCTTACTCTTTATGCCAGTCACCGGACTTGCCGCCAGACTTGCTCATGAGAGCAATACCATTCATCACCATACCGCGATCCATGGCTTTGCACATATCATAGATCGTCAGCAAGGTGATCTGAACCGCTGTTAAGGCTTCCATTTCGACACCGGTTTTTCCCGAGGTTTTTACTTCAGCAATACAGTGTACCGTTGAATGATCTTCATCGGTCATTAACTGGATATCGACATTGTTCAGTTGTAACGGATGACAGAGGGGGATCAGATCGGAGGTTTTTTTAGCGGCCATGATGCCGGCCACCCGCGCGATCCCCAGGACATCACCCTTCTTATGTTCTCCCTGAATAATACGCTGCAATGTTTCGGCCTTCATCTGAATAAAACCTTCAGCCACTGCCCGGCGCTGGGTTACATCTTTATCGCCCACATCAACCATATGGGCTTCGCCACGCTGATTAAAGTGATTGAGTTCGTCTGTCATTTGTCTAGTCCGAATTTATTAGTATTCTGTAGGGACGTTATTATGCCATTTTTAGGGAATAATATTTAGCAGGTAATTTTGTTAGATATACGTTTTAAATTGACAGCGGAATACTTCTCAGGCATTGCGGGTCTCGCCCCGCTTGCGAGTTACTCTTTATATATTTACGACTTCTATGGATTTAACCCGTGTGTTTCGCCTTTGACGGGCGAGTCACTTTTCTTTCTGTAGCAAAAGAAAAGTAACCAAAAGAATGCCATCCCGCTCCGTTTGCCCCGAGAAAAACGCTAGGGTGCCTGAACGCTCAGGTATTGCCTACGAGCCCGCCTTTACGCGCTATCCGTGCGCGCAAGGCTAAATTCGCCTTCCCTGGCGAATTTACTCTACCAAAACCTGAGCGTTCAGCAAACGAAAGGGGAACCCAAAAACCATAAACATAAACATAAACATAAACAAACGACATCGTTGAAATACGCATTTTAAATTCACGCTGTTTTATTCTTTTGAACTTCCTTCCACCTTAAACAAGCCATTGAAACAGTACAGATATCATGGGTGTTCTGTGAAAACTGTCTGAGCGCCTTTCGCGAGTTTTTTCACAGCATGATAACTGTACTGTTTTAATGGGTACCCCTGTTCTTTAGGGGCGCAGTTGTAGTGGCGGCCTTTTCTGGTTACTCTTTTGGGCTGTAGCAAAAGAGTAACTCGCCCGCGAGGCGAGACTCGCAATCTTTAAAAATAAAGTAATAAAAATCCATAACAACAATCAGTATAAATTTCACATAATTGACCCACTAACAATATCCATGACGCCACAGTCATTAATCGTTAAAATAAGTACTATGAGCATCAACGTACAATTCTTCGCCAGCCTGCGCGAACTCCTCGGCAAACAGCAGCTTTCCATTGATTACAGCGAAGGAATTAATGTATCAGGCGTCTGGCAGCAAGTCAGCAGCGGTATCGCCATGCCTGATAACACCCTGTGTGCCATCAACATGGAATATGTCAAAGCCAGCGCCCAGGTACAGGATGGCGATGAAGTCGCTTTTTTCCCTCCGGTGACCGGCGGTTAAATTATCATGCCCGTGATTTTATTAGACAGAGCATTTAATCCCTGGGATGAGATTCAGGACTTTCAGGCCAGAGAATTACAGCCTGGTCATTTTGGCGCCACCGCCAGCTTCGTCGGCAGCATGCGCGACTTCAACATCAATGAATCAGTGACACACATGACACTGGAACATTACCCAGCGATGACACAACATTTTCTGGATAAATTATGTCAGCAGTGCAAACAACAATTTCAACTCGATGACTGTTTGATCATTCACCGCTTTGGTGACATCCAGCCGGCAGATCCCATCGTGCTCACCGCTGCCTGGTCAGCGCATCGCGCCGAAGCATTTGATGCCTGCCGTTTCCTCATGGAAGAGCTAAAAGCAAATGCCCCTTTCTGGAAAAAAGAAGTGACCGAAGAAGGTGAGCGCTGGGTGCATAACGACCAGAAGCCCATTGAATAATAAAAATGTTGTTTTTACGAACGCAGCGCGGTAATCCCTCGCATAAAATTTCCGCGCTGCACGCTCAATGACGTACTAGAAAGAACCGATGACAGTATTACTGAATCAAAATAAACAGGGCTGTCTGTCCGCGCTGCACATTAAATAATATCTGCTCATCGGTGACTTTCACCAATTTCTTCAGATCACTTAAGGTTTTTACCGGCGCACGGTTTACCGATAAGATCAGATCGCCTTTTCGTAATCGCGCATCCCAGGCGGCACTGCCGCGCTCCACATTGGAAACCACTAGAAACTTGTTACCGCCGTCATCATGTCCTTCGATCATGGCGCCGGCTAATTTCGGATTGAGCTTTTCACCTTCAAGTGCGTGTTCATCTTCATCTTCGATGTAAGCGATTAATTTCTTTTTATCGCCATCACGGATGACGGCTATCTCCATTTTTGCGCCAACCCGCATCAGCCCGACCATATTACGCATTGCCGACGCACTTTTTACCGGCACACCATTGATACCCGAGATAACATCCCCGGCTTTTAAGCCGGCTTTACTGGCAGCTGAATTCTCTACCACCTGTGAAATGACCACACCCTGATGTAAATCCAGTCCAAATGCACGTGCCAGTTCAGGCGTCAGGTTTTGCATGATGACGCCCAGCATGCCACGTCGCACCTCACCGTATTCAATCAGCTGACTGGTCAGCTCACGTACCATGTTGATCGGAATGGCAAAACCGATACCCACGTTGCCGGTACCGCCAGAGGCCAGGATCGCCGTGTTGATACCGATCAGCTCACCGCGTAAGTTCACCAGCGCGCCACCCGAGTTACCGGGGTTGATGGAAGCATCGGTCTGGATAAAATCTTCATAACCTTCGATACCTAATCCGGTTCGCCCCAGCGCACTGATGATGCCCGAGGTAACGGTTTGCCCTAAACCAAAGGGATTGCCTATGGCAACGGCGAAGTCACCGACGCGTAACTTGCCGGAATCGGCAAAAGGAATACTGACCAATCCATCTTCATCCACCTTTAATATCGCAATATCCGCTTCTGGATCAGAGCCAATGATTTTTGCTTCCAGCTGTCGACCATCATGCAGGGTGATAGATATCTCATCCGCACCATCGATGACATGAAAATTGGTCACGATGTAACCCGCGTCTTCGTCGATAATGACTCCAGAGCCCAGGCTTTTAACTTCTTTACGCTGAGGAAGATTTTCAAAACCTTTAAAAAAGCGTTTGAATAAAGGATCGTTTAATAATGGGTGATTTTGTATATCGACCGAACCGCGAGTGGCAATATTGACCACAGCAGGCCGTGTTTTTTCTATCATCGGTGCCAGACTGGGTATCGCCTGAGCATCAACGCTAACAGGTATAGCCGCGAAAGCATTTTGCGTAAATGCCATGACAAAAAAGAATACAGATAAAAATAACGGTCTAATTAAGAACATACTTTCCTCTCACAAATTTAAACGCATCTTGTAGACACGTTGCATTTTACATAGTTCCTGCATAATACAGGGCAACTTCGCCGATAGAATAATTCCATATTTTATATTTACCCACTCACATTACTTGAAGTTAAGCAGTCGAGCTGATACATTTTGCCACAATAAAATAAATCAGGAATAACCATGTCGAATTTTTACCGCTCAACCAGTCTTATTGCTATCACACTCGCGCTTTATGCCTGCAATCAAGATACCAGCAATAACCAGCCACTGGAAACACTAGAACAAAAAGCCAGCTACAGCTTCGGCGTAGACGTCGCCAACCGCTTAAAACAGCAAGGGGTTGAACTGGATGTGAATGCGCTCAATCGCGGCATAGCTGACGCATACAATGGTTCTGAGATAGCGCTTAGCGATGAAGAACAGCTACAGGCAAAAACCAGTTTTCAGGCGCAGTTACGCGATGAACTAGTAAAAAAACAGGCCGCTGTAGCTGAGAGCAACATAGCCGCAGGTAAAGCGTTCCTTGAAGAAAATGCGAAAAAACCTGGCGTAATCACCACTGCAAGTGGCCTGCAATACAAAATTCTGGCTAGCGGTGACGGCAAACAACCTAAAGACACCGATACCGTAACGACGCATTATAAAGGTACTTTGATCGATGGCCGTGAATTTGACAGCTCTTACAAACGCGATCAACCAGCCTCTTTCCCGGTAAAAGGTGTTATCAAAGGCTGGACCGAAGCCTTACAGCTGATGCACGTGGGCGACAAATGGCAGTTATTTGTTCCCTCTGACCTGGCTTACGGTGCCACTAAACGCAGCGAGCTGATCGAAGCCAATTCTACTTTGATCTTTGAGATCGAGTTATTGGGCATCAAAGAATAACAAGCTATTGCATAAGCTCGTCATTGCGGGCGAAGTACGGTAATCTTTTTTACAGGTGATTGCCGCGCTTCGCCCGCAATGACGTTATGGACATTTACTTTATTCGATATTCTGGATCTGTTCACGCATCTGTTCGATTAAAACTTTTAATTCTACCGATGCACTAGTACTGGAAATATCTGCTGATTTCGAACCTAGCGTATTGGCCTCACGGTTAAGCTCCTGCATTAAAAAATCCAGTCGACGCCCTACCGCTTCATCACGATTTAAGATATCTTTCATTTCCTGCAGGTGACTATCGAGACGATCCAGCTCTTCATCAACGTCCATTTTTTGTGCGAGATGCACTAACTCCTGCTCCAGGCGATCATTATTCACTTCGACTTTTAATTCATCTAAACGATCACGCAACCGTTGCTGGTAACGTGTTTGAATTTCAGGCATCTTGTCACGGGTCTGATTCACGATCTGCTGAATGGCATCACAACGCTGTGTGATCAGATCACGCATGCGCTCACCTTCACGTTCGCGGTTGGCTAGCAGCTCATCCAGCGCGGCATCTAAACACGACTCAGCCGCTTCCAGCACAGGTTTCATATCCATCTTTGATTCTTGCACGACGCCGGGCCACTGCAACACTTCGATAGGATCAACTTCTGACGGCTGGTGCAATAGATCATTAATTGCATGGCAGGCTTTAACCAGAGACTTTGCCTGTTGCTGATTAATGCTGATGCTTCCAGTCTGCTGAATATTTGCATTAAAACGTAAATAAAGCTCAACCTTGCCTCGCTTTAAACGTTGCTGAAGCATCTCGCGGAATCGCGCCTCACTGGCGCGAAAGTCTTCTGGCATTTTCAGATGTAACTCCAGGAAGCGATGATTGACACTTCGCAACTCACAGATGATATCTCCCTCGACCAAACTTTGCTGCGTACGTGCAAATGCCGTCATACTTTTTGTCATATCCAGCAACCTCTGAGGTGACGATTCTCATTAGCGCCTGATTTTCGCAAGTCTAGCATGGGCTATCTGACTGTCTTGTCACTAATTAATGCCTAACGCCAAAGTCAGGCATGTATAATACGCACACTTAAATTTAGCCTAGATATATAGAGATCAACAACATGCGTCCAAGTAACCGCCAACCTGATGAAATGCGCAGCGTTCAGCATTACCCGTAACTACACAAAACATGCAGAAGGCTCTGTGTTGATCGAATTTGGTGATACCAAAGTTATCTGTACGGCTAGCGTTGAAGAACGCGTTCCCGGATTTTTACGCGGTAAAGGCCAGGGCTGGGTCACCGCAGAATACGGTATGTTGCCACGTTCTACCGGTTCACGTATGCGCCGTGAAGCATCGGGTGGCTAAACAGGGTGGTCGCACCATGGAGATACAGCGTTTGATCGGCC
>CAVWAI010000015.1:0-134252 GCA_963752725.1 uncultured Gammaproteobacteria bacterium
TCTTGAGCAGAATCGACTCGCACCGAAGGAGAGTCGAGCGCTGGCGCCTGGCGGCATTACTGCCGCTGGTTTCCAGCGCCCGCTCACCGAACCGAGCGTGCACCTTTCGTTATGCACTCGGCTCTCCAGGAACCACGGTGAAAGCAGGCGCCAACATACCCCTTTGCTCCACTGATAAAGCTTGCGTTGAATGCCGAGTAGCCAGACCTCATCGGTCTGATCATTCGAGTCCACGAATGTTTCCTCCGTCTCTGCAACTCTATCGGTTCCCTGCCTGCCTTCGCCATGTACATGGCTTTCCCATGCTCAGACTACTACGCAGGCTCCGCCCCTCAATGAAGCCGTCTCTGGTCTGCGCAGCGAGCTGGGCTTGTCGCCCAGCAGCCCATTGAGGTTCCCGTGTTCCAGCGTCTAACCTTTGCTCCGTAGGCGGCGTGCTTTACCCCTGGCGATACTGGACGAGAGCTAGAGGAGTACACTCATCGTCGCGCCGATTACCGGTCGCACCAGTCGGGAATCTATAGCCCGACCAGTTCGGTTCGCAGTGATCCTCAACCCCATCAGGTCATCGTGAGGACAGTGAGCATTAAATACAGAGGCTTCCCACACACGCTTCGTTGTCTCGCCATAGAGCAGGCGGTAGCCCGACCTTCGGGTGATGGCCCGAATCCGGTACAGTTTAGGCCGCCAGCTTTCTCAGGCGCCGTCGCAACCCGACGCCCTTAGGCAGCCCCCTTCGATTCCGGCTCATCCCAGAATCGGGTGGCATCTCAACCACCGGTCAAACGCCAACAAGCAAGAATGATGTTATGCTTTTACCTCATAAAATCCTCCTTGCCATCACGGCGCACACAGATCGATGCTCCAGAGACTATCTTTCATATGACCGATGAAAGTCAGCCATGAAGGGCCACCATCGGTATCTGGATGGTAGTGCTTGGCCAATACCCTTCGAACAATGTCTTTGTCGATTTCAATACCAAACAGTTTTGAGATTTGCTCTGCGATCTTTGGGCAGCCGTACCTTGGATTTCGTCGTTTCATTTCAACGATGACCAGAATAAGTTGCTCAGATGGCCCCTTGGGTCCTGGCTTACCTCTTCGGCGAGATGAATAAAGCAACTGGTATTTCCGTTTCTTGAGTGCTTCGTGGAATCTCAGCAGTGTTGATGACTTGATGATAACTGCAGACCGCCGGATACGGCGTGGACTGAGGAATAGGGACCAGAAGCCGAGCAGTATCCGATCGGTCGCCGTCAGGTTGGGTGCACGTTTACGAGACCGATTGATGATCAGAAGTTGCTGCTTCAAGAGAAGGCTATCGGCGACAATGGCCCTGGAGCCGCCTGGTCCGAGGAGATTGGCGAGGGTTGTTAAAAGATGTATGAGTAATAATGCCAGGTCCTTCATGGTCAAACAGGGTAGGGCAGACTGCTATCGGGCGCAAGATCTGTCATTTGTCTGTTTTTTCGCGCGAAGTTACAATTCGCCACCCACAGGACGAAGACGCTGGTATTGTGCCTGCAATCTGAGGGAGAGTAGGTTTCCGAGGCAATTGATAAGATTATATCTCTTGGCGGGCCACAACTTGACAAAGCCCAGGCAAGGGCTGTATTGCTCAAACTGCTTGCAATTCCGCAAAACAGCAGCATATTCAGTTCATTACTAACTGCACTGGCATGATTTGATTAGCAGCAATGCCTGCTGAGCATTTCCCTGCCCATAGCGCCTCAAACCTCGACAATAACTGCCATGAAACCCAAAACCCCCTTCACCCAGCCCTTCGACAAACTGCCCGAAGAGCTGCCGCTGTATACGCTGGAGAATGCCCTGTTACCCGGCGGTCAACTACCGCTGGAGTTGTCGGAGGCCAACGACCTGGCGATGTTCCTGGATACGCTGAAAACCGACCAGCTGATCGGCATGGTGCAACCACAGGGCACGGGTGACAGCATCTACCAGACCGGCTGTGCCGGCCGGATCCGGCAGTACCGCGAGCGCAGCGACGGCAGACTCAACATCATGCTCACAGGCTTGTGTCGCTACAAGATCATCGAGGAACTCGCTCCCAAGAATGGCTACCGGGTTGCGCGGGTGGACTGGAGTGGTTTCGAACACGATTACGACACGGAAAACGTCGATAACCAGATCATCGAAAACTTCAGGATAGTGTTACGCAGCTATTTCGAACGCCACAACATGCAGGTGGACTGGCAAGCACTCGACAAGCTGCACATTGAAAACGTGGTCAACAACCTGGTGCTGATCCTCAACCTGAGCATCGACAACAAGCAGCAATTGCTCGAATCCCCAACTCTGAAGCAACGCCTTGAACTGTTTGCCGAACTGCTCGAGGAAAAATCTGACCCGATCGTGGTGACGGCGACAGCAAGCAAGCTGGTGAATTGAGCCTATTGGCCCTTCATATCAATGGGGTCAGACTCGATTGATTATGCCACTCAAATGGATTAATCTGCAAAAATTAGCCGTAACACTAGATTTAAACCATGGCTCGACTGCCTTGCTTTATTATTCCAGGGCACCCGCAGCACGTGATTGTACTTGGCAATAACGGTGCGCCGATATTTTGTACGGAGGATGATTACCGCTTTTACAAAGGGCTCCTCGATTAATCTGCTTTGACGCGCCATTTGCGTGATCAATTCTGCGGCAATGCCGTTTCGCCGCGCTGATCGTCGTTATCCTGGACCATCGGACCAGTTTTCTCGCCTTGTTCGCCGTTTCCCGCCGCCGTCGGCGGGTTCTCAGCCAATCATCTCGTACAGCAGACGGATTGCAGTGTGTTTTCGGGGAATAATGAAGATAGAGAAGGGCTCTTCAATAGCCAGCTGACTTTGGTCGTTGGCGGTCCTGAAAAACTTAAATAACACGTTGACTATCAAATCTTCGATATGCCGGTCATCATCCTGCATGCACTGAAATCAACTTAACTGCCTTTTCAATAGCCTCCAGTGAATCACCACGGAGAATGCAGGCGCGATCATGAACATGGTTGTCTATCTGCAATGAAATATCTTTATAAGGCCACTCTTCGATTACCTTTATCGGTAAATCTATTTCGGAATAAAACGAGTAAACGTAACCGTGCTTTATCGGCACAGGTGATATAAAAGAGTGTTCATCTACTAAGCGTACCCAATTCTCAAAAAATTCTTTGCTGTAGAAATCAAAGAATGTATTGGAACCACGTAGGTGTACCTCAATTATATATTCACCAATCAGCTCGACGTTAATTATCCCTGTGTAACCGGATAGATTTTGCTGAGCAAAATGTCGAGTGATTCTTTCGTTTTCAGGTTTGTTGACACCGATTTCCCAGTAGACCGAACGACTACAGTTTTTTTCTTCGGAAGCCAGAGTATGCGCAAACCATTTAGGTTCCCCATCCAGCAATAATGCATCTGTACTGCTCTGTGAACCTTCAAGGTACTCGCTCCAGAAACTGCCTGTTTCTGCAGGCACATTTTTTGCGCTTAACGCACGCGCATTTATCGACATACCTTCCAGGTTGGTAATTGGTTTGATAAACAAAATTTGATCGGGAGACACCCCGTGCTCTATTGGATTTTCTGTACATGGAGCAGCCAGCAGTCCCTGTTCTTTTGCTATAAGTAGCTTGTCGTAGACGTGTCGGAATGTTGGGTAATGCGTCCATGCGAGTCGGTCGTTTACCGGAACATCTGCCTTCGGAACTGGCTGAAAAATGTGCTGCCTCTCCGGGAGAACACCAAGAAAAGGCATCAGTCCGCTGGCTCCGCCTGGCAGAGTAGCGATTTGAAAGCAGGAAAACCACTGATCGGGTCAAGATCCTGATCATCAGTCAACTCGTTGACGTTAGCCTCATCCCAGCCATGAAAACAATGCACTACCCCCGGTTTAATCACCTCACCTACATCCGCATAAAAGCGAACGCGGCCCCGCGGAGAACTAACCCAGACATCCTGGCCGTCCTCGATTCCTCGCGCTGCGGCGTCATCAATATGCATCTGAACTCTCGGTTTAGGATCATGCGCTATAAGACTCGGATAATTGTGTTGCTGAGTATGCGTAAACCACTTCTGGCGTCCCCCAGAGGTTAGTACCAGCGGAAATTTACCAAACAGGTCGGGACGTGACACTGGGCTTTCCCGAGGTTCATGGTAGATTGGAAGACCATCATAGCCAGCTTCTCTTAATTGCACCGAATCGAATTCTACCTTGCCACTCGCCGTCTTAAAGCCATTGGGGCGCCAGGTTCGATCTGCATCGAGGTAGCCGTGCTCTACCATGTCTTCGATAATTGTGGCATACACCTCGGCACCTTCTGGATCGTTGTAGGCCTTGTCGCGAACTTTGTCAGGCATGCCAGACGCCATTTCTGCCCAGGATGCTTCAAGATCACCATCCCAGAATTGATCTCCAAGACCTAGTGCAACCGCCACGTCTAGAAATATCTGCGCATCTGGCCGTGCCTCACCACGTGTTTCGAGCACCTGATGACGATAACGAATATCGCCCTGATACGCACATCCCGGGTAAGCAATCAGCGCTGGTCTTTCTAGAGACGTGGCTGCTGGCAGAACGATATCCGCCTGTCTGGTTGCCGGGTTATGGAAAAAATCCACCGTAGCAAAAAAATCCAGAGAACCTAATGCCTGCTCCATCCTCCTTGAGTTTGGCCACATCGTGGTATTGATTCCCATCGCCAGTAATGTACGAAGTTTTTGTGGTTTGCCTTCCAGTATGCAATCTGGCACCAACATACTTTGAGCCGCCGGCCAGAAGCTGGTCCAGATTGGAAAAGACTCATCGCCGATACGCGGCGGTAGTCCTTTAATGCGATCCCTGAACAGACTTATCGACTTCGGCAGTACTTTATCGTTAAAAAATCTGTTTCCACCCTCTCGATCGATATTCCCTGTAACAGCGGACAAAAGTATCATCGCACGGTGATTCTGAAATCCGTTGCTATGCTGAACCATGGAAGTTGGAGACATGGCGATCTGTGCTGGTGATGATGTGACGAATAACTCAACAGCCTCTCTAAACATGGCTTCATCAATGCCACAAAAGATGCTCACGCGCGATGGCGTAAATTCGCTCACATACTCGCGGAATGACTCAATTCCACTGGCATGTTCGTCGAGAAATTCCTGATCCTGCCAGCCATTCGCAAAGATCAAATGATGAAATCCAAGCGCCAGTGCACCATCTGTACCGGGCCGAATAGCCAGGTGAATATCAGCCAGCTCAGCAATCTGGGTACGACGTGGATCAACCACAATCAGCCTGCGATTAGCGTTCGGTTTGGCGAAGGGGTGTTCTTCAAAAGGAGGAATCGAACCAATCGGATTGGTCGGCCAGACTAAGAGGCAACGAGTTTTGGGTGAGGCAACTGTGGAGGTGGTTTTGAGTTTGTATCCACAGGTCAATTTTTCGGCGACCATGGTGGCAGAAAAACAGCAGCCAGCTTCTGTCAGAAAGTTAGGGCTACCAAATGCATGTGCCAAACGTTGTAGTTGCGGCCTTGCTTCCTTGGTATATCCAGCGAAAAACCCAACAGCTGGAGCACCATGTTTATCACGACCAGTTTGTAAACCTTCGGCGATTGATGATATCGCCTCTTGCCAGGTAATTCGTTCAAACTCTCCGCTGCCCTTCGGTCCCACACGCCTCAATGGGTGTAGCAAACGATCCGGGTGATATTCCCGTTCCAATTGCGCCTGACCACGTGGACAGGGTGGTCCATCGACAGCTATGGCCTTACCAACTGCTTCAATCGTAATGTCAAAAACACAGTTAGCATCGCACTCATAACAGGTTGAGCGCTTTATAGTTTCTTCGGATTTCATGATGATTCAATTTATACATACTCGAACACGTATCTCATAGCTACTCAGATTGTGGGCATCTTGAATAATCCGAGATTTCGAGCAGAATAGAAGCGATCAAGCAGACAGAGAGTAATGCTGCTTTTACCTCACCTGGTCGTCGCGGGATCCGTGCTGTCAGCAGGCATCTGACAATCCTTGCCAAAATCCGGCTTTTAGGCAAGAACGTTAGGCAAAGAGATAGCCGATGTCGAAGGTTCAATTTTCAAATCTCGCACACCTGGATGAGAAGGCCGCATTGGCTGACCCGGTGGTGTTGCCTCGATCCGGGCGCCACCGAAAGCGAGTCTGTTCGATCAAAAATAGAGAAAACAAGCTATTTTTAGCAGGAAATGATTTTATTGGTTTGACCAGCAGGGCAGATATGTTGTCTTTACCGCCATGTTGGTTAGCCAGGCGAATAATTTCTTTAGCGGCATTTTCTAAATTATTAGCGTTTTCAACGATTACAGATTTAATCAGGTGGTCTTCGATCATGTCGTTAACGCCGTCCGAACACAGCAGATAGATATCATCAACCATGGCGATATCTTCCTGAATATCGATATGCACGTTGCTGTCGATACCGACGGCGCGTGTTACAAGGTTTTTATTTAAAGAGTTCCTTGCCTGTTCCGGCGTGTAGAAACCGCGATCGACTAATTCCTGCATCAGACTGTGATCACGCGTTATCAGTTCGAGTTCATCATCACGTAATCGATAAAGTCGTGAGTCACCGACGTGAGCGACTGTGAAGCGATTATCATAAAACATAACCACGACAACGGTAGTGCCCATGCCGCGATATGTCGCATTTGCTACTGAGGAATCATATACATTTATATTTGCCTGGGTAATCGCTTCATGTACCAGCAGACTTTCTGCGCTGTAACCGGTTTCTTCATCAGTTTCGCCGGCTTTTAGTTTTTTGCTTTTTTCAACGATTGATTCGAGCACGGTGCTGACGGTGATAGCGCTTGCCATTTCACCGCCACGATGTCCGCCCATGCCATCAGCGAGTATCGCTAAGGCGATGTTTTCATCGTAACAGATGGCATCTTCATTATGGTCGCGAACCGAGCCAGTATCAGTTTGCCCATGGATCAGTATTTTTCCTTTCAGGCTCATTTGGCTTTTCCTTCGACGGCCATAATCTTAAAGCATTTATTGATGTCATCGACCATCTCTTTGCCACGTTGATAACGTTTTGTTACATCTTTTTCCATCGAGCGATTGATGATGACCGTAACGCAGCGGGGTATATCGGGGTTGATGGTGTCAGGGCTGGGGTG
This sequence comes from uncultured Gammaproteobacteria bacterium, assembly GCA_963752725.1. GTDB lineage: Bacteria > Pseudomonadota > Gammaproteobacteria > SZUA-229 > SZUA-229. The sequence continues at coordinate 7,163 of CAVWAI010000015.1, forward strand.
TTTTTCATTGGCAATCTTGTACATCAATGCAGCCATCGAGTCACCAGTAAAAGGTAATTGTCCGGTCACCATCTGGAACAGCATCACGCCCAGTGAAAAGATATCAGATTGGCCAGTGACTTTTTTACCGGCAAGCTGTTCTGGTGACATGTAAGAGGGTGTGCCTAATACCATACCGGTTTTGGTCTTACTGGAATCGGTAATACGGGCGATACCAAAGTCTGTAATCTTGCACTCATCTGTCTGTGGATCCCACATGATGTTGGCGGGTTTGATGTCGCGGTGAACGACGTTGTACTGGTGCGCATAATCGATACCGTCAGCGGCACGTTGAATAATAGAAAGTACCTGTTTTAAAGGTAATAACGTATCGGGTTTGATGTATTTGCTTAAATCGCTACCCTTGAGAAATTCCATCGCGATGTAGGCGAGATCGTGTTCTTCACCGGCATCGAATATGGTGACGATATTTGGATGATTCAGGCGGCCTGCTGTTTCCGCTTCACGGAAGAAGCGCTGTTTCACTTCGACCAGTTCATCATCTTCAAATTCCTGGGAGAGTGCCATGGTTTTAATCGCCACGGTACGAGAAATTTTTGGATCTTTACCCAGATAGACTGAGCCCATGGCACCTTTGCCCAGTTCGCGGTCAATTTCATAACGTCCAAGCATAGGTTTCTCGACACCACCATCGTCGAGTAATACGGTGCCTCCAGGCGAAGATCCACCACCGCCAAGCATAACGGTCTCTTCAAGAGACCTGGCTCGGCTGGTACGTTGTTTGATATCACGAAACTTGGCGTCAGACTCAGACATATAGTCATACACTGACTTCGCCTTATTGAACTGGCGTTTACGTTCATAATCAAGTGCCAGGTTATACATCAGTTCGAGGGTAGATTTGTCCATTGGTAATTTACGGAACTTCTCAAAGGCTATATCCAGCTGGCCCTGACCCTGAAGTGATAGGCCGAGCATACGATTACTTTCTGCCGACTCAACATCAAGACGCGCTTTACCTTTTTCAGACAGGAAGAAACGTTTGGTGGTCAATAGTATATGGCCGGTCGCGAGTAGAAGACCTGGCATCATCAGCTGTATCCACATGCCCTGTGTTGTCATCATGATGTAGTGGCTAATAAATAAAGCAAGCAACAGGAGAGCCGTGATGATAAAACCGATAGCTGCGTTCAACTTTGGCAATAACAGCATTATGTATAGAGCAACTAAAATCAGTGCCCCCAGGCGTGCATAGAAACCCCATTCAGGCTCGATGAAAAAGTCTTCATTAAGAATACTTGAAACTGAATGGGCCAAGGTGACTACCGGCGACATCGTTGGGTCGATCGGTGTGACGAAAGTATCGCCGACACCTAGAGCGGTTGCGCCGATAAGTACGATTTTGTCCTTGTATTTTTCAGCGGGAATCTTGCCCTGAAATACATCAAAAAACGAATCAATCGCGAAGGCGCCGTTATATTCTTCATCATGATAGAAGAAGGTGTTCATTAAGGATTCGCCGTCGGTCTTAATGGTCAGACGGCCGAGCTGTACATCTTTACCGACATTGATTCGAATATCTTCAATGCCGAGGTTTAAACTTTTTGCTGCTAGTACCAAGGCCATCGAAGGGTAGAGCTCACCATAATAGTCAATGATTAGCGGTTCTGTCCGGATACCACCGTCAACATCTGGCAGGGCTACCAGAGCACCGATGGCATCAGCCTGCTCACCTAAGACGGGAATAGGTTGATACGCTTCAATCATAGCCAGGGGAGCAAAACCTTCAGGATTGATCGTTGTGTTATCAATAATATTTTGTTCAGGCAGTTTGTTCTTGCTGACATATTCAGCAAGGGGGTCATCAGGCTGGCCGTAAGGTTGTCCTGGTACAAAAGGCATATTAAAGACAATATTACCGGCACTCTGCATGCTGAGAGCAAGGGTATTATCGGTATCGAGAACCGTTTCTGCAGAGTTTATGTATTCGAGGTAGGCGTTTAATTCTTCAGCAACCTGGTAACGTAATGGCGAAGCTTCGAGTGCATCCGCAATTTCCTGTACGGCCGCTTTACCATTGCTGTCGCGTTTGTTTTTTACCAGTTTGCGACTGCTTTCGATAGTGAGGGCAAGTCCTTCGACCAATTCCGGGACAGCGCTTATCGTACTGTCTACAAAGGCCAGTTTTAGTTCTCGAATAAATTCCAGGCCCGGGTCGAGCTGTGGTTCAGAAAAGAACACGGTTTGACCGACGGCTTTGGCGCCACCTTCTGCAAGGATTTCGTGCATCTGTGCAAGAATGTCGCGTGACCAGGGCCAGCGACCGATGTTATCAATACTCTGGTCGTCAATGGCGATTATGGCGATTTTGTCACTGGGGAAGCGTGATGAAGATTTGACGCCAAAATCGTAAGCGCTTCGTTCCATGCTTGCGATGAAGTCGGAGCCGGCAAAGATGAGAAAGACAAGAGTGATAACAAGACCAGTAAACCAGTCACTTTTAAAAACTCCATTTTTCATCGTTGTGCCTCTTTGTTTTTTTATTGCTCAACATGAAGTAAAAACGTCCGGGTTTATTACCTTTGTTATTTATTGTTTTTATGGAGAATTAGATTTCAGGCTCTGGATAAGATGATTTTAGACATAAAAAATATTATTTTTACCAATATGGGTAAAAATAATAACAAAAACAATTGCTACAGGGCTGCTATCTAAAATTAAGCTGGTTGCGAATATGATTGAACAGGGAGGCATTGAAACATGCCTCCCTGTTCAATACATTATCGAGGTGTAGAAGGGAAAAATTGAGTACTGATGACCTGGGCGACTGTTGAACCAAGGCGTTCAGCGAAACGTTCAAGGAGATCTTCTTTGAGGGTGTAATCTACGATTGTTTCTGCACCGATAACTTCTCGAGCAACGTGGCTGGCACTGGCGAGTTCATCGACAAGGCCAATATTCACGGCCGCTTCACCGGTCCAGATCAGGCCGGAAAAGACGCCATCCACACTGCTGTCGAGGCGATCTCCACGACCTTGTTTGACGGCATCGATAAACTGTTGATGTATCTCAGTAAGCATGGTCTGCATGTGTGCTTTGGCTTTTTCATTCTCAGGCAGGAAAGGGTCGAGCAGTGCTTTGTTCTCACCAGCAGTTAATGTGCGGCGTTCGATACCCAGCTTATCGATGGCATCGACAAAACCAAAGTTGTCCATACGGACACCGATAGAACCGACGATGCTGGCTTTGTCTGCATAAATTTTATCTGCCGCAGAAGCGATGTAATAACCGCCAGATGCGCAGATATCGGTAACTACCGCATACAGAGGCGTATCCGGATTGTCCTCGCGTAAGCGAAGGATCTCATCGTAGATGTATCCAGACTGTACGGGAGAGCCGCCAGGACTGTTAATTCTTAAGATCACACCGGCACTATTTTCGTTATCAAAAGCGTCTCGCAGTGCAGTAACAATGTTGTCGGCGCTGGCAAGTTCGTTATCTGCAATGACACCGTTTAACTCGACCAGGGCGGTGTGTTTCTCGTTGATATTCACTTTTGTCAGGCTGGCGTCACCGAACATGAATAAGATTCCGCCGATGTAGGCAAAGGTTAATGCTTTAAAGAATATGCCCCAGCGGCGAGCGCGACGTTGTTCCCGTAGACTGGATTCAGCCAGCTGGGTAACAACTTCTCTTTCCCATGAAGCGTTATTGTCAGACATAGTGGTTTCCTTCGGTTAACTTTTTTGTATTGTATTTGTGATTCGTTTTCAAAGCTTATCATGGATTAAATAATCAGATAATTCAGTAATGTTGTTTAAACAGATAAGCGGATTAAATTTTTCTAAGGTTTTTTCATCGTGGACACCATGAGTAACTCCGATGCATTGCACGTTGGCATTGTTTGCCATTTTAAGATCATGCTCACTGTCGCCTATCATCAGTGTTTGTGAAGTTGCAAAACTCAATTCATCCAGGATTTCGAGCAACATTTCAGGATGTGGTTTGGATTTGTTTTCACCGGCACAGCGTGTGGTGGCGAAATAATCTGCGAGCTGGTGTTCGTCTATAGACCGTTCCAGGCCGGCACGACTTTTCCCGGTAGAGATGGCTAGTGTAAAGCCGTTTTCACGCAGTTCGTCTAATAGATCGCTGACGCCGGCAAATAACGGTGCCGGCACGGTATTGCCGTAAAGGTAATGCTGACGGTAGGCGTCGGCTATATTATTTAGTTTAGTAGCGTGCAGCTGCGCATCCAGTTCAGGGTGCAGTTTTGATATAGCTTCGTTCAGACCAAGGCCGATAACATCTCTTGCCCGTGTTTCATCGATGTGAATATCAGCAGCCTGTTTGCTGGCATGTTGCAGACTGGTGACGATACGTTCGATTGAATCGACCAGTGTGCCGTCCCAGTCGAATACGAGAAGAGGGAATCGTTTCATTATAAATGGCTATCGAGAGCGTAATTTTTGTAATAAGGCATCAAGTTCATCACTCAATGGCGCTTCTAATGTAATGGGGGTCGACAGTGGTAAATACAAGCGCCTGGCATGAAGAAAAAGCCGTTTTAATCCAAGTTTTCGAAAGTGCTGATTAACCACCTTGTCGCCATATTTACTGTCACCAATAATGGGAAAGCCGCAGTGTTTTGCATGCACGCGTATCTGATGAGTGCGTCCAGTCTCAATGGTGATTTTCATCAGGCTGCATTGCATGTTATCAGGCAGGTCAAATATTTCCACTGGCTCAAAATGACTGATGGCGTGGTCGCCGGCTTCATCGGTCTGCATCATATGCTCACCGCTGCGTTTGGTTTTGCTGATGCCGGTATCAATCGTTCGTCTTCCATCTTGCCAATGACCATGCAGCAGGGCGAGATAGGTTTTTTCGATGTGAGCGATTTTTTCATGGCGTAACAGTTCATGCAGCTGCGCCAGTACCTGTCGATTTTTTGCCAGCAATAAACAACCACTGGTTTCACGGTCCAGACGATGCACCAGTTCCAGGGTTTGTTCTGGATATATCTGTCTGAAGGCTTCGATGACACCAAAACGCAATCCACTGCCTTTGTGAACAGCAATGCCCGAAGGTTTGTTGATAGCAATAATATCGTCGTTTTCAAACAGGATGGATTGTTTTAGTGTCTGTAGTACTGAATCAGGAATATGCTCATCTTCATTTTCAGATACCCTTACTGGGGGTATCCTAAGGGTATCGCCAGACTGTAATTTGTAGTGAGGTTTTTTTCTGCCGCTGTTAACCCTTACCTGACCACTGCGCAGCAGTCGATAAACGTGACTTTTTGGTACGCCTTTTAAGTGTTTGACCAGAAAATTATCAATCCGCTGACCTGCCTGATCATCGTTGATGGTCATCATGCTGACGCTGTTATCGCTTACTTGCATCGTTTAGAATTTTCTTGTGGGTTGATAAAGGTTGACCGGAGCCTCGCATTTTGACAGACTTGACGGTTCAAATGCCAGTGCTAAATAGTTTATATAAGCCTTTGCATTTGTTAGGAATTTTGCCAGATAGAAAAATAACAGGCACAGATAAAGGATTATACACTTGATGAATGGTCATCAAGTCAGCGAATATGCTGAATTTTCGCCGATGATACCTGCAGTTACCAACATTTCTTCAAGAAATGGGGTTGTTTAAGTATGGCTGCTGGTTCTGGCGCAACTGATTTTATGTATTTGCTATTACCGTTTACCCTTTAGGAAAACGGCTAGCAAATATGAATTAATAAGTAAAAAACTATACATAATTTTAATGATTCTCCCGATTTTTAACACTGATAACGCCATTACTCTGCCAGCGCCTGCATTTTTTTTGTGGGTGATGATGATTTGTTTCTGTGCATTGCAGTACGCAGGCAGCCTGTTAAAACAGGTCCTGTTGCCAGGCGTCACTAGTGTTTTGAAAGCGGGACCAATAACAGGTTTAACTGCAAATGAAGAGAATTCTAATCAATGCAGTCCAGAAAGAGGAAGTACGCGTGGCCATGGTCGATGGTCAGCAACTTTACGATCTGGACGTCGAAGTCCCATCTCGGGAACAGAAAAAATCCAACGTATACAAAGGTAAAATTACCCGCGTCGAGCCCAGCCTAGAGGCTTGTTTCGTTGACTATGGTGCTGAGCGCCATGGTTTTCTACCATTCAAAGAAGTTGCGCGTATGTACTTCACTGAAGAAGCGCAAAAGGCATCTGGCCGTCCCGATATTCGTACTGCTATTAAAGAAGGACAGGAAATTGTCGTTCAGGTAGAAAAAGAAGAGCGCGGTAATAAAGGTGCGGCTTTAACGACCTTTATCAGTCTGGCGGGGCGTTATTTAGTGCTCATGCCAAACAATCCACGTGCCGGCGGTGTTTCTCGTCGGATCGAAGGCGAAGACCGAAACCTTATCCGTGAAGCACTAAGTAATCTTGAAGTGCCTAATGGGATGGGATTGATCGTAAGGACGGCCGGTGTCGGTCGAAATACGGAAGAGCTGCAATGGGATCTGGATTATCTGTTGCAACTGTGGACCGCCTTTGAACATGCGGCGGCAGAACGCCCATCACCCTTTTTGATATACCAGGAAAGTGATGTCACCACCCGTGCTTTAAGGGATTATTTCAGGAGTGATATCTCCGAAGTACTGATCGATTCAAAAGAGGTCTACGACGCTGCCATGGACTTCGTTCAGCAGGTGATGCCTAACAGTGTGCAAAAGATCAAATTTTACGAAGATACGGTACCGCTGTTCAACCGTTTTCAGGTAGAGAACCAGATCGAGTCAGCCTACCGCCGAGAAGTATCCTTACCTTCCGGCGGTGCCATCGTTATCGATCATACCGAGGCACTGATTTCAATCGATATCAACTCAGCTCGTGCCACCAAAGGCAGTGACATCGAAGAGACCGCGACAAATACCAATCTGGAAGCGGCTGATGAGGTGGCGCGTCAATTACGTCTACGTGACCTGGGTGGTCTGGTAGTGATCGATTTCATCGACATGATGAATAATCGTAATCAACGTGCGGTTGAAAATCGTTTAAATGCGGCTGTGCAGGCAGATCGTGCACGTGTGCAGATCGGCCGTATCTCTCGATTTGGCCTGTTAGAGATGTCTCGTCAGCGGTTGAAACCTTCGTTAGGTGAATCAACGCAGATCGTTTGTCCACGTTGTAACGGGCAAGGCACGATCCGTACCGTAGAGTCACTGTCGTTATCACTGGTGCGTATCCTTGAAGAGGAAGCATTAAAAGCGGGTACTGCTCGAGTCGATATTCAGGTGCCAATCGATGTAGCCACCTACATGCTTAACGAAAAACGTAAAGCCATTCATGAAATTGAAAAAATAAGTGGCGTGCACGTATTGATCGTGGCGAATCCAACGCTGGAAACACCGCAATACAGGGTCGAACGTATCCGCAAGGCCGAACATGATGAAACTGATGAGACAGCGAGTTATCAGCGGGCAGAAAAGGATACTCAGTATAATGTCGACGTGACACAGGAAAAACCGATTCAACCTGAGCAGGCTGCTGTTTCTTCAATACAGCCCGGACGACGCCCGGCTGCAAAAGCTGCGCCGGTGGTGGTTGCACCAAAAACCAGTTCAACAGGCCTGCTAAGTAAGATTGTTTCTATTTTCAGTGGTGATAAAGCAGAAGAACAACAGGATAAAGCGCCAGTTTCAACAGCAAGATCAGGACAGGATAGAGGCCAGCGCAGCGGCCAAAGTCGTGGTCGTAGTAGTAATAGAGGACGTAACCGAAGCCGCAATCGCAAACCGGCAAGCAAGCAGGATGCAGACAAACCGGCGACAAAGAAAACGGCCAAAAAGCCAGCTAATAAGCCGGCTAATAAGCCTGCGCAAGGTCAGGGCTCTACAGATGGTTCGGCAGAAGCATCAACCAAGACTGCTAGTAAGGCAGGAGGGCAATCTCGCGGCCGCCGCCGTGGAGGCAAGCGTTCAAAAACTACTGAAGCAAAAGCCGGTGAGGTAACATCAAATGAAGTACAGAGTACTACAGCTGGCGATCAGAAACCTGCTGCCACATCGCAAAATGTAGCAGACAAAGCGGAGTCCGCGACTCAAGCAAAACCACAGGAAAAAACTGAGGCAAAAAGCAGTACGCAAAAAAGTGGTGCAGATGAGAAAAGTGCACCAGCATCTCAAGACAGTAAAAAACCTGAAGCGAACAAACCGGCAGCTAACAAAGCTGTCGTCGATAACAGTGCAAATACTACGGCAACAGATAAGAAGCCGGCTGCTGTAGAGGCTAAACCAGCTGCAGAGGCTAAACCAGGCTAAACCGGCTCAGAGGCTAAACCGGCTGCAGAGGCTAAACCAGCTGCAGTCGCTAAAGCACCAACAACAGAAAGCGATAGACAGCCGGCATCAAATGAGAACAGGCCGGCAACAACGCCAATTGATGATTAGCTACCAGGGTTAAAATCCCCGGGCGATTATTAATGTGTTTGCGGTTGTTGTTCTAAATAATGATCAACAACTGCAGACATATCTATATATCGGCATGGATGCGAGCTAACAATCCGTCAGCCGCTTCTTCGACAAGATTTAATACAATTTCGAAACCACGTCCCTGACCATAATAAGGATCAGGCACTTCAGTCTCGTTACCTTCAGCAAAGTCGAGAAACAGATGAACACGATCTTCGAAGCCAGCAGGGCAGATAGCCAGTAGATCGCGTTTATTGCTGTCGTCCATCGCGATAACATAATCAAAGCTTGAAAAATCATCAGCATTGACGCGTCGAGCGCGTTGACTGCTCAAATCAATATTACGTTTAAGTGCGGCATCCTGCGCACGCGCATCGGGTGGGTTGCCAACGTGATAAGCATGCGTGCCAGCAGAATCGATAGAGATATGATCCTGTAAATTTGCCTGTGCTACCTTGTAGCGAAAAACACCTTCAGCTGTCGGTGAGCGACAGATATTGCCCATGCAGATGAATAAAACTTTGACCATGTACAGCTACCCCGAGAATTCTACTCTAGTAAAACGCCATAGTTTACCCTGAAACCTCAATTAAATAACATGCAGTGATGGTGATTTGTTAGCGCTTGATTCACTTATCCGTTAAAATTCTGTTCCTCCGTCCACTAGATCAAGTACATGTTAAAAATACACAACAGTCAGACAAAGAAAAAAGAAGTTTTTCAGCCCATCGAACCTGGCAAGGTAAAGATGTATGTCTGTGGTATGACGGTTTATGATCTGTGCCATCTCGGTCATGCGCGTGTACTGGTGGTGTTTGATACGGTAACGCGTTACCTGCGTTACAGCGGTTACGAGGTGAACTATGTGCGTAACATTACTGATATCGATGACAAGATTATTAATCGAGCCAATGAAAACGGTGAGGATTTTTCAGCATTGACCAGCCGGTTTATTACCGCGATGCACGAAGACGCGGCTGAACTGGGCGTGTTACCGCCAGATGAAGAACCGTGTGCAACCGCTTCTATGCCAGCGATTATCGCTATGGTGCAAACCCTGATCGATAAAGGTTATGCCTATACGTCGCAGACAGAGCAGGGCAGCGGTGATGTCTATTATGATGTCAGTGCCTTTGAAGGTTACGGCAAACTCTCCGGTAAAAAGCTGGAAGATCTGCGCGCCGGCGAGCGTGTCGCAGTCGATGAGCGCAAGGATGATCCGCTGGACTTCGTGTTATGGAAAGCGGCAAAGCCGGGTGAGCCATCATGGGATTCACCCTGGGGTAAAGGCCGTCCCGGCTGGCATATAGAATGTTCGGCGATGTCGACCTGCTGCCTGGGTAATCATTTTGATATTCATGGTGGGGGCCAGGACCTGCAGTTTCCGCATCATGAAAATGAGATCGCGCAATCAGAAGCGGCGACCGGTGAGACCTTCGTCAACCTGTGGATGCATAACGGGTTTGTGCGTATCAATGACGAAAAGATGTCCAAGTCATTAGATAATTTCTTTACCGTACGTGAAATATTGAAGCTGTATAAAGGTGAGGAGATCCGTTATTTTGTGCTCGCCAGCCAGTACCGCAGTCCACTCAATTATTCTGACCAGCTGCTGGATACTGCACGTACCGCGCTATCGCGTTTATACAATACCTTGCGTGGGCTTGATGTGCCGGAAGAATACGATGAGACAGATCCCGCGGTAGACAGGTTCAAGCAGGCGATGGACGATGATTTCAACACGCCGGAAGCATTGGCGGTGTTATTTGATCTGGCCAACCAGGTTAATCGTCTGCGTGATGAAGATATGAAAGCAGCTCTACAGAAGGCTGCTGTACTTAAAAAGCTGGCCAATGTACTGGGGCTGCTGGAAGCAGATGCTGAGCAGTATTTACAGTCAGCGGCGGGTGATAGTGAAAATGGTGCCGATATCGAGGCTTTGATCGCTGCCAGAAATGCCGCCAGAGAGAATAAGGACTGGTCTGAAGCTGACCGTATCCGTGATGAGCTCGATGCCATGGGCATCGTGCTGGAAGATAAAGACGGTGAAACGATCTGGCGCAGATCGTAGGGTTGTAAAAGCAGTAAGATTTATTACTTGGCTCGATGTGGCTTAAAACCCCGTAACAGGCTACTTCACTATCAGTTGCAACTAATTGATAATTACTGTTCACTATTCATGGTTTTTGCTATATAATTCGCGCCCTACAATTTGAATATCCCTTGCTCCACCACATAAATGGGGGGCTATAACCGAGAGGAAGTAATATGCGTCACTACGAAATCGTATTTCTGGTGCATCCAGACCAGAGCGAACAAGTGCCAGCAATGATTGACCGATATAAAGCATTGGTTGAATCAAATGGCGGAAAAGTCCACCGTTTAGAAGACTGGGGCCGCCGTCAGCTAGCATACTCAATCAACAAAATTCATAAAGCACACTACGTTTTGATGAACGTCGAGTGTGATCAGGCTGTGCGTGATGAAATTGAAACAGCGTTTAGATTTAACGATGCGGTTCTGCGTAACCTGATCATAAAACGTGATGAAGCCATCACGGATGTTTCTATATTGGCTAAAGCCAAAGACGAAGCTGATGCTGCTGACAGAAAAGCTGCAGCCGCAAGACCAGCGCCAGTCGCAGAAAAAGCGCCAGTCGCAGAAACAGTGACAGAAGCAGCAGACAAGAGTGATAATTCAGACGCTGAAACCACAGCATCTGCAGAGTAGGAGAAGAAAATGGCAGCGAATTTTAGACGTAAACGTTATTGTCGTTTTACTGCAGAAGGTATTACTGACGTAGATTACAAAGATCTTGAGTTACTTAAAGCGTTTGTTTCAGAGAGCGGAAAGATCGTACCTGCACGTATTACAGGTACCAAGGCAAAATATCAGCGTAAATTAACCAAAGCGGTTAAAGTTGCTCGTTATCTTGCGCTTATCCCTTATACGGATAGTCACAAGTAATAAACGAATATACCTGGCGATTTTATCGTTGCTGGGTAAACAGGGCTTAACACTTTACAAAGAGGTTGATTGAGTGTTATTTCTGGCACGTTTTATATTAAAAGGCCAAAGTCAGGCAGCCCTGGTGGCAGCAACGATGGCAATATTGGGTATGTTAGTGCCGCCAGCAGCTTGGCTTAGCGCAGCGGCCATCGTACTGGTTACCCTGGTCAATGGACCACAGCGTGGTTTAATCACCACGGGGTTGGCGTTACTGGGTACGGCAGTATTTTCGTACCTGATATTTTCGGCGCCACAGATAGCAGTCATTTTTGTGCTGCTTGCATGGTTACCCGCCTGGCTGGTCGCCATGTTGTTACGTCAGACAGTGTCTCTGGCTTTTAGCCTGCAGGTACTGGGCGCGATGACGCTGTTGGCTGTTGTTATGATTTATGCCTTGTACCCGAACTTTGGCGAACTTTGGCGTGAGCCGCTGGATCTCATGGTGGCTCAGCTGGCACAGCAGTCTGAAGAGTTTAGTTTGCAGGAATTGAAGCAGACTGAAGAATGGCTGATCGAATTTTTGCCCGGGTTGTTTGCCAGCAGCCTGATGTTCGGCACCATGTTAAGCCTGTTTATCGGGCGATGGTGGCAAGCGGTTTTTTATAATCCGGGTGGGTTTGCAGAAGAGTTTCAAAGTTTAAACCTTGGAAAAACTTCTGCTGTAATCGCATTAGCATTGATGTTAATGGCTGCGGTCATAGACAATGTGTTTACCTTTGCACTAGCGACCGTTGTATTCGTGCTGTATTTTATACAGGGTTTATCACTGTTGCATGCAGTCGTAAAGAAGCGGCAGGTGAGTGCATCATGGCTATTTGTCTTTTACATGGTCATGTTCTTTATACCGCATCTGGTTTTATTGATGGTGTTTGCAGGTATAACTGATCCCTGGCTGGATATCAGGCAGCGGACAGCTAAAGTGACGAAGCCAGATTAGGTTTAAGAAACAAGTTAATATACGAAGAATTTTACATAAAGAATTTAAAACAGAGGTAATGAAGATGGAAGTCATCTTATTTGAAAAAATTGATCGTCTTGGTGGTATCGGTGATCTGGTGAACGTCAAATCCGGTTTTGCTCGTAACTATCTGTTACCTCAAGGCAAGGCAAAGGTCGCAACAGACGCAAACAAAGCAGAGATTGAGTCTCGTCGTGCTGAATTTGAAAAAATGGCTACAGAAGCAATAGCTTCAGCTGAAAAACGCCGTGATCAAATCGAAGCATTGGCTATTACAATTACGGCCAAATCAGGAACTGAAGGTAAATTATTCGGTTCGATCGGTAACGTGGATATTGCTGCTGCGCTTACAGAAGCGGGTGTGGAAGTTGAAAAACGTGACGTACGTCTTCCTGAAGGTCCGATCCGTCAGGCGGGTGAATACGAGGTCACACTGCATCTGCATACCGATGTAGATGCCGTTGCCAAAGTAACCATCATTGGTGAAGAAGAAGCTTAAGACTTTTTCAGTTGCTTGATGAAAGAAGGCCTGCATTTAATGCAGGCCTTTTTTGTTTTTTTACCACAGAGACGCGGAGACGCAGAGAAAAATTTTAGTTAGTTGCGCCGCAGGCGTAACTAACAATTAAACTCAGTGTCTCAGCGCCTCTGCGGTTCAAATGTCTTTTATCTTAAAAATGTCTTTCACTCACCGTCTGCAGTCTTTATAATAAAAGTTATATCCAATGGGTCCACATATGTCAGAAACAGCCGCTTTTCCTTCCGCCGATAATCAAACCAGTAATTTACGTGTGCCGCCACATTCGGTAGAGGCAGAACAGGCCGTAATCGGCGGCTTATTGCTGGACAATCGCGCCTGGGAAAATATCGCAGACAAGCTCGTTGAGGAAGACTTTTATCGTTATGATCATCGTTTGCTGTTTGCAGCTATCCGCGAACTGGAATCACGTAATGAACCGTTTGACGCGGTGACTTTATCCCAGTGTCTGGACAAAGACAGCCATCTCGAACAGGCGGGTGGCTTACTATATTTGGGACGTTTGGCGAAAGATACTCCAAGCGCATCGAACATAGTGGCTTATGCCAATATCGTGCGCGAAAAATCGGTATTACGACAGCTGATCGCCGTGGGTACTGATATCAGCAGCAGCGGTTATGTGCCCGAAGGGCGTGATAGCAAAGAGCTGTTAGATCATGCTGAAAAAAGCGTATTTCAGATTGCTGAGCAGGGTGCTCGTGGCACCAGCGGTTTTCAGGACATGAAAACGCTGTTATCTAAAACAGTCGATAAAATAGATCACTTATTTAATAGTGACGGCGGCATAACCGGCGTTTCTACAGGTTTTGATAAGTTTGATGAGATGACCACTGGTTTACAGGAAGCCGACCTGGTTATCGTCGCCGGACGTCCTTCGATGGGTAAAACTACCTTTGCGATGAATATCGCTGAAAATGCCGCTATTGGTGACAAACTGCCGGTGGCTGTATTCAGTATGGAGATGCCGGGTGACTCGCTGGCAATGCGTATGATCTCTTCATTGGGGCGCGTTGATCAGCATCATATCCGTACCGGTAACCTTACCGATGAGGACTGGGCGCGAATTACTTCAGCGATTCATATACTCTCGGAAGCAAAGATTTTTATTGATGATACACCCGCGATGTCGCCGAATGAGATCAGGGCACGTGCGCGACGTTTAAAACGTCAGCATGGTCTGGGTTTGATCGTGATTGACTATCTTCAGTTGATGCAGGTACATGGCGGTAGTGAAAATCGTGCCACTGAGATCTCTGAGATATCGCGCAGTTTGAAAGCGATGGCAAAAGAACTGAAGGTGCCGGTAATCGCATTATCACAGCTCAATCGAAGTCTCGAGCAGCGCCCTGATAAACGCCCGGTGATGTCCGATCTCCGTGAATCAGGCGCCATCGAGCAGGATGCCGATCTGATTGTTTTTATCTATCGCGACGAAGTGTATAACGACGACAGTCCGCAAAAAGGGGTTGCTGAAATCATTATCGCCAAACAGCGTAATGGTCCGATCGGCAAATCATTGCTGACTTTTCTTGGTAAGTACACCAAATTTGAAAATTACATCCCTGAGATGTACAACACAGACGGTTTTGAATAAGCCGAATTTTGAATGAATCCGCCGAGTTCGAAGCATTGGCGCCGTGCCAGGGTCAAGATCAATTTAGACGCCTTATCGCATAATCTGAGTAAAGTTAGAGAGTACGCTCCAGGCTGCCAGGTAATGGCTGTGATCAAAGCCAATGCTTATGGTCACGGTATGATTAGCGCTGCCAAACAGCTGGCTGAGGCCGATATGTTTGCGGTAGCAATGCCTGAAGAGGCCTACGCTTTGCGCGAAGCTGGATGCACTAAAGCCATCATCGTTTTACATGGTTTTAGCGACGCTGATGAGCTTGAGCAGTTTTCAGAACTTAATCTTTCCAGCGTGATTCATCAGCAAAGTCAGTTAGACATGCTACTGGAACATACTCTTTCCTCAGCCATTGATGCCTGGATAAAAGTTGATACTGGAATGCATCGATTAGGTATTTCAATGGACAGGGTTGATGAATATTTTGGTCGATTACGTAACAGTGATAACGTGAGCAAGGTATTCTTGATGAGTCATTTTGCTAATGCCGATATTCTAGACAATGAATTAAATATCAATCAGTTAAGAAGCTTTCTTAAGGTAACTAATGATATAGATGTGGGTTGCAGTATGGCCAATTCTGCAGCCATAATGCGCTTGCCCAAAAGTCATTTTGATGTGGTGCGCCCCGGTATCATGTTATATGGTTCATCACCATTTGCTGAAATTTCTGCGCTTGATCTCGGGCTTCAGGCAGTGATGCAGTTTGAATCATCTCTGTTGGACGTCAAAGAAATTAAAGCGGGCGAAGCCATCGGTTATGGCAGTACCTATACCTGTGAAACAGATAAAACGGTCGGACTGGTTGCCGCCGGATATGGTGATGGCTACCCAAGGCATGCGGCTAACGGTACGCCGGTATGGGTAAATGATCAGTGTTGTGATCTGCTCGGAAGAGTATCGATGGACAGCCTATGTATCGATCTGACAAACGTTGCTGCCAGCATAGGTGATCGCGTGGTGTTGTGGGGTGATGAGTTGAGTGTTGATGAAGTCGCATCCATGAGCGATACGATTTCATATGAACTGCTGTGCAATGCCGGCACCGCATCCCTGGCTAATCAATAATTAAGCATCTAAGCTGAGTTTTTTGCTTGAAACTAGTCTATTCTTTATAAAAATATCATTCAGGTTACCTTATGGCCTGAGCATTAGATAGTGTAAAAAAATATAAAAAACGGAGATGTTGGGGATTTTCATGTCAAACGATAAATTAATAATGAATAAATATGTAATAGCGGGTGTTACCGCATTAACGCTTGCACTGACTGCCTGTGGTGGTGGCAAAACCAGTATGTTCCGTGGCGACCCAAGTCATTCTGCGGTATCAAAGGAGTCTGGACCGACTACCCTGGATAAACTGGACTGGAAATATACGGCACCGGATAAGACCTATGCTTCCCCTATGGTTGCTAATGGAACGATCTATCTTGGCAGCAATGACAAGCATCTATATGCCATCGATCAGCGCACAGGTCAGATGAAATGGCGTTATAAGACGGGTGGTAATATTGAATCCACACCTGCCACAGCCAATGGCATTGTCTACGTTGCCAGCTGGGATAAAAACCTGTACGCCATTAAAGATGATACCCAGTCCCTGCTATGGAAGCAGGAAACAAAAGGCCCGATTTCATCCTCGCCGATCATCGCTGACGGTATCGTGTATTACGCCAGCGAAGATGGCAATCTGTATGCTGCAGATGCTGAAACCGGTTTCAGGAAGTGGAGCTTTAATGCCAAGGCAGCTATTTATAGTTCACCTGCAATCTATGGCAACTACATCTACTTTGGTACCTTGAATGGTGAAATGATTGCTGTCAACCGCAGTACGGGGCAGGAGTTCTGGCGATTTAAAACCAACGGAAAAATTCATTCATCACCCGCGGTAGATAGTAAGAATGTTTATTTTGGCAGTGATGATAAACGTGTCTATGCGGTAAATATTCATACCGGCCAGCAATCCTGGGTAAAGAAAACCGCCGGACAGGTATTATCCTCACCAGCGATATATAGCGGCAAGGTCTTTATAGGCAGTAAAGATGGTTATGTTTATGCCTATGATATAGAAGATGGTACCCGTGAATGGGAGTACCGAACAGAATCTGCGATTTTTGCCCCGGTGACTGTCGCCTCCAATACTGTGTATGTCGGTAGTACCGACGGTAATTTATACGCATTAAATGCCGGCAATGGAAAAGTACGCTGGAAGTACAAGGTCGATGGGAATATTTATTCAGCAGCAACCGTTAGTGACGATCATGTGTATTTCAATAGCGTTAATGGTTCGTTGTTTGCAGTCAAATAAGAATAATTTTCAACCATAAAAAAAGGCCGCGAATAACTTTTTATTTTCGCGGCCTTTTCTTTTTGGCGTTAACAGAATTATTGTTAGTCAGACCATTCGCTCTTGCGGCAAAGCCCGGAAAAATTACAGAAGTGGCATACGGTGCTGTCACCCCAGGCGTGTAGTGATTCCTTATCGTGTATCTGTTCGAACAGTGCGATTAATCGTTGTTTATTCTCGTCGCGGTTGCTCTGTAGATTTTCATCTGACAGGAAAGATTTTGTTTCAACTCTTTGATTGCTTGAATCAACCGACAGATAGCTAACATTTGTTGCCTCCTCGTCTAGCAGGGCATAAGTTGAAAGCTGAACATTTTCACCGGTATCGACATCTACCTGACTGGCTGTTTTGCCTGTCTTATAATCGATGATGGCATGTGTTTTATTTTCAGCATGGCGGTCGATACGGTCGAGCCGACCATATATTTTTATATCATCATTAAGATTAACCTCAATTTTTTCTTCGCTAAGATAAATATTCCAGTCTGACTGATGTTGTATCTGCCAGTTGATATAGGATGGGATATGTTTTATCCAGCGGTATAACCAGCTCTTATGTAATACATTATTCTCCAGGTCTGCAAGGAATACCTTCTCCGATAGCTGAGATAAATATTCTTCCGCCTCGCTGCGATTGTTAACCGATATGCCTGGGGCGAATTTATTTCCGTATTTTTTACTGCCATTATGAAATGTCTGTAAGATTAAATGGATACGTTCACCATAATCTGATTTTCTTAATTCGTCACTCAGTTCCTCTAAGGCTTTAAGGCGTAGCCCATCAGCAGAAAAATACTGATAAGGACAGTTAATAATGCGCTGATAGGCACTGGCTGAAATTCTTTCAGGAATCAGGTCTGGTGGAAGGTAAGGATCTGGCTGTGTTGATTGTTCGGGTACTTCGTCATCGTCGCAGTTGAAAACTTCAAAATTTGAGCGTACCAGTTGCATCAGGTAGTCGTCATCAAGCTTTTTATATCCTTGCTTCTGGCTAAAAGCAAGCTGGTAAAAATTGATCAATAATTCCAGCCATGGTGATACCGGTTTTTCTTCACCTTTATCTTCATTACATGCTGTTAATAAAACTACCGGTGCAGATAGCAGCGTGCGATTAAACAGTTCATGTCGCTGGGCACGTTGTTTTTCCCAGGTAGTTAGCTCCAGCGATGCATGTACGGCCTGGTTAAAAAAAGGAGAGTTGTTTGCGCTGCCGGGGAAGTGTTGTGACTCGGCAGATGCGATAACGATACAGTCAAAATTGAGATGAGATGCCTGCTCGAGTGTCATTAATTGTACGTTGCTATGACTTGTCGGTGGGGTAAAGTATTGAGATTCTAGCGCCATAGCAAGCCAGGTTCGACAATCATACCAACTTAATTCTGGATCTGAATATCTGATGCTGTGTTTTAATTCTTCAAATGTTTTCAGTAAAACCAGTCCGGCTTCATCATCCTGATAGTTTTGATTGATACCAAGTTGTTCCATGCTGCTGATCACAGCGTTAATAAATTCAGATAATGCAATTTTTTTATTTTCGGTATACATATCCAGCAAAGGGTTTGCTGTCTTTTGAATATAATCCAGGGTGTTGATAAGGTCATCATAAGCATTATCCGGCCAATGACTAAGGCGCTGTAATCGACTTTTCAATAAAGACTTATACTGCTTGATGTTGCTGCTGACGTTTTCATGAAAGATCAGATCATGTTCGAAACGATAGATATTTTTTTTAAAGTCTGCGTCCGTCGCTGTCTTATCAAGTACCCGTTGAGTAATGTTTATAAAAGGTGACTTTAGGCAGTCGAGTAGTGGATAGGCGCTGAAATCTTCCTCGATGCATTCCAGCCAGCGTTCGATGATGGTTGCAGCCTGTGTCGTAGCCAGAGACCAGCCGGCGTTATCTTGCAGCTGTATGCCTGCACGTTCAAGTAATGCTCTTAATCGACGTGATAACTTTCTGTCTTCACTGATGATCGCGATATTGTTTTTACCAGACAGGGTATTGATGCGAACAAAGTAATCAATTGCGCGTATCTGCTCTTCTTCATCAGCAGCCATAAAGACTGATAATGGTAATCTGATGGGGAGGTTGTCATGATATCTACTTGCGAAGTTTTCAGCGCGCTGTTTGAATGATTTTTCTGTCTGTTTGAAGGTCTCGTTGATGAAGCTAGAGAAGAGGTGGTTATAAGCTTTTATCTGTTTTTCACTAGGCTCATCGGTAGCTATCGTCTGTTCAAATTCAATTATCTGGCATTGTTTATTTTCAACTAACTTCTGGATGAAAACCTGTTCTGCTTTCGAGTATTGTGTGGTGCTGAGACAGATAAAATAATCTTGTTGTTTTATCGCCGTTTGTGCGTTTGCTAGCCGTGAGAGATAGTCGGCTGTTTCATCATACAGATGGTTTTCGTTTAGTTGCGTTTTCCAGGCGATCCACAAGGTGTAGACCAGATTACTTTCATTGAGAAGATGCTGGAACTTGGCTTGCTGTTCCTCAATACCATAAGCCTGTTGTATCTGCTTTTGGAAGTCTTCCGCAGAACTGAATATGTTTGCCTGGTTTAAGCTGAGCTCATCAAATAGACTTAATAAAGCCAGAGTCACCTGCCACTGATTCTCCTCTTTAAAAAGGTCGGGATGTTGTTGTAATGCGTCAATAAAGAGGAGTTGCCGTGAGTGTTCACTAATGACCTGGTAATCGGGATGTTGTGGATGGCTAAACTGACAGGCCCAGGATTTTAATGTCCCGGACCATGGCGGTACGATCGCGGAAACCTCTGGCCTGAGTGAGTCAAATAGTGCTGATCTGAATTGCTGGTTTGCCTGTGAGTGAGGCAGCAGGACAAACAGGTTGGAAAAATCCGGCAGCTGATCGTTAAAGTTTTTAAAGATGAAGTCGGCGGTGTATTGAAGTATGTTGTTATGAGCGGGGACTTCAATCGTTGCTGGCTGGGTCACAGAATTTTACCGGTCTTGCCTTTAGTGTAATGACAATAAAAGAATTTACAGCACAGCGAATGATATGGGTGTATTCTCGCGGCAGCAGTCATGGTTGAATAATTCGCCATATATTTATTCATTATCGCTGTGATCTCCTATAGCATCTATAGCGGGCATCCTTCTACAGTTAAATGATGAATTTTCCGAATTGCAGCCTCTTTACCAGCAGGCTGAGAGTGCTTTATCGTTCCAGTAACTTCAACTTGTCCGGGACACCTTCCCATTCGGTTGCGTCAGGAGGGGACTCCTTACTGACATTGATGACAGGCCATTCCAGGCTCAATTCCGCATTGAGTTCGATAAACAGCTCCTGACCTTCGGGAACATCATCATCGGCAAAAATCGCCCCGATAGGGCATTCTGGTTCACATAAGGTGCAGTCGATACACTCTTCAGGGTCAATTACCAGGAAATTGGGGCCTTCATGAAAACAGTCGACAGGGCATACGTCAACACAATCGGTGTGTTTACACTTAATACAATCTTCAACAACTACATAGGTCATAGGAAATCTACTTTCAATTAGGGTATATATTTGTACAAATTAGTGGAATTTTACCATAGTCATTCGAACATGCATGCCAACATAGGCTAAAATCGGGTTTTATTTAAAAGATTTTGGGATATACATATGAGTTCTATTCGTACGGCTGTTTTTCCTGTTGCCGGGCTAGGCACACGCTTTTTACCTGCCACCAAAGCCATCGCTAAAGAAATGCTGACAGTGGTAGATAAACCACTGATTCAATACGCTACCGAAGAAGCTGTCGCTGCAGGTATGGATACGCTGGTATTTGTCGTGGGTCGTACTAAAAATGCCATTATCGACCATTATGATAAGGCCTATGAGCTTGAAACCGAACTGAGTTTGAGGGATAAAAAGACCTTATTAAAAATTGTGCAGGATGTTGTGCCATCTCATGTTCACTGTGTTTTCATCCGCCAGTCTGAGGCGTTAGGATTGGGGCATGCGGTACTATGTGCTGAACCTGCGGTAGGCAATAAACCGTTTGCCGTGATATTGCCGGATGACCTGATATATAACAAGGGCGGAGCCAGCTGTATTCAACAGATGGTTGATGTGTTCGATAAAAAACAGGGCAGTGTGATTGGTACGCAAACAGTAGCGGTAACAGAAAGTGATAAATATGGCATGGTCGCCGGCCCCAGACTCGAAGATAGATTGTCTCGCGTCGATGAGATCATAGAGAAACCATCACCGGCAGAAGCACCGTCTGACCAGGCGGTCGTTGGCCGTTATATCCTGACGCCAGCGATACTCGAAAAATTGAAAACAACCAAACGCGGTGCAGGTAATGAGATTCAGTTAACCGACGCAATTGCAGAGCTTAGGAAGAGCGAAGAGATATATGCTTACAGCTTCGAAGGCCGCCGTTATGACTGTGGCAGCAAGGAAGGTTACCTGGAAGCAAATGTTGAGATCGCACTCCAGCATGATGACCTGGCGGATGAATTTAAAAACTATCTTAAAAATCTAGATCTATCATAAATATTCGGATATTAATCATCACACGGTTGCCTATTAAGCTGTTATTAGAAACACAAATATTATTATGGCTGCAGACAAAGAAAAAAGTAAGAAGAAAGTTTCATTTCTCTCGACCATGAGCAGCGTAGTCGCTGCTTCCTTTGGCGTGCAGACTAACAAAAACAGAGAGCGCGATTTCGAGCAGGGAAAGTTTCACCATTTTGTAATCGGTGGCATCGTATTTGCAGTATTATTTATATTATTTATTGTTGGTGTGGTAAAAGTAGTTATGCACCAGGCTGGTGTATAGCCATTTGTTAGTGATACAGCTGGGCGCAATTAAAATAACTCGGTTCTGCCGGTAGAGAGTGAAGATTGTTTTACCGGATTTTCTTTGTCGAGCTCTTTTCCTAGATCACTTACATCACTTTTCAACTCTGAAATTCTGGAGTTGAATGCAGGGTCAAATTTATATTCTAGCTTTTTTAGCTCTTCTAGATTGTTAGCGAGCTTTGTGAACATTGTCTGTATATGTCGAGTCCTGCTCTGTGCATGTTTTGTTAATTGTTGTACGATATCATCAAATTGGAGAGCGGTAACAACACCGAGCTGGTTCTTCTTGATTTGCATATTCAGTTCGCTATTCCTGGTAGTTAAGGCTTCATTTTCAGCCAGGGAAGTCGAGGATATGATGGTGTTTTGTTTCGCAGCGATCTTGTTTAATTCGTCAAAACTGGTCGTTAGTGATTGACTGGCATCACTGATCAATTTTCCTACGTGCTCGAGTTCAAGATGAATGCTCTGATGTTCTCTCAGCATTAAGTTGACTATGTCTTCAGCGAGACTAGCTAACATTATGTTTACTTCTGTCATCTTTTTTTTCGACTCGGTCATAATGTTATGCGCAAAAATTTATCTTAATGAATTTATCACTTAGTTGATAAGTGTAGTAATTTTGTTCGGGATTTCATCTAAAGGCAGCACGTAATCTGCTGCCTGTAGTTTTACCGCTTCGCCGGGCATTCCCCATACGATGCTACTCAGTTCGTCCTGGGCAATCGTTATGGCACCTGTATCCTGCATCTCTTTAAGACCGCATGCACCATCAGCACCCATGCCAGTGAGTATGACACCTATAGAATCTTTCGCGGCAGCGGTGCAAACTGATTTAAATAACATGTCAACGGATGGTTTATGCCGATTATATGGTTCGCTGTCATCCAGAGTGCAGTAATATGAATTATTGTCCTTGATTATTTTTAGATGCTGATCACCAGGCGCAATGTATGCATGTCCCGGAAGTATTTTTTGCATATCTTTCGCTTCTACGACTTCCAGTGCTGACATGTTGTTAACGCGGTCTGCGAATGCTTTACTGAAAGCTTTCGGGATGTGCTGAACGATAACCAGGCTGTATGAGGCGGGTTGTAGATTACTTAAAATATCCTTGATTGCTTCAGTGCCACCTGTAGATGCGCCAATGGCAATTATAGGCTGTGTGCAACTGCTGTTAACAGACTTCGTTAGTGGGGCGCTTTTGGGAGGTGATATTCTATGCGTTAGAGATTGATTCGATAGTGTTTCTATGTGGTTTACTGAAGCTGCAATTTTTACTTTGCTGATTATTTCATCAGCGTAGTCAGATAAACTCGAGCGGCTGCTTGCATCAGGTTTTCCAATGTAATCAACAGCACCGAGGCCTAACGCTTCTAATGCGATATCGGCGCCTTTTTGTGTCAATGAGGAAATCATGATCACGGGCATGGGTCTTAGACGCATTAAATTCTTTAAGAAGCTAATGCCGTTCATCTTCGGCATCTCAACATCCAGTGTTAATACATCCGGATTTAATTTTTTAATCATTTCCCTGGCCATGTATGGATCCATGGCATGACCTATAACTTCAATCTCATTATCTGATGAGAGCACTTCAGTTAATATTTTTCTTGTCGTAGCAGAGTCGTCGACAATGAGTACACGAATATTTTTTTTAGTTGCCATTGCTTAAAAGAGATCAATCTTGCCTTCAACAGGTGAAGAGCTAATCGTTTTAATGTAAGTTTTTTCTCGTTGTTTCAACGTGTCATTATGTAAGTTGATTAGTTTTTTTACTCTGACTCGACCTGTTTTAGGGAAGTATTCAACTTTTCTCGGATATATCCCGCCAACATCTTCAGCCGCAATCTTTAAACTTTCGGTTATAAGATACTGCCTTACAAAATTTATATTCTTGCCGCCGATGTCAGTATCAATTTGTAATACTTTACCTCCACCAAATAGCTTGACCTCAAGATTATATCGTTTACCGCCACCAGCTAAAATAACATTGATTAGTCTTTCCATGGCGATATTGCCATAACGTGTCTGGCTATTAACCGGTGTATCGTTCCATGGGTTTTGGTTTCGCCTTGTATCTGTTGGCAGCATGAAATGGTTCATGCCGCCAACACCTGTTTTCGTGTCACGTATACAGGCAGAAATGCAAGACCCTAGAACTGTTGTAATCAATTCGCCTGTCATCGATACATAAAATTCACCAGGTAGTATTTTTGCGGCGTATATATTATGTTTTTCATCCCAATAGCGGTTGATCGACTCAAATCCAGAGAGCGGCGTGGGTAAATCAGGAGCTGAATTGTTATATCGTATCGTCATTAAGCAATTTTCTTATGGATGGTCTGACCAGCATTTGAATATCGCTGTGAAAGACCGATCAGGCTCTCCGAGTGGCCAACAAATAGTGTTCCATTTTTCTCCATGTGATCTGCAAATCTGTTCAAGATGTCAATCTGTGTCGGTCTCTTGAAGTAGATAGCTACATTGCGGAAAAAAATGCAGTCGAAAGTGCCATGCATCGGCCAGGGTTCAGTCAGGTTTAATTGTTTAAAATGTACCAGGTCTCGAATTTCTTTTTTAATCTTTATGTAACTTGATTTTTCGCCAGTACCCTCGAGCATCCATCGTTTTTTACGTTCGGGAGAAACTTGTTCTGCACGACTTATAGGATAGATTGCTTCTTTTGCGGTATGCAGGACGTTTGAGTCGAGATCGGTGGCCAGAATTTTTACATCCCATCTATCGATGTCCTTGATATTCTCTCTTAGAACCATGGCGATGGAGTAGGGCTCTTTTCCAGTCGAGCAGCCGGCAGACCAGATCCGTAAACGTGGTCGACTTGTGTTAGATCTTTCCCTGATGATGTCAGGAATCACTTCATCGGCAAGATACTCAAAATGATGATTCTCTCTAAAAAATGAGGTTACATTGGTGGTGATGGAATTGATGAAATGTGATGATTCTTCATTGTTATCCTGTTTCAATAACGAGCAATAATCTTTGAAATTGTCTAATTTTAGTAGTCGTAACCTTTTCGCAACACGACCATATACGAGTTCTTTTTTATCCGTCGTCAAATTGATTCCAGCCTGTGCAGCTGCAAGCTGACTGAGATAATTGAAATCCTCATCAGTAAATAAAAACTCTTTTTTATTATTTGGCAGGTCTTTCATGTGCTGTTCAGACCAGACCTAACGGCTCGGACATGCCGAGAAGTGATGTGTTTGAAATAAATATTGCTGATGGATTAATCCAGTGTACCTGATGATTAGATGATTTTATTTTGATCGTCATAGTTAGTAACAATTGTAATATGGCAGTATCAACCATTTCTACTGCTGATGCATCAATATTTATATCTTCGTTGCTTTTGATCAATTTTTCCAGGTCCCCTGATAAGGCCTTTGCATTATTAATAACCAGTACAGGATCAAGGTTTAGTGTCTGTTTGTTTGCTCTCAGTGGTTTTTCTGTTTTTGTTTTGGCTGCTTTTTTTGCCGCGCTAGTTTTCTTCTTAGCGACTTTTTTCTTTGTCGTCTTCGTTGTTTTTGAGGGTGTCATAAGTATTCTCGCCAAAATGGTAACGGTTTTTAACTATACGGTGCTTAATGCAGCAGTAGGTTTGTTGTATTGTTTGCTTAGGTTTAGCAGATCGAGAATTAGTGCGACTGATCCATCACCTAGTATGGTTGCACCGGTTATACCTGGAACATTATTGTAATTTTTTTCTAAACTCTTTATGACAACCTGCTGTTGACCTATGACATCATCGACCAGTACGCCGGCGAGTTTATCGCCGGCGTCAAAGACTACCAGCAGGTTAGACTGTCTGTTATCTTTTGTTATCGCTATATCAGTATCATCGTGTTCTGTTTTTACGGTATCTGATTTTGATTTGTATTCAATGTTGAATAATTCATACAATCTGATAATAGGGATATATTTATCGCGGTACTGATATAACTCCGATTTTTCAGCTACGGTATTTTTTTGTGCTTCATCAAATACGAGTGTTTCAGAGATTGAGTGCAGGGGGATGATATAGGTCTGGTCACCGACGGTCACGATTTGTCCGTCCAGTATTGCTAGTGTTAGCGGTAATTTTATTGTAAAGGTACTTCCGATACCTTTTTTAGACCAGATTTCTACGCTGCCACCAAGGTCTGTGATGTTCTGTTTGACGACATCCATTCCTACGCCGCGGCCAGAGATATCACTTACTACTGCTGCTGTAGAAAATCCTGGTTGGAATATCAGGTTTATAATCTGCGCATCAGATAGATTATCCTCTTTATCAACTAATTTTTTATTAATGGCACTGGCAAGTATTTTTTCAGGATCAATACCTTTACCATCATCAGATATTCTCAGTACTATATGCCCACCTTCATGTACCGCTTTTATGCTGATAACACCTTGTTTTGGCTTGCCTGCAGAAACACGTACTTCGGGTGATTCGATACCATGATCGATTGCGTTTCTAACCAGATGTACAAGCGGGTCACCAATTTTTTCAAGAACGGTCTTGTCAAGCTCAGTAGATTTACCTGATAGTTCTAGTATTACATCTTTACCTTGCGCAATACTAAGATCGTGTACGATTCTCGGAATTCTTTGAAATGCATTGTCTACAGGAAGCATCCTTATGCTCATGGTCTGTTCCTGTAGATCACGGGTGTTACGTTCTAGTTGTTCCAGGCATTCATGTAGTCTTTCAGAGGTTTCTAATCCTTGTGAATTACAAACACTACTAAGTATCGATTGCGTTATCACTAACTCGCCGACCAGGTTAAGTAGTTCGTCAACCTTGTCAGTGCTTACCCGGATCGAGCGGTGTTCATTATCAGTTTTTCTACGTCCGGTTGCTCTATCGCTATGTCTTCTATCCGGCGTCGTTCTTTGTTCTGTTTGATCAATGATGTCCAGCTTGCAGTCGCCCTCAACCCAGGCAAACACTTCTTCAATCTGTTCCTGGTTGACGTGACCGTGTAACTGAATATGCCAGCCTAAGTAACAATTATGAGCATCAAAATTATCAAAGTCGGGTAGTTTGTCAGTGACTAATTCAACTGATAACTTACCAAGAGTCTGTAACTCACGTATAAGTCGAAGTGGGTCATTACCGGTATAAAAAAGTTTTTCATCTGGAAAAAAACTTATTTTCCATGTTTTCTCTGGGGTGTCATCAGAGGTATCCTGAGTTCTGTCACTGATGTCAGACGGTGTGTTATTTTTAGGCTCCAGGCTGGCATTGTGAGTTGTCGAATTTGAAGAGAATGCATCGAGTGTTGCTGCTATCGATTGAATTTTTGGCATATCAAGCGTTTCACCTGCTTTTTCACAGGCCAGCATATTACTTAAGCAATCAACTGCCGTCAGAACGGCTGAGATTAATTCTTGTGTGCTTTCAAGTTCGTCATTACGTAGTTTATCCAGCATTGTTTCTATGCTGTGAGTAAACTTACCGACGTCCTCAAAGCCAAAGGTGCTCGCGCTTCCTTTGATCGAATGAGCCGCTCTAAAAATTGTATTGACAATTTCGCTATCACTTTCACCCGGATGCAGGTTAAGTAATTCTTTTTCCATAATCTCAATGCCCTCGATAGCCTCTTCAAAGAAGATATCGTGAAACTGGGACATGTCTATATCTATTTCCATGTGCCGTAGATTCTTTTAATGGATTAGAGCGGTTATGCTAAACACTTTTACATCACTTTGTTTATTGTAGACAGCAAGTGGTCCGGGTCGAATGGTTTTTCTATCCAACCTGTTGCGCCAGCTTTTTTAGCCTCATTTTTTCGCGGTTCGCTGGTTTCTGTAGTCAGAATTAAAATAGGGGTGAATGTGAATGATTCCAGTTCTCTCAATTTGGCGGTGAGGGTAATGCCATCCATATTAGGCATATTTATATCTGTGATAACAAGATTGAAAGTATTGTTTTGTGCTATCTCAAGCGCCTGTACGCCGTCTTCGGCTTCCGTCACGTTGTGACCGGCTTGTTTAAGTGTAAATGAAACCATCTCTCGCATAGAAACGGAATCATCTACTAATAGTATGTCTATCATCTTGTTCTCCTGTCTTACGAATTATTATAGTCGTTGATGACGATATGGCTATAGAGCGGTTAAAATATACTGTGTGGATACTGATATAAGCGGAGAGATTAATATGGCTATTTAAGCATTTCTGTATATAAG
Organism: uncultured Gammaproteobacteria bacterium; assembly: GCA_963752725.1. GTDB lineage: Bacteria > Pseudomonadota > Gammaproteobacteria > SZUA-229 > SZUA-229. The sequence goes on from CAVWAI010000015.1 coordinate 35,124, forward strand.
CCCAAAGTGACAATGGTTGAAACGGGTGTTAATGGTAAAGCAGGTATATTTAAGGCTTTTCAGCCTGATTTCGAGTTATCAAGCGGATTAATTGATTCTGGCGTTAATCTCTGAAAAGTACTTTTGCGGAGAGAATAATTAACCCTTTGGTTTATAGAGAGGGGATTTCTTCTGTATCTATCTGTAAGACACCACTGTTGATCAATAGGTCGACATCCAGCAGGATCACCATTTTGTCATCAACGGTAGTGAGTCCAGTGATGAACTCTGTTGTTACTACACTACCCAGGTCGGGAGCTTCGCTTATATCATCCGGGCTCACGTTATAAACGTCAGAAATTGCATCTACAACCATGCCAACCGTGCGTTCATTGCCTGCATGTGACGCTTTGACGATGACGACCACGGTCGTAGGGCCAAAGTCAGCATTGGCTAAAGAAAAACGTTGCCGTAAATCTACAATCGGTACGACCACGCCTCGCAGGTTGACTACGCCAAGCACATAATCAGGAGTATTGGGGATAGCAGTTGCTGAATCCCAGCCTCTTATTTCCTGTACCTTTAGAATATTAACGCCATACTCTTCATCTCCGAGTATGAAAGTCAGATATTGGTCTGTTCCATGTTCCTGCTCTTGTATATAAGAATTATCAATTTCTCTCATGTCAGCGCCTTTAATTTTGAGCCGTTTATACAATTACTATCTGTGAGCATTTATTCAATATGTACAGTCAATAATATATATTGTTTATATAGCATAAATTGGCAGAATTGATTTATTTGTTTTTGATTAGTAAGAAAAGTGATATTGGGCTAAAGCTAAGACCCTTGACCTGGGTTGCGAAGATCGCGAACACTAATGATTGAGTAATCAAGTCACTATAAATGGATATTTCAAATATAATTATGTGTTTGCTTACAATCAAAATGAAGATATCATTGCGCCTTTATAGATGGGATGCTACTCTTTTACCTATGAGAATTTCCTTTAAGAGATGTAATTATGTCAAAGACAGCGCTTGTAGTTGACGATTCTAAATCCATACTTTCGCTGATGCGAAATGTTTTGGGTATAGCTGGATATGATGTATTAACTGCTTCTGATGGTAATGAAGGTTTATCGGTACTCAAATCTGGCAAACATGTTGATATTGTCATTACAGACCTGAATATGCCTAATATGGATGGCATAACGTTTATCTGGGAAATAAGAAAATTGCCAGAGCACGTCTTTACACCTATCTGTATGTTAACAACTGAATCTGAGCAGGCGAGACTGGAAGAAGGTGAGTCTATATCAATTGACGCATGGATAAATAAGCCAATCCAACCTGTAAATGTAGTAAATATTGTTAAACAGATCGTTCCTTCCTAAGTCGTTCCCAAGCTAATTACTGCTAATCTGAATATAATAGCTCTGCTGAGTGTAGCGCTTTATTATTAATTGATTTGATTGGCTATCTTTCATTAGTGAGCTATATTTAAGGGTAATTAATCAAGCGTGCTAAAGATTCGCGTAAATGAACTATCACTTTAAAAAGGCCACACCCATTGCAGCATTCAGTGCTGCCATCCTCTTTGTATTCAATTTTAGTGAGGCTATGAGCGATCAATATCGTTTGTGTTTCTTCAATCTAATATTGGGACTTAGTGTTATGCCAGCTCGTCGGGTAGTGTACCTGGCTCAAATAAAAGATTCTCTACCTGAATAAACCCATAGAATGTCGGAGATAGTATTTTGTTAGAGTCGCAGTTACAAGTCAAAATAAAGCCCGACGATTCTTCTGAAAGACCTGTTGATGGTATTCTTATCGTTGATGACTCGGCGACAGTTCTAGCAGTAGCATCAAAAATGCTCGAAGACAAATATGTTGTCTTAACTGCATCAAATGGACTTGAAGCCTGGGAGATTCTGCAAAAAAATAAATCGATCACGCTGGTATTCTCTGACATGCAGATGCCGATGATGAATGGCCTCGAATTGTTGCTGAATATCCGAAATTCAGAAGATGTACGATTAGCGAAATTACCCGTTGTTATGATTACCGGTAAATCAGATACGGAAGCGGGTAAGCAGGCTGTGTTTGATATTGGTGCTACTGATTTTATCGGTAAACCATTTGATACGCTGGATCTTGCATCAAGAGCAAGAGCATATGTAAATCCTAAAAACTCCCATCGTAAAAGAGTATCAGACCTTGTACTTGAGGAACGGGATATCCTGTCCAGTGCAAGTTCTTTTCATAGTGTCGGTTGTCAGGCGCTGGAATTCTCCAGAGAAAATAACACGAGTATTACAGTCGTATATATCGAGCTAGGTAATTACAGTGAAGTTGAGGAGGCTGTAGGCAAAAAAAATGCCATGGCGATTATTTTAACGGTCGCAAAAAGAATTAATGAGACTATCCGAGATGAAGATATTACAACTCGTTTAGGAATAAATAAACTCGCTGTATTGTATAGCCTTATTGGCGATGACACCGGGGCAGTGGTCAAACGTCTGATGACTAATCTGAATGAGATTGAGTTTGAGTTTGGCGGTGAAAAACTCGATGTCAATATTTGTCATGGTTTCGAAGATTCTAAACGTCATGATAAAGATGTTACGTTTAGTGAAATTTGTCTTCATGCCGATGCAAATTTACAATCCGGTTGCGATGGTAGTCCAGATGTTGTAAGTCAACCGAAAAAATATCAGTAAATTTGGTGAAAATATATTCGGTGAATTCAAGTCGCGTGGGAAAAAAATAGGTTTATGGTTTGCACTAAAGTCTGCTATCAATGGTGACTATGAAGCGATACCAAAACAGTACGAATCTGAATTAGTTTCAAAAATGACTAAGTACATCGACTACATGAAAGATAGAGGGTAATGCCTGGGCCACTCTGTGAAGATCATGTTATTCAAATTTAACATGCATCTATCAACACGACGATTTTGACCATCTGATCTAAATTGACAAGATTAAAACGCTTTCGTGATTGCTCGCTAACGGTATCAAAACAGATATTCTGCATACAAAATCACTATTTGTGCTATACACGTAGTTAATAAAAATAATCTTCCTGATGTGTTTGTAAAAGGATTTACAGGAATGCAATGATGTAATGAGCACATTCTGAATTAAAAGGGTGTATTGTTATGCTTGCAGGTTCATTTAAAAAAATAGCTCGATCTAAAAGTCTTGTTTTTGGTTTATTCGTTCCCATGATTGTTGCTCTTGCCATCTGTATCATCTGTCTGCATCAACTCATTCCTTTCTTAATGGAAAAAAACATCAGTGCCAGAGAGCTGGCTAATCTGCTTACCATGATGTTGTTAGTTATGGCTATTTTGTTACTGTCGGTTATTGCCTGGGCATTCAAAAAGAAAATTGTTGCTCCGCTGGTAGTTGCGAATGATATTGCAAATAAAATATCCGATGGTGACCTGGTGACTCATGATGATATTTTAGGCAGTGATGAAGTAGGAAATCTTCGAAAATCACTGAGGATGATGAAAATCAGGTTGTCAGTTGTCATCAATAGTATCCGATCAGGCGCGCATGGCGTCAGTGAAGCTGCAGAGCAGGTATCTCAAGGTAATGTAAATCTGAGTCAGCGAACACAGGAGCAGGCATCAAGCCTTGAAGAGATAGCATCTACCATGGAGGAGATGACTGAAACGGTAAACCATAATGCAGAGAATGCAGCTAAAGCAAGAGAGCTAGCTGTTGATGCTAATGAGAGCGCCAAAAATAGTTTAGTTGTTGTCAGCACGACGATTGGTGCAATGGCGAAAATTGAAAAATCCAGTAAAGAGATTGCTGACATTATAAGGGTTATCGAAAATATTGCATTTCAAACAAATCTGCTGGCGTTGAATGCTGCTGTTGAAGCGGCACGTGCCGGAGAACAAGGACGGGGGTTTGCTGTCGTAGCAAGTGAGGTTAGAGAGTTAGCCGGGCGTAGTGCTAAGGCCGCAAAAGAAATAAAAGAACTTATAGAAGACAGTGTTAGTAAAGTTGAAGATGGTTCTGAACTTATCGATGAGACCGCAGTTGCCTTAAGTGAGATAACTGGTTGCGTACAAAATGTCGCCGATATAATTACTGAGATTGCTGCCGCAAGCAGAGAACAGTCCGAAGGTATAAGCCAGGTTAATAAAGCACTCTTACAGATGGATGAGATGACGCAATCGAATGCATCACTCGTTGAAGAAGCCGCTGCAGCCAGTGAGGCAATGGGTGCACAGGCAGAAGAGCTCAGTTCCCTGGTATCATATTTTAAACTTAATGAATCGTTAGCCGCGGTCACAAATCAGGTAGAAAAGGATGTGATTCAAGCACCTGACATAGAGAGAGCTTCGACTCAGGCTGCATTACCCAGGCAGCAGCAAAAAACGGAAGAAGATGGTGAATGGAAAGATTTCTAAAATGCTTGATCTGTAGTCGTTGCTGTTCACAGAGATTTACACTTGTCCCTTTTTAGTCATTTCCATGACGTAATGCCAGGAAATTGACGGCTGCTCATAATACCTGAAGATTTACAACACTGTTAAGCATTGTCGTCTACGCATTTTTATGTACTTACAGACTCTGATTAAAACTCTTTCCATTCCTCATCTTCAACGGGAAAAGCTTTCGCTTTTGAAGCAGTAAAATTTGTTAAGCCAGGTTGGACTTCAGGCTCAATCGGGAGTTGATGGATTTTATTAACAGTAACCGGAACCTCCTCGATACCCAGATTGAAGTAGCTGACCAGATCACTCAGTTCCTGTGCTTGTGCGCCCATTGCCTCACTGGCTGCAGCGGCTTCTTCTACGAGTGATGCATTCTGCTGGGTCATCTCATCCATCTGCATCAACGCCTTGTTAACCTGTTCGATACCTTCCGATTGTTCGTGGCTGGCAGTGGCAATTTCAGTCGCCATCAGGCTTGCTTTTTGTACAGAAGCTACGATTTCCGCCAATGTTGTTCCAGATTCATCAACTAGTTTTACGCCTTCTTTAACTTTTTCCAGGCTGTCCGAGATCAGGTGTTTGATTTCTGTAGCTGCTGTCGCGCTTTTACCTGCCAGGTTTCGTACCTCGGTTGCTACCACGGCAAAACCTCTGCCATGTTCGCCAGCACGTGCCGCTTCAACGGCAGCATTCAACGCCAGCAGATTTGTTTGAAATGCGATGTCATCGATAACATGGATAATCTCAGCAATTTTCTTGCTGGAGCGATCAATTTTCTGCATCGCTTCAACGGTACTCTCGACGACTTTTGTTCCATTTTTAGCCTGTTCAGTGGCTGTTTGTGCGAGCTCATTGGTGAGCTCAGCATTTTGCGCATTTTGATTAATCGTACTTGTCATCTCTTCCATGCTAGAAGCGACTTCTTCCAGGCTCGAAGCCTGTTCCTGTGTTCGCTGACTCAGATTGATATTGCCCTGTGATACCTGTTCCGCAGTAACATGTACGTCGTTTGCAGAAGTCTTAATACCGCTGATAATCTCCTTGAGCCTGTTGACCGTCTCATTGATAGAGCCATAAACCCCAGTTGCTGATTGTTTGTGAGTCAATTGCAGATCACCATTGGCTAGCGATTCTGCGATCTCTACGAGATCAGCAGGGTCGCCGCCGAGTTGTTTGCCTATGCTACGCAATATCCAGACTGCCAGTGTTATCGCTATTATCAGTGCGACGATAGTTGCGAAGATCATCGTATCAGTTGCTGAAGCTTCTCTCATGGTAGCTGCTTTGGTCGTGGCATTCGTCGAACTGTTTATGTAGAGAGTGAGCTTCTGTAATGAGATGCTCATATTTTCAACTTGCTGTTTGATCAGTGGTAGATCGACATCATGTCGAGTGATGGTTTTGTTGAACATCAGGGTCAGCAACTCGGTAATGCTCTCGCTGAAATCTTTGTAATCCGTCTGGGCGGTGTATAGCTCTTTCTTTAGTTTCAGAAATTTTGTTTCTATCTCCTGATTATCCTTTTTATTCTCTAATAGATTCGCAATCAGCTTATCCGCTACGGTAAATTGATCAAACGCTTCGTTTATAAGTGTTACCAGCTCTGATTGAGATTTTTCAAATTCAATCCATTGATCTATTTCTGCGGCCATCAGACTGCGTTCAAACCATATGGATTGTTTTAGCTGAATGAGGGTGATGTTTGTAATGCTGCCAAGCAAAGGAATATCTGTCTGTGAAATATCTCGCAGGTCGTCACCTGTTTTTTTCATGCTGTAGAGGCCAAATGAGACGAGAAGAATTGAAATAGTAAGCATCACGACTACCAGACTAGCTACTTTGGTAATTAAGTTCATGTTGCCGACTTTATTTAGTAGTCCTGATCTACGGCTGATTATCATTTGTTATCTCCTCATTATTCACTAAATCAGAACTCAATGACGATGAAAGTGGCCTGCGTCAATTTATATCCAATCATAGCTGTGTGGCTTTAGCCATTAACTGTTTGTAATCTCGTGTAGCATCAATGTGTCATACTGGCTGCATCAGATACTCTTAATTAGAGTATAGAAAATATATATGATGATGCTGTTAATCGAGGGATTTTAATTTATACCGGTAATCCATTGATTTTTTATGATATTTACTTGGCCATCTGATGACTTTACTGTAGCCATTGGTTTGTTCTGAAGTGTTTGGAAGTCTGCAGACAAAAAAAGGCCTGCATAAATGCAGGCCTTTGATTTAATTGGCTCCTCGAGCTGGGCTCGAACCAGCGACAAACGGATTAACAGTCCGTTGCTCTACCAACTGAGCTATCGAGGAATAACTACCAGGACGTGCGTCCTAATTGGAAGGCGGTATGCTACCGATTTGAGTTGCATCGGTCAATACTAAATAGCCCTTACTAAGCTAAAAATAGATGATTATTCAATTGTTTGCTTGATTCTGGTCAGTGCTTTTTTAAGACTGTCCATATCGGTAGCAAAAGACAGCCGTAAATGACCGGATAAACCGAATGCTGAACCTGGTACTAATGCAACTTCTGCTTTTTCGAGTAATAACTGTGCCAGTTGCACATCATCTTCGATACCGTCCATGCGCTCGATGACCGCATGGAAAGAGGGGAAGCTGTAAAAGGTACCATCACTTGGCGGACATTCAACACCATCCATTGCATCGAGTGCCTGGTAGACATAATCATGACGCTGTTTGAAGATATCACACATCTCCTTAAGAAAGCTCTGGTCGCCTTCAAGTGCCGCCTGGGCGGCATATTGGGCAATCGACGTCGGATTCGACGTACTCTGTGACTGTATTTTCTTCATGCCCTTGATAATCTCGACAGGGCCACCACTATAACCAATACGCCAACCGGTCATGGAATAGGCTTTAGAGACACCGTTGATGACGACGGTCTGATCGGTCAGTTCGGGACATGCATTTAGAATGTTTACAAAACCTTCATCTGTCCAGACGATGTGTTCATAGATATCATCGGTCATGACCAGGATATTGGGGTGTTTTACCAGTACATCACCAAGGGCCTTGAGTTCAGCTCTGCTGTAGGCCTTGCCGGAAGGGTTGGACGGGCTATTGATGATAAACATTTTGGTTTTGTCAGTAATCGCCTGCTGTAGTTGTGCGGGGGTGATTTTGAAATGACTGTGAGATGTTACCTTCGACAATAACCGGGGTGGCATCGGCCAGTTTGACGATATCGGGGTAAGACACCCAGTAAGGGGCTGGAATGATAACCTCATCGCCTTCGTTTAATAAGGTCATGCACAGGTTGTAAAATGCCTGTTTACCACCGACGGAAACCAGTACCTGGTCAGCGGCAAAATCAAAGCCATTTTCCCGTTTGAACTTGTTTATAATGGCCTGTTTAAGACCTGCAGTACCGTCAACCGCAGTATATTTAGTGTAACCCTTATTAATTGCGTCGATAGCGGCCTGTTTGATGTATTCAGGGGTATCAAAATCAGGTTCACCAGCAGCCAGCCCAATGACATCTCGACCTTCGGCGCGAAGTTGATTGGCTAAAGCAGTGACGGCCAGGGTAGGTGAAGGTTTGACTCTTTGTATACGATTTGAAAGCGATATTTTCAATGTAGTGTCCGTGAAGAATTTAGCCATTAATTGTATGTATATGTTTATCGACTGAGTTTAATTTATTTTTAGTGTGGAATGTAGTAGTCCAGAATGATTATGTTGAAAAAATTTGACCTAACCACCGAATATCAGCCGACAGGTGATCAACCGGAAGCAATTAAGACCCTGATTGATGGTTTTGAAAATGGTTTAGCCAGGCAGACGCTATTAGGAGTCACCGGTTCAGGTAAAACCTTTACTGTGGCTAATGTCATCAACCATCTGCAAAGGCCGACTATTATCATGGCGCCTAACAAAACACTGGCTGCGCAGCTCTATGGTGAGATGAAGGAGTTTTTCCCCAATAATGCGGTGGAATATTTCGTTTCCTATTATGACTACTATCAGCCAGAAGCCTATGTGCCGGCCAGTGATACCTTCATCGAAAAAGATGCATCGGTTAATGAGCATATCGAACAGATGCGACTGTCGGCAACCAAAGCTTTGATGGAGCGGCCAGACACTATTATCGTGGCGACGGTCTCCGCAATCTATGGTCTGGGTGACCCAGAATCGTATTTTTCGATGATATTGCACCTGGTGCGTGGTGATGTCATCGATCAGCGCAATATTTTAAGACGGCTGGCTGAATTGCAGTACTTACGCAATGATATCGAGTTACGCCGTGGTACTTATCGAGTACGAGGCGAGGTAATCGATATCCATCCGGCGGACTCTGAACGTGAAGCCATCCGTGTTGAGCTGTTTGATGATGAGATCGAAAATATCAGTATTTTTGATCCACTAACCGGAGAGGTTATTAAAAAAGTTGCCCGTATTACGGTTTATCCAAAAACACATTACGCTACTCCCCGAGAAGTCATTCTGGGGGCAATCGAGCACATAAAAGTCGAACTGCGTGAGCGTTTAGAAGAATTACGTGAAAATAACAAACTGGTCGAAGCGCAACGTCTGGAACAGCGCACCCAGTTTGATATCGAGATGATGCGTGAACTGGGTTATTGCAGCGGTATCGAAAATTACTCGCGTTATCTATCGAATCGAAATCCAGGAGATCCACCTCCCTGTCTGTTTGATTACCTGCCAAAAGAAGCGCTATTGATCATTGATGAGAGCCATGTTTCGATACCACAGATCGGTGCCATGTATAAAGGTGACCGTTCACGCAAAGAAAACCTGGTGAACTTTGGTTTCCGACTGCCTTCTGCACTGGATAATCGGCCACTGCGTTTTGATGAATTTGAGAAGATGTCACCACAGACGCTATTTGTTTCTGCAACACCCGGGCCTTACGAGGATGAACATGCTGATGCACTAGCGAGACAGGTGGTACGGCCAACCGGTCTGCTCGATCCGCTGATAGAAGTACGCCCGGTGGGAACACAGGTCGATGATGTTCTGTCAGAAATAAACAAACGTGTACCATTGAATGAACGGGTATTAATCCTTACCTTAACCAAACGTATGTCTGAAGACTTAACAGAATATTTAAGTGAACATGATGTAAGGGTGCGTTATCTACATTCTGATATCGATACCGTCGAGCGTGTCGAAATTATCCGTGATCTGCGACTTGGTGAATTTGATGTGCTGGTAGGTATCAACCTGCTGCGTGAAGGTCTGGATATGCCGGAGGTTTCGTTGATCGCTATACTCGATGCTGATAAAGAAGGCTTTCTGCGGTCAGAACGTTCGATGATACAGAGTATCGGTCGTGCCGCGCGTAATGTTAATGGTAAAGCGATTTTATATGCCGACAGGATTACCGGCTCCATGCAAAAAGCCATCGATGTCACCGAGCAGCGCCGAGAGATTCAGATAGCCTATAACAAAAAGCATGGCATAACCCCCAGGGGTATTATCAAGGGTGTGCGTGATGTATTAGAAGCTGGTTATGGTGATAAGCATTCGAGAAAAACCGTCGAGTTACAAAAAGTTGCAGAAGAAAAAGCTGCTTACCAGGCGATGACGCCAAAACAGTTTTCGAAAACATTAGAGCAACTTGAGAAACAGATGTATCAACATTCACGTGATCTGGAATTCGAAGAAGCTGCCAGAATACGTGATGATATCGAACGCATAAAACAACTGGCAATGATCGGTTAAATGAAATCGTTATTTATTTTATATTGTGGTCAAAGGTAGTGGTGTATGAGCAGTAATCTTAAAAAAACCATTCGTCTGCAGCGTGAAAAGCTGACGGCGATGTTAAGTACTAAAATGTATGATCTGGCCATAGAGTGTGCGCAACAGTTAAATAATCGTGAAGCATTGGAGCTATTGCTGTTTAACACCTTGCCAAAACTTTCATATTGTAAACATCTTTATGTACTGAATACTGACGGTGTGCAACTAACCGATAATGTAACGCAGAGTGGTAAAGATGCTGCACACTTCGGGCGTAATCGAATAGATCGGCCTTATATGCAGGGCATCATCGGTACCACGGATTTTAAATTATCTGAAGCCTATATCAGTCGGAATAAAAGGCGACCATCATTTACCGCGATCCAGGTCGTGCGCGATGATAAAGGTGAACGTGTCGGTTTTCTCGGTGCAGATTTTGATCTCAGGGAGTTGCCGGGTATCAAGGAAACCTATCAGGAGCCAGACAACTGGCGGCAGATAAAGGGTGATCCTTCAATTCGCAGCGTGGTATTTCATCAACAGCGTGCGGAAAGTTTGATGGACAAACATCTGGATGAAGTCATACCCATTATGAATGAGCTGATGACCGAACACGGTGTGTTTCATGGGAAATTTCATTTTTCCAGCAGTCGTACCACTATATGGTTAGTCGATGACCCATTCAATTACAGGATATTAAACTTTGATGAGATCATCGACCCGGACATCTGTTTAGCCTATCCGCGACGTGAATATCATGAAAAAGCTATCGTCCCGGCAGACAAGGTTATCTCGGTTTTTGAGCTTTTTCGCAGTTTACGTTTTGCCGATGAGAATGTTTATCTGCGTGCAGGATCGTTGAATGTCATCAACGGAATGGTGGGGCTTAATTTTTCCTGTGATGGTTCGCACTATATGCGTTTTGATGAGTTTCTTGAGAAAAGCCTGGATTTCTGGTTTGGAACATTGAATTGAAACATGCAGGCTATTCTGAGTTATCTAGAAATGATAGTTCAGATCGATCTGAGCAAAGTTATCAAATCTGAAACTGTACAATGGGCGGCCCTGCTCCGTACCGTGGAAGGTTCTGACCTGCGCGTCTAAGGTCCAGCTCTCGCCCAGGCGACGAGTGGCTTCGATGAAGCTGCCGAAAGTCTGTGTGTCTGCATCGGTCGTTAAGCCAGCGAGGATCTCTGTTGATTGTGCATCGTTCAATACAAAACGCAGCGCAGTGGCCAGGTCGTTGTCAAAGATCGTGTTCTCGTAGATGCGTTGATCACTGTAGTGATATTCCACGACAAATCCCAGGTCCATGCCTCCGTCAGTAATACCAACCAGCGTGTATTCAAATCCCGCAACCGATTGAAAACTGTTAATACCTTTTTTAGCGCCGCTGCGTGCTTCGGTATTGATGGCTTCCAGTTTCCATGTCCAGTCGCCGAAAAATGCCTGGCCATCTAAACCGACCTGGTTGATCAATGAATAGACAGGTACCACGATGGGTTCACCGACAGGACTTACTGCGACAGGAGTGAAGTCAGTTGGCTGGCGACCTGTGCCTCTAAAAAACGACAGACCAAACTCGAACTCACCGATATAGTGTGAGTAGCGTGCAGCAAGGTCAATATGGTCTTTGCCGTCACTGAAATCATAAATGGCATCCTGCTCGGTATCGATGATGATGTTGGGACGAGGGCGGCCCTCAGGACCAGCAAAAGTCCGTTCACGAAAACCGGGTAAGACAAAAAGATCCACGGTGCCCCATTCATGTTCGGTACTGGCTCTGAGCATGGGCTGTCCCAGCTTATCTTCCCCGTCTATATTTTCGACCAGGTCAGTCTGGTTAACGATATCGACCAGGTGCTGCGTTTCAGCCACACCCCAGAATACTTTACTGATGCCGGCACGGATTTCCCAGTTATCAAAAACACCGGTCCAGGAGAGTTCTCGAATATCGCCGTGTGTGCGCTGATCATCATACTGATCGACACGATAAAAAAGTTTAACTTCGAGGTTCTGCGTACCGTCATCCCAGTCATGGAAAAATTCAGGTTCAGCTACGGCAGACAGGTAGCTGTTATGCTGCACGGGGCTTAGAGGATCTTCAAAAAAGAGTTTCCCTTGTCCACCGACATAACCAGAGAATTCAGCACTGTAAGCACTGCTGTTAAACAGGAAGATAGCTGACGACATTGCGAGGTACGAAGCTAACCCTTTGCACTGCGGAAACACATAAAAGAGATTGCCAGGTTTTGCTCGCAATGACGGTTTTTCTTTATCCATTGTTTACTACGAGTTAGCGAGCTCGTTTAAGACTGTTACGACTGAAATCCTTATCTTCTAATCCGTTCTTAAATTTATAATCTTGCCAGGTTAACAGCGTGCTTTTTCCAGTCTGATGATTCTCCATCAGCATTTCATTGGGGCGCCAGTATTGTTCCAGGTATTGCTGGTAACCGGTGTTCACCAGGGTTTTTAACAGGTCATTTTTCCGGTCATAAAATTCGATTTTTTCGGCAACATATTTATCCTTGTTGACCCATGCAAGCTGTCGGGTATAACCAGAATGTTCATATGCCGGGTAGCGTTCCATGACAAAATAATCGACACCGTTGAGCTGTTCATCACGGAGGTATTTATATGTGTATTTTTCAATCTCTTGCGAAGCCAGATCTTCATAGGCGAACTCACTGCCCATGAATGGACCGGATTTATTTTTTGAATTAATACGTTTGACACGTTTTAAGGCAGGCAGGTATAACCATTGCTCGTCAGGTTTGATAGCATGTGAAAAGGTGAGAAAAGCGGTGCCTTTTACATCGGCCGGTTTATCAAATATTGACATTGACTTGTCACCGTCACCGGCAACTTCCAGTGTTTTTAAACGGATGGTGCGCGTACTGACGTCACCTTGTTTGTTGCGAAGCTCCATGACCATGTTAGCAGTGAAGTCTTCGAAACCGGTATCTCTTTTATCTGCCTCAACAGCGATAGCAAGACCTTTCTCTTCTGCGGTTTCTGCATTTGCAACCACAGGTGTTAATAGCAGTGTGGTAATCAATAATATATTTTTTATGTGATTCATACTTTTTCTCCTTTTGTACTACTGGAAAATTTCATCAGTAGTGCGGGTAATAATGTCAGGTCAATTAATAGCGCGATCATAATGACAGCGCTGGTTAATAATCCCATGCTTGAATTTAAATAAAAATGCGATTGCGCCATGATCATAAAGCCGACGACAAGGACTACTGATGTGACCAGTAAAGCCAGTCCGACATTGTTGAAAGCATAACGTACAGCATCTTCTGCATTTAAGCCTTTCTCGCGACGTGCACGTAGATACTTGCTTAGAAAATGTACGGTGTCGTCAACGATGATACCCAATGTCATTCCGGTAACGATAGAGAGACCGATGCCGACCTGGCCGACCGTGATACCCCAGATACCAAAGGCAGCAAGCGCTGGTGTCAGGTTGGGCAATAAACTGATGATGCCGTATTTGAGCGATCCCAGGAAAAATATTAATACGGCTGATATCAGGATAAGAGCAATCGTGGTACCGGTGAGCATGCTGTTGATGTTACGTTTGCCTAAATGTGCAAACATGATCGTAGGGCTGCCGTTATAGGGTTGTATAGAAGGTGTGTTTTCTTTTAACCATTGTATGGCAGCATCATCGAAAGCGATAACTTCGTTTGATGTCAATGTTTTTAAGGTGACAGCAATTTTTGTTGCAGACTTGTCGACATCGATCTGATTATTCAAGTCCAGACCATATGGCAGTGACATCTCGTAGAGCAATAAATATTGCGCAGCAAGATTACGTTCTTCCGGCAGACGCTGCCAGGCCGGGTCATCACCGTGCATATTCTTGTTTAAGCGTTTGAAGGTATCAGAGATAGTTTGCACATGCATCACTTCAGGCTGTGCACGCAGGTATTGTGAGAATTTGGCTACATTGGCAAGATACTCAGGTTCACTGATGCCGCCGGACTCGCCTGTGCCTAGGGCATAGTCGATATAGTACACACCGGTCAGGTTTTCTGCGGCGTAATCCGAGTCGCGGCGAAATTCTATGCTCTCATCAAAATACTTTACAAATTGATCGTTTAATTCATTCAGTGGAACCATTGCCGCAAGACCGATAATTATTAATGTGTTACCAATTAAAAGCGGTTTTTGTTTGGCAATTACAAACTCACCAAATTTCGTCATCATCTGTTTTCCGGCAACTTCACGTTTTCCGGTGGCGGGTAATATGCTGACGATAGCGGGCAGGAAGGTGATCGAGAAGATGAATGCTGCGGCAACACCGACTGGACGCAATATTACCTAAATCGTGAAACGGTGGTGCATCACTGAAATTAAGACTTAAAAAACCGAGCATAGTGGTTAAGCGTAGTGACAAATATCGGACGGAAGTTGATCCGCATACTTTCGATCATGGCTTTATTTTTATCCATGCCGATAGCGAGTTCATGGCGCATGGTCACCAGTAGATGGACGGCATCTGCAACCGCCATGGTCAATATCATGATAGGTGCTGACATCACCGGAGGTGACAGTAATATGCCTGACCAGCCAGCCAGTCCCATCGCTGTCATAATGGACATGATGATCATGATGAAAGTTGCAATGGTTCCGCTCAGGCCGCGTAACAGGATAAATAAGGTGAGAACGATAAAACCAAGTGCAAGCGGATAGAGGTTGGCGACATCATCCTGACTGGCTTCAGGAAATGCATTGTTCATCACTGCCATGCCGACCAGGCGTATTTCAACCTCAGGATATTTAGCCAGCATTTTCTGTTTTAGTTCACGTGCAAATGCGACTGTTTTTGGGACTTCATCCAGCGCCTTACCGGGCAGTTGTACGGTGACGTTTACGCCGACAAATTTACTGTCGGGTGATACCAGCCTATGCACCAACATTGGCTCATTGATGGCGATGGATTGAATCTTTAACAGGTCGTTATCACTCAAGCTATCCGGATCAACAACCAGGTCATCAACTATCAGGTCATCTTCTTCAGCAGTAGTATGCTGATGATTGGTGATCGAGTCGACGCGTGTCGAGTAGGGTGTCTGCCAGGCTTCTTTGGTGATGTCTTTGATGACAGTCAGGGTCTCTTTAGTGAAAACCTTTCCTGATTTAGGCGTGACAACAAACAATACATTGTCATTTTTATTGAAGGTGGCCTGCATTTTCTCAAAGGCAAGTAACTGCGGATTGTCTTCCCCGAAAAACATCCGGTAGTCATTGCTGAACCCCAAAAAACGTCCACCAGAAGCAGCAGCAAACGTCAGCGCAAGTGTGATGAGTACAACAAGATACTTCCAGCGTATTATCCAACGCGTATATGACTCGATCATAGTTTCTCTCCGTTTATTATTCGTTATTTCCTGGTTATTTGAAGTGACAGGTTATTCATCATCACAATTGTACAGATCGTCAAATAGCGCTGACGAGATTTTTTTAAATAGATTTTTAGAATCAGTTGTTGGGCTCAAAGGTTGCCAATTATAGCCATCAAGATAGACGTTGGTATTCTGCCACAACATATTGACTACCGGACTGAAGCCCATTTCATGTAACGGTATATCCGACTGGTCTAGCAGTAAGGCACCATAATGCATCGACCAGCAGCCGAATACAATGGAGCTGACATGAGGCTGGTGTACTATATCAAGGTCTCCGCAGTCTATTGCATCCTGCACGATGCTGTGTGCAATTTTAGTAATTTTTTGTTCTAGCGATTCCATTTCTGCAAGTTTTTCTTTACTCACTTTTTCTCGAACGGCATTATTTTTCACCGTTTGAATATTTTGAGAATCCATCGGGTGTAACTGGTGATATAAGGAGTAACCAACACCGATGGCCAGGTATCTCTCTCGAGGATTTCCCTCGAACTGGTAAGCTCGTTCAAAAACTTCAATAAGGTTTGTTATGCAGCGGCAGCAGAGAGAACAGACCAGATCTTCCTTGCTGGCAAAATGATTATAAATGGTGCCCTTTGAGTATTCCACTGTTTCAGCGATACGATCCATGGTCAGGTGGTTATAACCGTGCTGGTGCAGAATGTTTTGCGCTGTATCAAGAATAAGTTTTTCACGCTCGGCTAATTCACGTTGTTTGCGAGTCGGCGCTCGCATTGAGTCAATCATTTTGGGTGCAGGGTATTGCATGTCGCAATAATATGACGAACCGTCAAAAAATGTCAATAAGTTTATAAATTGGACGACTGTCTGGGTCTAGGTGTCTAGTTGTTTGCTTTGACCGTATCTAAAGCGCCTGATTTTGTAAGTAGTAAGCTGATATTGCTGGCAAGTAATTGATATCCTTCGGCATTAGGGTGAATGTGATCAGATTTTAAAGCGTTTTTGCTTAATATATCTACCAGGATATCGTTAGCGATTGGAAGGTGATTTTCCTCCGCTAATTCCTGGTATATGGGCGATGGATTTAAGAAGAGGCTGAACTCCGGGACCGCTACTAAAACCACCTGGCTGTTGTTCTGCCTGGCCAGATCGATCATTTTCTGAAGATTGATCTTGGTCTGATGTATATTGAGTTTACGTAGAATATCATTTGCTCCGTGACAGATTATGATGAGATCGGGCTGATGATTTTCGATCAGTGCCGATAAACGAGATAACCCTTTTTCACTAATTTCACCCGGCACGCCGGCATTAATTACTTTACGCTGGATTATTGCTGAGAGCACAGCTGGATATGCATTATCACGACTTGTACCCGTGCCATACGTTAAACTATCGCCAAATGCGAGTATGCTTGCATTGGCATGGAGTGGCTGCAGTTTGGCATCTTCGCTACAGGCATTTAAAAACACAAATATAAAGCCGATGAAGAATACAGTGATTATTTTTTTTCTCATCAGCACATAGATCAGGTTACTAAAAGATGGTTCATGGATAAATTATTTATTGATAAAGAGTATTCTTTTGCAAAAGTTTATCAACCATTAAATGTTTCAGCACGATTAAAAAAGTACCTTGATGACTTTATCGTAGATGAATATATCCCGGTGGACTTTAGCGGTGACGGTGAACATTGCTGGGTATACATAAAAAAAAGCGCTTGTAATACTGACTGGGTAGCGCAACAGCTGGCAGAATATTGTGGTGTAAAAAAAATGGCTGTTGCTTATGCGGGTTTAAAAGATCGCCAGGCGGTAACATCACAATGGTTTAGTGTGCAATTACCTGGAAAACCAACTCCTGACTGGGCTGAGTTTGAAGCTAATTTTTCAGCCGATGATAGTGTTGAAAAAATACAGGTATTACAGAGTTTTCGACATAATAGAAAGCTGCAACGCGGTGCGCTCAAAAGCAATACTTTTAAGATAAGGCTACGAGATTTAAGCGATACAAGTAATGCAATGTTTGAATTATTGCAGCAACGTTGTCTGTTGATTGCGCAACATGGTGTGGCGAACTACTTTGGCTCGCAACGCTTTGGCAGAAATTATAATAATCTTGACCAGGCAGCGAAACTTTTCTCAAGACCCAGGTTTAAAATTGCAAAACACAAACGCGGTATTTATCTGTCGGCGGCTCGTTCATGGTTATTCAATTGTATTTTATCGGAGCGTATCGACCGACATGTCTGGGATAAGAGATTGCCGGGTGATGTATTTATGCTCGATGGCAGGTCTGCCTGTTTCAAAGATGATGAGACTGAGGATCTCAAACAACGACTTGAGCTTAACGAGATTCACCCGACGGCGCCTTTATGGGGGGAGGGTGAGGATATGGTTACATCGCAAGCAGCAGAGCTTGAAGCGCATGTAATTGACCAGTTTCCAGTCTTTCGAGATGGTTTAATAGCTGCCAGAATACAGTCTCACCGGCGAGCATGCCGCGTTATCCCTGGGCAACTTGAGGCTGGCCGTCTGCAGGATGATTTTGTGGTTTCTTTTAGTCTGCCCGCCGGCAGTTACGCCACGGTTGTTCTGGCAGAGATTTTTTCTCAATTGATCTAATCTGTGTGAGCAATAAAGTGCAGAAATATGCTACTATTAACGACATAATATTTCTAATAAAACTGTAATAAAAACAAAGTGATTTGGCCGTGTGTAGATGTGTTGTATAAGCGTCTTACATTGGTCAGTATAGAACCTCAGGTTTAAGTTATGAATCCCAATTATCTAGATTTTGAACAACCCATTGCTGAACTCGAAGCTAAGATTGAAGAACTCCGATTTGTCGGTGATGACTCTGAGATCAACATCGGCGATGAAATAAGTAGACTTGAAGAAAAGTCACGCTCGCTGACGAAAACCATCTTCGGCAAACTCGATTCCTGGCAGACCTCAAAAGTAGCGCGTCATCCGATGCGGCCTTATACCCTGGATTATATGGATCGTATTTTTACCGACTTCCATGAACTGCACGGCGACCGTGCTTTCGCAGATGATGCAGCGATGATAGGCGGACTGGCAAGGTTAGATGGTATGCCTGTGATGGTCATCGGGCACCAGAAAGGCCGTGATACCAAGGAAAATATTCTTCGCAATTTTGGTATGCCCGGACCGGAAGGTTATCGAAAAGCATTACGCCTGATGAAACTGGCTGAGCGCTTTCGTATTCCGGTGATAACTTTTATCGATACACCCGGTGCGTATCCCGGTATCGGTGCAGAAGAGCGTAATCAATCTGAGGCTATTGCAAAAAACCTGTTTGAGATGGCTCAGCTACAGACCCCCATCGTCTGCACAGTGATCGGTGAAGGTGGTTCAGGTGGCGCACTGGCTATCGGTGTCGGCGACCGTGTCATGATGCTGGAATACAGTACCTATTCAGTTATTTCACCTGAAGGTTGTGCCAGTATCTTATGGAAGAGCGCAGATAAGGCGTCTGATGCCGCAGAGGCTATGGGCATTACTGCTAAAAAACTCAAAGAAGTCGGTTTGATCGACCATATTATTCGTGAGCCACTGGGTAGTGCGCACCGTGATGTTGATGAAACTGCGAGAAATATTAAACAGGCATTGATCGACAGCCTGGAAAAATTTGAAAAGATGGGTCTGGAGCAGCTGCTTGAGGAGCGTTACAAACGTTTGACTTCTTACGGCGAGTTCCTCGAAGAATCTACAGCCTAAGGCGTTTTTGTTAGTACTGTAGTCATGTCCTTTGTTAAACGGTTCCAGAAATCTGTGGAATCGTTACACTCACTTCCTGAAGATGCAAGTTATGTGGTCGCCTACAGCGGCGGCCTTGACTCGCATGTTTTATTGTACTGTTGCCAACAACTAAACCTGCCGGTACGTGCGGTACATGTACATCATGGCCTGCAATATATTGCTGATGACTGGGTGAAACACTGCCAGGATATATGTAATGTCTTAAATGTCCATCTAGATGTTATTTATGTCGATGCTCAGCCAGGGCAAGGACAGAGTCCTGAAGAAGCTGCTCGTAACGCGCGCTATGAGGCTTTACAGGATAACTTGTCTAACCATGACTGCCTGATAACAGCGCAACATTTAAATGACCAGGCTGAAACATTGTTGTTACAGCTTTTTAGAACGGCAAGTACGGCTGGTCTCGCAGCGATGCCGGCAAACAGGAAATTTGCTGGTTTCGTTCATATCCGCCCTCTATTGACTTTTTCCAGAGCAGAGATCGAAGCGTTTGCTCAAGCGAGTGATCTGCACTGGATAGAAGACCCCAGTAATGAAGATCTTCAGTTTGACAGGAATTTTATAAGAAAAGAACTTATCCCTCTGTTGGAAACTCGTTGGCCAGAAATTACGGGCCAGTTATCCATGGTCGCTAATCTGCAGTCAAATAATCTTCGAGTACTGGAAGACATGGCGGCTATTGATCTGGCTGACGCGATGCAGACAGTAGCGTGTCAGACACAAACGCATATTTATGAGGCGGTTTCAGTACTATCTATTTCAGTATTGAAAGATCTGACTTCTGCGCGACTACTAAATATGTTGCGTTTTTGGATCATGCAGACGATCGAACTCTCACCAAGGAGAAAGTTGCTTGAAGAAATGGAGAAGGCGCTGATTAACTCGCAGGCTGATGCAAATCCTGTCATCGCGTTTTCTGCTTTTGAGTTTAGAAGGTATCAGGATAATCTTTATCTTTTGAAACAGGCTGTAAACCATAAATTACAGGATGTGTTAACAAAAGCAGTGGACTGGAACGCAACGATGCCACTCACGCTTACTTTTTTAAACATTAAACTCACAGCGATTAATACAGCTGGCGAAGGATTAAAACAAAGTTTACTCAATCAGTCATTGAAGATATGTTTCCGGCAAGGTGGTGAAATTTTTCATCCTGCTGGACGCCAACATTCTCAGAGTTTAAAAAAATTATTGCAGCAGGCTAATGTTCCACCATGGGAGAGGGATGTTATTCCACTGGTATATTATAAAGATGAACTGATCGCAGTTGTGGGATTTTGGATTTGTAAAAAATACGCTGTAAAGGAAAATGGTTGGAATATTTGTGCTGAAATATTGTAGTTGATAATTATTATTCTGATTTGAAACGCCTGGATATAGTCTTTCTCTTATGAGTTGCGAGGCGAGACTCGCAACCTCTAACAGTAATTATAAAAGTAAGTATTTAAGAAGGTAGTTACTGTTGAATAAACAGAAAATAAAAAAGCCTCGAGAATCGAGGCTTTTTATTTTTCTAGTTTAGCGGAGGATATTAATCATCACCAGAGAAGGCACCCAGGATGTGCAGCAGGCTCAGGAACAGATTGTAAATGCTGATATACAATGAAACGGTTGCCATAATATAGTTTGTTTCACCGCCATGTATGATCTCACTGGTCTGGTAGAGGATCATGCCAGACATCAATAGTATAAACATCGCTGAAACGGCAAGGGATAGCATTGGCATCTGAAATATAAATGCACCCAGACCGGCAAGGAATGCTACCAGAATACCAACCATCATGAAGCCGCCCATGAAGCTGAAATCTTTACGGCTGGTCAGAACATATCCTGACAGGGCAAGGAATATTGCACCGGTGCCACCCAATGCAGTCATCACCAGTTGAGCGCCGTTGGTGGTTGCAAGATAAGCATTTAATATCGGGCCAATGGTTAATCCCATGAAGCCAGTAAGCATGAATACAAATAAAATGCCCAGACTGCTGTCGCGGAATTTAGAGGTTAAAAATAGCAGTGCCATGTAACCCACTATTGTCATCAGGCCAAAGTAGGGTAAATTCATCGCCATTGAAATGCCTGCCGTCGCTGCGCTAAACAGCAGGGTTAACGCAAGCAGAGCGTAGGTATTCTTTAAAACTTTATTGGTCGCCAGTATCTGTGATTCTGAACGAGCGGTTGATAGTGTTTGCATAAGTTACCTTTAATATTTATCAATTTATATAATGGATGAAAACAAGCTTAGCATTATTTTGCTCTAGGATTAATACTCATTTGATCTATTTATAAGCCTTTTTTCTCGTTATCGTGGCATATTATGACTGGAATATTTGCAAAAGGTTGCAAATATTCCAGTCATATAATTTCACTGTTAAAACCTAGTATAAGGTCAAATTTTATTATCTCAAGTAGCGCATACCGATATCGATGAGAACGACTTAAAGCCCTACTTTATTTGTGATTAATTTCTAGCGGTTTTTACCTACGTCCTGCAGGTTGTACTGTTTAAGCTTTCGATAAAGAGTCCGCTCACTGATGCGCAATTCATCGGCAACTCTTGCACGGTGGCCGTTATGTTGATGCAGTAGTGATTCAATATGAGAGGCTTCAACATCGGTTAAAGAGCGATTAGTGCTCGGGTTAATGGCCTTGGATGCACGTGATTGTCTACGCCTGTCAGCCAGCGGGTTGACGTAAATATTGGATAAGTTATTCAGCTGTAACAGTTCAGCGGTGATCGGACCATTCGTTGAGACGATGATGGATTTTTGTAATATGTTACGAAGTTCGCGGATGTTACCGGGATAATCGTAATTTTGCAGTAAATCGAGTGCTTCATCAGTAATTTGAGCGGCAGAACCATTAGTGGCTTTCATCTTTTCAAGCATGGCTTTAACCAATGGGGTTATATCAGATCGACGCTCTCGGAGTGGTGGAATGGTGATGGAAATGCCGGCTATCCGATAATACAGGTCAGCTCTGAATGTACCTTGTTCAACCATTTTTCGTAAGTTGTTATGGGTAGCGCAGATGATGCGTACATCAACATGAAGATCTTCCCTGCCACCCAGACGTCGGTAGTTGCCTGTTTCCAGGGCGCGTAATAAACGCCCCTGCAACGCAAGGGGCACCTCGCCAATTTCGTCCATGAATAAAGTGCCGTTTTCAGCAGACTCAATCAAGCCATTGCGACGGCCTACGCAGCCAGTAAAAGCGCCTCGTTCATGGCCAAATAGCTCGCTCTCAAAAATTCCTTCTGAGATTGAAGCGCAGTCTATAGATACAAACGGCTGGGCTCTGCGTTTAGATTTATTATGGATAAACTTTGCAGCAAGTTCTTTACCTACGCCGCTTTCGCCATTCAACAGGATGGCAACATCCGAAGTTGCAGCGCCGGCCATTTCTTCTATACAGGCAATAAATATAGGTGAGGTGCCAAGCATGCGCTGCTTGTCACAACCCATGTCATCTGATTTGGCAATAGGAAATATAGCTTCGCCTAGATACAGTTCACCATCTGTACCATAAACAGGTGAGCCTTTTATGCGCACATGTTCTTCTTCATTTTTGTGGTCATAGTGGACATGTAGTACCTGATGTGGGGTCTGGGTTTCGAACACTTTTTTATGCGGGCAGTCTTCACCATTTAAATGACAGGGAACGTCAGAGTGGTGAGATATCTGATGACATTTGTGGCCTTTGATCTCATCACTGTCTACGCCATAGGTTTTACAGTAAGCATCGTTTGCTGCCACGATATTGTAATTTTTATCAATGAGAACAAATCCATTGTCTGCAACATTGATGATGCTTTGTAAGTTTATTGGGATGTGATCTGTGTATGTCATGAGTCGTTCCTAAGCTGTCATAATGGCAGTTATTTGAATTAAGTATACGGTGATTAATTTATATAATCAATATGTTACGAAAGCACTTGTGACAGTTGTAGTTGTGACAACTAGTGTCAGTAAAGAGCTTGCAAGACAGACGTATTAAAGACGAGCAGATGCAATAATTATTCAAAGAATTTATTTTTGCTGAGGTCATTGAATACTTGGAGAATTCACGTAATATACGCGCTTCTCAGTGAGCTGAGAACTTGGAAGGGTGGCTGAGCGGTTGAAAGCACCAGTCTTGAAAACTGGCAAGGGTTTACGCCCTTCGTGGGTTCAAATCCCACCTCTTCCGCCAATCGAAATAAAAAAGCCTCTGCTTGTTCAGGGGCTTTTTTTGCCTATAAGTTTTTTCTGCACTAAATTAATCGAAAACTTTCGATTAATTTAGTTAGTAAATTCGGTGAGAAGAAAGGTTCTCATCCGAACCTGTATTATCCAACCGTAGTGACATCTGCTGCATACTCGTCGCTATGCTGTAGTTAAATTGTAGCGATTTCTTGTTACTCTGCTTTGATAAACTCTGTTGTTAGTTAGCTGCTGGTGGCCACGATATTTGCCATGTCTAACTAAATCACACCCCACATTAGTTAGATCATCCAGCTTGAAGTAACCTAGACGATATGAATCTAACACTAGCTCTACAGTAATAGAGTCAGTTGGATCTTTATATTCGAAAGGAAGCTTTTTCAGTTTAGTGACGGCTTCCTGTAATAATTTCTCATTAACAATAATCGGTTCTTTTACATAGCTGCGAAGATGCGCATGTATTCTAAATTTTTCTAAAACATCACTTTGTTTTTTATATGAATTAAACATTTTACCCCTCCAATATTGTTTATAAATAGAATAGTGGGGGAACGGATTATTTGATTGACTGGTTGCGCCAATCGATTGACGTTTTTGTATCAGGATAATCCTTTTTTTAATCCTTGAAAAAACAGTATTCACCCTCATGTTGTTTGTAATTAATTGATTTAAAAAGAGATAGTTATGAGCGATACAAAACATATAGTTTGCCCCTGGTGTAGTGCAATCAATCGTATTCCAGCGGCAAAAATAACCGCCAGGCCGGCTTGCGGAAAGTGCCGTAAAGCTTTATTTAATCAACGACCAGTGACCTTAAATTCGGATAATTTTCAAAAACATATAAACAAAAATGATATTCCTCTGGTGATTGACTTCTGGGCGCCCTGGTGTGGCCCTTGTAAGATGATGGCGCCAGCATTTGAACAGGCAGCGGCGCAACTGGAGCCACGCGTTCGTCTGGCAAAATTAAATACTGAAGACGAACAGGATATTGGGGCACGTCTAAATATCCGTAGTATTCCTACAATGGTAGTGTTCAAAAATGGTCGGGAAGTTGCCAGGCAGGCGGGCGCTATGAATGCGGCAGATATTAAATCCTGGGTCGAAAATTATATATAACATTTTATAAAAGTTATATTTTTTATAATAATGGTGAAATTATCACCAAAATTCTGCGATTTTATATAAATTCTCCGACTTATCCGGTCTATAAGATGTATAAAAGTGCAGTTGGAAGTTACTGAATCTTTTGACAAAAACATTTTTTTCGTGGAAACTGCATGAATCTACAACGAAATATAAAAAAAACGGGATTTACTCAATGGCAGATTTATTCTCAAATGAATGGTCACAGGCTTTTAAGGATGCGTGGAATGCGGACGAAGAAATTACCACGTCGCTCCAGCGTGCTGGTTTTAACTCTGTAGTTGCTTTTGGTTTGGCCGAATCTGAGGAGCCCGCATTCACTATGACTATTCAAAATGGTATGGTTTCTTCTATAAATACCGCAGCTTTAGATGAAGTTAAGTGGGATATCCGGGCAACAAATGATGACTGGTTATCGCTCATCGTTAAACCACCCGGTTTAATGAAACTAGGTATAGCTTATACATCGCGAAAATTGCGTTTCGCAAAGGGTGATTACGCCACGATGATAAAAGATCCAAGTCTTGCTGGAGCATTTGTAAAATCATTTGCTTTGATGGGAAAAGTACTCTGATATCGGTATCAATTATAAAAACAGGAAAAGGCTGGTATATAACCAGCCTTTTTTATGCGCATAATAAAAATTTTTTATGAACAACATTTCATATCCATTGTCGGTACAGTGTTGAAATTAGAAGTTATTAGGTTATTGGTTAATGACAATAAAACGTGATCTGGTGGTTATCGGTGGCGGTGCAGGCGGTCTGGTGGTTGCCAGCGTTGCCGCCCAGCTTGGGCTGGATGTCGTTTTAATCAACAAAGAAGAAGCCATGGGCGGAGATTGTCTGCATTATGGCTGCGTGCCGAGTAAGGCTTTATTGAAAAGCGCTTCTATAGCGCATGTAATGCGTCAGGCCAACCGATGGGGTATTGCCTCAGTCGATCCTTGCGTTGATATGACGGCAGTCAATCGGGCGATTAAAACTGCGATTGACAGCATTCAGCTGCATGATAGCCGTGAACGTTTTGAAGCGTTGGGCTGTGAGGTTATAACCGGCGAAGCCTGTTTTACTTCGGCCTCGCGAGTACAGGTGGGTGACAGGAGCATTGAGGCAAAACACGTCGTCATAGCGACTGGCTCTTCAGCATGGATTCCACCCATTAAAGGGCTCGAACAAGTAGCATATCTAACCAATGAGGATATGTTTACTCTGCCTGCGTTACCGAAAAGCATGATTGTTCTAGGTGGCGGTCCCATCGGTGTTGAGATGGCGCAAGCTTATTCTCGCCTGGGAACGAAGGTGAGCTTAATCGAACTGGCGCCACGTTTATTATCGAGAATGGACGTGGATGCTTCGACGATATTGGCAGATTCGTTATCGTCTGAAGGGGTAACGGTCATATTAAACAATGAAGTGGTTGAGGTTGCGCAGCGGGAAAATTTAACCCAGGTTATTCTGAAGGATGGTACCAGCCTGCAGGCGGAAGCGCTGCTGGTAGCGATAGGCCGACGCCCTGTGGTGGCATCACTGCAACTGGAAAAAGCCAATGTGCGTTATGATGTGCATGGCATCAAGGTCAATAGAAAACTGCAGACCAGTAACAAATACATCTATGCCTGTGGAGATGTCACCGGTGAAATGCCATTAACGCACGTGGCTGAGTTACATGCCGGAATAGTCATCGCCAACATAATTTTTAAAATACCCAAAAAGGTTAATTATGATGTGATACCGTCGGTGGTTTATACCGATCCGGAAGTGGCCCAGGTAGGTATCAGTGTCGAACAATGTGAAAAATTAAAAAATGGAGAAGTGCATCATTTTGAAATCTCACAACTAGACCGTGCAGTGACTGATAATGATAAAACAGGCATCGCAAAGATTTTGACCGATAAGGGAAAAATTGTAGGCGCACACATAATTGCACCCCATGCGGGAGAATTGATTCATGAACTGGCGCTGGCGGTGCAGGAAAAAATGAAAGTCTCTAAGATAACCTCCCTGGTTCATGCCTATCCCAGCTATTCCCAACTTAACAAACGACTTGCAGGGCAGTATTATAAAGACCGGCTATTTAGTCCTTTTACTAAAAAAATGGTCGCCATCTTAAATAAACTATTTTGATCGCTGTTTAGCGATACGATTAAACCGCCTGATTTAATATTATGAAAGATACTTTTGATCTATTGGTAAAGACTGACTTCCCCAGGATAAGACGTGCGCAGCTGGAAACGTTGCAGGTCAATCTGGGTTATTTGTGTAATCAACAATGTCTGCACTGTCATGTTGATGCCGGTCCGCGACGCAAAGAAATCATGACTGCAGAAACAGTGGCTGATGTAGTTGATTTTTTAAAACAAAAAAAGATCAAAACACTGGACTTAACCGGTGGTGCCCCTGAGATGAACCCTGAATTCTTTTCACTGGTTAAACAGGCGACCGACATGGGAGTACATGTTATCGATCGCTGCAACCTGACCGTGTTGTTAGAAAAAGGTTATGAGGACACGGCAGCTTTTTTAGCCGAAAATAAGGTGGAAGTCATTGCTTCAATGCCGTGTTACCTGGAAGAAAATGTCGATGCGCAGCGCGGCAAAGGTGTTTTTGATGGCAGTATCGAAGGCTTGAAACTGCTGAATAAATTTGGTTATGGTAGCGATGAAAAATTGCAGTTAAACCTCGTATATAACCCGCAGGGCATTAACCTGCCGCCATCACAAAATGTACTTGAACCTGCATACAAAAAAGAATTGAAACAGCGTTTCGAGATTTCATTTAATCACCTGTACACCATTACCAATATGCCTATCAAACGATTTGGCAGTACCCTGATATCAAAAGGGCTGTTTACTGAGTATATGCAGTTACTAAAAACGTCCTACAGTAAAGATAACCTTGCCGGTGTTATGTGTCGTACCACATTAAGTGTCGACTGGTTGGGTTATGCCTATGATTGTGATTTTAATCAGATGCTTGGCTTACCCGCGGCGCTGAAGACAGGGGGATCACCTGTTACTGGCAAAACGCATATAAAAGACCTGGTGCAGAGCGACTTAACCGGCAGTGATATCGCCATCATGGATCATTGTTATGGCTGTACGGCCGGTCAGGGGAGCAGCTGTGGTGGCGCACTGATATAGTTCATCAAGGACGCCTGTGAAGATATCGATTATTATCCCTGTGCTCAACGAAGAAGTGAATCTGTCTCGTTTAAGCGGTCATCTACGGTCGATTCGTCAGCAGGGGCACGAGGTCATTATCGTAGATGGCGGTAGTTTTGATAACACGCTGGCGATCGCCCATGAAATTACAGATATGATCGTTGTCTCCAAAGCTGGACGTGCTCTGCAGATGAACAGTGGTGCAGATATCGCTACAGGTGAGGTGTTATTGTTTTTACATGCCGATACACTGTTGCCGGATGACGCGCTTCAAGTTATTGCTGATTCATCTCAGGACAAAGATTACTGGGGGCGTTTTGATGTCCGCTTGTCGAGTAATAAATTTGTATACAGAATCATTGAACGTTTGATGAATCTTCGCTCCTGTTTCACTTCAATCGCTACCGGTGACCAGGCGATCTTTATCGAAAAGAATCTCTTTGATGGTGTTGCTGGTTTTGCTGAAATTGCTTTGATGGAAGATGTTGAAATCTGTAAACGCCTGAAAAAAATATCTAAACCGGTCTGCCTGAAACAAAAAGTGATAACTTCAAGCCGGCGCTGGGAAATGAACGGTGTTGTCGCGACCGTCTTGCTGATGTGGAAGTTGCGACTGTATTATTTTTTCGGTGTGCCAGCAGACGAGTTAAAGCGGTTGTATTGATATGTGGTATCACGATAGTGTTGTCCTGCTGTTCGCAAAAGCGCCGGTCGAAGGAAAAGTTAATACCCGCTTGATCGCTGATATCGGTGTCTCAGCAGCGACGGAGCTTCAACATGAGCTGATACATCATCGCCTTTCGATGTTAAGCAGAGCGAACTTATGTGATGTGCGTTTGCTGTGCGCGCCTGATAGTCGGCATGAGTGTTTTGTTCGATGCAGGCAACAGTACCCGATAAGTTTATTTGAACAGAGCGGAACTGATCTGGGTGAGCGTATGGCATAACGCGATACAGGATGCATTACGTCAGTATAAGTTTTGCATCGTTATAGGCACTGATGCGCCGGCATTAGATGGTATTGCTGTTCAACAGGCGCTTGATGCATTGCATGAGGGTACAGAAGTCGTTTTTGTGCCTGCAGAAGACGGCGGTTATGTCCTGGTCGGTATGCAGCAGCCTTATGATTTTTTATTTCAGGAAATTAGCTGGGGCAGCGCTGAGGTGATGCAGCAATCAAGAAACAAACTCGATAACAAATAATATTGTTTATAAAGAGCTTGCTACCTGCTGGGATGTGGACAGGTTGGCAGACTATCAGCGTTATCTGGCGATGGCAGATAACTGATTTAGTAGAAATCTCTACTAAATCAGTCAGCCGACCTGGCTTAGAAGTAAGCTGCATTCAACCACATATGGGTTGCGATGCTGGCGACATAACCTACCGCAATGGCAGGAGTCCATTTCAGATGGCCGAAGAAAGTGTATTTACCGCGTGCCTGCCCCATGAGGGCAACGCCTGCTGCCGAACCAATAGATAGTAGTGAGCCACCGACACCGGCGGTTAAAGTGACTAGCAGCCATTGTCCTGTTGCCATATCCGGGTTCATGGTTAGAACGGCAAACATTACCGGGATGTTGTCGACGATAGCAGACAGTAGACCAACAACGATGTTGGCATTGGTTGCACCCCAGTCTGAATACATGATGTCAGAGATCATCGCCAGGTAACCGAGGAAGCCTAAACCACCAACGCAGAGCACGACACCATAGAAGAAGAACAGGGTGTCCCACTCGGCGCGAGCGATACGGGCGAAGATATCAAATGGTACGATGCTGCCTAGGTTCTCTTCGTCTTCAAGGCTGCCTGTCTTTTTCGGCAGGAATTTAAAGTGGGTTTTTTTCAGATAAAACCCCATAAAATTCAGGTAGCCTAACCCGGTTAACATGCCGATTACTGGTGGCAGGCCAAGGAAACTGTGGAAGCTGACGGCGGTAGCGATGGTAAGCAAAAACAAAACGATGATACGTTTTGCGCCGCGATACATGCTCACTGATTCATTTACTGCCTGTGGCTTTTCGTTGGGAATAGCGAAATGCATGATCAGTCCGGGTATCACAAAATTTACCACCGACGGGATGAAGAGGGCAAAGAAAGTCCAGAATTCAACGATGCCTTTCTGCCAGACCATCAAGGTCGTGATATCACCGAAGGGTGAAAAAGCACCACCAGCGTTGGCTGCGACAACGATATTGATACAGGCAAGGGTAACGAATCTGGTATTGTCGCCGCCCACTGCAAGTACCACAGCGCACATTAGCAGGGCGGTGGTCAGGTTGTCGGCAACCGGTGAGATGAAGAATGCCAGTATACCGGTTAACCAGAACAGGGTGCGAAAGCCAAAACCTTTATTAACCAACCACGAGCGTAAAGCATCAAATACACGGCGTTCTTCCATGGCATTGACATAAGTCATGGCAACTAACAGGAACAGCATTAATTCAGCGTATTCAAGCAAGTTGTGACGTACCGCATGTTCAGCCAGTTCTGGCATGCCGTGTTGTGTGTAATACCAGCCGATCATGCCCCAGATAAGGCCTGCAGCAATGATGACCGGTTTTGATTTACGTAGTTGAATATATTCTTCACCCATCACCAGCAAGTATGCAAAAACAAAGATAGCGATGGCAGCGAAGCCAATGCCGGCATTGGTCAGATCTATCGGCTCGTGGACTACCTGGGTAGCAGCCAGGGCGAAAGAGGGCATAGTGAGTGTTAGCATGAAAATGCTTAATGTTTTTAAGTTGATCATCATTTCTTTCTATAAATTCCCATGCAGAGTTATAACTGTTTCAAAATGATGATCGGAAAATCAAAAACGATTGAGACAATTTTAAAAAATACGGTTTTAGGGTGCGCTGCCCGACTTTAAGAATGCTGAATCTTCAGGGTGAGGCTGCCTCAGATCAGTGCGCAACTTAGTTGCTTGTATAGTATGGCTTAAGCCAACTTTTACAGTGTAATCAATAAAGCAGACTTGCCAAGGCGAGCGAATTCTACACTAGAGGCAGGGTTATTGTCGAGCTAAATCTGTCTAACTGTCTAATATGTATGGACTTTTACTGCAGTGGAATGAATAGTAAAGAGCACGGTGTGCCAGTCATTTAGTCGAGCAGGGCAAGTAACTGTGAGGGCCTCTGGATGCAGTAGTCAGCCTTCCAGTCGTCGATGTTTTCCCAGCCGCCGATGTAGCCATACTCGGCAATGATCGTTTTCATGCCGGCGTTTTGTCCGGCTTCAATATCTCGTCGTGCATCACCAACATAGACACATTCGTCAGGTTGAGAGTTGGACAGCTTGCAGGCGTGATACATCGGTTCTGGATGCGGTTTGCGGTTTTCAGTGGAATCAGAGCTGACGATGCAGGCAGCGCGATTATGTAAATCGAGTGATTCCATTAATGGTTCTGTTAACCAGCCGGGTTTATTGGTGACTACGCCCCATTTTATCTCCTGTTGTTCTAACTGAGCCAGTAGTTTATCCATTTCGTCAAATAACTGTGAATGTACCGCCAGGTCTTTTTGATAAATTTCCAGGTATCGATTTTTCAGACGATCCAGTGTCTGTTCATCCAGCTGATCACCAAAGGCCAGGGTGACCAGGGCGACACTGCCATTGGATACCACCGGACGGACTTCGCTAAATGGTAAGCGTGACTGCTGTTCTTCATCACATAACACATCTAAAGCTGCAGCCATATCTGGCGCAGTATCGATTAAGGTGCCATCGAGATCAAATAATACAGTAGTGATTTTTCGGCTTTTTTTTGTCACGCTCACAACAGATGTGTACTCTTGATATTATCGCTATTGTTTCTTTACTGGCTTAAAGCTCAAGGGGGCGGGTGTAATGTGCCATGTAATTGACATCAACATCCTGTGACTGACTAAACAGACCAGTGAAAGGGTTATAACTAATGCCTTTTAGATTCATCAGTTTAAGACCGGAGGCTCTTGCCCATTGGTCTAGTTCTGAGGGTTTGATGAATTTGGCGTAATCATGGGTGCCGCGAGGCAGTATTTTCATCAGATATTCTGCACCGACGATGGCGAATGCATAGGCTTTAGGGTTACGGTTAATGGTAGAAAAATATACCGAACCACCGGGTTTGACCAGGCTGCAGCAGGCGGCGATTACAGAGGCTGGATCCGGTACATGTTCGAGCATTTCCATGCAGGTGATAACGTCAAATTCTGCCGCATGTTGCTCAGCCATCTCTTCTGCAGTGATCTGCTGGTAATCGATCTCCAGTTCGCTTTCCATCGCATGCAGACGGGCGACCGATAAAGGCGCTTTACCCATATCGATGCCTGTGGTTGTGGCGCCACATCTGGCCATGCTTTCACTAAGGATTCCGCCGCCACAGCCGATGTCGCAAACCGTCTGTCCATCCAGTGGTGAGCCGGTATTGATGAAGTTCAGGCGTAGCGGGTTCATTTCATGCAGGGGTTTAAATTCACCCAGTGTGTCCCACCAGCGTGAAGCCAGTTCTTCAAACTTTCTAATTTCTGCAGGATCGATATTGGCTGTCTGTGTCATAACATTATGGTTGTTTAGTGGCTGTTTTAATGGTGATAAATAATATTAAGTATAATCAATAAATATATGATTTAATTGTTAATTGTCTTGCTAATTTTTATGCAGTCCTGTTTTAGCCTGTTCTCGTCAATGGTATTGAGTACCTTGTCGGTCAAACGTTGTTTACCGGCGATCCAGACATCGGTTACGTGATCACGAGAGCTACAGTACACCAGATGTGAAATCGGATCATATACCGGAATAGTCTCTATTGTATCGAAATTTACCGCCACGATATCAGCAAATTTTCCAACCTCGAGAGAACCGGTAATCTCTTCCATGCCCAGGGCGCGAGCACCATTGATCGTTGCCATCTGCAGTATCTGTTCGGCAGGTGCTACCGTTGCATCCATCGTGCTGATTTTTGCCAGTAATGCGGCCATATGCATTTCACCGAACATATCAAGATTATTGTTACTGGAACTGCTGTCGGTGCCAAGTGCGACATTAACGCCGGACTTCAATAACTGGTTAACAGGGCAGATACCGCTGGCGAGTTTCATATTTGATTTCGGGCAGTGGATGACGTGGCTACCGCTGGCGGCGAGTAAGTCGATTTCTTCCTCCAGTAGTTGTGTCATGTGTACCGCTTGCAGGGCAGGTGTCAGTAAACCCAGATCATTTAATCGTGCCAACGGCCGTTGACCGATATTTTTTTCAGATTCACTTACCTCAAAGGCTGTTTCATGGATATGCATATGCACACCAAGATCGAGTTCATCGGCCAGGGTATGAACATGTTTTAAGGGCTCATCGGAGACTGTATAGGGCGCATGCGGCGCAAACGCGGTTTTGATGAGTTTGTGTCCTTTGTAATGGTCAAAAACGGCCAGACCTTTGTCGATATATTCTTCGCTGTTATTTGCCCAGACAGTCGGGAAGTCTATCAATATCAGGCCCACGGAGGCACGGATACCGACTTCGGCGGCAACGCGGGCGGTCACGTCAGGAAAAAAGTACATATCGTTAAAGCAGGTGGTGCCGCTGCGAATCATTTCTGCGATGGCCAGTTCAGTACCGGTATGGACAAAAGCTTCATTGACGTGCTCGGCTTCCGCTGGCCAGATGTGGTTTTCCAGCCAGTCCATCAGGCTCAGGTCATCGGCTAAACCACGAAACAGATTCATTGCTGCATGGGTATGACTATTTATCAGACCTGGGATCAATGCGTGTTGCTGATAACGACGATTTGCATCAGCGCTGTATCTGTTATTCGCCTGTTCACTTGGCAGGATATCAATAATTTTATCTTCATGAATGGCAATGGCATGGTTTTCCAGATATCGATGTTTGTTATCAACCGGAATAACCCATCTGGCATGAAGTAGTGTATCGATGTGTTTTATGGAACCGTCTTTCATGGCGCGACGATACCTGTTGCGCTTGATGAGTGCAACTTTTGTGATACCTTTTAGCTGGTTAACACTATTGATCGTTGTTTTTTAAGCCATTATTGATCTATCAGTTAGTAGTTTATTCATACTGATGTTATTTACATTTTCTGATAAAACCATATTTTTTTAATTTAACCCGGAGATTAACTGGTCAACTCAGGTGACTTAATGCTATAAACTCTCATTATCAAAATCATGTGGTTACACGTGTTTTTATTTATAGAAACCCAAAAAACTGAAGCCTGATAATTCGCTAGGTAATTAAGGAGCGCAAGAGAATGAAAGCAAATACATTAAAAGCAAGCCGATTGGTTATTATATTTGGTTTGTTGTTTCTGATGGCAGGTTGTAACCCGACGGTGACCCGTGTGGAAACTGACTCTGTTACCGACCTGAGTGGAAACTGGAATGACACGGATTCACGTCTGGTTGCCCAGGAGATGATTCAGGATGTCCTTTCACGAGGCTGGTTGAGCAAATTTAACCGGGCTCAGGGTAAAGCACCAACAGTGATCGTCGGTACGGTGCGAAATCTCAGTCACGAGCATATCAATACGCGTACATTTGTCGCTGACATGGAGCGTGAGCTTATTAATTCAGGTCAGGTCGAATTTGTCGCATCAGCAGATGATCGTAAAGAAGTTCGCAGTGAAGTTAAAGAGCAGGACCTGCATGCATCTGAAGATACCCGTAAAGCCATGGGTAATGAAGTAGGTGCTGACTTTATGCTGCAGGGTTCCATCAACAGCATCGTTGATGCCGTCAGTGGTGAGCAGGCGCGTTTCTACCAGATCGATCTAACATTGATCGAGCTCGGAACAAATCGAAAAGTTTGGCTTGGCCAGAAGAAAATCAAGAAAACAGTTGAAAAAGGCGGATTCCGTTTATAGTTTCCACTTTTCTTCGTCTGCCTTTTTGATGGTCAGGGCAATCAGGTAAACATGGACGTTAACTGGTCATAATAAGGAATTGCATGTTTATGGATAGATGGTCTTCATGATGAGTGTTTAATGCTAAATAAACAGACTTTTCTTATAAAAATTTATATATCTAACCGCCAGGCTCTGAAGGTCGCATTGCTGCTTTGTGCCAGTGCTTTAGTTCAATCGTGTGCATCTTATGGCAGTCATGCTATCTCGATGCGAGATGGTTTACTCAACGGGCGTGCTGAAGCTTCATTAGCTATTGCAGAAGAAAAAGATAAAGATCAAAAAGAAGTTATTTCTTCGCTTGATAAGGGTATGCTGCGCCGTATAACCAATGATTATTCTGGCAGTAACCAGATCCTGGAAGTTGCCAAACAGGAAATCGAGGCTTTACACGGTATCAGTATCACTGAAAACCTGGCGTCTATCACCATCAATGAAACTATGCGTGGCTATGAAGGCGATCGTTATGAGCAGTTGTTATTGCATGCTTATATGGCGATGAATTATATCCAGTTAGGTCAGATCGATGGCGCCCGTGTCGAGATGTTACAGGCCAATGTCAAGATGATGGAATGGGGTGAGGAGCCTGAAGAAGATGCTTTTCTCCGTTATCTGGAAGGCATGATCTATGAAAGCCTGGGCGAACTCGATTCTGCGCTGATCTCTTATCGTAAAGCCTATATCGTGTACAAAGAAAAAGGCGGGAATCAATATCCGTCCGCACCACAGGCTTTAAAAAAAGACCTGTTACGTCTACTGGCCTGGCAGGGTTTATGGAGCGAATATAAGTCTTATAAAAAAGAATTTGGCATGGCTGATTACAAACCAGCTAAAAGCAGTGACAGGTTTGGCGAGTTAATCGTTATTCTGAATAATGGTCTTGCACCTGTCAGGAGTGAAGCGGCTATCCCTATTTTTTCCACTGAAGTGCAACAAAATCTGCGCGTGGCTTTTCCTGTCTATAATCATCCAAAGCAAAACTTGTTCACTCCTGAAATAAATGTAAATCAGAAACGATATTCGATGGAAACGGTTGAAGATGTAGATGCACTGGCACGTTATTCCCTGGAGCAGGCGATGCCGGGCATCATGGCCAGAGCTACTGCACGTGCAGTGGTCAAATACAATACTCAGCATACTGCGCAGGAAAATGGTTCGATCGCCGGACTGTTAATGACAATAACCAACCTGGTAACTGAACGTGCAGATACCCGAAGCTGGACGACCTTGCCGCAGGAGATACAATTGAAAAGGATATTGCTGCCAGTCGGCGAGCATCAGCTGCAAATTCAGATGTTGAATGCAGTCGGTCAGGTGGTTGATATTATCGATGAAAAAGTGGTGGTCAAACCGGGACAACCTGGTTTTGTTATAAAGCACTGGAGTGCGCCTGTACACAGACAGACTAAAGTAATCGCTGATCAGCCTGTCACGGAAAAAGCTGTGGTCAATAAAAGCTGAAAAATAGCTGCTGATGAAAACTATTTGGAAAGACTATGAATTCAATATGTAGATTTAAGGTTTTAATGATTAGCCTGCTGTTGACTGCCTGCATGTCGTCAACGACCGTGATGAGTACCGGTGAAGCACCAGGGTGGGTCCAAAGTGAGCCGGACATGTACCCAAACTTTAAATACCTGTCGGCTACCGGTTCGGCATCAAAGGCAGAGCAGGCAAAGGCGCGCGCATTATCCAATCTGGCAAAAATATTTGAGGTGCAGATCAGAGAAGTTTCGACGACGTCACAGGATGTGCAGACCAGCAAAACAGGCGGCGTAGAAACGGTAGCATCGAGTGCGAGAATCGCCAGTACTGTCAATTTGAAAACCGACAAGATGGTGCAGGGTGCACGTATTGCTGAGCAATGGCAAAACAGCGAAGATCTCACTTACCATGCTCTGGCTGTTTTGGACCGTACTCAGGCGGGAAATAACATCCGCGGTGAAATGAATCGTCTTGATGAAGAAACTCGGTTTTCTTTAGAGCAGCAACAGAAGCGTGATGATACCCTGCTGAAAATATCTGATTTATACAAAGCCAATGCATTGCAACAGGACCGTGCGACGTTACAGAAAACACTTAAAATTATTGATGTTAGAGGTAATGGTTCACCTGCGCAGTGGAATCTGGCTGAACTGGATGAGCAATTACAACTAGCATTACGTTCGCTGCCATTGCAAAGCGTCGTAAAAGTGGATGACATCGGTGGTTTGAATGAAATCTTGCAGGCTGCTGGCTCAAGCGCAGGTTTCAATATTGGCGATAGCGGATATCAGCTTGCGGCAAGCCTGGAAGCAGAGCAGCCGGTTAAGCAGGATAACTGGTACTGGCTCAGAGCGACACTTAAAATCCAATTGATTGCTCAGGACGGTGTTACGGTTATTGGTTATCAGTCCTGGCCGCTCAAAGTATCGGCGGGTAATTCCTCGCAGTTGACAGCACGCATGCTCAAAGCGGCTGATAAAAAACTGAAACAGGAACTGTTAAATAGCGTGCTCGAGTTCGTAAGCTAAAACTACTATATATCTAAGGTTATTCTTTGTGGTCATTGCGCAAGAGCTATCTTTGCTGCTTTAAGGTAAAATCAACGCCATCTGGTTATCCAGTACTATTCGACTTATCAATAACTTAACTGTTCAGCTGAGGTTGACAATAAGTCTGCTGCAGTTTTCTCTGCTAGTTTCGATTTATTTTCATCAACCAATGGAACAGAGCTAAATGAACTATGTCAAAATGGCTTATATCGGGGATAGTTGATCCTGATGTCAATAAAATTCTTAAGTTGCTCTTGGTTTTAACTTCGCCGGCACTATATTATTAACTAATGTGGACCACGAGGCTCGTGTGTAGAAGATTTATTTAACTTTGTAAATAAAATTTAAGTAAAATATATATTGATAGAAATGATTCGTGATTTAGAAAAATTAATTAGATTGTCCTACACTGAAGGTGAAACATGAGTAATCATATTGGGAGTGGTCACCCCGTCATAACCACTGTTACTGTTAACAATAGTAGCGAAGATGATTGGGATCATGATTATGACAGTGGTCTTGCGGTAGAAGAAGAGAAGCCGAAGTTAAAGCCACCAAAACAATATAAAGTGATCGTGGTAAATGATGACTTTACACCGATGGAATTTGTTGTACAGGTGTTGACCATGTTTTTTGCAATGGATGATGCGAAGGCAACACGAGTAATGATGGCAGTGCATACTAAAGGTAAAGGTGTCTGTGGCATTTTTAGCCATGAGATTGCTGAAACAAAAGTAGATCAGGTGAATGAGTTTTCACGAATGAATCAGCATCCTTTAATGTGCATCATGGAGGAAGCTTGAGATTTCGGAAAGCAGTCCGAGAACGATTGAATTTAGTTTTATGGTATTTATATAGGTAGCGCCATGTTAAGTAAAGAACTTGAAGCATCATTGAATAAAGCGTTTAACGATGCGAGAGAAAAGAGACATGAATACATCACGGTAGAGCATCTGCTGCTCTCATTGCTAGATAATAGCAGTGCAAATGTGGTGCTACAGGCCTGTGGTACGGATTTGGGGCTGCTCAGCATAGAGCTAAAAGAATATCTCGACAATAACACGCCTGTTTTTGGTGACGTAGTAGGCGGTGAAGTCCAGCCAACGCTTGGTTTCCAGCGTGTACTGCAGCGCGCCGTTTTCCATGTCCAGTCTTCCGGTAAAAAAGAAGTGGTTGGCGCCAATGTCCTGGTGGCGATGTTTGGTGAACAGGAGTCACAGGCGGTTTATCTATTGAATCAACAAAACGTTAACCGACTCGATGTGGTTAATTATATTTCTCATGGAATCACCAAAGTGTCTAACGAGGCAGAAAAGCTTGAAGATCATTCAGATCAGTCCGCGACCCAGGATGCAGAATCTCAGCCGCTTGAAAATTACACGACTAATTTAAATCAACGTGCGATGCAGGGTCTGGTCGATCCGCTGATCGGGCGTGATGATGAAGTGGAAAGAACGGTGCAGATCTTATGTCGCCGCCGTAAAAATAATCCAATACTGGTCGGTGAGGCAGGCGTGGGTAAAACTGCGCTGGCGGAAGGTCTGGCTAAACGTATCGTCGATAAGGAAGTGCCAGAAGTTTTACTGGATAGCACTATCTTTTCACTTGATCTGGGCTCACTGGTGGCGGGAACGAAATACCGCGGTGATTTTGAAAAACGTTTAAAAGGTGTATTGAAGCAGTTAAATCAACGTCCGGGCGCTATTTTATTCATCGATGAAATCCATACCATCATCGGTGCTGGTTCTGCTTCTGGCGGGGTGATGGATGCCTCAAACCTGATAAAACCAATGCTGGCGAATGGTGAGCTTAAATGCATCGGTTCAACTACCTATGCCGAATATAGAAGCGTCTTTGAAAAAGATCATGCGCTGGCGCGTCGTTTCCAGAAAATTGATATCGAAGAGCCAAGCATTGAAGAAACGGTTGAAATATTAAAAGGTTTAAAAACACGTTTTGAAGAACATCATGATGTGAAATACAGTAATAACGCATTACGTGCGGCTGTTGAACTTTCACAACGTTACATTATGGATCGTTTTTTACCAGACAAAGCGATTGATGTGATCGATGAAGCAGGTGCCAACAGGCAGTTGCATTCTCAAAGTCGGCAAAACCAATAAAAAATCGATCAGTGTGCATGATATAGAAAATATTATTGCCAAGATCGTGCGTATCCCTGCAAAAACAGTCAGTACTTCTGATACTGATGCACTGAAAAATCTTGAACGTGATCTGAAGATGGTCGTGTTTGGACAGGATGATGCAATAGGCACCTTGGTAACGGCGATACGCATGGCGCGTTCTGGTCTGGGTGAGCCGGAAAAACCTATCGGTTCTTTCCTGTTTGCCGGTCCTACCGGTGTCGGTAAGACCGAAGTGAGTAAACAACTTGCCAGTATATTAGGTGTTGAGTTGTTGCGTTTCGATATGTCTGAATATATGGAGCGTCATACGGTCTCGCGTTTGATCGGTGCGCCGCCCGGCTATGTCGGTTTCGATGATGGTGGTTTATTAACTGAAGCAGTGAATAAACATCCGCACTGTGTACTGTTGTTAGATGAGATCGAAAAAGCTCATCCAGAAGTATTCAATATCTTGTTGCAGGTGATGGATCACGGCACACTGACGGACAGCAATGGCCGTAAGACTGACTTTAGAAATGTTATTCTGGTGATGACCAGTAATGCGGGTGCACAGTTGATGTCTCGTCGCTCAATGGGCTTTACTGAGCAGCAGAATGAACTCGATGGTATGGAAGAGATCAAGAAAATGTTTACCCCCGAGTTTAGGAATAGACTTGATTCGATCGTTCATTTTGGTTCACTGGATGCGCATACATTATCCAACGTGGTGGATAAATTCCTGGTGGCATTTGAGCTACAGCTGAACGAAAAGAAAGTAACGCTAAATGTAAATGCGGAAGCGCGTCGTTGGTTAGCTGAAAAAGGCTACGATCCTAAGATGGGTGCAAGACCGATGGCACGGGTGATACAGGAGCACCTTAAGAAACCATTAGCCAATGAGCTGTTGTTTGGCGAGTTAATCAAGGGTGGTCACGTTAATGTTTCGGTCTCTGAAAACAACGAAATTGTCGTTGAGGTTGTCTCGGAAACAGAAAAAGCCTGAGACACTAAATCTGGCCTGTCCGGAATATAACGCCAGTAATTAAAAAAGGCTGCTGATTGTTTATCAGCAGCCTTTTTTTATGGAATGGGGTGTTATTTGGCGCGGTAGACGATTCGACCTTTTTCCAGATCGTAAGGTGTTAGCTCAACAGTTACTGCGTCACCGGTCATGATACGAATATAGTGTTTACGCATTTTTCCAGAGATATGCGCGATGACAGTGTGTCCATTTTCTAGCTCTACTCGGAACATGGTGTTAGGCAGGGTTTCTGTGACTGTGCCTTCCATCTGTATTGCTTCTTCTTTAGCCATATATAAAATAATCTAGTTTGTATGAAAAGATAAATAAGTCAGAAAAAATAAGATAAGACCTGACTTTGTTTTAAAGATGCGCAATTATCGTTGTTTTGGCATGAATCGCAAGCTTTTTTATTTAATATTCGATTATTTAGCTGTTTTAGCGGGTGTTTGCTTGGCGGTTTGCTGATAATAGTTATTTCCGTCTTTTGGTAACATAAAGACCGGGTCGATCAAAGTCTGGTTGCTGATGATGGCGAAATGCAGGTGAGGGCCGGTAACACGGCCTGTCTGTCCGAGATTGCCGATAATATCTCCCTGTTTGACAATATCGCCGGGTTTTACCGCGATCTCACTCAAGTGTGCATACAGGCTGATGATTCCCTGGCCGTGATCAAGATAGATCATGTTGCCACTAAAGAAGAAATCGCCAGCATCGATGACCCTACCGCTGGCGCTTGCTTTTATCGGGGTGCCTTCTTCTCCAGCGATATCCAGACCACTATGTGGCCGACGCTCCTGTTCATTGAAAAAACGCCGTAAGCCAAAGATGCTGCTGATTCGACCGCTAACCGGCCAGATGAAATCTACATTTGGCCGGGTTTCAGTAAACTGTTTTTTTGCGCTTTTTTTTCGTTTGCTTTCAGATGCGATTCGCTCGTTATCTTCTTTATTAGGATTAACCTTACGTTTGTTTTTTATGGTGAGGTGTTGTTCATCATATTTTTTGTATTTGATTGAAACTTTAGTGTTTGAACTCCTGCCGTCAGATTGTTTGACAGAGATGTCGTAATCGCCAGGTTTTGTCGATAAACCGATGCCTGCCATTGCAATCCAGGTGTCGTTATAAGGGAATACGGCGAT
Organism: uncultured Gammaproteobacteria bacterium; assembly: GCA_963752725.1. Taxonomy (GTDB): domain Bacteria; phylum Pseudomonadota; class Gammaproteobacteria; order SZUA-229; family SZUA-229. The sequence goes on from CAVWAI010000015.1 coordinate 76,706, forward strand.
GCGTTTATCTTTAAAATAAACTTTTGTACCTTCTTTGTAATCGGGTACTTCCAGCAGTACAATACCACCTGGCACGAGCGCCTGCTGAGGCTGTGCAAAAGAAGAAAAGCTGCTCAATAGAGCGGCTGCATATAAAAGGTAACGGCTTGCCGGAGAGAAAATATTAAGCATGGAATGTTTTTCGATAATAAGTTAGATAATTAATTCAGTTACGTCAGTTTCTCAGTGTAAAATGCACGTCTAAAGAAAGCAATGCCTTTACTCTTTATCGGAAGCGATTATCCTAGTGATTAACCTGTACTGATGACATCACCAATATCAAAGCGTGCTAGAAAACTGAGTCCATTTCATGTCATGGATATTTTAGCGCAGGCAAAAAAACTCAGCCAGCAGGGCAGGACGATCTATCATATGGAGGTTGGTGAGCCTGATTTTCCCACGGCCGAAAGTATCGTCAATGCGGGGATTGATGCGCTTAAACAATCCAGAACTCATTATACGCCAGCATTGGGTCTGCCTGAATTGCGTCATGCTGTGGCCGAATATTATGAGCGAAAGTTTTCACTCAATATTAATCCAGATCGAATAATTATTACACCGGGCGCTTCAGGTGCGATACAGCTAGTCATTGCCTGCCTGTTAGATGCCGGTGAGAATATTTTGTTAGCGGACCCTGGCTACCCATGTAATCGAAATATTGCACAGGTGCTTGCTGCAGAAACAATTGCCATACCAGTTGACGCGGAAAGTTATTATCAACTAAATGCCGAGGTAGTAGCAAAGAACTGGAATGATAAAACCCGGGCCGTGATGGTGGCAACACCATCGAATCCAACCGGTACCCTGTTACCTGCTGAGCAGTTGATCGAGTTGGCTCAGGTGGTCGCTAGAAACAAAGGACGATTGATCGTCGATGAGATATATCAGGGACTGGTCTACGATGTTGAGGACTATACCGCACTCGAGTTTTCTGATGAATGTTTTGTTATAAACAGTTTTTCAAAATACTTTGGCATGACAGGCTGGCGCTTAGGCTGGATGGTCGTACCGGAGGCTTATATCGATGTGATAGATCGAATCGCGCAGAATATTTATTTAGCGCCACCGACTGTGTCACAATATGCTGCATTGACAGCGTTAACAGCCGAGACACAAATTGAACTCGATAGACGCAGAGATGAATTTAAGCGCCGTCGTGATTTTTTATTGCCTGCTTTAGAGCGCTTAGGTTTTTCTATCGCAGTCAAACCGCAAGGTGCCTTTTATATCTATGCTAACTGCGAACGTTTTACCGATGACAGCTTTAGCTGGGTAAAAGAACTACTGAATGCGCAGGGCGTGGCGTTAACGCCGGGTATTGATTTTGGTCAGTATCTGGCGAATAAACATTGCCGCTTTGCTTATACGCAATCTCTCGAACAATTAGAACAGGCAGTCGAAAGAATCGATGCCTTCATAAGACGATAGTAAATGATGATTGGAAATATATTAAAAATGCAGACCACGCTGGGTGATGCAGAAGAACAACAGCCAGTGCAGTATCAGCTCCCTATTGGTGCTGATCTATTACCGATGAATGAAGGTATCGGTCAAACCATAAAATTAAGCTATCAGAACGAAATTCATTGTGTAGCCTGTGGCCGTAAGACCAAAAAGAGTTTTGCACAGGGGCATTGTTACCCCTGTTTTCGTGCTTTAGCCTCCTGTGACATGTGCATAATGAAGCCTGAGACCTGTCATTATGCTGAAGGCACCTGTCGTGAACCACTGTGGGGTGAAGAGAATTGTTTTATACCGCACTACGTTTATCTGGCTAATTCATCAGGGATCAAGGTAGGGATTACACGGGGTACTCAGATACCCACGCGCTGGATGGATCAGGGAGCGGCACAGGCATTGCCTATTTTCCAGGTTGATAACCGGTTACAGTCAGGATTGTTGGAAGTGGCAATAAAACAGCATATCTCGGATCGAACAGACTGGCGGAAAATGCTTAAAGCAGATGCTGAAGCATTAGACCTGAAAGCTATACGTGATGATCTAATGGATCAATGTTCTACCGAGATTGCAGATCTTAAGGAGACGCAGGGTAATGATGCGATAAGGGCGCTGGATGAACCGGTGGTTGATATCTATTATCCTGTCTCTGAATACCCAAAAAAAATAAAATCTCTAAATTTTGATAAACAGCCAGAAATTGAAGGTAGCTTACTGGGTATAAAAGGACAGTATATTATCCTGGATACGGGTGTATTAAATATCCGTAAGTTTTCAGGGTATAACATTGAGGTGGATTTCATATAACATAGCCAGATGAAATAGCTATGCTTTTTTTGAACTACAGAGACACAGAGGTCACAGAGTAAATCTGATTTGTTGTCTGTATAAAACACAAACAATAAAAACCTCTGTGTTCTCTGTGACTCTGTGGTAAAAAAGCTTTTTAAAGCAGTTTTTTATTTTGAGGAAGAACTTATCAGTATTCGAGAAGACATAAAGTGCGTATTTGATCGTGACCCGGCGGCAAGAAATACCTGGGAAGTGCTGACATGTTACCCCGGTCTCCATGCGGTAATCCTGCACCGTCTCAATCATTCTTTATGGAATCTCGGATTTAAATGGCTGGCGCGCTGGTTCTCGTATTTTTCACGCTGGATGACAGGTATCGAAATTCACCCTGGGGCGACTATTGGTCATCGATTTTTCATCGATCATGGTATGGGGGTGGTCATCGGTGAGACCGCAGAGATAGGTGATGACTGTACTCTGTATCATGGTGTGACCCTGGGTGGGACCACCTGGAATAAAGGTAAACGGCATCCGACATTGAAAAATAATGTTGTGGTTGGTGCTGGTGCTAAAGTGCTGGGTCCGATTACTCTCGCAGAGGGTGTGCGTATAGGCTCAAATGCCGTCGTTACTAAAGACGTGGATGAAGATTCCACGGTCGTAGGTGTGCCGGGACGTGTGATCCATCATCATGATGAAACACAGAAGAATCGCCATGCGATGGCTGAAAAACTCGGTTTTGACGCTTACGGCGCCACGCGTGATGCTCCGGACCCGGTTGCAACAGCTATTAATAAAATGCTCGATCATATCCATGCTATGGATGAAAAGATGGAAACAATGTGTGCTGCATTAAAGCAATTTGGTGCGGAAATTGATGTTAGTAATCTACCTGATCTGGGTTCTTGTGCCATATCAACCAGTAATAAGGATGATATTGACGATGCAGAAAAGATTGAAACTAATTAATATCTGTTAGGATTTTCCCCGTACATCCAAAAAAATCAATAAGTTATATTAAGTTTTCTATCACTTAAGTAATACCTGACTAAAATACTTGGTTTTATACTTGACTAAATTAGTCGGAATTAAGTAAAATTTCATTACTTACTAATATAGGTATTTGATATGCGCTTAACCACAAAAGGTCGTTATGCAGTAACTGCAGTACTTGATCTTGCATTACACGAGGACAAAGGGCCGGTTTCATTGGCGGCAATCTCCGAGCGTCAGCAAATCTCACTTTCTTATCTTGAGCAACTTTTTGCCAAATTGCGACGTAATGATATCGTCACTAGTACGCGTGGCCCGGGTGGTGGATACATGCTTAAAAATAATGTTGATGAAATTAGTGTGTCTGACATTATTTTAGCTGTTGATGAAAGTTGTAAGGTGGTTGATTGTGCCGATAGCGATGGTTGCCATGGTGATTATCAATGTTTAACCCATGATTTGTGGCAAGAACTGAGTAACGAAATACGTTCTTTCCTCGATGGTATTACGCTATCAGAAATCATGTCGCAGGGAACGGTCAATGACGTAAAAATACGTCAGGACGAATTAACGGCTCGATAAGCATAAGCATTCGTAACCAAACAAACACCATGGCTGTATATCTAGACAATAATGCAACGACGGCTTTAGATGAAAAAGTTTTAGAGGCGATGTTGCCATTTATGGGGCAGGTCACGGGTAATCCGTCGAGTGTGCATCGATTTGGTCGCTTGCAGAAAGATGCGATTGAGCAGGCGCGTGAATCAGTTGCGCAACTGGTTGGCGCAAGAGCCGAGCAGGTGATTTTCACCAGCGGTGGCACAGAATCAAATAATTTATTATTGAATGGATTTAGTAAAAAAAGCTTTAACAGTAATATCAGTGGTGATACTCGGATTGCGATAAGCGCGATAGAGCATATGTCATTGCTGGAACCAGCGCAGCATCTGCCGCTTGAGGTGGATAAAATCGCTGTTGATGAAAACGGCTTAATCAAAGTGCATGCTTTAGAGCAGGTGATGACTGAGCAGACATCGTTGATATCAGTGATGATGGCGAACAATGAAACCGGTGTGATTCAAAATTTAGCGCCGTTAATTGAGCTTGCAAGCGAACGTAATTGTTTCTTTCATAGCGATGCGTCACAGGCAGCTGGCAAGATAGCGTTAAATTTTGTTGATTCAGGTTTGAGCGCAATGACAGTTTCAGCGCACAAATTATATGGACCTGTGGGCGTTGGTGCTTTAGTTATCGATAAGCGACTACCAATTACAAAGATACAGTTTGGTGGCTCGCAGGAAAAGAATTTAAGAGCGGGTACTGAGAATGTGCCGGCAATCGTTGGTTTTGGTAAAGCTGCGGAGTTGGCAATTAGCGAGTTGCATGAGAGGAGTATGCACCAGCGGTTGCTAAGAGAAGCATTAGAAAAAGGCTTGAAAAAGTTGGCCGCGGTTACTATTTTTGCTGAAAAGGCTGAGCGCCTGTCGAATACTGTGCAGTTTGGTGTGGCAGGTTTTTCTGGTGAAACTTTGCTGATGCAGTTAGATAGAAAAGCGATTGCAGTATCCAGTGGTTCAGCATGTACCAGTGGTAAAACGGAACCCAGTCATGTGTTAAAAGCCATGAATGTAGCAGATACTTTAGCGAGCTCTTCGGTACGAGTAAGCTTTGGAAAAAATAATACGATGTCTGATGTTGCGGTTCTGTTAACGGCATTGAATGACATTATTGAAATAAATCGACAATCGACAGTGATGATGGCTGCGAATGTTTAACTTGTAAGGTGACGAGAGTGAGTGAGCAAACAATGAAACCAATTTATTTAGATTACTCGGCAACTACGCCAATAGATGAGCGTGTTGTTGCTGAAATGCTTAAATACATGGGGCCAGAAAGCAGTTTTGGTAATCCTGCCTCACGCAGCCATAGCTTCGGTTGGACTGCAGAAGCGGCAGTTGAGAATGCGCGTAAACATATCGCTGACCTGGTGGGTGCTAATCCTAAAGAGATCATTTTTACTTCCGGTGCGACCGAGTCGGATAACCTCGCTATTAAAGGTATCGCTCACTTTAATCAAAAGCGCGGTAAACATATAGTCACCTGTAAAACAGAACATAAGGCAGTACTGGATAGCTGTCGTCAGTTAGAGCGTGAAGGTTACGAAGTTACTTATCTTGACCCGATGCAGAATGGTTTGATTGACCTGAAAGTGCTTGAAGATGCACTACGTGATGACACCACGCTGGTATCCATCATGCATGTAAACAACGAGATTGGTGTGATTCAGGATATCGAAGCCATCGGCAAGATCTGCCGTGAAAGAAAGATTATTTTTCACGTCGATGCAGCACAAAGCCCGGGCAAGGTAGAGATCAACCTGGAAGAGTTGCCCGTTGACCTGATGAGTTTCTCGGCACATAAGATCTATGGGCCAAAAGGTATCGGTGCATTATATGTACAAAGAAAACCTCGCGTTCGTCTGGAAGCGCAGATGCACGGTGGCGGTCATGAGCGCGGCATGCGTTCTGGCACACTGGCTACGCATCAGATCGTTGGTATGGGTGAAGCATTCAGGATCGCAAAGCAAGAGATGGCTGCAGAAAATGAGCGTTTGTTAAAACTAAGAAACAAATTGTATGACGGTGTTAAAGACATGGAAGAAGTCTATGTTAATGGCGACATCGATCATCGTATCGCCGGTAACATCAATATCAGTTTCAACTATGTAGAAGGTGAAAGTTTATTGATGGCACTAAGTGACCTGGCGATTTCCAGTGGTAGTGCCTGTACTTCGGCTAGCCTGGAACCAAGTTATGTATTGCGTGCATTAGGCCGCAATGATGAGTTAGCACATAGCTCAATCCGTTTTACTATGGGCCGTTATACTACAGAAGAAGAAATTGATCGTACCATTAAGGCGGTACGTAAAGCAGTAGAGAAGTTGCGTAATTTGTCGCCACTTTGGGATATGTATAAAGATGGTATCGATCTGGATAGCATCGAGTGGGCTGCACATTAATTTCAGTAGATAACGAATACTCAATAAGACAATAGTTTAAAAATAAAGGTATCAGATATGGCATACGGCGAAAAAGTTTTAGATCATTATGAAAATCCACGCAACGTTGGCAGTTTTGAAAATACGGATGACGTAGGCACCGGCATGGTAGGTGCGCCTGCTTGTGGCGATGTGATGAAATTGCAGATTAAAGTCAGTGATGAAGGTGTTATAGAAGATGCGGTGTTCAAAACATATGGTTGCGGAAGTGCGATCGCATCTAGTTCATTGTTAACCGAATGGGTTAAAGGTAAAACGCTGGAGCAAGCACAGGCAATTAAAAATACAGAGATTGCTGAGGAGTTGGCTTTGCCGCCAGTCAAGATTCATTGTTCTGTGTTGGCAGAAGATGCAATCAGTGCAGCAGTTGCAGATTATAAAAAGAAAAATAATCTATAAACATAAGATTTAAACAGAGATACTGATATGGCTATTACATTAACTCAACCAGCAGCCGATCGCGTTAAGGCTTTCCTTGCAAACCGTGGTAAAGGTGTAGGCTTGCGTCTGGGCGTGAAAACCATGGGTTGTTCTGGAATGTCTTACGTTCTCGAATTCGTCGATGAGATAAATCCTGAAGATGAAGTTTTTGAGGATTCTGATGTAAAGATCATCGTCGATAAAAAGAGCCTGGTTTACCTTGATGGCACCGAACTCGATTACACCAGAGACGGATTAAATGAAGGTTTTCAATTTAATAATCCGAAAGAAAAAGCCGCCTGTGGTTGTGGTGAAAGTTTTACCGTTTAATCTATAACTGATCAACGCGTGTCAAAAGATATTCTCACCAGCAACTTTTTCGAGTTGTTCGATCTTCCGGTTTCATATGATGTTGACCTGCTTCAGCTTCAGCAGCGATATATGGAATTACAGAAGCAGGTTCATCCGGATAAGTTTGCCAATGGCAGTGATCAGGAAAAACGCCAGTCGATGCAACATACGTCGTGGATTAATGAAGCGCAGACAACATTAAAAGATCCAGTGTTAAGAGCGAGTTATCTGCTGAAGCTGAAAGGCATGGACTTCAGCCTGGAAAATGAAACCACCATGGACGCTGCTTTTTTGATGTCGCAGCTTGAAATGCGTGAAAAAATGGCACATGTGAAGCAGCAAGATGATCCGCTCGTAGCTCTCGAGTCGATAGAGAAAGAAATAAAAAATGCTAATGATCAGATGATGCAGGATTTTGCTGAATCTTATCAGGCGGATAAGTTCGATGATGCTCGTGAGTGGATTCGAAAATTACAGTTTTTGAAAAAAGCAAAAAACGAAGTGAATACACTGATTGCTGATGTCGAAGACGAATTAATGCATTAAACAACAAGTAACAATTTCTATGGCACTTATACAGATAGCAGAACCTGGACAATCAACCACCGCACATCAACATCGACTTGCGGTTGGTATCGATCTGGGTACGACTAATTCACTGGTTGCCAGTGTGCGCAGCGGTGATGTATGCACACTACCAGATCCTGATGGTCAGCATTTATTACCGTCTGTGGTTCATTATGGTGAAAATGGCGTAGCTGTTGGATTAGAGGCGGAGCAGTTTAGTCTCACTGATCCGTTAAATACTATCGTTTCAGTAAAACGTTTTATGGGTCGTGGCCTTAAAGATATCGAGACTGAGGATGCACATTATTCATATGACTTTGCCGAGACAGAGAGTACAGTGCCCAGGATCAAAACACGTAGCGGTGATGTCAGTGCGGTTGAAGTTTCTGCCGAAATTTTAAAAACACTCAAGCGACGTGCAGTAGAGACTTTAGGTGACGAATTAAATGGTGCAGTAATTACTGTACCGGCTTATTTTGATGATGCGCAGCGCCAGGCGACTAAAGATGCAGCAAAACTAGCGGGCATCAAGGTGCTTCGTTTATTGAACGAACCGACAGCTGCTGCCGTCGCTTACGGTCTGGATACAGGTAACGAAGGTGTTATCGCTGTTTTCGATCTTGGTGGTGGCACCTTTGACATCTCTATATTACGTTTGAATAAAGGTGTTTTTGAAGTGCTCGCTACCGGTGGCGATAGTTCACTGGGCGGTGATGACTTCGATTACGCGATTGCGCAGTGGGTGATCACGCAAGCTGGTTTCGCTAATGCGGACGATGCTGCCGTTAAACGCACAATCATGCAGCAGGCGCGCTATGCTAAAGAGGCGTTGGCTGAAGCAGAGAGTGTTGAAATAAATATTGATATCGAAGACTGTCACTGGCAGGGAACACTCGATCGTTCAAAGTTAAAAGAATTATTGACGCCGCTGGTGAAAAAAACATTACTCTCCTGTCGTCGCGCACTAAGGGATGCTGGCGTTGATAAAGAGGAGATCAAAGAAGTCGTCATGGTTGGTGGTTCAACGCGGACCTTGCTGGTTAGAGAGATGGTTTCTGAGTTTTTTGAATGTGAACTTCTGACCAGTATCGACCCTGATAAAGTCGTTGCTGCCGGTGCCGCGTTGCAGGCCGATGTCCTGGTCGGCAATAAACCTGATGATGAGATGTTATTGCTCGATGTTATCCCGTTGTCATTAGGAATCGAGACCATGGGTGGCCTGGTGGAAAAAATTATTTATCGAAATACTGCTATTCCTACTGCAAAGGCACAGGATTTTACCACTTACAAAGACGGTCAGACAGCAATGGCTGTCCATGTGTTGCAGGGAGAGCGAGAACTGGTTAGTGATAGTCGATCATTGGCACGTTTTGAGCTGCGTGGTTTTCCACCGCAGGTCGCTGGCGCTGCACGTATCCGGGTAACCTTTCAGGTGGATGCGGATGGTCTTTTAATCGTTAGTGCGCGCGAAGAGAACAGCGGTGTTGAAGCTAGTATCGATGTTAAACCGTCTTATGGTCTGAGCGATTCAGAGATCGAACACATGCTGCGTGAATCCATCGATCATGCTGAAGATGATATGCATTCAAGAAGCTTGCGAGAACAGCAGGTGGAAGCGGATCGGGTGCTCGAAGCATTAGATTCAGCGCTTGCGACCGATGGCGATCAATTGTTATCAGAAGTAGAGAAGTCAACCATCATGGCTGCACGCCAGGCGCTGGTTGAGGTGAAAGATGAATCTGATATCGAGCAGATCAAGCAGACCATAAAACAATTAGAGGCGGCGTGTGATGACTATGTTGCGCGTCGTATGAATTCAAATATTAAAAATGCCATGCAAGGGCATTCTATTGAAGAATACGCTTCAGGCTCTGAAGCAGAGGAGTCTTAAAGTGCCACAGATTATTGTCTTACCCCATGAAGAGTTGTGCCCAGATGGCATTGTTATCGAAGCTGAACCAGGTCAGTCGATCTGTGATGTCGCTTTACAGAATCATATCGAGATAGAGCATGCCTGTGAAAAATCATGTGCATGCACTACCTGTCATGTTTATATCCGGGAAGGTATGGACTCGCTAAACGAGAATACCGAAGAGGAAGATGACATGCTTGATAAAGCCTGGGGTCTTGATCCTGATTCACGTTTAAGTTGTCAGACCATCGTCGGAGATGAAGACCTGGTCGTCGAGATTCCGAAATATACCATTAATATGGTTTCTGAAAATCATTAATAAACAGGCATCGGAGAGAGTTAATGATATTGAAATGGGTGGATAGTCTGGAAATTGCGATCGAACTGGATGAGGCTCATCCGGATGTAGATCCAAAATTTGTAAACTTCGTCGACCTTCGCCAGTGGGTCATCGACCTGGAGGGCTTCGACGATGATCCGGAACATTCCGGTGAGCGGATATTAGAAGCAATTCAACTGGCCTGGATAGAAGAAAAACAGGATTAATATACTATTCGCGTACTATTATCGGGGTTTTAATGGGTTCAAACAGCAGAATCAGGTATTATCCCCCAACAATTAACCGTATTAATGAGTAGTTCTGCGCGAATGAGTGAAGTACAAACACAAATTGACGTTCAGAGCGTCGGGCAAATCAGGCCTGATGCGGCGCTGACGAATTTGCTAGGCCTGGACAGAGCAGGGCTGGAAGCATTTTTTGTTGCTATGGGTGATAAAAAATTTCGCGCCACCCAGGTGATGAAATGGATACACCAGCTAGGTGTGACCGATTTTCAGCAGATGAATAATCTATCAAAAGAGCTGCGTAATAAGCTGACGGAGATCAGCTGTATACAGAACCTGCAGGTAACAAAAGACTTAATCTCGAAAGACGGCACGCGCAAGTGGCTGTTACAGTTACCAGATGGCAATCATATCGAAGCGGTATTCATCCCGGAAAACGATCGTGGCACCCTGTGCGTATCATCCCAGGTCGGTTGCGCGCTGGATTGCAGCTTCTGCTCGACCGGGCGTCAGGGTTTTAATCGTAACCTCAGTACAGCAGAAATCATCTCTCAGGTCTGGCTGGCAGCACACCTGCTGGATGAAGAAATGAAACCTGGGCGAAAAATTACCAATGTCGTCATGATGGGCATGGGCGAGCCGCTGTTGAATTTTGACAACGTGGTCCGTGCTGTTCGCATTATGATGGATGACTTTGCCTATGGCTTGAGCAAACGCCGCGTCACCGTCAGTACAGCAGGGGTAGTGCCGGCAATGGATCGTCTGGGTGACACCCTGGATATGCGTCTTGCTGTTTCACTGCACGCGACAAATGATGAGCTGCGCAATGAGTTAGTACCGGTCAATAAAAAATACCCATTGAAAGAATTAATGGCCGCTTGTCGCCGATTCATTGATAAACAGAATTCACGTTCTAGAATAACCTTTGAATACGTATTGTTAGATGGTGTGAACGATAAACCTGAACATGCGCGCGAGCTAATTAAATTACTAAAGGGTATCCCGACCTTAATGAACCTTATTCCTTTTAATCCGTTTGAAGGTTCAGGCTATAACACATCATCTAAGCAGGCGGTGTCACGTTTTAGTGAGATATTACATAATGCGGGTATGACCACCGTCGTGCGTAAGACCCGTGGTGAAGATATCGATGCTGCCTGCGGCCAGCTTGCAGGCAAGATTGAAGATAAAAGCCGACGACATCGTCGTTTTGTAGAGCCAAGATTTGGAATGGAATAATAAATGCGAAATACAATAATAAAAACAATAACAACAGCATTCATTATATTACTTTTAGCCGCCTGTTCGACCGCTGGTGAGCAAAGGAGACCTGAAAGGAAAACCAGCACAGCTAATCTGAAAGATGCTTCTGAGCTCAATACTCAGCTTGCCATCGGTTACATACAGCGCCAGCAATATAAACCTGCCAGAGATAAGCTGGAAAAGGCCATCGAGCAAAATGAAAACAATGTAGAAGCATATAAAACTCTGGCTTATCTATACGCGCTGCTTGGATTGAACGATGAGGCAGAGACTAAATATGAGCAGGCATTAGATCTAAAAACCAACGATTCAGAATTATTGAATAGTTATGGCGCATTTTTATGTGCTAACGGCAAACTTGAAGAAGCTCAAAAACAGTTTGAAGAAGCCTATAGCAACCCCTTTTACGAAGCCGCTTACCTGGCGCAGAGTAACGCCGGCAGTTGTTATATAAAACAGGGCGAATACGACAAGGCCGAGGCCTTATTAAGGAAATCACTCAGGGTGCAGCCAAAATTACCGGGTTCATTACTTTCGATGGCAGATGTGGGTGTTAAAACAGAGAGATATATGATGGCGCGTGCTTATATACAGCGATATCACGATGTGAAGAAAGCGAGTGCCGACAGTCTATGGATACAGATTCAGGCAGAAAAAGCTCTCGGTGATAAGAAGCATTATTTGCAGTATGCGCGGCAATTAATTAGAGATTTTCCAGATTCAGATGAGGCTGGCTGGGTAGAGGCACAGGCACGTAATGAGCAAATCAGACAGTAATAGTCATACAGAAAAAAATAATGATTTTGGATTTATCTTAACCGAAGCACGTAAATCCAGAAATTATTCCGTTGATGATATTTGCGAACATCTTAAGATTCCAAAAAATGTCATCTCTGCGATCGAAGCCAGTAATATCGAGGCGTTACCCGCACCGACATATACTCAGGGCTATATCCGTGCATACGCAAAGTTTCTGGATATCGCAGAAGACGATCTGCTGGCGATGTATAACCAGGCGGTTCCAGACGAACTGGTCTCTGCACTGAAACCAAGGTCGAGTTTGCCGGGTGAGGCAAGCAGTCAGTCACCGCTGGTAAAAATGGTAACCATGCTGCTGATTGCCGGTGGTGTCGCTGCGGTGTTATATGGCAGCATTCAGTACTATCAGGAAAAAGCCGATGTTATGGAGAGACCAGCTCGAATCTAAAGAGCGCAGTTTTACCGGTAATTCGCTTGATTCACCAGGTTCGAATCGTCTGGATATCCAGCAGGACAAGGGTATAACTGAGGATGATGAAACAGCTATGGAGAGTTCTGATCTGTTGGCATCACCGGACCCCGAATCGCAGCTTGAATCTACGCAGATGACAGCTGACAGCAGTGAAGATGTTGTTTCCGAACAAGATCAGGCAATACCGCAGGATGATGTTATTAACATTCTTGCTGAACAAGGCGCATGGATGGAAGTTAGGGATGCCACGCGTGCGCGTCTGCTTTATAATATGGTGCCGAGCGGGGGCAGCAAGCTCCTGCAGGGGAAAGGACCATTTCGTATCTCAATGGGTAATGCAAGATCAACCCGAGTGTTTATCAATGATATCGAAATAGACTTTACAAAATATATTAGTTCGAAGAATACGGCAAGTTTTACCGTTTCCATCGAAGGCGAGAGCATCATTTTTCATTAAGGCTGTTGTAAATATTAGTTTTCTCACTCAGCTAAGTCCGGCCGAACTACATTTGAGCCAGTAACTAGAAACCAGATTCACATAAAACTCTATCTAGCCCATGTCTAAATTTATTAAATCCATTCGCGGAATGCACGATGTATTGCCTGATGAAAGCCATCGTTGGCAATCTTTCGAAGCGATTATCCGTCAACTTATGTCCAGTTACGGCTACCGAGAGATACGTATGCCACTGGTCGAATCCACCGATCTTTTCTGTCGTTCTATCGGTGAAGTGACCGATATCGTCGAGAAAGAGATGTACACCTTCGAGGACCGCAATGGTGACAAGTTAACGCTGCGACCTGAAGGTACAGCGAGTTGTGTTCGTGCGGGCATACAGAATGGTCTATTACATAATCAGATACAGCGGTTATGGTACAACGGCCCGATGTTCAGGCATGAGCGTCCCCAAAAAGGCCGTTATCGCCAGTTTCACCAGTTTGGTGTTGAAGTCTATGGTATCGATACCCCGGATATTGACGCTGAACTGATCCTGATCGGCGCCAGGTTGTGGAAACAGCTGGGTTTGCAGGGCATTCGGCTCGAGATCAATACACTGGGCTCCAATCAGGCAAGAGCAGAATATAAACAGGTGCTGGTTGACTACCTGAATCAACACCGGGAGCTGTTAGACGAAGACAGCGTGCGTCGCCTGGAGAGCAACCCGTTACGCGTTTTAGACAGCAAAAATCCGGCAATGAAAGACATGCTGGATAAGGCGCCGGCACTGATGGATCATCTAGATGACGAATCACGCCAACAATTTGATAAACTAACCAGCTCACTCGATGCGACGGGTATAAAGTACACGATCAATACTCGGCTGGTGCGTGGGCTGGATTATTACTGCAAAACAGTATTCGAATGGGTTACCGATGAACTGGGTGCGCAGGGTACAATATGCGCCGGTGGCCGTTATGATGGGCTGGTCGAGCAGTTAGGTGGTAAATCAACTCCTGCCGTCGGTTTTGCGCTGGGCATGGAACGGATACTGGCGTTACTTGAATCACAACAGCAACAGCAGATTGAAACTATTGATGTCTATATGGTCTTACTGGGCGAATCGAGTGAGATTAAAGGTTTGCAACTGGCTGAAGCGATCAGGGAGCAAGTACCGGAGCTGAAGATGATCGCACATTGTGGCGGCGGCTCGATTAAAAGCCAGATGAAAAAAGCCGATAAGAGCGGTGCGGAAATAGCAGTCATACTTGCTGAAGGTGAGTTAGAAAACCAGCAGGTAACCATAAAATATCTGCGTGAGAAGAAAGAACAGGTAACGGTCAGTTTTGAAAACTTGAACGAATTTATCAGTAGCCTGAAAATTCCTCAGGTTAGCTAGCTTCTTTTATTGACCCTGCAAATTAATATAAATATAAAGTAATCGAAGGTTGAGAAAATTTAATGAACGAATACGAAACAGAAGAACAACAAGTTGAAGCCCTGAAGAGATGGTGGAAAGAAAACGGTACATCATTAATCGTTGGTCTATTCGTCGGTGTCTCTGGCTTATTCGGCTGGCGTTATTATGTCGATCAAAATAATTTTCATGCGATGCAGGCGAGTGATCTGTACATGCAGGTGATGCAGAGTGCCGCACTGAATACCGTCGATGATAAAACCATCGATATCAATAATAAACTCATCAATGAATTTTCCGATACGCCTTACGCTGCTTTATCATCACTGGCATTGGCTAAATCAGAATATGAAAAAAGTAATATTGATGCCGCTACCGCACAACTTGAAATCGCAGTAAAACATGCCAGTAACGATGTTATAAAACAGATAGCAAATTTACGCCTGACAAAAGTCTACATAGAACAGGGTAAATATGATGAAGCGCTAGCTTTGTTGAACCAGTCGCATGCCGCTGCATATGATGCGCAATATGAAGAGTTAAAAGGTGATCTGTACCTGGCGAAAGGTGACGTGGCATTAGCGCGTGCTGCTTATGATAAAGCGATAGATCTGCAAGGTGCAGCAGCCAGCCGATGGTTGAGGTTAAAACGACAAAACCTTGGTGCCAGTCTGCGTGAAGCCGGCCTGGTAAAAGTTGTTGCGGCTGTGTGACAGCAAAAGTATTACCGCCGCACTACAGATAAATAATATCCGATACTAAAACTTCAAATTAAAATCCCCTGTGAATAAAAACACCATTTTCTGTTTTTCCCGATATTTATTATTGCTTGTCGCTACGCTGTTTATCAGTGCCTGTGCGGATGATGATAATCTTGATCAGCCTACTGAGCTCGTTCCTTTTTACAGTGAACATTATCTCGATGTTGCCTGGCACGCATCAACAGGTGAGGGTGTGGAAGAGCAATACGTCTTTCTATTACCGCTGATATTGAGTGACATTGCTGTAACAACAAGTCGCGATGGCGTATTGAATATCATCAGCCTTAAAACAGGCGATTTCGAAGAAGAGATAGAGCTCGATTCAGTTATCAGTGCTGGCGTTGGCGGCAATGAAGATGTCTGGTTGCTGGCAACGCGTGATGCTCACGTGATTGCTGTTGATGCAGATAGTCGGTCTGAGCGCTGGCGTACCCGTGTACCTAGCGAAGTGCTGGCAAAACCCGTGATCCACAAAGATACCGTGATAGTAAGAACGGTTGACGGAAAAATAATCAGTCTGAATATCGATAGCGGAAAAATCCGATGGCAGTATCAGCGAGCGATTCCTGATCTAACCTTGCGTGGCACCAGTGAGCCAATCGTTGCTCGTGACAGAATTTATGCCGGGCTGGCCGATGGCCGGTTGATCGCTATATCTCCAGACAACGGTGATGTGATCTGGGACGTTGCGCTGGCAGTACCTGCAGGTCGTTCTGAAATTCAACGACTGGTTGATATCGATGGAGATGCTGAACTCTATGGCAGGGTTTTATATGCTGCCAGTTTTCAGGGCAGGGTTGCTGCCATCGATGTCGATCGCGGGCAGTTTTTATGGGCACGAGATTTCTCGACCCATACCGGTGTGGTACTGGATAAAGATACTTTGTATAGCAGTGATGAAAATGGCCATATCTGGGCACTGGATAGATTGAACGGTGCAACCCTGTGGAAGCAGGAAAAACTTGCCTATCGAAAATTAACCCGACCGACCATTATCGGTGATTACCTGGCGGTGGGTGATTTTGAAGGTTATGTACACCTGTTGTCGCGTTACGATGGCCATTTTATTGCCCGCTATCAACTCGGACAATTCGATGATCTTGGCTGGGATCTGGGGACCGGCATTATCGTGCCGCCGATCGTCAAAGGCAAAGACCGCCTCGTCGTGGTTACTCGTGGCGGCATCGTCTACTCCCTTGCCTTGCGTGAACGTGACGATGATTTTTAGTCGACTATGACATCCGTCTCTAAATTTGAAGTAGTGATCGCACTGGTTGGTCGACCTAATGTCGGTAAATCAACCTTGTTTAACGTATTGACAAAATCACGTGATGCACTGGTTGCAGATTATCCCGGTCTAACCCGTGATCGCAAGTACGGCCGTGTTAAGTTCGAAAGTTCAGACGCTATGGCAGCTGATTTTATCGTTGTTGACACCGGTGGTCTGAGTGGAGAGAGCGAAGAGCTCGATTCACACATGGAGAAACAGACGCTGCTCGCGGTAGAAGAAAGCGATATTATTCTTTTCATGGTGGATGCGCGTGACGGTTTAACGCCTGCCGATGAAGTCATCGCCGAATCATTAAGGCGCACGGGCAAACACGTTAAGCTGGTGGTGAATAAAATCGATGGACTTGATGCGCGGACAGTAGCCAGTGATTTCTATTCACTGGGTTTAGGTGATCCACTGTCTATCGCCGCCTCACAAAATCGTGGTATCCAGTCGATGTTGTCACATGTACTGGAAACCTTTGCATCGAATGATCAGCATGGCAGTGACGATAGCGATGAACTGCAAGACGAGGCTGAAGCAGCTCCATCGGAAGATGCAGATGATGAGCTGGATGAAGAGCTCAAGGATAAGAGTATAAAGGTTGCCATCATCGGTCGGCCAAATGTTGGTAAATCAACCCTGGTCAATCGTTTTCTTGGTGAAGAGCGTGTCGTTGTCTATGATATGCCGGGCACTACGCGAGACAGTGTGTTCATCCCTTTTGAGCGCGATGGTAAAAAATATACCTTTATCGATACGGCTGGCATCCGCCGTAAACGTGCGGTTCATGAAGTCATTGAAAAATTCAGCATCATTAAATCGATGCAGGCCATCGAACGTTGTAATGTGGTCATCATGATGATCGATGCCAGAACCGAGATCGCAGATCAGGATCTGCATCTTATCGGATACGCCCTGGAAGCAGGGCGTGCGCTTGTTCTGGTCATCAACAAATGGGACGGTATGGATGATTACCAGAAAGAATTAATACATAAAGGCCTGGATAAGCAATTACCCTTCGTGCGCTTTGCGGAAACGTTTTTCATCTCAGCCCTGCATGGCTCAGGCGTCGGTAAACTCTATGAGGCGATAGATCGTGCCTATGCTTCGGCAACGCAAAAATATTCAACTTCAGATCTTACCCGACTGTTAGAAAAAGCGGTGCAGTCGCATCAGCCACCGTTGATCAATGGACGCAGGATAAAGCTGCGTTACGCACATCAGGGCGGTATGAATCCGCCAAGAATAATCATTCATGGTAATCAGATAAGCAAAGTACCTGCCGTCTACAAACGTTATCTAACTAACTTCTTCAGAAAAGAGCTGGCTTCAGTTGGTACGCCGATAAATATCGAATTTAAGGGCAGTGAAGATAGCAATCCATATGCCAGCAGCAAAAAGAAAAATCTGCGTAGATAGTAGATAGTTGTTTGCGTAAAAAATCAACGCTACGGATATCTCTATGTCTTATTCGCCAATAGAAGAATTTACCTGAGTCATCATAAAAAGCTTAAAATATCTGTTTTACTTTATCGTCTCCGTAGCAGCAAAGAAATATTTTCCTTCAAAACCTTCAAAACCTTCAAATATTGTCTACATTCAATGCATAGGATGATAGTTTGATTTTGAAATGTCTATATTGATTCAATCTGTATTTCAATCCGATGGTGCGGTTATCTAAATTATTAGTGCCAAATTGGCACGTTTGCTTGCCAAGCACTGTTTTTGAACTATCTTCAATTTAATACAACAATAATAGGGGAGTTCCTCAGATGAAAAAACAGTTTAACTTACTTAGTGCTGCAATCGTGTCCGTACTGGCCAGCACACCAGCACAAGCAATCCAGTTTGACGGTTTTATGACTGCAGGTGCTTCAAAGATCGTTACTATCGATGATGCGGATAAAGGCAACATCTATATCGGTGGTCTGGGTG
Organism: uncultured Gammaproteobacteria bacterium; assembly: GCA_963752725.1. Classification (GTDB taxonomy): domain Bacteria; phylum Pseudomonadota; class Gammaproteobacteria; order SZUA-229; family SZUA-229. The sequence continues at coordinate 95,179 of CAVWAI010000015.1, forward strand.
ATCGTGGTATCACCGAAGATCTTACTTTCGAAAAAGATACCCGCTTTGGTCTGCAGATCAGTTCGGATATAACAGAAAACATGTCGGTGGTTGCGCAGATACTGGGCCGTGGTGATCAGGGTAACTTCAATGCGATTATCGAGTGGGCCTATATCGATTACGAACTTCATGATGTTGCCAGTATCCATGTCGGTAAGATTAAACAGCCGGTTTACCTGGTAAACGATTACATCGAAGTCGGTTACGCCTATCCCTGGATCCGTCCACCACAGGAAGTTTATTATTCTAATAACCCGTTGAACACGGTAAACGGTATCGAATTATTGCTGCAGTTCCCTGTTGGTCGAGGTACCTTGTCCTTCCAGCCATACCTGGGTTCAAACCGTGATGATATTCCAAACGGCGGCGGTGCTTACTTTGAGGCCGAAAATATTTACGGTATCGATGTTAAATATTCCGGCCGTGGTTATGCCGTGCATGCCAGTAGCTTCCAGTGTGAAGTGAAGATTATTGGTGAACCGTTCCAGCAATCAGCTGAGTTACTTGGGCCTGGTGCTGAAGTGACCGTTGACATAGCTAGCACGTCAGGTGACTGTTTTGTCGGTTCGACCGGTTTTAATCTGGATATGGCCAATTTTGTAATTTATGCCGAATGGCAAAAACGTACTACCGATGAAGGCCTGTCCCGGCCCTTCGGTGATACTGAAGCTTATTACGCAACATTAGGTTATCGTTTCGGTAAATGGCTTCCTCATCTAACTTACGCATCAGTTGATGGTAAAGCCTCTACTGTAGGATATCCTCTGAATGGCGCAGCTCAGATTAAAGATCCTGGTGGCAATACAGTTGCTTCGATCAACTTCCCTGTAGCTATCCAGACATCGATTACTGCTGGTCTGCGTTATGAAGTAAATGACAGTGCCGCGTTAAAGTTTGAATACATGGTAGTAGATGTGGAGACAGATCCAGCAACGCTGGCCGAAGCAAACCAAAACTTTAACTATGGTTTGTTTAACACTAATTTCGATCAGCTTGGACCACAGAAAAACGTCGGTATCATGAGTGTTGCGCTTGATGTTATCTTCTAGTCCGAGCAATTCAGCATTATTGAACTGTTGTATTAAGTATGTGTCAGATGTAAAGATCGTTATAGTCGGAAAGTGACATTATGATGAATAAGGTTAATAGTAATATACATTCGATAGCTGCATCTTGTTTTGATGGCCTGGCCATCAAAACAAGGTTTCTCATGTTAACGCTGATGACAGTCATACTGTTATTACCGTCGATAACTCAGGCTGATGGTCTGTTTGACTTCCAGATGAAGCTGGCGCAGAAAGGTAACGCCGAAGCGCAGTTCAAAGTCGGTGAGATGTATGAGACCGGCTTTGGTGTCAAAAAAGACATGAAAGAAGCAGTCACCTGGATTAACAAATCTGCTGCCCAGGGAAATGAAAATGCTGGTTTTAAACTGCTCTACTGGGATGTAGAGAAAAACGGTTTGAAAGGCGGTAACAAAGAAAAAGTAGCTGCACTACAGGCAAAAGCGAAAGAGGGTAATCCACAGGCACAGTATTATGTCGGTAAGATGCATGCTAACGGTGTTGGCCTTAAAAAGGACTCAGGTGAAGCGCTTAAATGGTTGAATAAAGCAGCGTTCGTCGGTGTACTTGAAGCAGAGCGTGAAGCGGTTACGGTAAGAGAAGCAAAAGCAAGAGAAGATATCGCAGCTAAAAAACGTGCTGAAGAAAAGAAACGTGCTGATCTAAAAGCGAAACAGGAAAGAGAAAAGCAGGCCAAGCTGGAACAGCAGCGTAAATTAGAAGCCAATAAACAGGCTGAACAAAAAGCCCGCGCTGACAAAGCAGCACAGCAGAACAAAGCAGCAGAGCAACAGCGCCTACAAGCACAAAAAGAAGCTGAAGCTAAGGCGAAATCGGCAGCACAGCAAGAAGCAGCCAGACAACGTGAAGCTGAAAAGCAGGCATTATTGAAAAAACGTGCTGAAGAAGAGCAAAGTAGAAAAGCGAAGTTTGAATCTGACCCATGTAGCGGTAAATCAGCCAGGTTCCTGTCTACTTGTAAGTAAAACTTTTACAGATGATTTTAAAAAGCAGAATGGTAACTCATTCTGCTTTTTTATGTGTGGATAGTTTGATTTTATATGACCACAATACGTTATGATCCAATCGATGAAGAAGATATTGAGGCTGATCAGTAATCAGAATAAAACATTTTAAATATGAGTATAATTAGCTTTCTATACCCGTTATGCTAGTTTTCAATGCCGTCAAATAAAAAAAAGTCACACAGCAGCCGTTAAAAGCAAGTCTAGCTCGACGAAGAAAATCACTGCAGATAAAAAGCCGGTAGGCGGCAGGCGTAAAGCGAAACGATCTACTGCAAGAGGCAAAACATGGTTTAAACGTGCTGTTGTCTTTGTGCTCATCCCTGGTTCACTGCTGGCGTTTTTATTCTACCTTGTCTTTCTCGATCAGCGTATTACTCAGCGTTTCGAAGGCCGTATATGGCAGTTGCCCGCACATGTGTATGCGCGTCCGCTCGAGCTTTATATCGGTAAATCTATATCCACCGAACAGTTAAGCTTTGAACTGGATTACCTGAACTATCAAAAAGTTGAACAATTACCGCAAAAGTCTGCTGAATATCGACATTGGCAGAATCTCTTTGAGATAAAAACACGCGATTTTATCTTTTGGGACGGGAAAGAGCCGGCGCATACCATCCGTGTAAAAATTGAAAACAATAAAGTCGTCGAGCTGATCAATATCTATTCGAACAGTAATGCTGATCTGGTCCGTTTTGATGCCGGTTATCTTACCGGGATATTTCCATCTCATTCTCAGGACAGGGTATTACTCAAACTTGATGAGGTTCCTGATATCTTTATCAAGATGTTGTTGTTGATCGAAGACCGGCGTTACTTTTCTCACTGGGGGATCGATCCCCGCTCGATTGCCAGGGCCCTGATGGTCAACCTGTCTTCAGGGCAGACTATGCAGGGAGGCAGTACGCTTACCCAGCAGCTGGTGAAGAATCTATTTCTCACTCAGGAGAAAAAGATAAGCAGAAAGATCAACGAAGCGTTTATGTCATTATTGCTCGAGTATCACTATGACAAGAAGCTGATCCTGGAAACGTATCTTAATGAGATCTATCTAGGGCAGGACGGTCGCCGTGCTATCCATGGTTTTGGACTGGCCAGCGAGTTCTATTTCGGTAAAACATTGAAACACCTGTCTATCGATGAGATGGCATTACTGGTAGGCATGATAAAAGGTGCCTCCTACTACAACCCTAAAAGAAATCCAGAACATGCTCTAGAACGACGAAATCTTGTTCTCTCCAGTATGGCTGGCGCCGAATTGATTACCGAACGCCAGTTAGAACTGCTATCAGCCAGGCCAGTTGCTACCGTGAAACATGCGAGTTTAGGCTTGTATCCGGCTTTTGTTGATGTGGTAAAGCTTCAGTTACAGCAGGATTACCATGCAGAAGACTTAAGGTCTGAAGGTTTACGTGTGTTTACCACACTTGATCCTTATATCCAGTATAAATCTGAACAGGCAATTAAAAATACCCTGCCAGTATTATCGAAAGATGAAAACCTACAATCTGCAGCCGTGGTAGTGTCGCCACTCAACGGCGACATCCTGGCAGTAGTGGGTGATCGAAATCCGTCCTACAAGGGTTTTAATCGTGCCTTAAATGCAGAGAGACAGATAGGTTCATTGATCAAACCGGTTCTCTACTTAACCGCACTGCAAGATGAATCTAAATATACACTGGCAACCATACTCGATGATTCTGAGTTGATCTATCAAGATTCTAATCAACTTGACTGGAAACCAGAAAACTATGACAAAGAATACCATGGGGATGTCACCTTATATGAATCATTGCTCAAGTCATATAATGTACCTGCAGTAAGAACCGGGCTGGATGTAGGTTTGGATAAGGTCGCTGATACACTTTATGCTTTAGGCGGCAAACAGATATCGGCTTATCCATCATTGGCACTCGGAGCGGTCAATATGTCACCGATGGAAGTGGCTTCGATCTATCAGAGTTTTTCAGCCAATGGCTTCCATAGTCCATTGCGTAGTGTCACAGCGGTGCTTGATAAAGAGCGTAAACCACTTGAACGCTATTCGCTAGAGGTCGGTATAAATGTGAAGCCCGAGGCCGTGGCTCTGATTAATTCGGCACTCATCGATGTCACTAAATATGGTACAGCAAAAAATCTCTCCAAAAATCTGGATCTACAGGTTGCGGGTAAAACCGGAACATCCGATGATCTGAGGGATAGCTGGTTTGCAGGCTTCTCCGGCGATATAGTAGCCGTGGTATGGACCGGGTATGATGATAATCTGCCAACAACGCTGACGGGATCTTCAGGTGCCATGAAAATCTGGCTAAACCTGGTAAAAGAGGTCGCTTATAAACCCTATCAGTTGCCCAAGATGACAGATCTGGAAAGCCACTGGATTGATGGAAATAATGGCCTGTTAGCGGAGAAAGACTGTGAAAATGCGGTAGAATTGACCTTTATCAAAGGCACGCAACCGAACCAGGAGAGTGACTGTGAAGCGGCAGGTAGCTCTAACTGGTTCTTTAATTTATTCAATTAATAAGGCTTTCATGTTTCAGCTTTTACGCAATTTAAGTTATCTGTTCATGTCAATCTTGCTGGTATCCTGTGCTTCCACAGAAAAGCCTGAGAGTTATGATGATATTGCAGGTGAGTCTGCCAGTTATAAATACGAGGCATGGCGGTTAAATGATGCTGTGGAGTCTGAAGCCATCAAGGTTCTGCTAACTGAAATCGATGCACTGATCGAAGATAACAGTTTTAATGCGGCCACGGATAAGTTAGAACGTGTGCTTCGTATCAAAGCCGATTATGCGTCTGCCTGGAGCCGACTCTCATGGATTGCGCTACAGACTGATTACCTCGAAAGATCAATAGATATGGCCAAACGTAGTAACAGTTTTGCCTACGGCGATACCAGACTGCAGCTGTTAAACTGGTCATTCATAAGTACGGCGAGTAAAGCACTAAATGATGAAGATAACTATCTTCGCGCTCAGCAGAAAATCGACTCCTTATCTTCATTCTAGTGGTCACTAATTAATAAATAGCATGAAACGTTCTTCCGACTATCTGGGACAGCAGGGCCCTTTTTTTCAGCAGGTTGATGGTTATCAGGTTCGCGATAACCAACTGGCTCTGTGTGATGCCATCGACGATGCTATCGAATCTGGCAAAGTCCTTGCGGCAGAAGCGGGTACCGGCATCGGTAAAACATTTGCCTACCTGGTACCGGCATTACTGTCGGGTAAAAAGGTCATCATATCAACCGGTACGCGGCATCTGCAGGATCAGTTATTTCATACCGATTTGCCACGCGTGAGCAAAGCGCTATCGCTGCAATCGACCTCGGCCTTATTAAAAGGGCGCAGCAATTACCTTTGTTTACACCGCCTTAAACTGGCGCCGGATCTGGGTTTTATTAACCGTGAAACCCGCAGTATTCTCAGCGAAGTTGAAGAATGGTCCAAATTGACACGATCCGGTGATGTTTCTGAGTTAACCAGTATTGCGGAAGATTCTTATATCTGGCCCATGGTGACTTCAACCGCTGATAACTGTCTGGGTGGTGAGTGTGATGCATGGGATAAATGTTTTATCGTGAACGCACGAAAAGAAGCCCAGGCGGCCGACATCGTCGTCATCAACCATCATTTATTGCTGGCGGACATGACCTTGAAAAATGAAGGTTTTGCCGAATTATTGCCTGACGCAGATGCCTTTGTCATCGATGAAGCGCATCAGCTCTATGATGTCGCGGCACGGTTTTTTGGTGATACCGTGAGCAGTCGTCAGCTTATCTCGCTAGCGCGTGACACGATAGCTGAGCAGGTTAATGATGCCTCAGATATGATCGAATTGCGTGATTATGCCGAGGCATTAGAAAAAGCCGCGGCTGACTTCAGGCTGGCGCTCGGTGAAGCAGGTTTACGTGATGCCTGGTTGAAAATACAGAATAAAGCTTCAGTCAAACAATCCCTGGCGCATCTTATCAGCGCAACAGATGACCTTATTCTGTTATTGAAAACCGCAGCTGAACGTAGCCGGGGATTAGAACAGTGTTTAGAACGTGCGCAGATTATCTTATTTCGCCTGAAATGTTTTCAAAATAATAAAGCGTTGGTCGAAGGCCATGTCGATGAGCAGGCAGAGGCCTCTGACAATTCGGTGTTGTGGTATGAAACATATACCAGGAGTTTCATGTTGCATGTCACGCCGATCGATGTGGCATCAATCTTTCAAAAGCATACCGACAATTTTTCTGACAGCTGGTTGTTTACCTCTGCGACATTGCAGGTGAACAAACAGTTTAATCATTTCGCTAATAATATAGGACTGGTCGATTATCAGAGCGGTGTCTGGGAGAGCCCTTTCGATTATGAAAAACAGAGCCTGTTATATCTGCCGGATAATTTGCCGCAACCTTCAGACTTTTCTTATACCACTGAATTAATGAAGGCAGCCGTGCCAGTATTGCATGCCAGCCAGGGAAGAGCCTTTGTCCTGTTTACCAGTTATTCAGCGATGTACAAAGCACGTGATTACCTGAAACAGGTGCTGCCTTATGAACTGCTGGTGCAGGGTGACCTGCCGAAACACCAGTTACTGGAGAAGTTCCGCCAGACAGACAATGCCGTCCTGCTGGGTACATCCAGTTTCTGGGAAGGCGTCGACGTACGGGGTAAAAGTTTATCCTGTGTGATCATCGATAAGTTGCCTTTTGCTTCACCGGGTGATCCCGTCATGCAGGCGCGCATCGATACCATCAAACGAAATGGTGGTCAGGCATTTATGGAATTTCAGGTGCCACAGGCGGTGATCGCATTAAAGCAGGGTGTCGGTCGCCTGATACGCGATGTCAATGATTCCGGTGTGGTGATGATCGGTGACCCGCGTCTGAAACAAAAATCTTATGGCCGGATATTTTTAAACAGTTTGCCTTCCATGCCGGTCACGTCTGATGTCAGAGATGTAGAAAGCTTCTTTGAGAAACTTTCAGACGCAGACATCGCCGATGAAAACATCGCACAAGCCGTATGAAGATCCTTGCCATCGACACGGCCACCGAGGCCTGTTCTGCTGCTCTGTATATCGATGGTGAAGTAAGCGCACATTATCAGCTGGCACCGCGTGAACACAGCCGTCTGATACTGAAGATGATCGATGATCTGTTATCAGCAGCAAAGCTGCCGGTACATGAGCTGGATGCCATCGCTTTCGGCCAGGGACCAGGCTCATTCATGGGGCTGAGGATAGCGGCTGGCGTGGTACAGGGCATCGCTTTCGCACATGATATCCCGGTCATCCCGGTATCCACGCTAAAGACCATCGCTCAGCGTGCCTATGAGCAGACACAGGTGCCACGTATTCTAGTGGCGATCGATGCACGTATGGATGAGGTTTACTGGGCGGCTTATTATCAGCATGAACAACAGTGGCAGTTAGACGCAGAAGAATGTGTAATTTCTCCAGATAAGATTCAGCTGCCTGAAATATTATCAGCGTCTGACCAGCCATGGGTGGGCGCGGGCAGCGGTTGGCAAAGTTACGCCGACAGACTGTTAGCCGGTGGCGACTTTATCCTGCAGGATAAACTGGCAGATTGTTTTCCCAGTGCCGAGGTCATAGCAAAACTGGCGGTCGATGAGTTCAGAGCGGGGAATACCGTCTGCGCTGCCGAGGCAATACCGGTTTATCTGCGTAATGATGTGGCAAAGAAACCAAAACCGGTGGTTTTATAAGTTTAAACGCTCAATTTTGAGTGAATCCAGACGCTTTCTCCGGTATCATGCGTGCTACTAAACAGCCTGTGACGAGTATGATAGAGATTAACCAGATAACCAATCAGATCAATGACCTGCGTGAACGTACTGATTCACTTAGGGGGTATCTTTGACTTTGATCAGCGTAAGGAAGAGTTAGAAGAGGTCAATCGAGAACTGGAGCAGCCGGGCATCTGGGATGATCCGGAAAATGCGCAGAAGCTTGGCCAGGAACGTTCCCGGCTGGAAAAAATTGTCGTCACCATCGAAGAGCTCGACACAGCGTTAAACGAAGCAGAAGAACTGCTCGAAATGTCTGTCGAAGAAGCTGATGAAGACAGTATAAACAGTATTGTTGATGATCTGAAAATACTGGAAGACAAAGTCGTTGAGCTGGAGTTTCGCCGCATGTTTTCCGGTGAAATGGACGCCTGTAATGCATTTGTCGATATACAGGCTGGCTCCGGCGGTACGGAAGCGCAGGACTGGGCGGAGATGTTATTGCGTATGTACCTGCGCTGGGGTGAGGCTCACGGTTTTAATACGGAATTGATGGAAGTCTCTCCGGGTGATGTTGCCGGCATTAAAAGTGCTACCATCAGTATTTCGGGTGACTATGTTTTCGGACGGCTGCGAACAGAAACAGGTGTGCATCGACTGGTGAGAAAATCACCTTTTGATTCCGGTAATCGCCGGCATACGTCTTTTGCTGCGGTTTTTGTCTCACCCGAAATCGATGATGATATCGAGATTGATATCAACCCGGCGGATCTGCGTATCGACGTGTATCGTGCCAGTGGTGCGGGTGGCCAGCATGTCAATAAAACAGAGTCAGCGGTGCGTATTACCCATCTGCCGACCAATGTTGTAGTACAGTGTCAGAGTGGCCGTTCGCAGCATAAGAATAAAGAATCAGCAATGAAGCAGTTAAAGGCCAAGTTGTATGAGCGTGAAGTACAGATACGTAATGCAGACCAGCAGGCATTAGAAGAAACAAAGTCTGATATCGGCTGGGGTAGTCAGATACGTTCGTACGTATTAGATCAGTCACGTATCAAAGATTTAAGAACCAATGTTGAGACAGGAAATACCCAGGCTGTATTAGATGGTGACCTGGATCAGTTTATTGAAGCAAGCCTGAAAAGTGGGCTTTGACTGGTTCGTCATCACGAGCAAGCAACCATCTCAAGGGTGCTGATCAGGTATCAGTAGATTGCCACGCTTCGCTCGCATTGACGAAGAAAATAATAGCTAGTTAACAAAACAAAACAAAATAGAAATCGTATGAGTACTGATAATAAAACCGAAGAAACGACTGTCACTGCAGAAGAAGAGAACAAATTGATCGCGCAACGCCGTGAAAAATTGTCGGCCTTACGTGAACAGGGTAATGCTTTTCCAAATACTTTTCGACGTGATGCTCTGGCAGGTGATCTGCTTAGCCATTATCAGGATAAAACAAAAGAAGAGCTGGAAGAATTAAATATCTGTGTCGCTATTGCCGGTCGAATGATGGCAAAACGAATCATGGGTAAAGCCAGCTTTTCACAGCTGCAGGACATGTCGGGACGCATCCAGCTTTTTTTGCAGCGTGACAGTCTGCCTGAAGGCGTTTATAACGACGGTTTTAAAAAATGGGATGTTGGCGACATCATCGGTGCCAGTGGTGTTTTATTCAAAACAAAAACTGATGAGCTGTCGGTCAAAGTCGATGATGTGCAGCTGCTGACGAAATCGCTGCGTCCGTTACCCGATAAATTTCATGGTCTGTCTGATACCGAGATCCGTTACCGTCAACGTTATGTTGACCTGATAATGAATGAAGATGTCAAAAAAGGTTTTTATCTGCGTACCGCGATCATAAAATATATCAGAAATTATTTCGATACCAATGGCTTTGTTGAGGTGGAAACGCCGATGATGCAGATCATTCCGGGTGGCGCGACTGCGAGACCATTTGAGACGTTCCATAACGCACTCAACCTTCCTATGTATCTTCGTATCGCACCAGAATTATATTTGAAACGTCTGGTCGTTGGCGGTTTTGAACGGGTTTATGAGATCAATCGTAACTTCAGAAATGAAGGTGTCTCGACACGCCATAATCCAGAATTTACTATGCTGGAGTTTTACCAGGCGTATGCTGATTACAAAGATCTGATGGATATCACCGAAGATCTGTTGCGCCAGCTGGCTACCGATCTGCTCGGTACTACGCAGGTGACAAGTGAAGGTAATACATACGATTTCGCAGCACCGTTTACGCGCTTGAGCGTGTTTGATTCTATCTTGTACTATAATCCGGAAATCACTGCGGAGACATTGTCTGATCTGGATAGCGCGCGCGAGCTCGCCAGCAGTATCGGCGTTAAACTAAAAGACAGTTATGGTCTCGGTAAGATACAGATTGAAATATTTGAGAAAACGGTCGAGCATCGATTGATGGACCCTACCTTCATTACTGAATATCCAACAGAGGTTTCACCATTAGCCAGGCGTAATGATGACAACCATTTTGTTACCGACCGTTTCGAGTTTTTTGTTGGCGGCCGTGAGATCGCCAACGGCTTCTCAGAGCTAAATGACGCCGAAGACCAGGCTGAACGTTTCAAACATCAGGTTAGCGAAAAAGATGCTGGCGATGATGAAGCCATGCATTTTGATGCGGATTATATCCGTGCTCTCGAATTTGGCTTACCGCCGACTGCGGGTGAGGGTATAGGCATAGATCGACTGGTCATGTTGCTGACAGACGCTCCATCGATTCGCGACGTGATCCTGTTCCCGCATATGCGTCAGGAAACTGAAACGTCTGAGTAACTTTTTTTGTGCATTTAGCTAGCATGGCGAGGTGTTAAATATTATTTTAACCACAGAGACACAGAGTACACGGAGAAAATCTTTCAATTTTTTTCAAGATTTGAAACCTCGGTGATCTCTGTGCCTCTGTGGTTAGATTCTTTAAGGTTCAAAAGAATAAGGTAATTCTTTAACCGTCACCTTCGGCCCCTCGGCATCATTCAGAAATAAACTGGATTCGGTGTCGGCGATCTGGATGACGGCCAGTGCGTCATAACCTGATTCAGGATTCTTTCCTGCCTGGATGATCGAACCGGTGTTCTGTCCGGCTCTGGCGTTTTCTGCAAATAATTTATCTCCTGCAGCTGGTTTATCCTCAGTATCGATATGAACTTTGTAACAGCGTTTTTTTAGTTTGCCAAGATAGTGCATACGGGCAACGATCTCCTGACCGGTAAAGCAGCCTTTTGAAAAACTTACACCATTGATCAATTCCATGTTGGCCATCTGTGGCACAAATTCTTCGCTGGTGCTGGCGTCGATGGTCGGGATACCTGCCTGTATGTTCAGGTAGTCCCAACTGGAAGAATTGATCACTTCGGCCTGCTGAGTAAATTTTTGCCAGAGATCTTTTGCCTTTTCACAGGAGCAGAAAACTTCATAACGTGGAACTGAACCGGCAATACGAATGGCCACGTAATCATCGTTATGTGAAACGCTATCGACTGTCTCATTAATGTCTTCGATAAAGTCTGACAGTAATTCAGTTGCTTTACTGCCACTGACGCCTAGATGGATCAGTTGTTCGCTGACATCCTGAATAACGACCTGCGCGCGTAGTACGTACTTCTGAAGATGTTCGATGCTGAGACCGACCAGGTCGCTCTTCAGCGTCAGAAAGTAATTATTGTTGTATTCGAATAATCTGAAATTCGCAACCATACGTCCTTTGGTATTACAAAAAGCGCTGAGCTGACTGCTGATTGGCATCTACCTGATTTACATCATTGGTGAACTGACCCTGCATAAAGGGCTGGGCATCGTCACCAGCGATGACCAGCGTGCTGAAATGTGAAAGGTCGCAAATGTTATTGCCAGTTGCCGCTTTTTTGTTGCTTACGCCGGCATCGTCAAACTGGATTATGCCGCTGTCATCCGGCTCCGCTCCATTTGTGAGTAAAAATTCTTTCCAGTCTTTGTTCATCGTTTAACCGTATTTGATTAATTGTAGGGGACGCTATCAGCAACCCGATGATAGACAATATTGGCATATTTATCATTATCTATTTTCGTGTGGTTATTTGTTGTTCTGCAAATATTTATAATTTTAAGTCAATAAAATCAGTTGCATAAGCGGATACTTTATGTCGTTCAGGGACAACAGTATGGCGTAGTTTGTCAAGCAGCTCCCAGCCTGGACTCTAGACTTGAATCAACACAACTTTAAATCACAGGGGTAGCTAAAGATGAGTCGTTTTATTCAAGTAATAATCTTCAGTTCAGCTTTATTATTATCCTCAATGCGCGCCATAGCATCGCCCGAGAGTTGATAATATGTCAGATGCGGAAGTTTCTGAATATGCCATTCGCATGTCGGATGTTTTAGAAAGGATATACAGTGAGCAGTTATGTCAGGCACTCGGATGATACTTGTGTACGTTTCGAGTTTGCACGAAGCGGAGTCGCTTACGATGATAAAGAGGCGGTAAAAAAACGTCTGCTGATCATGCTCGGCAGTATCTATTAGGCTCTTTATACAGGCGCTCAGCTTTTATCGTTGTTGCGCTTTATGTAATCTTGACATCGTTGCAATTTTGCTTCATCTTAGGCATTAGATCAGGTTCTTTTTCGTAGCGCCTTTTCTTTTTATCAGCACCAATATTACAATAATAAACACAGGCTGAGGCACATGTTCAAGTTTTGCAGAAGATCAAACAAGAACCACTTCGAGAGACGGATGTATGATTGATAATCGACCTGTTTATCTCAATCTTATAAAAATTCGCTTGCCTGTCGCCGGCATGGTTTCTCTCGCTCATCGTGGCACTGGAATACTGCTTTTCCTGGCATTACCGTTTGCTGTTTATCTGCTTGATCTATCACTCGAGTCTCAGCAAGCATTTGAAACAGTACAGCAGATCCTTCGACAACCGATATTGATAGTCGTGCAGTTTTTATTGTTATGGTCGCTAGCCCATCACTTTTTTGCAGGGATTCGATTTTTACTCATCGATGCTGAAATTGGCGTCGATAAATCACCGGCTCGAACTGGTGCCTGGCTGGTATTTTTAGCCGGTGCCATGACATCGTTTGTTATCGTTCTGGGAATTGCACTATGAGCCTGTACGTTTTAGAAGGTCTTCGACCCTGGGTGATTCAGCGTGTCAGTGCGGTATACATGGTGCTGTTTACCGCGTACGCCGTATTCAGCTTTTTCAGTGCAGAGAGTATCGCTCATGATTCCTGGAAAAACTGGCTATACAGTCCATTTAATACCACTGTCGTTGGTATATTTGTTATCGCGCTGTTATTTCATACCTGGATCGGTATGCGTGATGTGGTGCTGGATTATATTCACAACATCATGTTACGAATTTTTATCCTTGCGATGTTGCTCGGTGTCTTGATCGGTAGTGGCCTGTGGGTATTTAGAATACTTTTATTGTCGGTGGTCAGTTAATGAGTTCTATAGAAAGACGACAGTTCGATACGCTGATTATCGGAGCCGGCGGTGGCGGTCTGCGTGCGTCATTACAACTGGCGGAAGCCGATCTCAGTGTTGCCGTGGTATCAAAAGTATTCCCCACACGTTCGCATACGGTGGCTGCGCAGGGTGGTATGAATGCTGCACTGGCGAACGTGTCACCTGATAACTGGCACTGGCATATGTTTGATACTGTCAAGGGAAGTGATTATCTGGGTGATCAGGATGCGATCGAGTATATGTGCCGTGCTGCACCCAAAGCAGTTTATGAGCTTGAGCATTTTGGCGTACCGTTTTCTCGTTTAGATAACGGCAAGATTTACCAGCGGGCCTTTGGCGGCCAGAGTCAGAATTTTGGTGGTGCACAGGCATCCCGCACCTGTGCGGCGGCTGATCGTACCGGTCATGCCATCCTGCATAGTCTGTATCAACAGAACATACGGGCTAAAACTCATTTTTTTGATGAGTACTTCGCGGTCGATCTATTAAAAGACGATGACGGTCATGTGCTGGGTGCGGTGGTTTTTAATATTCAGGACGGCCAGATCGTTGTCATCGAAGCCAAGACTACCTTGCTGGCAACCGGTGGTGCTGGACAGTTATTCAAAACAACTACCAATGCGCTGATCAATACCGGTGATGGTATGGGCATGGCGATGCGTGCGGGTATCCCGTTGCAGGATATGGAATTTTTTCAGTTTCATCCAACCGGCATTGCCGGCAGAGGCATGTTGATCACTGAAGGTGCGCGCGGAGAAGGTGGTTACCTGGTGAATGGTGATGGCGAACGGCTGATGGAGCGTTATGCGCCTAAAGCAAAAGATTTAGCCAGCCGCGACGTGGTTAGCCGCGCGATATCCATCGAAGTGAAAGAAGGCCGTGGTTGTGGACCGAAAAAAGATCATGTGCTATTAAAACTCGATCATCTGGGTGAAGAAGTGATACAGCAGCGTTTGCCCGGCATACGTCAGACCTGTATTACTTTTCTGGGTATCGATCCTGCGGAAGCACCCATACCCGTATTCCCCACCGCGCATTACACCATGGGCGGAATCCCGACCAACCGTTATGGACAGGTTGTTATACCGGTTAAAGATACTCCGGAAGAACCTGTGCAGGGTTTATATGCTGCCGGTGAATGTGCCTGCGTATCGGTACATGGTGGTAACCGTTTAGGTGGTAACTCGCTGCTCGACATCCTGGTGTTTGGACGCGCGGCGGCAAACCATATCATCGGTTATCTGAAGGAAAACAAATATCACAAGGTGGTCGATGAGGAAATAATCAACCGCGTTGTCGAAAAAGCAAAACGTTTTGATCAGCCGTCAGAAGGCACTGCAGCGAAAGAAACGGTTGCTGCTTTACGTGATGAGTTAAAACAGGTGATGGAAGAACATTGTGGCGTGTTCAGAAATCAGGATGTTTTAAAGCAGGGCGTCGAGAAAGTCGAACAACTCATCGAACGCATGAAGAATGTAAAAATTGACGACCAGAGTTTTACTTTCAATACCGCAAAAGTAGAAGCGTTTGAGCTGGATAATTTAATGGCATGCGCACTGGCGACAATACATTCAGCTTACGCTAGAGAGGAGAGTCGGGGCGCGCATTCACGTATCGATTTTCCGGAGCGTGATGATATGTCATGGATGCGTCATAGCTTGTATTCGTACGAAAATGGCCTGGATTACAAACCGGTAAGAACAAAACCGATGTCTGTCGAAAGTTTTCCGCCCAAGCCGCGTGTTTATTAGCGTGATGAAAAATGATTTGAAGGATAGATATCGTCACTGCGGATTCAATGATTCTGTGGTCAGACCTGTCTTTTTTATGTGAGTAAAAAATGAAATTTAAAATCTATCGATATAATCCGGAAAAAGACACAAAACCTTACATCCAGAGTTACCAGCTAGATGATGTTGAACCGGGGATGATGTTACTTACCGCTTTACTGCGAATAAAAGACGAGCAGGATGAGACACTAAGTTTTAGACGTTCATGTGGTGAAGGTGTGTGCGGTTCAGATGGTATGAATATCAACGGTGTTAACGGCCTCGCCTGTATCACTTCAATAGACAGTCTGAAACAACCGATACAGATAAAACCGTTACCGGGTCTGCCGGTGATACGCGACCTGATCATCGACATGGATCAGTTTTATAAACAATACCGTGCGGTAAAACCCTATCTGATCGTTAACGATCCGATGCCAGAGGTCGAACTTTCTCAAACCCCTGAACAACGTGAAAATCTTGATGGTTTATACGAATGTGTATTGTGTGCCTGCTGTTCGACAGCGTGTCCGTCTTTCTGGTGGAACCCGGATAAGTTTTTAGGGCCTGCCGCATTGTTACAGGCGTCACGTTTTATCGAAGACAGTCGTGACCAGGCTTTTGAGAAACGTCTCGAAGATCTGGAAGGACCGTTCAAGCTGTTTCGATGTCACACTATCATGAGTTGCGTCAACGTCTGCCCGAAAGGTTTGAATCCAACAAAAGCCATCGGTCGAATAAAAAATAAGATGGTATCGCGTTCGCTATAGTCTACTGGTAGGCACTCCATCCATGGAGATGAAGGTATGAAAACTGAGGCGAATAGTAATTATCACTGGCAGTGCCGTCGAGGCATGCTAGAGCTGGATCTATTGTTGAATAATTTTGTCACTAAGGCGGTTGATACCTTAACACCGCCGCAAAAAAAGTCGTTTGAGTTATTACTTTCCTATCCTGATCAAACGCTGCTCGATTTATTGCTGGGTAATTCTGTGGCGAGTGATCCGTCTGTTTCGACTATCGTTAAAAAGATTCGATCGACACCATTTGATTAGTCGTTATGGCAGTGAAAATAGCAGATTTCAAACCTTCATGGTGGTTGCGCTCTGCGCATCTGCAAACACTGTGGCCAGTATTTTTTAAAAAGAAACACAGGCTTGATCTGCTCGTCGAGCAGGTTGAACTAGATGATGGTGATTTTATTGATCTATACTGGAGTCAAAAAGATTCTGACAAAACAGTACTGGTGTTACATGGTCTGGAAGGGTCACTGGGTTCGCATTATGCTAATGGCATTATCTATCAGCTAGAACAGTCCGGTTATAAACCGGTGTTCATGTATTTTCGTGGATGCAGTGGTCGTGTTAATCGATTGGCCAGGGCTTATCACTCTGGGGAGACCGGTGACCTGTCAGCTATTGTTGAACATATCAAAAATAAAACCGGTCATTATCCGTATGCGGTTGTCGGTTTTTCATTAGGAGCCAATGTTTTATTAAAGTGGCTGGGTGAAACCGGTGAAAAAAATCCTGTTAAAAAAGCCGTGGCTGTCTCGGTGCCTTTTAAATTGCATGATGCGGCTGAACGACTGCAACAAGGACTTTCAAAAGTTTATCGTGAATATCTATTACGTTCATTAAGAACAACATACATTGAAAAATTTAAACTGATTGAGTCACCACTGCATGTTGAGGTAAAAGCTTTGAAAAGTTTCTGGGATTATGACGACAAGGTGACTGCGCCACTACATGGTTTTGATGGTGCGCAGGATTATTACGATCGTTGTAGTTGCCGGCAGTATTTGAAAGCTATCCGGACGCCGACCCGGATCATTCATTCATACGATGATCCATTTATGTTTCATGCCACCATGCCAGGTGACGATGAGCTGAATGATTGCATCGATCTATTAGCAACACGTTATGGCGGACATGTTGGTTTTGTTTCAGGCAGTCATCCTTTTGCAACATACTCATGGTGTGAGTTGAAGATAACGGAATTTTTATCCGTTAATAATTAAAAAACTTACGCTGACTGATCATTCAGCAATTTCAAACCCATGCTGGCTTCTCACAGGGTTAAATCTAACTTACCTTGGTAGTATGGGTCTCTGTGCTGGAGGCAGAATCATCGGTCTGCCAGGATTACGGCCAGGAATATATGGATAGCCGTGATGTTGATCATCGGTCGATTCGTCATTCTGAACGCTCTGTTGTTGATTTTCACGTTTTAAACGATTTTCTTCCGCGGTGGCTTCATTTCGTTTTTTTCTGTTTTCTTCAAGCATTTCACCAGTTCTTATACGTTGTTCGCGCAGTTCCTGTGCTGCTTGAATCTGTTCATCAGATGGTGGCGGTGTGATGGCTACTTCTGATGCCGCATGTTCGTTCTCGGGAGGTGTTGATGAATAGCTAATCCTTCCGCTTTCATCGATTGATTTATAGATGGTGTCTGCATGAAGAGTTGATATCAGGGTTATAAATACAGCCACTATTTTGATTGACTGGGTCATCATGATTAATCAGAAAATTCTATGCGTTCACTTAGTTTATCTAAGGCCTGCTGTGCGCATCTTTCATCGAGGTAGCCCACCGGGTGCACCACTGACACCGACCGCAGCTATCATAGAACCGGCGATTTCTATGGGTAATGCGCCTTGCATGATAATAATGCCTTTCATATGATTTAGTTCAGGGCGGATGTCATCCCGGGATTTACGAAATTCACCAGAATTAGTGCCTGACAGTATAACGCTGTTAGCTTTTTCTTCGGCGATCTGCAGGGTGAAACGTGTTGCTACATCGTCGCGTAGTGCGACCTGAACCAGGCCATTACGGTCTACTACCACGGCACTGACCTGATAGCCCAGTTTGCGACAGGCCTTGATACTCTCATCTGCAATATCTCTGGCTAATTCCATCGTTATGGTCTTTACCATCAGGCTGTCATTAGCATGAAGCGAAGAGGAAAAGTTAATAAAAACGGCTAGCAGGAGTATTTTGCTCAATAATTTCATAATGATATACAGACCGTAAAAATGTGGAAAATAAGCTTAAAAGAAGGTAATGTTTCTTTCTATTATAAGTATTTTTTTATTTATTGCATGTGCTCAGTAGATAGCTGAAAGATATCAATAAATAATACAGTCAATAGGTAATTTGGTGAGGCAATGACAGATAAAAAAGCACAATCACAGAAACGCTTAGATGATATCGTAGCCAGGGCAAAACGTGATGTTGAAGAGCGTGGTCACAGTTATCGTGGCCAGGCTTTAAAAATGTATCCCTGGATATGTGGCCGATGTGCAAGAGAGTTTAGCAACAGTAATCTGCAGGAGCTGACTGTTCATCATAAAAATCATGACCATGATTACAATCCAGAGGATGGCAGTAACTGGGAACTATTATGCATTTATTGCCATGATAATGAACACCAGCGTCATACCGAAGAGCTGCTTAACAAAGGCATAGCGCTCGACGGTGCAAAAGCTCCGAGTGCAACCTTTAATCCATTTGCCGATTTAAAGAGTATGATGAGTGATAAAGACAGTGAAAAATGATTGTAGATACGACCCCATTGGCACACTTTTTTTTCGCTATGATGCATAACTTAACTTGAATCGAATTAAAAGAAGAAATATATGGAAACGATCGACGTAATTGCATTGACGCTCGGAGTCGCCTGGGCATCAGGTATCAACCTGTATGCAGCGATTTTAGTATTAGGCCTGATGGGTGCGGGTGGTTATACAGAGCTGCCAGAGTCATTGAAGGTATTGCAGGACCCACTCGTCCTGGGAGCGGCAGGTGGGATGTACTTTATCGAGTTTTTTGCGGACAAGATTCCCGGCGTCGATACTGGCTGGGATGCTATTCATACATTTATACGCATTCCTGCCGGTGCGATGCTGGCAGTCGGTGCAGCACAGGGCCTGGAGATCAATCAGGCAGCCGAACTTGCTGCTGCATTGCTGGGTGGTAGTCTTGCAGCAACATCGCATCTGACCAAAGCCAGTACACGGCTGGTAATCAATACCACACCAGAACCTGTGACTAACTGGACAGCGTCGGTAGTAGAAGACCTGGCGGTTATCGGCGGACTTTGGACGGCATTAAATTACCCGTTGGCCTTTGTCGCGTTCATCATCATTTTCGTGCTGTTTGCTATCTGGTTGCTGCCTAAATTATGGCGTGCGATAAAAAATATCGCTAGAACTCTGCGCAGCTGGTTTGGTAAAGAAACCGAAACGACTGTAGTGGAAGATTCACAAACTAATATCATTGAAAATTTAATCGAAGCTAAGGCTAAGAAGATAGGCGATGAGTAGAACTGTAATAATCCATCCTGAAATGGATAAATATTTAACTGCTTTCTAGTCTTTAGTCTGACTATAATCCTGCCGTCTGTCATATTTTAAAATTATTGCTCTCCGGTAACCGTTCTCGTTTACAATAACGCCGATACCGATTCGAGATTATTATGAAAAAAACCTTTAAATTAACTCACGAAAAGCTCAAGTTACCGAGACTTGTTGATGCCATCAAGCATGAAGTTAAAAAATATATAAAAAGAGAGCGTCGAAGAGCTTTGCCTGAAGGTGCAGATTACTGGGATTTTGACTGCCGCTTTGGCACGGATGAAGCGAGTAGTGAAGTTATCCATCTGTCAGAAATCAATAAATCCATTAGCTGGGCTGAGTCAGAAAAGCTGGAAAGTTTTTACCTGGAAATTTTGGCGAAACCCTGTCGTCGAAATAAAACGCCTGTAGTAGAGTAACCTCATGACCTTTGCCGGCATGATTTTAATCATAAACTCGTGTGGGCATAATTTCCCTTAAAGATTTTGACCAGTTAATCAGGTGTTCGCCGGAGGCGAGGGTTGGCTGTACGATGGAGTCGGCCTGGGGCTCCAGCTCAGTACTGGATATTTTTGCCATTGCCGGTTTTTCTCCATAACTCACGATGAAATGTTTTTTATCCAGCGTCTGACTGATGCCGCGAGGTTTTTCGATACCAAAAGCTTTAATGATCTTCTGGTCTTTTATTGACCAGAAAGTTAACAGATTCGCTTGCGGGTGTGTGATGGCTGCGATCTGCTGTTGCTGATGGACTTCGATGCCCAGTGCTTCACCGGTCATGCGTTTGATCACTAATTCGGGTTCTGTCATGGTGGTAAGCATGCCATCCTGTCTGCGCAGGCTGACGCCACCGGACAGGCTTTTGTTACTGCTGTCGATGGGAGCAGAGGCGATGACCAAATCGTTATTTTTCGAGATATTAAAATGACCACAGTTTAAATTCTGCTTATCCAGTTTGATCCGTTCAACTAGTTTTTCTGTGTTTAAGTTGATGCTCACTAGCGAAGGTTGATGAAAGCCGGATTCTGATTTGCCCGGTATTGCTTACCGTCAATATATTATCTTTAGTCAGTTGGCAGTCATGGGGTGACAGGCCAAGTGTTGGTAATTGATGAATAAGCTCGAATGTTTCCCTGTCGCGTATAGCTATGCTGCCCTGATAATTGTCACTGTTACTCTCTATACAGATTAGCTGTTTACCGTCCTGGCTAAAGCAGGCATGACCGGAAAACAGCTGGTTTGTTTCAGAGCTGAATGTAGCGCTGACGCTCTGTGTTTGTAAGTCTATCGTGCAGGCGTTTCCGGCGTTTTTTTCGAAACAGAAAACTCGGTATTTATCGTTTGGATCAATAACCATGCCGTGAGCAAGAAAGGGGATTTCGATCAGTCTTTTTTCCTGCTGTGTTAAATTGACGATGGTTAAGACATTCTGTGCATTGTTCTCATCTTCCAGCTGGCCGCCTGAAATCAGGATGTCTTCATCAGGATTGAAGAACTTTTTATGAGTACAGGAGATCAGGCTGCTGCTGATCAAACTGGCAGAGATGACCTTGAGAAAATGACGTCGATTTATAGGCATAGTTCAACACGTTGAGATGATATTTTCTGGTAGTGTGTAGCATACAAAATTTAACCACATGCTGCTGATTGAATTTGCTGATGCAGTCATTGTTTTTTTAGTAGTGGATGTAAACGCAATTTAAGGTAAAACTAGCCATTGAGAATTTTTGTACAACGCTCTGCTGCTGTGAAGCGCAGGGTCTCTGTTATGATTTTATTGATTATTAGTTTTGAGGATATGTGATGCAGTCTGGTCCCAGAGAAATCGTTACCCCGTTTCGTCCTATTCCGCTGGACGTGCCGGAAGGCATGGCGCCGAATGAATTTTTCAATAGTACAGAAAATTTAAATGATCTGGCGAACAATAATGGCTTATTAAAAAACCCGGAAGATTTACTGCTATACCGGAAAGCTCTAGGACACAGTAACGAGTTTGATACTTCTATTATCTATAACACGTCCAAATCGATCCTCGATCCACTCGGTCGGCCAGTGCGGCGCACCCAGGTACCTGAAGCGACTAAAAATGTCTGGAACCGGATGAATCAGATCATCATCGATTATATGGTCGAGCAGTACCCGGATCCCGATAAAGCGTTGATACTTGCCGGTGAAGCCAGCCTGGATGCGACCTGGTCTTTAACCTCACCCGGGGTGCCCAGTATTCGCATGTTGCATAACCACTTTATTGTTTTTGATAAACAGGCGTTGCGTGATGCAAAGTTCGCTGACCCGGATAATCCAAACCTGACAGACGGCGGTCAGCATAGTCTGTTCCAGTCGTATATGCGCGATGTCTACAGCGAATTTTTCTCCTCACTGGACTTCAATATTTTGAAACAGACCAGTAAGGGATCATCGAAGATCGAATTGACCGGTTACCCGCAAGGGCTGCCAAGCTGGAAGATCCAGGGTGGGGTCGAGGCCTTGAAAGACATCTATTTCTGGCAGGAATATGATCAGGTGTTAAAAGGATTTATCGATTTTTACCGGGCCTTTTTTACCCAGGTGTCTACACGAAATGCACCGGTGCCGGAAGCTTCGTATTTTCCTGAGCAGATCGAGAGTATCCTGCTGTTTAACAATGATTTTATGGCAAGTGCGAAAAAAGTCAGGGACCAGTGCATCACCGACGCAAAATATGCCAACGCCATACGCTGGCAGCCGGCATTCAAACAGCTGATCTACCGAAACGATGAAGGCGATCTGATCGTGACCATCAGCCAGAATTCTATCGGTAACGCCATTACTGAACTGCTGGGCGTGGTGGTAAAGCGGACGCCTGATGCTGAAGCCTATGAAAAAGATGAACCGGCACTGATCGAAAAATTACTCGAGGTGAGGGAGCGTCTGATACGGGCAGATCTTGGCGATGCCATCACCACGCCTTACTGGTAGTACCTGGGGTTCGGTAATAAATCCATGTATTGCTATAATGTGCTGTAATGAAACCCTCAACTAATTTTACTGTGGCCGGTTATGGCTGTGAAGATGTCGATCCGCGGGGGTTTGTCAGCCTGATGGATCTGTATGAAAACAATTTCATTCGCCTGCGCAAATTAATGCCTGATCTGGCAGCTTTGCCGGTCAATGCTGTTTCCCGATTACCGGGCTGTTTGAGTCTTCATCTGACCATACTCGAGCGCAGCAAATTCACCACGACCTTATCTCTGACCTATTATTTTGAAGAGGCGGGAGAGTCATTTGCTGAGCCGGCATTAACCCTGCGTGTGTATCATGATGCCAGCAGCGTTGAAGTGCTTACCGGTCACCTCAAGCACGGTAGACAGAAATATGATCATGTTCCGGCAAAAGCAAAAATCATCAAGTGGAAGTTAAACCGTTTCCTGTATAAATGGCTGGGGTACAGTCTCTATCTAGGTCATTCTTTTACGCTGAAACCAGTGTCACCCGGCGATGTAGGTGCGGCCAAGTTTATTGCCAGCTTGTAGCTTACGCATTCGACTATTTTACTCATGCCAATTAAGGCGTAGTATTTGTCTTAGTAGTAATTAAAGCTAATAATCTATAATTTTTACTTGTTAAGCCATTGATAAATAGTTAATCGACGATATATTAGATTTATCTAATATATAATAAGTACGTGACTCATTCTAGTTTCAGGCGGAACCATGGCTATTCTAAAACGCAATGAAGGTAATCGAAGATCTGCAGTTAAGAGCATGATCTTTGTCCTGACATCTGTCATCACAATAACCACGATCGCACAGCTGACAACGTTACAGTCTGTCCATGCAGGCAATGCTGTAAGCCAGCTCGAAAGTGTCGAAGTCACGCTACAGTCATTAACGCGTGAGTTTCGTCTGGATGGCGTGGTTGAAGCGATTAACAAGGCGACAGTCTCAGCCCAGACCGGCGGCAGCATTCAGCAAATGCTGGTCGATGTAGATGACTATGTCGAACAAGGCGAAGTTATCCTTCAGCTAAAAGATGTCTCTCAACAGGCGCAACTGAAAAAAGCGCAGGCAGGAGAAAAAGAAGCGATCTCCAACCTGGCAAAAGCGGAAGATGAATTCGAACGAATTAAAGATATCTATGCCAAAAAAGTGGTTTCAAAATCACAGATGGATGATGCCACGCATGCATTATCAGCCGCGAAAGCACGCCTTGAGTCTGCCCGTGCCAGCCTGGAAGAGGCCCGAGAGCAATTATCCTATACCCGTGTCAAGGCGCCTTACAGTGGCATCGTCATCGAACGCCATGTCGAAGTAGGGGAAACGGTACAGCCGGGGACGAAGCTAATGACCGGCGTTTCACTGGATAAGCTCAGGGTAAATGTCGATGTGCCGCAGAGTTTGATAAACAAGATACGCCAGTTTGGCAAAGCCTTTGTTTATACTGATGCAGAACTCAACGGCGAACAGCATCAGGTTGTTGTCGAAAAGATTACTATCTTCCCGATTGCCGATCGCGCCTCCAACACTTTCAAGGTCAGACTGGATCTGCCGGAAGGCATCAAGGGTCTGTTCCCGGGGATGTTTGTAAAAACCTCACTGATCACCGGTGAGAAACAGGTCTTGATGGTGCCACAGGAAAGTATCGTCTATCGTTCAGAGGTGACGGCGGTCTACGTGGTGCTTGATGATGGCATGATTAATTTCAGGCATGTACGCCTTGGTAACGCCAGTAATGGTTCACAGGTGATCCTCTCGGGTCTGACGGCAGGTGAAAAAGTTGCGCTAGACCCGATCAAGGCCGGCATCGCAGTCATGCAGCAGCGCCGGCAACAGTCAGCGGCACAGGCCGATGAGTAAGCTTGGCATCTCAGGCAGTACGGCTAAACATTTTCTAACGACGCAGATTACGCCGTTACTGGCGCTGGCTGGCATCCTGCTGGGTGTGTTTGCGGTGATGATAACGCCGCGTGAAGAAGATCCACAGATCAATGTGACCTTCGCTAATGTCTTCATCCCGTTTCCCGGTGCCACCGCGCAGGAAGTGGAAAGCCTGGTCGCGACGCCGGCTGAACAGGTGATTTCAGAAATCGAAGGCATCGACCATGTCTATTCGACCTCGACGCCAGGAATGGCGGTGCTCACCGTACAGTTCCTGGTGGGAGAGAATCGTACTGATGCCATCGTGCGTCTATATAACAAACTGTATTCGAATCAGGACTGGCTGCCGGCCGATCTTGGCGTCGGCCAGCCGATCGTCAAACCTAAAGGTATCGATGATGTGCCCATCATCGCTGCCACGCTGTGGTCGAAAAATACTGCTACCGGGGCTTTCGAATTAAGCCAGGTCGCTCACGGTCTGGAGACCGAACTAAAACGTATTGCCGGCACGCGTGACATCTACACCATCGGCAGTCCCAAACGTGTATTGCACGTGGTACTGGACCCGCAGGCACTGTCAGGATACAACATCGATATCACTGATCTGGGCAATGCACTGCGCGCAGCTAACAGCGCGCGTACCGGTCTAACGGTGACAGCCGATAACCGTGAAATCATGCTGCAGGCAGGGACCTTTTTGACGGCGCCGGAAGAGATTGCCGAGCTGGTGGTCGGTGTCTTTGATGGCAAGGCGGTATACCTGCAGGATGTGGCCAGCATCGAGCATGGTGTGGATTCACCTTCACAGTACGTTTCCATCGCCGCCGGCAAGGCCGCTCAGGATAATGCTGCGGGCACACCGCTGGCGGCCATGTATAACAATCCGCAGCCTGCGGTGACACTGGCTATCGCAAAAAAACCGGGTACCAATGCGGTGGTTATTGCCAACCAGGTAATCCAGCGACTGGAGGCATTGAAAGGCACCTTTATTCCTGATGACGTCGAGATCACGATCACACGAAATTACGGCGAGACGGCGCAGGACAAATCAGACAAGCTGATACAGAAACTGATCATTGAAACCATCGCCGTCATCCTGCTGGTGATGCTGGCATTGGGCTGGCGTGAGGGCCTGATCGTCGGCGCCGCGGTTGCGGTCACCCTGTTGATTACCCTGTTCGCTTCCTGGGCCTATGGCTTTACCCTCAATCGGGTGTCGCTGTTCGCGCTGATATTCTCCATCGGTATCCTGGTCGACGATGCTATCGTCGTTGTCGAGAATATCCATCGCCATATGGCGTTGGGTAAACACAAACTGATCGAGCTGATTCCGCTTGCGGTCGATGAAGTGGGTGGGCCGACCATTCTGGCAACATTTACCGTCATTGCCGCATTACTGCCGATGGCATTCGTCTCTGGTCTGATGGGGCCATACATGAGCCCGATTCCGATCAATGCCAGTCTGGGCATGCTGGCTTCACTGGCAGTGGCGTTTATTTTCACCCCCTGGCTGACCAATATCATGTTGGCCAGGGTGAAACATGATGCACATGCTGTGAGTGAAGAGGCGCACACTGAAACGGTGTTGTCACAATTTTTTACCCGTATCATGTCGCCTTTTCTGGGCGCGGCTGATGGTAACCGTAATCGCTGGCTGTTACTTGGAGCCATCATATTGCTGATTTCTGCCGCCGTTTCATTGACCGTGTTTCAGGTGGTGGTGCTGAAAATGTTACCGTCGGACAATAAGGCGGAGTTTCAGGTGGTGCTGGATATGCCTGAGGGGACCAGTCTTGAGCAGACCAGTCGTGTCTTGCATGAGATGGGGCAGTATATCGGTACCCTGGATGAGGTTACTGATTATGAGATCTATGCAGGAACTGCCGCACCCATCAGTTTCAATGGCCTGGTACGGCAGTATTATCTGCGCGCAACGGCGAATGTCGGTGATATTCAGGTCAACCTGACCGACAAACATCATCGCGAGCGCCAGAGCCATGAGATCGCGCTTGCCGTGCGAGAACCGTTACAGCTCATCGCCGGGCGATATGACGGCAATGTGAAGATCGTCGAGGTGCCCCCCGGTCCGCCGGTGATGTCGCCCATCGTTGCGGAAGTTTATGGTCTGGATTATGAAGGCCAGATCCAGCAGGCCAAGCAGCTGCGTGAAGTGTTCGAAGCTACCGATAATATTGTCGATGTCGATGACAGTGTGGAGTATCCCGCCGAGAAATTAACCATCGTCATCGATCGTCAGCAGGCGGCCAGGCTGGGCGTCTCACAGCAGGTCATCGGTGAAGCGCTGACCACGGTATTAAAAGGTTCTGACGTAACCTATCTGCACGGCAAGAACCTTAAGTATGCGGTACCGATACGTATCGAATATGCGGATGCCGATAAAGCTGACCTCGAGCAGGTGCTGGCGCTGCAGGTACGTTCCGTCAGCGGTACGCTGGTGCCATTGACCGAACTGGTCGATATCAGGCAGGGGGTTCGCGAGAAGCATATCTACCATAAGGATCTGTTGCCGGTGGTTTATGTCACCGCTGATTATGCCGGTGATATCGATAGCCCGCTCTATGGCATGTTTGCGATAGCAAAAACCCTGGGTGAGCAGGATGGTCCTGATCAGTGGTATACCAGAGCGCCAGATAACCCCTACGAGTACAGTCTGAAATGGGACGGTGAATGGCAGGTCACTTATGAAACCTTCCGTGATATGGGCGCAGCCTACGCCATAGGCCTGCTGATGATCTACCTGCTGGTAGTGGCACAGTTTCATTCCTACAAAGTTCCGTTGGTGATCATGGCGCCGATACCATTGACCATCATCGGTATTTTACCGGGGCATGCTTTGCTAGGGGCCCAGTTCACCGCGACGTCGATGATCGGCATGATCGCACTGGCCGGCATCATCGTGCGTAACTCCATTTTGCTGGTAGATTTTATCAACCAGCAGGTCCGCGAGGGCATGGACTTTCAGCAGGCGGTCATCAACTCGGCAGCAGTTCGAGCCAAACCCATCGTATTGACGGGTATCGCGGCCATGATCGGCGGTTTCTTCATCATCGATGATCCGATATTTGGCGGCCTGGCCATCTCGCTGATCTTTGGACTACTGGTGTCTACCATTCTGACGTTGATAGTAATACCGGTGGTGTATTACGCGGTGATGTATGAAAAACAACACTTGATTTAGAAACTTTAACCACAGAGTCACAGAGTGCACAGAGGTTTTATCTGTTAACTGCCCTTTCAGCTTTGGTGAGGATAACAATTCTGTCCTCTGTGTACTCTGTGTCTCTGTGGTTAGTCGTTTGTGTTTATATTTCTGAAAAAAAGCACTGATAAATTAATCTTTGATTTATCTAAAAACAGTCAAATAGACTGCCCGTCATTGTGTGATATGTGCTAGTATCAGGCGCTTTATAAGACGCATTTTAGTGCGCTATTTTTTTGCCATAAACACTACCCGGCATGTGGCCTGAAAGGCCAATGATTGGGAATGGATACACATCGCTAAATGACTGAATTCGCTAAAGAAATATCCCCGGTAAATCTCGAAGACGAAATGCGCCAATCCTATCTGGATTACGCCATGAGTGTAATCGTCGGGCGTGCATTGCCCGATGTTCGAGATGGTCTCAAACCTGTGCATCGTCGTGTGCTTTACGCCATGAGTGTGCTCGGTAATGATTACAACAAACCCTATAAAAAATCAGCGCGCGTGGTCGGTGATGTCATCGGTAAATATCACCCGCATGGTGATACCGCGGTCTACGACACGATCGTCCGAATGGCGCAGCCGTTCTCGTTACGTTATATGCTGGTCGATGGTCAGGGTAACTTTGGTTCGGTCGACGGTGATGCCCCTGCGGCCATGCGTTATACCGAAGTGCGCATGGCAAAAATTGCGCACGAGTTGCTCGCCGATCTGGATAAAGAAACGGTCGATTTTGCGGAAAACTATGATGGCTCAGAATCAG
Organism: uncultured Gammaproteobacteria bacterium; assembly: GCA_963752725.1. Lineage (GTDB taxonomy): Bacteria > Pseudomonadota > Gammaproteobacteria > SZUA-229 > SZUA-229. The sequence goes on from CAVWAI010000015.1 coordinate 123,525, forward strand.
AGCCAGTGGTTATGCCGACACGCGTACCAAACATGCTGGTTAATGGTTCTACCGGTATCGCTGTTGGTATGGCGACCAATATGCCGCCACATAATCTGGGTGAAGTAATCAGTGCCTGCCTGGCGTTAATCGACAATCCTGATCTATCCATCGATGAATTAATGGAGCATATACCGGCGCCTGATCTGCCGACGGCGGCATTTATCAATGGTGTGAAGGGTATCCGTCAGGCTTACAAAACCGGTCGCGGTCGCATGATTATGCGTTCTCGCGCCGAGATCGTCGAAGATAAGAAGGGCAAGCAGTCGATCATCGTGAATGAGCTGCCTTACCAGGTGAATAAAGCGCGTCTGATCGAACGTATCGCTGAGCTGGTCAAAGAGAAACGTATCGAAGGCATATCAGCGCTGCGTGATGAATCTGATAAAGACGGCATGCGTATCGTTGTTGAGATCAAACGCGGTGAAGTGGCTGATGTGCTGCTCAATAATTTATTCTCGCAGACATCGATGCAGTGTTCGTTCGGTATCAATATGGTGGCGTTGGTCGAAGGCCAGCCACAATTACTGAACCTGAAACAGATTCTGGAAGCGTTCCTGCGTCATCGCCGAGAAGTTGTTACCCGTCGTACCGTTTTTGAATTACGTAAGGCACGCGCACGTGCGCATGTCTTAGAAGGTCTGGCGGTTGCTCTGGCCAATATCGATGAAGTCATCGAGATGATCAAAAAATCGGCCAATCCTGCGGAAGCGAAAGCCGGTTTATTGCACAGGGTGTGGCCAGCGGGTGTGGTTAACGAGATGGTGGCGCGAGCCACCGAAGCTGCTGATCTTACGGCTTCACGTCCCGAAGATCTCGACCCTCGATACGGTTTAAAAGATGATGGTTACCATCTTTCAGAAGTGCAGGCACAGGCTATTCTGGATTTGAAACTGCATCGATTAACGGGTCTTGAGCAAGATAAAATTGTTAATGAATTCCAGCTGATACTGGATATTATTAAAGAACTTATTGAGATACTTTCCAACCCGGAACGGTTACTCGAAGTCATCCGTGAAGAGCTCAAAGAGATCCGTGATAACTATGCCGATAAACGCCGCAGTGAGATCATGCAGGATGAGCTTGATTTCAACATGGAAGACCTCATCACCGAAGAAGATGTGGTCGTTACCTTCTCGCACGAAGGTTATGCCAAGTCGCAGCAGCTGGATGTGTATAACACGCAGCGCCGTGGCGGTCGGGGTAAATCAGCGACATCAATGAAAACAGAAGATTTCATCGATAAATTATTTGTTGCTAATACCCATGATACCTTGCTGTGTTTTTCCAGCCGCGGCAAAGTCTACTGGTTAAAAGTCTATCAGCTACCGCTGGCCGGACGTGGCTCACGTGGCAAACCAATCGTTAATCTACTTCCGCTAGAAGAGGGCGAGCGCATCAATGCGGTGCTGCCGATCCGCGAATATGATGAAGATCGTTTCGTCTTTATGGCGACCAGCAGTGGTACGGTGAAGAAAACACCGTTATCTAACTTCTCGCGTCCAAGAGCTTCTGGTATTAAGGCCATTGAGTTCCGCGATGAAGATAAGCTGGTTGATGTGGTGATTACTAACGGCAGTGATCACATCATGTTACTGGCTGATTCCGGTAAATCGGTGCGTTTCTCCGAAACCGATGTACGTTCCATGGGACGTACCGCCGGCGGTGTCCGTGGTATCCGTATAACGGATGACCAGGAAGTCATCGCAATGATCAAGGTCGAAGCTGGCGGTTCTATCTTAACGTCAACTGAAAACGGTTATGGTAAACGCACCAGTGTTGATGATTACCCACTGAAAGGCCGTGGTGGTCAGGGTGTGATCTCGATAAAAACCAATGAGCGTAACGGTAAGATCGTCGGCGCGGTTCAGGTTCAGAGTGATGATGATTTCATGATGATCACCAACAATGGCACCCTGGTTCGTATCGCGGTTGCTGACGTTAGCGAGATGGGTCGTAATACCCAGGGTGTGCGTCTGATCCGTTTGACCAAAGGTGAGAAACTGGTAGAAATCGAAAAGATTGAAGTGCTTTCCAGTGATGAAGCGTTGCCAGAGGGTGATGTACCTGAGGCCGGATCATCGCCAGATGAGACGCCAGAAGAGTAGTAATAATATAATTTAAAACAATAAGTTATATGATTTTAGTTAAAGTAATTTATTGTTATGTTTTGAATATAAACCTTAACAAGAAAAATCAATATGAGCAGAGTATATAATTTCAGTGCCGGCCCGGCCGCACTACCGTTAGAAGTATTGGAACAGGCACAGGCTGAGATGCTGGACTGGAATGGTTCGGGCATGTCAGTAATGGAAATGAGTCATCGCGGTAAAGACTATATGTCTATCGCCGCAAAAGCAGAAGCAGATCTGCGCCAGTTAATGACGATTCCAGACAATTACAAAGTGCTGTTTTTGCAGGGTGGTGCCAGCAGTCAGTTTGCCATGGTGCCGATTAATCTGCTCAACGGTAAAAAATCAGCCGATTATCTGTTGACCGGTCAGTGGTCGAAAAAGGCAGTAGCAGAAGCAAAACGTTACTGCGATGTAAATCTGGTCGCCGATACCTCAGACAGTAACTTCACTACCTTACCTGATGCAGCCAGTCTCAAGTTTGATCCGGATGCGGCCTATGTGCATTACACGCCGAATGAAACCATCGTCGGTGTTGAGTTTGACTACATCCCGGATACGGGTGATGTTCCCCTGGTCGCCGACATGTCCTCTACTATTCTGTCGCGTCACATCGACGTATCAAAGTTTGGCGTGATCTATGCGGGTGCACAGAAAAATATTGGACCTGCCGGTCTTAACCATCGTGATCATCCGTGAAGATTTGATCGGCACTGCAGATCCTGCCATGCCGGTAATGCTTGATTACAAAACGCATGCTGACAACGACTCGATGTATAACACACCACCGACCTATAGCTGGTACCTGGCCGGTCTGGTTTTTGCCAGGGGATTAAAACTGGGCGGTATGGATGCGATCGAAAAGGTCAACAAGCGCAAAGCTGAAAAGCTGTACAAGGCCATTGATGATTCTTCCTTTTATAGCAATCCGGTTGATGTTAAATACCGCTCGTGGATGAATGTGCCATTCATCCTGGCAAATGCCGATCTCGATGCTGCATTTATCGAGCAGGCTGCTGCGAAAGGTTTGACTAACCTAAAAGGTCATCGCTCAGTCGGTGGCATGCGAGCCAGTATATACAATGCCATGCCAGAAGAAGGTGTTGATGCGTTGATTGCGTTTATGAAAGAATTTGAAACAGCTAAAATCGTAAATAAAATAATGATCAATCACAGAGACACAGAGGTCTCAGAGGTTTTTTTGGTTACTCCGTAGGATGTAGCATCAGCATAAGAAGCAGTTTTTTCTCTGAGCCCTCTGTGCCTCTGTGGTGGGTATTTTTTAATATTAACTTTTTGGATTCACCTAAATGTTTAGCATAAAAACCATCAACAATATCTCTGATAAAGGCTTAAGTCGTTTACCGGCTGAAAATTTTTCAGTCAGTCCGGATAGCGAAAATCCTGATGCCATTATCCTGCGTTCACAAAATTTGCATGACATGGAGATCCCGTCAAATCTTAAAGCGGTTGGCCGTGCCGGTGCTGGCACAAACAATGTACCTGTCGAGAAACTTGGTGAGCAGGGTATCGTTGTTTTTAATGCGCCGGGTGCAAATGCAAACGCAGTCAAAGAGCTGGTGATTGCCGGTATGTTGCTGGCATGCAGAAATATCTGTCAGGCATGGCAATATGCCGAAAACGTACAGGGCACTGATGAAGAGCAAAACAAGGCAGTAGAAGCCGGTAAGAAAAAATATGTTGGTTACGAACTGCCTGGCCGGACGCTTGGAGTTGTTGGTTTGGGTGCCATCGGTGTCGAAATCGCCAATGTTGCAGTGGCATTAGGTATGCGCGTGGTTGGCTTTGACCCCACGATTACCGTTAAAAGTGCATGGAAGATGACTTCAGACGTCGAAGAGATGGCGAGCATCGATGAACTGCTGAAAGAAGCGGACTTTGTTACTTTTCACGTGCCGTTAATCGAGGCAACACTTGATCTATTAAATGCCGAGCGTATAGCCACGATGAAAGATGGAGCGGTTATCCTGAACTTTGCACGTCACGGTATCGTTAACGATGATGCGGTACTTGCCGCTCTCGAGTCTGGAAAACTGAGTGCCTATGTCTGTGATTTTCCTGCTGAGAAATTAAAACGTAATGAGCGTGTCATAACGTTGCCGCATCTTGGTGCTTCAACCGCTGAAGCGGAAGAAAACTGTGCGATGATGGTGGCTGACCAGTTAAAAGATTTCCTTGAAAACGGTAATATCAAAAACTCAGTGAATTACCCTGCCGTTAAATTACCGCGCGGTGGAAAATCCCGTGTTGCACTGACACATAAAAATATGCCGGATATGATCGCAAAGATTTCGACTGTCGTCGGTGATGCCGGATTTAATATCCATCATCTGCGTAATGAGTCAAAAAATGATCTTGCTTATACACTGATGGACATCGAGTGCGAAATCGGTGAAGATTTGATCGAAAAATTTGCTGCTATCGACGGTGTATTAAAAGCCCGCCTGGTATAAAGTAAGTTAAAAACTTTTAACCACAGAGACACAGAGAGCACAGAGTTTTTTATTTGACTGCGTCTCAGGCGCGCTAACGATAAAAATTATTTCTCTGCGCCCTCTGTGCCTCTGTGGTGAATAATTAGAATCATTAAAAGTAATTATCAATGACCGAAAAAGATCAACTTGCTGAGATACGTCAACGTATTGATGAAATAGATAAGTCTCTGCAAGGGCTGATATCTGAGCGTGCCTCCTGTGCGGCGCAGGTTGCAGAGGTCAAACAGCAGCAGGGTGAAACGGGCCACTTCTATCGCCCGGAACGAGAAGCCCAGGTGCTGCGTGCAGTGATGGAGCGCAATACCGGTCCGCTGACTGATGAGAGTGTCGCTGGTATCTTTCGTGAGATCATGGCTGCCTGTCTGGCACTTGAAAAACCATTAAAAGTTGCCTTCCTCGGACCGGAAGGTACCTATACTCATTCGGCAGCGGTAAAACATTTTGGCAGTCAGATTGAGGCGCAGCCAGTCGAGAGTATCGAAGAAGTTTTTCGCATCGTCGAAGCGGACGGTGCAAACTTTGGCGTGGTGCCGGTGGAGAATTCCAGTGCCGGTGTGATCAATCATACACTGGACCTGTTCATGAAATCGTCTCTCACGATCAGTGGCGAAGTCGCATTACGCATACGCCATAACCTGCTGAGTAACGCAGGATCGTTAGATAAAATCGATCGTGTCTATGCACATCAACAATCCCTGGCGCAATGTAACCAATGGCTGGATAAAAATTTAGCCAATGCTGAACGTATTGCCATGAGCAGTAATGCACAGGCTGTATTGCACGCGAGTGAAACGCCAAACGCGGCTTCTATCGGCGGCACCATGGCGGCCGAGTTATATAATGTTCCTATCCTGGCAGCAGATATAGAAGATGAGCCGGATAATACCACCCGTTTTGCCGTAATAGGTCAGCACCGGTCACCGCCAAGCGGTGATGATCGAACCAGTTTGCTGGTGTTTGTTCATAACAAACCAGGTTCATTGTTTCATCTACTCAAACCGTTGGCCGATCGTGATATCAGTATGAGTAATATCGAATCTCGACCGTCACGTCGAGGGGTGTGGGACTACGTGTTCTTTATCGACATCGATGGTCATCGCGATGATGAGGTCGTTACCCAGGCGATAGCTGAGATCGAAAAAAGCTCGGTCATGGTGACTATTTTAGGTTCGTATCCGAAGGCGGTACTGTAACACCGATGAAACAGTCTTTTCTTGAACTGGCGACTCCCGGCGTGCAGCAGTTATCGCCTTATCAGCCAGGTAAACCCGTCGAAGAATTAGAACGAGAGCTGGGGCTTTCCAACGTTATCAAACTGGCGTCTAATGAAAATCCACTGGGTCCAAGCCCGCTGGCACTTGAGGCGATAAGCAAAGTTGCTGGTTCGATCAATTATTACCCTGACGGTGGCGGTTTTGTTTTAAGCAACAAACTGGCGCAAAAACATCAGGTCGATGTAGCAAACATCACTCTTGGAAACGGTTCTAACGATATTTTAGAACTGGTGACACGCGCCTTTTTAACGCCGCAACATTCAGCAGTATTCTCACAGCATTCTTTTGCCGTGTACCCGATCGTGGTGCAGGCAGTGGGCGCGAAAGCGAATGTGGCCAGTGCCTTTCCAGAAGATCATGAGACGATGCCGCTGGGACATGATCCGGCTGCGATACTTTCTCAGATAGACGACAGCACACGTATTGTATTTATTGCTAACCCAAATAATCCAACAGGTACCTGGTTGACGCCTGATGTGCTGGAAGACCTGTTTAATAATATTGCCTCCAACATCATCATCGTTCTCGATCTGGCTTACACGGAATACATGGATGAAGATATAAAGCCGCCGATCAAGCAGTGGTTAAAGCAGTTCCCCAATTTACTGATAACACAGACTTTCTCCAAAGTGTACGCGTTAGCGGGTTTGCGCATCGGTTATTCGATTTCGAATGCAGAGATAGCGGATGTTTTGAATCGTGTGCGACAACCATTTAACACCAACATGCTGGCACAGAGTGCTGCCATCGCTTCACTGGATGATGTTGCTCACGTCACTGATAGCGTGGCAATGAATGATGCCGGAAAGTCATTTCTGCAAACTGCGTTTGCGGAGATGAATCTGAACTATCTGCCGAGCATGGGTAATTTTATTGCCGTCAATGTAAAACAGGATGGTCTGGCACTGTATCAAAAATTATTACAGCAGGGCGTGATCATCAGACCGGTAACAAACTATGCGATGCCGGAATATCTAAGAATTACTGTCGGTACGCAACAGCAGAATGAGCGTTTTGTTGAAACCTTAAGGCAGATCATCCGTTGATGACGGACATGAGCAAACCGGTCGTTATCGATAAACTGTGTATCATTGGCACCGGTTTAATCGGTGGTTCATTCTGTCTGGCATTGAGACAGGCGGGTGCTGTTGGCGCTATCGTCGGCGCCGGTCGCAGTGAGGAAACCTTACAAAAAGCGCAGCGGCTGAACATCATCGATTGCTACGATATGGATATAAGCCATGCGGTCAAAGACGCTGATGTGATTTTTGTTTCGGTGCCGTTAGGTGCAATGCAGACGGTGTTCGAAAAAATTGCCGCTGGACTGGAACAGTCTGGAAACAGCAAGGCGATCATCACTGATGCCGGCAGTTCAAAGCTGCAGGTACAGCAGCTGGCCGATAATATATTTAAACATTCTGCCAGTCGATTTGTTGCCGGTCATCCGATTGCGGGTACGGAGAACAGTGGCCCGGGTGCGGCATTTGCAGACCTGTACAAAGATCGCCGAGTCATTCTTACTCCGACAGAAAATACCAGCACCGAAGCCGTTAATTTCGTCACGGCCATGTGGCAGATAACCGGTGCGCTGGTTGAAACCATGGGTGCGCAGCATCATGACATAGTGCTGGCAGCGACCAGTCATCTGCCGCACGTGCTGGCATTTGGCCTGGTCCACTGCCTGGAAAACATGGATGATATCGAAGATGTATTTCGCTTTGCTGCCGGTGGTTTTCGTGACGTCACGCGTATCGCTTCAAGTGACCCGACCATGTGGCGTGATATCTGTTTGAATAACCAGAAACCCATCCTTGAGATGATGCAGCGTTATAAAGATGAACTTGATATGTTATATAATGCCCTGGAAGCAGGTGACGGTGAAAAACTGTTTGAAGTTTTTCAACACGCAAAACAGACGCGCGATAAGTTTACCCATTAATTTTTGTCATCTTGAACAGTTGCGAAAGATCTAGCCGTTATGGTTTATCACTCTGCTCGAAATAACAGTCACTTATTATCACTATTAAATTATGAAATATATAGCACAAGGTGGTTTAGATAAGACAGGTTTGCAGGGCACCATCCGTGTCCCTGGTGATAAGTCGATCTCTCATCGTTCGATCATGTTTGGTTCACTGGCCGAAGGCACCAGTCATATCAGTGGTTTTCTGGAAGGTGAAGACAGTTTAAATACAGTGCGAGCGTTCCAGGCAATGGGCGTTGAGATCGAAGGCCCGACTGACTACAGAGCCCTGGAAAACCGGATGAATTTTAGCCATTAGACGTTCGGCCATGGCGTCTGTGATTTCAACATCTTTTAAAATATAGGAATTTTGTGGAAGGGATAGCATATATGGCTCTTTTCGCAAATCAATGGTCGGCTGTAGATTCAACTGACCGCCGTTGGCGGTTGCCGCCAATTTTGCGATGGCCGATTCATTGGCAACCCGAATCGGAACTTCGGTGGCCGAGATGCCCAGACCGAAGGCGTCAATGGAATCTGCGCGAATGGCCCCTGTAAAATCTGTTTGTTTAAGCGAATCCGTCCAGCGGGTTCCGCCGGGAGATCATTTTGAGTTTAAAGGGATTGTCGCCTTTGCCGGTTATGGTGATCTGGGGGCCGGCAATTTTTGTGAAGATAAGGAGACAGCATCTTCAGGTCCAGATTGATGTTGCCGCTGGCATCGAGCGTTTTTGTCTTACCGGTCTGATCCAGATTTCCCGCCGCCGAAAGGGATAACGGGGTGGAGTTCAGCTGAACGTTTTCAATCGACAGCGCCTTTCCGTCCGGGCTGCGTTTTAAATTTGCCCGGAGTTTGACATGATCTTCGGAGATCGGCGGCAGGGTTTCTGATGTGAGCTGAAACGGAGAAAGATCCGCATCGACATTTAAAAACTGCGCTTTGGGAGATGAAAAATCCACATCAAGATCAAATTTTCCTTTTCCTGAAATCCGGGTTTTTTCCGGCAGCTGGATAAAATCTCCATAGGTGCTGGTCAGTTTGGCCAGATCCAGGTCCGCTTTTGCCTGAGTTTTCATGTCTTTCTGGAAGTTTGACCAATCTTGAATCGCCAATTGCGGTATCGTAATCGTTCCCGGTGAACCGTTGATGTTCAACCGGAGCGAGGAAGGCGGATTTGGTTTTAAAATTGAGCTTGCCTTTGGTTTGCAAACTCAAGCGGTCTTCGTGAAGCGTTTTCTGCCCATCGTGGTATTTGAAATTGCGGGTTACGACCCGGGTGTCGTTCAGCACCAGCTGGTGTGCATGCATTGATCCGCTGGTTTGAATATGAGCGTTTCCCGCCAGGCGCGTGTTGTTGGAAAGTTTGTTAAAATTTCGCAACAGATCTGAAATCTGTTGCAAATCAAAATTGCCGTCGATTGAAAGATTGTCGGCGCTGGGCAGATCTCCCTGTGGGATTTAACTTAAACCGGCTGGCGCTGAATTTGCCCCTTGCCATCGACGACGCAACGGTTAAATTCGGCTGCCGGAATTCACTGCCGGATAAATCCTTACCCTTTTGGATCGTTGTGGATAAATCGGCTTTAACATTCTGCTTTGGGAGGATGGGACGACCGTTTCGGCTTAAAGCAAGATCGCGGGTATCTAAATCTAATGCGGCCGTATTTATCTGCGGTGATGTTTCCTTGACCTGCAATTTGGCAAACAGTTTGCCGGAGCCGTCCCATTCTTTAATATCGATAAATTTCTTTAGCTCCCTGAGCGCCGCCGCCAGATCCGCTGAAAGCGTGATCCGCATATTGCTCAGATCTCCCTGGCCGTCCGCATTTAAAAAAGATGAGCGCAGCGATAAGTTGTCGAGTCGAATTTCTTGCGCGTTTCTCTGCCCGCGGGCTTTTACGGATATCGGTTTATTCCAGGTCAGCTCTTTGCCTTTACTGACGCCTCTTATTTGATCGATCCGGGCGGTGCTGTCAAAAGCGGTAACCCCATCTGCCGATTTGACGTCGGCAGACAATATGAGGTTGCCCTGAGACAGTTTCGTATCCTCGCGAAGTTTTAAGGTGTGCGGCAGCTGGGTAAAAATTTCAGCCAGGTTGATATCGGCTGTGCCGTTTAAACGCTTTTGCCCCTGATTGGCAAAGCTGCCCGTGGCCGACCCGTTTGCCAGAGAGGATTGAAACTTCAATTGTTTTAAAGACAGGGTGCTCTGGATTATGGTGCCGTCCAGCTGCATGTCGATTTGGCTCACCGCCGGCCGATCCAATCCCAGCGGTCCTCCCCAGAGTCGAAGCTGATTGATGGATGCATGACCTTCTAATGTTCAGCTTTTCTGAAGCGCTGCCCTGCATTGTCAGATCGGCGTTCAAGCGTCCCTTGCCTGCGGGATAATTACCGCGGGAAGCCAGTATGGCCAGGGTATCTTCAAGTTCCCAGTTTGTGATTTTCAGCTTGGCATTGGATTTAATCGCATTCAGATTGAGGGGGACCCCAAGAAGTTAGATGGGGAGCACAGTGTACACAAGGTTGAGTATACTGAGGAAGAACTAACTCCCAGATTGGAGTGAACTGGCGGAGATCGTACCGGATGTTATCGATGCAAAAGATACCGAAATGATCATAGAAAACAACGTTTTGAAGTTTGCATATCAAGAAGATTTTGATGTGTATGTTGAAAGGTGCCTTATGGAGGTACACTTCAAGAAGGTTGATCCTGCTAAGCAACAGCTAGAAGATTTGGCACCTAATTTGGGTTTTATACCCTTAAATAGGATAGAGAAAACTATTGAAAACACTACCCAAT
>CAVWAI010000016.1:0-100878 GCA_963752725.1 uncultured Gammaproteobacteria bacterium
TCCTCGACCACTTTTTCCACCACTCAGGATGATTTACATAGTGCCATTAACTTTCTTAAAAACCATTATCAGGAGCCTGAATTCCTCATGGGTCATAGCCTTGGTGGCACCACTGCACTTTCGATTGCCAATGAGTATAAGAATATCAGGGGCGTAGTTACTGTTGCCTCGCCCAGCGAACCGTCACACGTGTTACACCATTTTGGTCATGCGTTAACATTACTCGAACAGAACATACCCGCCAGCTTTGAAGTTGCTGGCCAGTATTTTGATCTTGATCCTGAGTTTGTAGAAGATGTTCATAAGATCGATATGCATGCAAGTTTATCCGCACTGGAAAAACCGGTACTCGTTTTTGATATAGAAAATGATGCACTGGTCGACGCAAGCAATGCACAGGAGATTCAGCAGTGGGCTAATGGGGATGTAACCTTAATCGACGTTACCGGCTCAAATCACTTGCTCACGAATAAAGGCGCGGTTGAGATGGTGGCGGGGAATATTATTAATTGGATGAATAATTTCGATTAAACGTAAGTTGTTTTTTTCTGCGGCTTATTATCTAATATTTACTATCTACTTTTAGTTAGGCATTGCGGTATTCGCACCGCGGGCGAGGCACTCTTTTGCTACAGCCCAAAAGAGTACCCAGAAAAGGCCGTCCCGACCCGTTTGCCCCGAAAGAAGCATTCGGGGTGCCTGAATCAGCCAGTTGTTGCCTACGAGCCCGCCTTGACGCGCTTTCCCTGCGCGCAAGGCTAAATTCGCCGTCCATGGCGAATTTGCTCTACCAACAACAGCAGATTCAGCAAACGAAATGGGAATTAAAAACAGACAAACTAAAACTATAAAACGAAAACAAAAGCCTTTAGTTAAAATGCCAGAACTGGAATTGGCACTGTTTTATATCTTTTGACTTACACTCCACCTCCACAAGCCATCGAGGTAGTGCAGTTATCATGGGCTTTCTGTGAAAACTGTCTGAGCGTTTTTTGCGAGTTTTTTCACAGCATGATCACTGCACTGTCTCGATGGGCACCCCTGTGCTTTTCAACAGGGGCGTAGTGGTAGTGGCGGCCTTTTCTGGTTACTCTTTTGGGCTGTAGCAAAAGAGTAACTCGCCCGCGGTGCGAAACCGCAATGCCAAACAAAAAACAGCGTAAAAACTCAAACAAACATACCCAAATATACCGGCAAAAAAATCGCGGAACAAGTTTCCGCTCCTACAATTTACGATTACCAACCTGTAGCCTCAGCAACACCCTTACCTAAGTCCGCAGGCGAACGCACGGTATGTACACCCACCTTCTCCAGTGCGGCAAATTTTTCTGCGGCAGTACCTTTGCCGCCGGCAATGATCGCACCGGCATGGCCCATACGTTTGCCTTTTGGCGCAGTACCGCCGGCGATAAATGCTGTTACCGGTTTACTGACTTCTGACTGGATAAATTCCGCAGCTTCTTCTTCTGCAGTGCCGCCGATCTCACCGACCATCAAGATGGCTTCGGTTTTCGGATCGTTCTCAAACAATTGCAAACAGTCGATAAAGCTGGTGCCAGGTATCGGATCACCACCGATGCCGATGCAGGTCGTTTGGCCAAAACCGGAATCACTGGTCTGTTTAACTGCTTCGTAGGTGAGCGTACCGGAGCGTGAGACCACGCCGACTTTTCCCGGCAGGTGAATCTCGCCCGGCATGATACCGATCTTGCATTCGCCGGGCGTGATGATGCCCGGACAGTTTGGCCCGATAATGCGCGCACCGGCACTATCAGCAACCATTTTTACCTGCAGCATATCCAGCGTCGGAATGCCCTCGGTGATGCATACGATCAACTCGATACCCGCCTCGATCGCTTCAAGTATCGAATCCTTACAAAACGGTGCGGGCACATAGATGACCGTAGCGTTAGCATCCGTATCGTTCACTGCCTCGTTTCACCGTGTTAAACACCGGCAGGCCAAGATGCTCCTGCCGCCTTTACCCGGTGTTACACCGCCGACCATTTTGGTGCCGTATGCGATCGCCTGTTCGAGTGAAACGTGCCCTGTGAGCCGGTAAAACCCTGACAGATGACCTTGGTGTTTTTGTTTATTAGAACACTCATTACGTCATGCTCTCGCAGCCGCTGACTCAGCAACATTTCTTCTGCAGCGTCGGCTAGCTATTGGCTGCGATGATGTTCAGACCGCTGTCAGCAAAGTACCTGATCTGCCGAGTTCGGCATTGTTGCCTTCAAGCCTGCACGACGACGGGAACTCTGACCCCGAACTTCTTCCACCGCACCGATCACTGCCCTCGGCAATCAGATCGCAACGCACGATGCCACCGAAAATATTCACCAGTACACCTTTACCTTGTCATCTGACAGAATGATCTTGAAAGCCTCGGCGACCCGCTCCTTGGTGGCGCCGCCACCGACATCGAGGAAGTTTGCCGGAAAACCACCACAGCAGCTTCATTATGTCCATGGTGCCCATGGCCAGGCCTGCACCATTGACCATGCAGCCGATATTGCCGTCCAGCGCGATATAATTCAGATCCCACTCTTGGCGCGGTTCTCACGTTCATCTTCCTGCGAGTCATGCGCATCGCCAGGATATCTTCTGGCGATACAGGGCATTATCATCAACATTAATCTTGCCGTCCAGACAATCAGTTGACCCTCATCTGGTCATCACCAGCGGATTGATCTCCACCAGGCTCAGGTCTTTTTCGACAAACATTTTTGCCAAACCGTCCAGTAACTTTCAAATTGCTTGATCTGATCGCCCTAGACCTAGACCATGAACGCCAGCTCACTGCCCTGGTAGGGTTGCAGACCCGTCAGCGGATCAATCGTGGCTTCAGAATTTTTTCTGGTGTTTCTGCGGCCACTTTTTCGATTTCCACGCCGCCTTCGGTAGAGGCCATGAAGACAATGCGGCGTGAGGCCGATCGATGACCGCACCGAGATAATTCACGTTTGATATTACATTTCTTCTATCAGTACCTGATTGACGGGCTGGCCATGTTCATCAGTCTGGTAAGTCACCAGACGGCGTGCCGATCATGTCATCGACCGTCTGTTTTACTGCGTTCGCAGAATCCAGCAGCTTAACGCCGCCGCCTTGCGCGATGTCGCCTGCATGAACCTGTGCTTTCACTACCGCAGCGATTACGCGGACAGTTTGCCAGTGCATCAGGCACATCGGTGACCGACTCGCCACCGGTTGTTTGGCACAGGCATGCCGTACTGGGCAAAAGTACCTGTTTTGCCTGATATTCGTGTAAATTCATTTTTAACTCATCAAATAGATAATACTTTTCTTGTAGCGTATTAGGTCACGAAGCTCACTACATTCGCAAAATAATTACTGAAAGAACTAACCACGGAGACACGAGGCACTGAAAGACTCTTTATATTACGTATTGCACCGCAGGTGCAACGAGAAACAATCTCTGTGCGTTTCTGTGTCTCGGTTAGTCGTTTTTAGTTTTTAATATGATAGCTCGCCCTTTACCGATAAGCTGCTTCATGCACAGATTCAGCTAAGGTCGGGTGGGCAAAGATGGTAACGCCATGTCTTCTACGGTGGCCTGCATTTCTATCATCAGGACCGCCTGTGCGATAAGCTCTCGATGCCTGCGCTGAAAAAATATGCACGCCTAAAACGCGATCGGTTTCTGCATCCGCAATGATTTTTACCAGGCCTTCGGTGCTCGGCGATGGCACGCGCCCGACCATTGGCTGCGATTGGAAGCCTGTCGTCTTTGTATTTTAATCCTTGCCGTCTTGCATTCATCCTCTGTCTTTCCTGCCCAGGCAAGCTCTGGATGGGTATATATTACTGAAGGAATGGAATCATAATTGAGTTTTCCGTATGCATACCGGCTACTGTTCAGCAACGATCACACCTTCTTCTGACGCTTTATGCGCCAGCATCGGCCCACGCACGACATCACCTATCGCGTGAGAATACCTGGCACGCTGGTCTGACAACTGTCATCGACCATAATAAAGCAACCTTTCGTCTTTCGATACCTAGTTCTTCACGAAGATACGATCACTGTTCGGTTTTCTACCGACGCTATGATTAATTTATCGAGACTTTCTTTTTGTTCGCCTTTCATCCTCATAGATGACATGGACTTTTTTATCTTTCACCTTGGCCGAGATGAGCCTGGCATGGAGCCGGATATCAAGCGACTTGTTTCGTATAGCCTGCGTTTTACCGGCTGGCCAGCTTACTGTCCACCATGGGTAAAAAATTGGGCATCGCTTCGAGCAAAACCACCTGTGAACCTAAACGTGACCAGACACTGCCCAGCTCAAGTCCGATTGCACCCGCGCCGACAATACCCAGACGCCTGGGCACAGCAGCGAGCTCCAGCGCACCTGCCGAATCTATGATGTAGCCTTCTTCTAACATCGCCTGCTGCAGACGAACAGGAGAGGATCCTGTAGCAATAATGATATTTTTTGCTTTTATCTTTTTGTGTATTTTTCGCGTTGTTCGATTTATAACCTTTACAGTATCATTGGCCGTAATCTTTGCCCGCCCATGAATCAATTCGACCTTATTAGCCTTGAGCAGCGCCTGTATGCCTTGCGTCAGATCACCGACCACCTGATCTTTGCGCGCCTGCATTGTTTCCATATTGATTTTCAGAGATGATACCGAGATGCCATGCTGTTCGAAATCAACTTTCGCCTGCTGATATAGATGCGAAGATTCAAGCAATGCTTTTGATGGGATACAGCCAACATTTAAACAGGTGCCACCCAGTGATGACTCCCCCTTATGATTAAGCCACTCATCGACACAGACGGTTTTTAGTCCGAGCTGTGCGCATCGTATCGCTGCGACATAGCCACCAGGGCCGGCACCAATCACTATCACATCGTATGTTTTCGTCATCATTATTATCAGACTCCCAATAACATGCGTGAAGGATCTTCTAGTAACTGCTTGATGGTCACCAGAAACTGTACCGCACTCTTACCGTCGATAAGTCGATGATCATACGACAGCGCCAGGTACATCATCGGCAGGGCCTTTATCTCGCCATCGACGACCATGGCACGCTCGACAATATTATGCATGCCCAGGATAGCGCTCTGCGGCGGATTAAGAATAGGCGTTGATAACATTGAGCCAAACACGCCGCCATTAGAAATAGTAAAGGTACCGCCGGTAATGTCCTCGATTGCCAGTTTATTATCCATGGCTTTATTTGCATAGTTAATGATGGACTGCTCGATCTCGGCGATAGATTGAATATCGGCATCACGCAGGATAGGCACGACAAGTCCATTGGGGCCCGAGACGGCAACACCGACATCATAAAACCCGTGATAGACGATATCATTGCCATCGATGGAAGCATTAACTTCGGGAAAACGTTTTAATGCTTCGACACTGGCCTGAACGAAAAAGGACATAAAACCTAAACGCACGCCAAATTTTTTCTCAAACGCATCCTTATAACGTGAGCGTAACTCCATGACTGGTTTCATATTGACTTCATTAAACGTTGTCAGTATTGCTGCCTGCTGCTGCGACTGAATCAAACGTTCGGCGATTCGCGCACGCAAGCGAGTCATCGGAACCCGACGTTCGAGACGCTCCCCTGAAGCGGGGAGAGGTTTTGCAGCAACAGGTGCTATATTTTCGACCGGCGTTTCGCGAACACTCTCTTTTTCACTGGCACCGGCCAAATATTTTTCCACGTCCTGTTTCAGGATACGGCCGTTTTTACCTGTACCCAGCAGTCGGCTTTCATCGATCTTATGCTCTGCGATCAACTTTCTAACCGATGGGCTCATCGAAGCGACCGAGCTGGCTGCACGTTTTTTCTATCGCCGGCGGCTTGCTGGACACCCCGGTTTCAGCCGAGTCATCGATGACCGCCAGCAACTGGCCAGCAGTTACGGTATCACCGACTGAGAATAAAATCTCTTTGACCACACCCTGCCTGATCGATGGCACCTCTAAAATAACTTTATCGGTCTCGAGATCAACCAGAACCTCATCCACATTGATTTCTTCGCCAACTTTTTTATACCAGTTAGCAACAACGGCATCAGCGACTGACTCCGGCAACTCAGGGACTTTTATCTGTATACTCATACTATTCTTCCACAATACCTAATGCCGTGTTTATTATTTCCTGTTGTTGTTTTGCATGCAGCTTTGCAGAACCCACCGCCGGCGCAGAAGAAGGCTCCCTGCCGGCATAATCCAGTTGCCAGCGTTTGTTTATAAATGCAGGTATACGCAATTTACTAAAATCCCAGCCGCCCTGATTTTTCGGTTCTTCCTGACACCATATCAGCTCATTGGTATTGGTATACTGCGCCAGTAAAGCATCGAGCTGTTCTCCAGGGAAAGGATAGATCTGTTCGATACGCAATATAGCTATATCATGAATTCGATTAACACGCCTGGCTTCTAATAACTCATAATAAATTTTCCCGCTACAGACGATAACACGTCTAACCTCTTCGGACCTGGAGCTCATCAATTTCTGGAAGCACCCAGCTGAACGTACCCTCTGTTAGATCTTCCAGTGTGCTGACACATAACTTATGACGCAATAAACTCTTTGGCGTCATCACGATTAACGGTTTACGGCATTTTCGCACCATCTGCCGTCTTAATAGATGAAACATCTGCGCGGGAGTGCTCGGCACACATACCTGCATATTATGCACCGAGCATAACTGCAGATATCGCTCCAGCCTTGCCGAAGAATGTTCTGCACCCTGACCTTCAAAACCATGCGGTAATAACATCACCAGACCACTGACACGCCC
Organism: uncultured Gammaproteobacteria bacterium; assembly: GCA_963752725.1. GTDB lineage: Bacteria > Pseudomonadota > Gammaproteobacteria > SZUA-229 > SZUA-229. Next base: position 6,801 of record CAVWAI010000016.1, read on the forward strand.
CCACTTATGCTCACCGGCCGAAATAAACTGATCGATAACCACCTGTGCACCGTTGGCAAAATCTCCAAATTGCGCTTCCCAGAGAACCAGGGTTTTCGGCTCTGTGGTCGAAAAGCCATACTCGAATCCCAGCACGGCCAACTCAGATAATAAGGAATCGAAGACACGAAAATTACTGTTGTCATCACCCAGCTCTCTCAGCGGAACATACGATGTCCCATCCAGCTGGTTATGCAATACCGCATGGCGATGGAAGAAGGTACCACGGCCGCTATCCTGCCCTGAGAGACGTATCGAATACCCCTCTGTCAACAAGGTGCCGTATGCCATCAATTCTGCATAACCCCAATCGATGGATAATGCACCTGCCGTCATCTTGAGACGGTCTGCTACTATTTTCTCTACCCGTGGCTGTAGCTGAAAACCTTCTGGCAATCGCTCAAATACTTCTGCCACCTTGCGAATCTTTGCCAGCGAAACCGAAGTATCGACGTCTTTTAAAACTGAATCAGTTAAATACCCGCTCCAGTCTATATGGGTCGATAAGTCTGCTTTCGACTCCGGTAGTTTATGTGGCACCACACATTCGCCAGACTCGAGAATTCTTCGCACACTATGCGCCATGATGTCGCATTGCTCCTGCGTCAATACATTCTCTGCCACGATCTTCCTGACATAGAGCTCCCTGGTACTCTCCAGTGCGCGTATTTTTTTGTACATCATCGGCTGCGTTGCAGACGGTTCGTCTGCTTCGTTATGACCGTGACGGCGATAACATACCATATCGATAACGACATCTTTTTTGAATTTATTACGAAACTCCAGGGCGATGCGCGTCACCCTGATGACGGCCTCCGGATCATCTGCATTAACGTGAAAGATGGGCGCGCCAACCATCTTTGCAATATCAGTGCAGTAATAGGTTGAACGCGCATCCTGTTGCGCACTGGTAGTAAAACCAATCTGATTATTAACGATGATATGGACGGTGCCATGGGTCAGGTAACCGCGCGACTGCGACATCTGTAATGTCTCCATGACGACTCCCTGACCGGAAAAAGCAGCATCACCATGTATCTGTACCGGGATGACCTCATTACCTTTACGGTCACCTCGATGCCATTGCCGAGCACGGACAGAACCCTCGACCACCGGGCCGACAATTTCAAGATGTGAAGGATTAAATGCCAGCGCCAGATGCACCGGACCACCGGGCGTATCCATATCAGAAGAAAATCCTAAATGATATTTAACATCGCCGGTCAGCTCCTTGACTTCTTTTGTGCCCTCAAACTCACTGAACAATTCATCGGGGGCCTTTCCCAGGATATTTACCAGTACATTCAACCGACCGCGATGCGCCATACCGATGACAACTTCTTTAATCTTCAACTTGCCGGCATATTGCACCAGCTCATCCAGCAGAGGGATTAACGACTCCCCACCTTCCAGCGAGAATCGTTTCTGGCCGACATATTTTGAATGCAGGTAACGCTCCAAACCTTCAGCATCTGTTAACTGCTGCAATATATTAATCTTTTCAATTTCGTTCAGGCCGGCATTACCATGTGCTGTTTCCAGACGTCGCTGTAGCCAGCGTTTTTCTGTGGTCTCCATGATGTGCATATACTCGGAGCCGATAGTACCGCAGTAGGTTTCCTGGAGGATCTGATAAATCTTTCTCAGTGACAGACTGGTATTGGCTGCCAGTGAACCGGTCTCAAACACGGTATCCAGATCAGTCTTTGACAACTCATGATATTCCAGCGACAAATCTTCAATTTCTGCTTCACGTCGACCACCAAGAGGATTTAGATCTGCTACCTGATGACCGCGAAAACGATAAGCATTAATTAACTGCAGGACATGCACCTGTTTTTTCTCATGGTCATAAGCGATATCCGCCTCAAAACCACGTGCATGTTTTTGCTGGGCATAATCAAGAAAATAATTATGCATTTCCCGAGGAGAGACCTCCCTGTGCGATATCTCTCTGCTTAACTTCTCAACAGTATCGCCATGACCGGACCGACCATTTATTTTGCTCGGCAGAGCATCAAAGTATAAACGCCATTTTTCTTCAAGTTGATCGGGATGGCTGAGGTAAGTTTCATACATGGACTCTAACCAGGCAGCGCTCTCTCCATAAATCGCTGAACTTTGCCAAAGCTCAGACATACCTGTTTTAGTTGTTTGCGCCATCGCACACCTTTAACTCATTTTTAAAGCAATTATTGTAAATATAGATGCGGATCACAGAAGTTATCTATGCCACTACATATTATTAGCTCAAACGCATTAAAAAAACAGTGTAAAAATACATTTACTTCAATTAATTACAGCAGAAAGTACATCGATATTATTACTCGGGGAAATATCATCAGTGCGACAGACAGATAGTTCGTCATTTCGATAATAAAAAAGCTGACAAATAATATGCAATTAGTCGAAATCAGGCCAGCCTGAGCACTCTTTCCGCCAGGTTTCTAACCGCCAGTGAAATGTCTTTACTGCTGTTTGAGATAAAGGCAGGCATTACCAGTACTTCACTGGCAAGCACAATGCATTGCATACAGGTCAAGCCGTGGCGAGATCTCTATTTGTGAAAGAAAAAGGTTTATCGGTTCAAACAGGGGCTCAGGTAACTGCCGATAATCAAACCACTGCCAGAGCTCACACTTATCTGGTTCTAAAACTTCAGCTGTACCTGAATCATAATCACTAGAAACCAGCAGTGTAATATACTGGTGCTGACCAATAGTAAACGCTTTATCAGTAAAGCCAAGATGGTGCAGTTTCTTGATTTTTAATGATGTCTCTTCCAGCACTTCGCGCCGTGCGCAATCGAGAACAGACTCACCATGCTCGAGATGACCACCAGGAAATTGCCAGCAACTCTGCCCGCCCTCGATTAGACGTTTACCAAGCAGCAGCTGTTTATCTCTCCACACCAGCACACCAACACCGATACTGGGACGGGATAGTCGATCATCAGACATCAGGTGTCATCTACAAAAATTTTTAATTAATAGTGATATCGCGTGCGACTTCTACACGGTTTTTACCATTACGTTTGGCATTATACATAGCTACGTCTGCCGCGCTAATCATCATATCGAGCGAATATCCCGGTTGGCGCGCAGCGATGCCTAATGAGATTGTGGTTTCTGGCAACAGTTTTTCATCCAGCATCCCGGGGCTCGACTTACTGACATTTTCACGCAGACGCTCAGCAATAATTTTTGCATTATCAATAGTGGTCTCAGGTAATAACACGGCAAATTCTTCACCACCGAAACGTGCGACAAGATCATTCGGCCTGAGTGGACTACGTATCGCTTCGGCCACCGTGACCAGCACCTGGTCCCCCGCCCGATGACCATAATTATCGTTATATTGTTTGAAATTATCGACATCCATCATGATCAGCGCTAGCGGCAACTGATCGCGTTCACTGCGGTTTATCTCTCGATCAAAGGCATCGTCTAACCAGCCGCGGTTATGCAGATTAGTGAGTGCATCCATGGTCGCAAAATACTCATATTTACGCTGCATCTCAAGGCTGTCAGCAATAACCAGATTACTGTAGTGGACACGTTCAGCCATAATGTACAGTAAATTTCGGGCTATCTCATGCGACACGCTGACCATCCGCCATAAGATATCCTGATTGATAGCCAGTACCGTGGAGTCTTCACAGACCCTTACCTGTGCCGAGGGGGCTCGACTATCAATGATAGACATCTCCCCTACACATTCACCTGGCTCAACGATTGCCAGAGGAAACTCATTCTTGCCATTAAGCTGAATAGCCAGGCGACCTTTAAGCAAAATAAATAAATAATTATTTTCTGCTTCAGTTGACAGGATAATTTCATCAGCTGTCAGCGTTCGATATTCACATAAGTTAAGCAGGTCTAGAAAAGCAGTACTTCTCCACATCCACATTTCTGAACAACTGCAACCGAGACAACAACAATATATCGTGTCCTGTAGTTTTTGTTTTCATTTGTTCTTACACTCTTAACTCTGGAATTTAGTCATTTATTAACCTTGATCCCATTTAGTGCAACGTCATCACATATCAGGAACAACAAGGTATACTTTAATAATCGAGCCCGATTATAACCATGTTTCCACTTTCGGTACATATAACGAAAACAAGCAGAGGTCTGTCATGCCACAAAACGATAACTACAGTATCCACAGTATGGAACTGGGCCCCATGGAAAACTTTGTTTACCTGATTCACGACCATGCCAGCAACACTGCGGCTATCATTGATCCGGCATGGGAAGTCGAGGAAATGCTGAACTTTGCTGATTCAAAAGATATCCAGATCACTGATATCCTGTTAACCCACAGCCACCATGACCACATCAATGGTCTGCAACAGACGCTGGAACATAGTGACGCCAAAATTCATTTATTGAAGCCGGAAGCGAAATTCTGGGGGGCTGCGCTGAACCGGCCAGTTCTGCATCATGGTGGTGATCAGATAAAAATTGGCGATAGTCAGATTAATATCCTGCATACGCCCGGTCACACCCCGGGATCTGCCTGTTACCATGTTGGCAATGACCTGATTGCTGGCGACACCTTATTTGTCTTTGGCTGTGGCCGCTGCGATCTTGCCGGTGGCGACCCCGAAGAGATGTTTCAAACGTTGAAGAAGATGAAAACCGAACTACCCGATGCTACCGTGTTACACCCCGGGCACAACTACGCCCCACAGTCACCGACATCGACCATGCACACACAGTGTGAAGGCAACCCATTTTTACATTTTGACGAATCCGCAGACTTTGTGAAATATCGCATGCATGTTCACGACAAGATTCGTCACACGCCTTATGAAGCCGTTTCTAAAGAAGAAGCCTATAACTCGATTAAATAAAAAATGTTTTGCAGCAATAAATACAGTATTTATAACTTCGTTGTGTCTGAGTTATACACAAGACACAAGATATAGTGATGGAGCAATTAAACAGGCAGTTAGTCTCCCACTCATTAAATACAGCTTAAAGAGTGAGTTATAAGCTATTGAATTAAAACAGAATAAAAGGCCGCCGCTCAATAACTCAAATTTTTCAGCATTTCATACGAAAATAAAAACAGAATCTAAAAATATTTCATCCACAAAGTTATCCACAGAAAAATGTACAAACTGTGCGTAACCTGAACTCTTTGTTAAGACTGTTTTAACTCAAGACCTTTCATATGCGTTTCATTGATACGCTTTAATAGATATCTAAAAGGTATCATTTCCTCATGGTAGTTTTTCATTAATGCGATATATGGCAAATCACCGGTAGCAAACTGATAACTACCATCTTTCATGGACCCATATAATGCCTTTAGACATGCCTCTAACTCATCAACCAGAGCGCGTCCTTCGGCCATAAATTCTTCGTCAAATTCGATTGCCTGACGTAGATCGAATGTCTCATCGATAGCCTGATTGATCATATCGACGTATTCTTCTGTTGTATGAGCACGCGCTATCTTATTGTTACTTAACATGAAAACCTCTTCATTCAATATTAATGCTGTCTACGACGCCTGCCCTGAAACTGTTCAATCGACTGAATAATCTCACTGTATGGCAAGCTGTCGAGGGAGCCAAATTTGTTTATTACTTCATCTAGAACCCGGTGAATATTATCAACCTTATCGACAATATCGACGTTTATCAGCTTAGCTAATCCCCTGACGCCACCCACTTGCACCCGAATCTCCATATTATGCGGTAGCGGCCCATCAATATCGCGCAATTTAAGTACAAATATTGACTTTTCTCTTAACTTTTCCAGAAGTTTGCCACATTTTAACGATGCCTCAGCATCTTCGCACGAGTAACCTTCTCGGTCAGCCAGGCAGAAATGTCTGGATAAATCACACTTTGCCTGGTGATTAGTCAGCGCTTTCTCAAAGACACAACGGACGGAGGCTAACTCACTATAAGTCGACTTATACTCGTCCTCTTCCATAAAACTTCGCTATGACAGCTTATGGTTATTTTTCATGTTCCATAACGACGGGTTTTTCTCTATACGCCAGTAGTTGCTCTTCGGCAAGTAACTGGTTTTCTGCGTACATCACTTTTACTAGCGTTGTATCGTCACCACCAAGCTCAGCACGTTGTGTTTTTGCAAAATTCTTAGCTTCGCGAAAAGACTCATAGTCGCCAATTAATTCCAGATTTTTTACTAGTTTCATACCTTCTGGCGAGGTCATTTTAAATACATAATAGGGCATTAGGCTATCTCTTTTAATCCAGTCTCAATCTGTCGCCAGATTTGTTAAACTTATCACGTTCAGGTCTATAGAAGCATTTATATACCAAACACATAATCCACCATTATACCGGTAGGCCGGTCAGACGAAAACATCACATTATGAGTACAGAATTTCATTCAAAAGAACATCAAATCCTGGCGACATTACGCAAAGTCTTATCCGAGGTAGTGCGAGACACAACGCCACCACCCGGTCGCCCCCATCCATTAAAACCTCAAACGATCGAGAACGTTAAACATTGTTTTATGCTGCTTACTTCTCGCGAAAAAGAGATTATTGAAGCCGCAGGCGAAAACATGGACAAACGCCCTCGTTATGCTGATGAACCTAAAAAGTCACACGTTGTACCATTTACCAAACCAGAAAATAAAGACTAACTGCTTCCAACAGGCCTGGATTAGCTGCTGAATGTGCAAAATATAACATTCTAACGTGAACCAGCATGTACACCTTCGCGGCGCTAATTTATACTTATTTCTACCGATACTCTACTATTAAAACATGCCCCAAAGCATGAAGGCAGAGGGCTTTTCGTCTACACTAATGAAAGAACATTCAAAATAAAAGTGCAGGTTTAAGAAATGAGCGAAGAACTGTTTGATGTCGTATTTTTCGGTATATTACAAGCCGGTAAAGACAAGGACACCGTCATGCAAAACATGGCGAAGATATTTAAGACAGATGCAACCAAGCTGGCGCCCTACTTTGCTGGCGGCCGAAAAGTCATTAAAGGCAAAGTAAATGCCGACATGGCAGCGAAATACCAGGCCGCACTAGAAAATGCTGGCCTGGTCATCAAACTTGAAGCCTGCGCAGCGAAAACAGAAGAAGACAGCGCTGCTACAACGCCCGCGAGCAGCGCAGCCAAACAGCCACAGACGACAGCCGCACAGTCACAGCCCCAGAGCAACGTCAGCGAAACAGATACCAGTGGAATAAGCATGGCGCCGGTTGGTGCTGATGTGCTTGAACATCCTGTGGAAGTTGCCGCACAGAAAATCGACGACATTAGCGATATTACCATGGCAGAGACCGGAGCCGATGTTTTAGAACACCCGGTGGAAACTCCGGCACAGAAAATCGAGGATATAAGCGGCATCACCATGGCTGAAGCTGGCGCAGATGTACTCGAACACAGCGAAAAAGTTATCCCTCAACAGATTGATGACATTTCCAGCATCACCATGGCAGAACCAGGTGCCGATATAATCGAAAACCCAAAACCTGCAATAAAAGCCGATATCCCCGATACCAGCGAACTTTCACTGGATTAAAACACGACCATCTATAGCCAGATTAGCCGTGACATATCTTTACTGGGGAATTTTTTCTCTTAAAGCGTCTCGATCAAACCACCACTGATCTGCAGGCACAATAGCACCTAATACAAGCGACAGACGAGGTAGAAATACATCGGGATCAAGCAGTTCCAGACGTTCCATCCACGCGTTTAATGCTTCCTGATCTTCAGCCCCGGAATGGCCTTTTGCCACATTAGCAAGCATCTGTTTAGTCAGGAAAGTCAGGCTTTTATGCTGATCTTCCGCAGCGCGAACATCAGCGACATAATGCGCAACCGTTGCTGCCACCGCAGCACCATCGGCTTTTGCCGGTGTTTCATCAACGACGTAACTCAGCATGTTAACGGTCAAGGTCGGATCGACAGGGTAAGTCACCGATAACCAGACACCGTGCGCTAATGCGACAAGTGAGGCAGGCTGAGCACTTTGATACAACACGTCACAACTTTCTACCGCATCCTGCCACTGCTCGAGCTCGATAAAAGTATCCAGCGCAGAACGTGCTTTTTCCCAGGACTCATCTGCACGCCCCATACCGATCAGCGCCTCAGCCACATCGAGCTGCAACCGCGCACGATCGACCGGTGCCGCACTGGCCTCCAGCGCGTCATAAGCCGCCTGTTTTTTCTCAAGATATTTCTGGATATCTTCTTTGGACTGTTCGGGAGTTGAACTATCAATCAGTAGTTCGTCGAGTTCTTTATTGCCTGTCATAAGAAAAACCGTTTAAAACATAAAATAGTAGTGCTTTTTACAGCATTTTAGCATCAATAGAAACACGCAAAATGCAGGGTAATAATATCGATTTCACCCTATCTTAGTAGATATACTCAGCAGTGCTGAACGCAATTCCGCTTCATCGACAGGAAATATTAAGGAAGCAGCGACAGAAAAAGTCTGTAGAAATCGCTGATATTGCGGCTCAAACTCTTTTTCATAAAAAACGATCATACTGGCGTCGGTCACGCCCTGAGTACTGGACAACAGGGTTTCGAGACTGCTGGTGCGATCACGAAAATCAGACTGGAAGTTAAATTCCGCAACCATCACCGAGGGTTTTTTGCTGCGGATCAGCTTTACAGCTTTGCGAACACTATCGGTTTTTTCTACCTGATAACCTAGTGATTCATATAATGAGGTAAAATCTGGATAACCGCCAAGCTCGGTAATCGACAATAAAACTGGTTTGTTACTCACACTCATTCAATAAAAGTCCGTTAAACTATAACCTCGATATAGTAACGAATTACTTCATTCAGGTCTCCAGGTTATGTCTGCAGGAAAATTAATCGAACCTAAAGTTATCACCGACTTCAATCAGAAAGTTGTCTGTCTGCTGCCGACCGGCTTTTATTTTAACGACGAACGCTGGGAATTAATCTGGCAGCGTTACGATGAAAAAGGTGACACCTTAAGCATGGCCGATTTAAAGATGCTATTTCCTGATGAAGAAACCGTACAAAACCCGGCTGATAATACCGGCGAAACATTTAACCACAAAAAATAATCCAGACAACTATTAACGACAACCTGATTTAAATCTAGCGGTAGGGCCGCTACATTCAGCAATATCTTTTTTAGGTATCGTCTGCCCGCCTTCTGCAACTGGCGTTTGCTTGGCGTTGTTCTCCAGGGCCTGTAATTCCAGACGTTTTTTCTGTTCCAGCTCAAGCTCCAAGCGGCGCACTTCTGCCTCCAGGCGCAATGCTTCTTGCTGTTTTTTTAAACGCATCTCTTCTTCAAGACGCACGTTCATGATCCGTCTTTCTTCTTCTAATTTATCTCTCTCACGCTTAATACGGTCAGCTTCTGCTTTTGCTTTTGCTTCCGCCTGTTTTGCCTGTCGCTCTCGTTCTTTTGCTCTGGCAATGACCTTTTGTTCCTCGGCCTTGCGTTTCTCTTCTGCTGCTTTGATAGCAAGTGCAGCCTTCGCCGCAGCCTGCTGCTCTGCTTCCAGTTTAGCCTGCTTTTCCTGTTCTATCTTTTCAAGCGCAGCATCTCGCTCTTTTTTCAAGGCTTCAGCTTCAAGCTGCAATTTTTTTAACTGTGCCTTCTCCAGCTCCTGTTGCTGAATTCTGAGGTTATATTAACCTCATCTGTACCAGTAACATCTGACGTGTTTTCATCTTCACTATTGAGAACCATTGAGAACACGATGAGAAACAGAGAAAAAACGCCAGCAATTGCACCGTACTTAATCATCTGCTTACGAGTTTCTCTGTCACCACCTGGCTTGATGGAAACATCGTCATTTTTATGATTGCTGGATTTTCCTGACACTGATGCCTTAGATTTTTCTTCTACAGAGGATAATTCATCAACAGCTGATGGTTTCCGCCTTATTTACCCGGCCTCTGTCACTGGCTTTCGGTTTATTGCTCGTAGCTTGCTGCTGTTTTATTTTGCTGATTACTGACTGCTGTTTTTTTCTCGATAGCAACAGATTCGTCAACTTCAGCAACTTCTGGTTTTATCGTGTCTGCAATGACTTCCTGCTTTTCAGCTGGTTTTATAGTTTCTGAAATTATTTTCTGTTTTTCATCTGCGCTAGTATTAATTTTTGCTTTTGCAGCCTGTTCACCATCTCGAGGCTGAATCCACGGAAAATCTTTTTCCAGTTCTTTACTGGCCGCTTTGTTACTTTTTTTAGCAATATCACGATTAACGATAGGCACAACGCTATCTTTCATGCGCTCCAGCACCATTTCATCGACCAGATCTACATCGATCATTTCCCGCTGGTCAGCAAAACCATAAACCAGCACGGTTTCACACAACAGATTGATCAAACGCGGCGTACCGCCGCTAAAATTATGAATACGTTCACATGCCGCAGGAGTGAACACATCTTTTTCTGCACCAGCTATAACTAAGCGGTGCTGTATATATCCACAGGTCTCTTTGAGATCAAGAGATTCCAGGTGGTAATCGACAGCCACGCGTTGTGCAAACTGCATCAACTCTGGCATTCGCAAAGTTTGTTTTAGCGCTGGCTGCCCCGCCAGAACGACCTGCATCAACTGGTCTTTTTCAGAATTCACATTGGACAACATGCGCAATTCTTCCAGCGCATCAGGTTTCATGTTCTGCGCTTCATCAACGATTAACAGCACTGTCCGATTATTGGCATATTCTTCGATCAGATATTCCATGAATACCTGATGCATTTCGACGTGTGTCAGGTTGGGTTGATGCAGATCAAAGGCAGACAGTATCCAGTCAAGCAAACCGCCAAAAGACTGGTGAGTATTGGTGATCAAACCGACAGTAACATCATCCGGCACGCGCTCGAGTAAAGCGCGCAATATGGTTGTTTTACCCGCACCCGCTTCACCACTAACCACACAAAAACCGACGTGGTTTAGCAATCCATACTCAAGTAAAGTAAGCGCTGCTTGATGTTTTTTACTTAAAAACAGAAAACCCGGATCGGGCAGCATCGAAAACGGCTTTTCCTTAAAACCGTAAAAAGCTTCATACATAATATTTTTCTAACCAGTTAAACCAACAAAATCAATAAGTTAAAAACTAAAAGTGTTATTATACGATTTTATCAGGAAGAATTTCACAAATTTGTCATATCGTATTGGTTATTATAGTCAATTTAATCACTACTCTGACTTTAATTTGTCATAAATTATAAATCTGCAGAATATTCAGACATGGCGAAATTGATCAACACTCAGGATAATATGGAAACAGATGTGGACCGTAGTGAAGAAGATCAGCTAGAAGAACTCATCTTAAAAGAAAGCATTGTCAGCGCAGCAGGACTGAATTCTGAACAGGTCTTGATCGGCATTAAAGGCGACCCCTCATTACGTGAAAGCGCACCGCTAAGAAAACGTTATGACAGCAAGGTCGACAGTTTATTCGATCAATTAGAGCCGAACCTGGAAGACATCCTGTTAAATCGCGGCATCTATCGAATCTTCGTCGGTTTCAACAGCGGCGAAATTCGAACCAACTCGGTATTTGACCCCTTACGCCAGGAAATACACGATGCTGAAAAAATCGCAGACCATGATTACATCGATCGTCATTTTCCGCTGATAACATACGATGACAAAGTCACTCTCATGCGTGAGTTATATGCGACATTACGCGCCAGCGAATATTACAAAAAAATACCCTCTTACTGGCAGAATATTTTAAATCGTCGCTCACAACACTGGATTCCTTTAGAGCCGGATAACATTCCTAAAATATTATCCACCGTCAGAAAACTGCGTGATATCGAAGAATACTATTTACGCAATATAACCATGTGTATCGTGCAGGGAATCGTCAGAATGCAATTTAACTGTGATGGCACACAGATAATTGATGCGCATAACTTCAAAAATTTTCTTGAGGAAAACGTATAAAAAGCAGTGAATAGTAACTAATAGTGAAAAGTTAAAAAACAAAAGAAGTAATTGCCATACTTCATTTATACTGAAAATTCACTATTCACTATTCACTATTCACTATTCACTATTCACTATTCACTGCTCTTTAGTGGTATTTTTCAGTCGTTATATGTCCAGGTTCACGACGCCGATGTTTACGCAAGCCACGTTCCTCCAGCAGCTCGGAAACACTACTGATCATTGCCGAGTTACCACACATCATGATATGCGAGTCGCCTTCATTGATGATAATGCCTGCTCTTTTTTCAAACGACCCATCGACGAGACAATGCGGAATTCGCTGGTCCAGCGCAGTCTCAGTTTTCTCGCGTGTTACAAACGGGACGAAAGAAAACTGCTTAGCATGCAAATCCTCAATGGCAGCTATCTGTTCCTGATACGTTAGTTCTGAAGCATCTCTTACCGAATAGCCCAATACGACTTTTTCAAAACGCTGCCATACCTCTTCGCTTTTCAAGATAGAAAGGAAGGGGCCTACACCGGTACCTGTTGCCAGCAGCCACAGGTGTTTACATTCCGGGACTTCTGCCACCGTCAAAAAACCATTGGCTCTATCAGTGACAAAAATCTCATCGCCAACCTTGAGCTCTGCCAGTTTTGGTGATAACGGTCCTTCATCAACGATATTAAAATAGATCTCTAAAAATTCTTCTCCAGGCTTATTGACTAACGAATAGGGTCTCGCTACCCGCTCACCGTTTATATCGAGAGCCACACGCACAAACTGGCCTGGCATAAAAGCCTGGAAATCAGCCTGTATACGCAGAGAAAACAATCGTTTATTCCACTGTATTTTTTCAACCACTTCCCCCGTTAACCAATCAGCCATGTTTTCACCTCGGTAGACTCTGTTTCAGATATCATAACAATGACATACTAATCCATTTATCAAAAATGATATCCATACTTATGATAAAACTTCACCCTCAACTCGAAAAAGACTGCACCGTACTGGGCGAGTTCACCTTATGCTCACTTTTACTCGTAAACGATGCCAACTACCCGTGGTTTATTCTGCTGCCCAACCGTGAAAACATCACTGAGATACATCAGTTATCGGTTTCAGATCAACAACAGCTACTTAGTGAATCGATGTTTTTCTGCCATTGCCTGGAAGATATTTACCAGCCTGACAAACTTAATATCGCGGCACTGGGTAACGTCGTACCGCAGTTGCACATTCACCATATAGCAAGGTTTAGCACTGATGCCTGCTGGCCAGCGCCGGTATGGGGCGCAGTCGCGGCATCCCCTCTCACTGAAGAAAAAACAAATACCACTATAAATCAACTGCTTACATGGTTCAAAGAAAACCCTGAACACAGCTTTCGTCGTGTTTAAGTAACATCGGTTAATTACCTAGAAAGATTCTGCTATAATCCAGCAGAATCCTTTAACTATGTAAGCAGAATTATACGATCAACTCGATACCGCGCTAAACGTTCGAAAGCCATAAAGCTGAAACTTTCCTATAATTCATATTTACCTCCAAACACACGAATAATGCACCTATTTAAATACCGCGAAGATCGCCTACCTGTTTTAATTATCACTTTATTGTTTACGCTGGATATAGCCGCATATTTTCTTATCGATAATATATGGCTACTGTTGGCCTATTGGCTAATCATGATCTGGCCTAAAGGCATCATTTGTGCCTGGAACCATCATCATCAACATACCCCAACATTTAAATACGCTTTCCTCAATAGCTTACTTGAACAGATCTATGCATTGCAGACAGGTGCAACCTCTAAACTATGGGTTCTGCACCATGTCTTAGGTCATCACCATCACTATCTTGATCAAACTACTGATGAAAGTCGCTGGAAACGAAAAAACGGTAAAAACATGGGAAGAGCAGAATACTCATTCAATGTAGCGCTTACCGCATACTATCGTGCTTACATGATTGGAAAAAGACACCCTCGTCCATTTAAAACATTTTTGATAGCATCGACAGTAACCTTGTTAGTTCTCGCTGTATTATTCTGGTACCAGCCACTACCTGCATTGTTCTGTTTTATTTTACCGATGATGGTCAGCCTGCTTTTCACTGCCTGGGTAACGTACGGTCACCATGCGGGCCTGGATGTTGATAATGATTTCGAAGCGTCTTATAACATAATGAGCCCCATCTACAATCTGTTGACAGGCAACCTCGGTTATCACACGGCGCACCATCACAAGCAGGGCTTACACTGGTCTCGCCTGCCTGAATTACACGAGAAAATTAAAGACAAGATCCCTGAAAATCTCTATTTGACCGAACACCTGGGTTCTAGCCTGCTAAGGTAATAGATCTAAAAGTGCTGTTGTTTACTCGTCCAGTTTCTGACGGGATTTTTTTATATCACCGCGCTTTTTCTTAGTATTAAGCCGTTTCATTTTTGAAGCTTTTGTAGGTTTTGTTTTCTTTCTGGGTTTTCTTACTGTCAACGCTTGCGCAATAAATGATTGCAGCAGTGACAGGGCCTGTTGTTTATTGGTCAGCTGACTGCGAGTTTGTTGAGACTTGACAATAAATACACCATCTTTAGTCACGTGCTGATCACCAAGCATTAATAAACGTTGTTTGATCATTGCTGGCAGGCTTGATGCAACGATGTCAAACTTCAGATGTATCGCAGTTGAAACCTTATTAACATTCTGCCCGCCTGCGCCCTGCGAACGCACAGCTGTCATAATAATCTCGCTGTCAGGGATAGATAAATGTTTCACCTGCATGAAAAATCACTCATAATTAAATAATAAACTTTAGCAAACAGACATTATAAGCCATGAAAGCCAACGAAATAAAAAAAGGACTGGTAATTGATCAGGACAATAAAAAGATACTGATTAAAAAAATATTTGTACAATCGCCTTCATCACGGAGCGGAAGCACATTATACAAAGTAACGGGGAGTGACATCAGCAGCGGACAAAAGTTTGAGCGCCGATATAAAGGTGATGAAGCCATCACACCGGTAGACATATCGCGTTGTTCCGTTCAGCTGTTATTTCATGATAACGACTCATACACTTTCATGGACAGTGAGAATTATGATCAATTCATCTTAGCTGCAGATGCCGTAGAAGATGAGTCAGACTTCCTGTTCGATGGCCTGGAAGGTATTAATGCACTTATCAGCGAGGGTGAGTTACTCGGTATTGAGCTGCCCGCAACCATGGCACTGGAAATTACTGAATGCTCACCTGCCATGAAAGCAGCTTCATCTTCAGCACGCACTAAACCAGCGACTTTAACCACCGGCCTGGTCGTGCAGGTACCGGAATATTTAACTCCGGGCGAAATGATTAAAATCAATACGGAAACGCGAGAATTTATTTCACGCGCCTGAGTAAGCCCGCAGATAATGAATCAATCTCCGCCTGTCATCACGCCTTTAACTGCCGATTTACAGCAACAGGTAATCGAAGAAACACGGCTGTACATCAAACAGGCCGTTCAGTTATTTGCCATAAAAAATGCGGCTGTTGATATTACTTTCAACCTGAAAGGCCGCTCGGCTGGCATGTACCGTGTGAGACGTCACATCATCCGCCATACAAGGGAGATCCGATACAATCCGTATATTTTCTCCAAATATTTTACTGATAACTTTAAAACCACCATACCTCATGAAGTCGCACACTATGTCAGCGATATCATTTATGGCTTAAATAATATCCGGCCTCATGGCAAAGAATGGAAAGCAATAATGCGAGCCTTTGGCGCTGATGCCTCGGTCACTGCAAATTATGACCTGACCGGCATACCGCTAAGAAACAGGACATTATTCACTTACCGTTGCGGTTGCCGAGAACACCAGCTGGGTATTATCAGGCACAACCGAATCAAAAAGAATCATGGCCAGTATTACTGCAATGCCTGCAAACAGGTTTTATCATTCAAACTACAGGACAGCAAAGCCGCCTGACAACAGTATTAGTATCAGATGAATCAGCCTATGGCTCTTCGCCATAGTTGATGGTGATCTCTTCATCAGGGGCGATATCGCGCAACGCATACAACTTAAACTCGATAAATTCAGCATGCGGTTCAGCACTATGATTGAGGTAGCGCAGTAAATTCTTTCCATCGCGTCCGATCCAGACTTCTTCATATTTTTCCACCCAGAGTACATGTGAGCCATTTTCGGTAACCATCGCTCCATCATACTCCCCCATGTAATCGCCCTGTTTTATTGTGCTGCGTGAAAACAAACCTTCACCATGTATCCCTGATTCCTTTTTATAATACAATTGATGTAACTCTTCATCTGATAACATAGATCTAACCCGTAACTATTCTCTACTTGTAAATAATCTTAGTATTGTATCAATAAAAAACACCCGATGAAAAATCCTGATAAAAAACCACTAGCAGCGAAAACACCTTTTAGCCTCCGCTTAATCCGTTTTATGTATCGTTTTCTAGGACCGTTATTCCCTGCTTACTTCGGAAGACTCGCCTATGAGCAATGGTTTACCACGACAAGATTTAAAACGCCTCGATATGAGCTATCTGCTTTAAACTCAGCAACGCGTGAAACCATAGAGGTCAACGATCAATCTCTTGCTGTCTATATCTGGCAGGACAAAACGACAGAACCAAAGGCAACATTATTATTCATACATGGCTGGACCGGGCGCGGTACACAGATTGTTAATTACATCGAAAAACTTAACGCCATCGGGTATCGTGTTATCAGCTTTGACGGGCCCGCTCATGGAAATTCACCCGGCAAGCAGACCAGCGCACTGGAGATGACTGATGCCGTACTTGCACTCAATAAACAATACGGGAAATTTGACGCCGCTATCACCCATTCATTTGGCGGCATGATTTTAATATACGCTATGTCACTGGGGCTAAAGGTAGATCGCTGCGCGCTTATCTGCCCACCAAAAGATTTTCAGATAATCCTTGATAACTTCCAGCGCATACTGAATCTGCCGGATAGCGTGGTACAAATTATGACCAGAAGGTTATTTGCCACTCATGGGCAAATTACCAGAGATGCCGTTGATGCCATAAAAAATGTTACAAATTTAACAGCCAAAAGCTTACTCATCCACGATGAAGATGATGGTGAAATACCATGGCAGAATAGTGAAGAGATTGCTCAGGCATGGCCTGATGCAGGTTTTATTAAAACCAGGGGATTGGGACATCGTCGTATCATTCACGACAGGAAAGTCATATCAAGCATCGTTAAGTTTCTTAACGATGCTTGATATAGATAGGCATAAAATCAGACCTTAGTGGTCATGTCCATGTGGACCATGCACATGGCCATGTTCGATCTCTTCTTCTGATGCTTCGCGCACTTCGATCACTTTGACATCAAAGTTTAGATCAACACCTGCCAGGGCGTGGTTTCCGTCGATAACGACGACACCTTCTTTTACTTCGATTACAGTTACTACAACAGCGCCGCCGTCAGGACCTTGCGCATGGAACTGCAGTCCGACTTCGATCTCACCGGAGTTCTCAAACATCTCTTTAGGGACTTCCTGTATACGCTGAGGATCTTTTTCACCATAACCCTCTTCTGGAGCAACGGTTACAGATAACTCTTCGCCAGCGGATTTACCTGTCAGCGCATTCTCCAGACCGGGGATTATATTCATCGCGCCATGCAGATATAAAAAACTACCGTCATCGGATTGATCAATAACGTTACCGTCATTATCTTTAAGTGTGTAGTGAAGGGTTACCACTGAATTGGGTTCGATCTGCATATTACTCGTCCGCTCTAAACTAAAAAGCCACATATCTTAGCAGATTTTGAGGCCACCAGGGAGCCTAAAGATACAGATGAACCCTATAGGCTCCAGGGCTGATTGCCAAAATAGACCCTGAGAAAAGCGATCAGACCACAGATTAGTACCACCAGAAGGGTTATAGCAAGCGCGACTCTATCCATAATCAGGTCATTATAATCTGACCCGGTTCAACCAACAAATTAAAAATAGCCATGACTACTGACATAACACCGATATTGTAAGTATCTGATATTTGATGATTAAATTGAAACCAGGAGATTTCTACTGTCCGCCACCCACGTAACTCGCGACAAACATCAGAACAAACATCACCACCACCAACAACGTAATGACTTTCGCCACATTAGTCAAAATTGTCTTATCACCTTCTTGTAACATTTTCCTTTCTCCCTTACGTTATTAATCACGCAGGCTACTATGTAGGCACGCCCGCACTTTTGATCTGAATCAATAATATTAACTGCCAGCAAGCAATAAATAGAACACATACCCATGTGAAATATTGATTTTGGCCTTATTCATTAAGCAACAAAACAATGAAATCTACTTAAAAATAAGCTAAGTTTTAACTATGCCTGTTTCCTGTTACAGCCAGAGAATTCTTAACCCATTTCGTGGAGTAATGAACATTATCTCCATCGGCGGCGCTGATGCAGTAACTATCGATGGCATCAACTGGACTCTTTATATCCACGATACTTTCGACTGTCCGACCGATGACCCGGAAGAATTTTTTGCCATCGAGATGCCAGATATCCGTTTTGGTGACTGGAATAAAAACAACGGCCTGTTGCGCTCACCACTGATCGGGTCATATCACTACAATGAGATCCAGGCGATAGGCAATGCATTGCTGGACGCATTGCTGGAACATGCTGATCAATGCCCGTATCGATCTGATGATAAATACGAACTCTGGCTACTTGAAGAACACACCGACGAACCCCTGGCATTGCTCGACAGCGTCTGTGATGAATCTAAAATTCACACACCTGAAAATTTAACCTGGGAGGCAGGATTACGCTGCAAACAGGAATTTTTAAAAGAATACCCACCGATAGATGAGAACACCGCAACGGCCGGTGAGCTGCTTAACCAGATAATCAACCAGCGTGCTGGCAGCCAGCCATCTGCTCAATGGTTTTATCGAAACCAGTTTAACGATGGCAAAGGGTTTAACCGGCGTCAATCTGGATGACAGATTAGTTAATCGGGAATTATCTCCGCGCTTATTCCCTAAACTGCTGGTTCAACAACAATGGCAGAATAAGACTAAAGCATCACTGGTCGAGGCTTTTATCAACTGGTTATCGCCTTATCTTCTGGTTCTGGATTTTTTAAGAGATGCACAGCGAGAAACACTTGAGCTCACGGCAAGAGATCAGGCGCTGCTGGTCGATAAGATGCATCTACTGTATCCGAAAATCATTAACCAGCAAGCCATCAATGCCGCACGCGTCGAGGCGATGATGCGCAAATCCAATCAAACCAACAGCAAAGACAAAACAATGGAAACGATCGAATATATAGAGACGCAACATTCACTTATCTAATTGATCACTGATATCGGCATGCAGTTTCTATTCTGATAAAAACAGCTTAATTGTCATTGCGACAACATCGTCCGGGCGATATTGTCGCAATGACAGAAACCTTTTTCCTGCTCACATCCCGTTGCCAAACTTATCGTGGTGTATCTCTGTAGATTCCCGCATGGATTTTAAAGCAACCGCATAACCGCGCAATATACCCAGGGCCCACGATATGCGTTCTCTAAAGTAACTATCAGCATCTGCATCATTATCTTCAGCTTTTGCATTCAATATCTTTTCTATATTTCTTAGCACTAACTGCTCCGGGATATAACACAGGCGATTATTTTTATAACTGCTCATGCGTAATTCAGCTACCGGATAAGCACCACCATCTGCCGATGACACGGTAACGATCAGCGCCGGTTTATGCCCCAGCTCAAATCGGTTAAACATTAAAAAGAAATTTTTCAATCCTGCAGGAACCTGGCCATGCCATTCAGGTGAAATAATAATGAAACCATCACTTTCAGATAACTGTTTTTTAAGCGGCGCCAGTCGCTGATTCCATTCTTCATTATCTTCCCACAGAGTCTGATCCCACAAGGGCAGAGGGTTATCTGCCAGCGCATAAACCCAGGGGTCTACATCATCAAAACTTTTACTCAAGACATCTTCCATATAGCGCGCAACTTTTTCACTCTGTGACGGATTGCGGTGACTACCACTGATAATTCCAATTCTCATAAACCATACCCTCTAAAAAACTTTTGTTTGAGTTTACCTAAATATAATGACAAACACTCACACAACCAATACGGGTTCATGCAGGCGCGACAGCTGCTCTCTTAATTCAAGTACATGCTGCTCCCAGTATTGAGTACTATTAAACCAGGGGAACGCCATGGGAAAAGCCGGATCGCTCCATCGTTTTGCTAACCAGGCCGCATAATGCATCATGCGCAGGCTGCGTAATGCCTCTATCAGATGCAACTCATTTAATTCAAGCGTAGCAAACTCTTCATAACCCTCAAGCAGGTCACATAACTGTTCTGTCATCTCCTGCCGTTCACCAGACAACAACATCCAGAGATCCTGTATCGCTGGGCCATTGCAGCAATCATCCAGATCAACAAAGTGTGGCCCGTCATCGGTCCACAAAACATTACTACGATGACAGTCGCCATGCAGACGTATACTCTGATAGTGTCCACAACGATCAAATGCTGCCTGGATCTCTTTCAATAGATCATCAACCAGTGTCTGATAAGCCTGCTCCAGATATCCGGGAATAAACCCATGCTGCTGCAAATAAGCGGCTGGTTCATTGCCCATCCTGTTTATTTCGATCTGGTGCCGGTGCTGAAATGACGAAGACCGCCCGACGTTGTGAATACGTGCGATAAAACGCCCCATCCAGTTTAAGTCATCTCGCGTTTCAAGATCAGGCCAGCGTCCACCACGCAACGGGTAGAGTGTAAAGCGATATCCCTGATGTCTGAATAAGGAAACAGAGTCTTTTACAATAGGTGCGACTACAGGAATCTCCTGTTCGACCAGCTCCTGTGCAAAAGCATGTTCTTCATGTATCGCCTGATCACTCCAGCGGCCGGGGCGATAAAACTTGGCAATGATGCCGCCACCTTCTTCCAGGTCGCAGCGATAAACACGATTTTCATAACTATTCAACGCCAGAAAACGGCCACTGGATTCATAACCTAACGACTCGACTGCTGCCAATATGGTCTCAGGTGTTAATTCGGTATAATCAGGTTGTAATAAATCACTACTTTTCATCGTTATTACTTAACATCACTTAGAACTAAATTAACTGGCAAAAAATTGACCGCTACAGCCAAAATAAATCAACCCGCCCCTCAGCCAGAAATCGAGTGCTGGGCGCAAGGTTATGAACCTCCAATCCATGAACTAAGCGGCCAGGTCATCCTCATCGAGGTGATCCAGGTCAACTGCCCCGGTTGCTTCGTACACGCATTACCAGAAGTTTTACGGCTACACGAAAGCTATGCATCACATGGCTTAAAGGTGTTTGCGCTTGCTACGGCATTTGAACACTTCGAACATAATACATTGAATAACCTGCAGCGTCTTCTACAACATGGTGAACTCATTGGCGACCCGCTTTATCAATTAGAGAAAGCAGATTTTCTTGACAATAAAAAACTGCCCTATGACATACCGTTTAGCGTCGCCATGGATAAACTGGTAAAAAATGAAGCCGAGACTACTGAGAAGAACATAAACCAGTTCATCTTGAGCCAGATCCCTGATTTTCATCACGGTGATCTGAGTGACGAACGAAAACTCGCTATCTATCAACAGGCCGAGGCTTACCTCATCAGTAAAACATACAGCGCCCTTACCTTTGAGATGTATCGATTACAGGGAACTCCCTCGAGCATACTGATCGATAAAAAAGGCATCCTCAGGAAGCTATCATTTGGCGCTGTCAATACACTGGAAACAGATATACAACAGTTATTGAACGAATGACTTAGTTTTTAGGCTTGTTAAGTATTATAATTCGCTCCACCTTTATAAATTGTACAGACATCATGATAGAACGCATCGCAGAAAAATTCCTCTATGCCAGCCGCTGGTTACTGGCACCTATATATCTAGGGCTCAGTTTTGGCCTGCTACTCCTCGGCCTTAAATTCTTTCAGGAAGTCTTCCATGTGCTGCCCCTGGTCTTTTCGACCAAAGAAGCTGACCTGGTATTGATCATATTGAGCCTGATCGATCTGTCACTGGTCGGTGGTCTACTCGTCATGGTCATGCTCAGCGGTTATGAAAACTTTGTCTCCAACATCGATCTGGACAATGGCGGTGAAAAACTGAGCTGGCTGGGAAAAATGGATGCTGGCTCGCTTAAACAGAAAGTTGCCGCCTCTATCGTTGCTATCTCATCGATCCATCTGTTACAGAAGTTCATGAATGTTCAATCTATCGAAAATGACAAACTGATGTGGTTTGTCATCATCCATCTAACCTTTGTTGTCTCAGCTATCGGCATGGCTTATGTTGATAAGATCAATAAACATTAACCCGGTCAAAACGAGTTAGTCATGCGCGGTATGGTACCACCGGACCCGGAGTCCAGCGCTTCAAATCTTGAGTTTGCCGTTGTCTACGTACCCAAGCGCAGCCGCAATCGGTTTTCTGCCAACTGCGTGGAAATTAAATCTTGCGCTGCCGATGCACTGGACGACGCAGACCCCGAGAAAAAATATTTTGCCGCACGTGTAAGCGGCCCTTCAAAATCATCAGAAGGACAGTTTATTTATTATCTTGTCGAATGGCTGGAGTAAAGAAACTTTCAAAAAGACTAACCACAGAGACACTGAACGCTTTGAAAAACGATATTCAGTTTTAAAATTCGTTTTTTATCTTTAACCGTTAATTGTGTTTTCTCTGCTTACTCCGATCCTTTGTGCTTAATTCAGTCAAAACTACTCAGGCAACATCCAGATAATCTTGCCCCATGACATAACCCGCCTTACCAAGGTACTGACGGCACAGATCGCGGACACCATGGTTACGAACATAATTTAAAACGAACGGCCTCTCATTATGCTGCTGCCTTAACCACTCAGGCAAAAAGACTCTTGCACCGTTATACTCCTTACCTATTTTTTTATTATCAATATCTATCCAGGCAACAGGTTTGATACCCCTGTCAATCAAATACTGAGTACGTTGTCTGGTTTTACGGCCGGCTCCCCAGAAAACAATTTTTCTACCCTGCAGACGCCAATCCTTGACCAGGTATTCTGCTCGGATCAGCTCAAATGCAGCATCAGAATATCGACTCGATGTCCTCGATAATCGACTGTCTGACTCACGCCAGTCGATTAATACTTCATCCAGTTTCATCATATGTTTGCCGGCATTAAACAGACGCAGCCATAATTCATAATCTTCAGGAAACTCGCCCTGCTTATAACCGCCTAACTCCATCACCCGGTGTTTACGGAACATCACTGAAGGATGGGCAAAGGGAGATTCAATATAGATCTGGTTGCCAATATCCTGTCTAGATAAACAGGCATTTTGCCAGTGCATGTATTCGGCATAACCGGCTTTGATTATCTCTTCTGGAAACTTTCTCGCCTGCGTTGCACACAATGTGATCGACGCATCATCAGTCATTACCGCAAACTGTTTTTTCAGCCGGTCGACATACATCACATCATCCGCATCCATACGTGCGACTAGATCGGAACGACAGGACTGCAGACCCAGATTCAGAGCAGAGACGATACCTTTCTGCTGGTTTTCAATAATAGATATACGAGAATCGTTATATGAACGTAAGACTTCTACCGATCTGTCTGTGGAATTGTCGTTGACCGCAACAAGCTCAAATTCCTCAAGCGTCTGATCGAGGATACTATCAAGACACTCAGCCAGGGTTTTTTCAGCATTGAATACCGGCATTAAAATGCTGACCTTTACCTCTTTTCTTCTACTACAGTCAGCATTCATCAAGTTTATTCAACCACTAACTCATCAAGGCTGTCCTGCGCTATCTCCCTGACTTCTTCATTTTCATCCGATAGCAGTTTTTTAATAGCAGGAACATAGGAGACATCTTTTGTTAATGAAAGATAATGACATGCATCTCCGCGTATACGCGCATCATCATTAGACAGATACTCTATCAACCGGGGTATAACCGCTTTAAACTCTTCTGATACCGCCATGTCTTCAATAATCACGCCCACACCGAGACGTACATTTATTTTTGCTTCCGGATCTGCCATCAGATCGATAACGTTCTCAAGCGCCTGCGGATAACGCTGTATCAGTTTATTTGCATAATCGATCTTGCCTTCTGACAACACTTCTTCAAGATACTCGCTCAATCCCTCGAAACTTGAAGCTCGTTCTATCCATAACTGCAGCTCCTTTTTTGAACGTGACCCTGCCAGCTCGAAAGGCCCTATCTGCAGCCACGGAACGCTTCTGACACCATGCTGCTGGGCCAGCTCGGGACTGGTTTCGATATTGACTACCCGTAATTCTGCAAGCAGACCTGTTTTCATTAATTCAATCAATATTTGCATCATCGGCCCGCAAAACGTACATTGTGTTCCCATAAGCATTAAAACACTGACAGATGAATTCATTGTTGATGCAATATTTTTCTGGCCTTTTGTCATATAATCAACCCACATGATTCGTAAAATAACAGGATGACAATGTACAAAAAATTCGTCGCACTATCCATACTGTTATTGCTGTTTTCACATACAGCTTACTCTTCAACACCGACGAGTCCAGATAATAATGATTCAGACCTGTCATTTGATGATTCACAGCTAGACGAAGAACTGGCTTACCCTGACTGGTTCAAACTCTCCTATGGCAACCTGGGCGAGGATTTAGCCAGTGCAAAGAAAAATGGAAAAAAAGGCATCATCACCTACTTTGGTCAAAAACGTTGCGCCTATTGTGAACAGTTTTTTAAAACCAGTCTGGCTGACTCTGACATCAAAAATTATCTACAAAAACACTATGACCTTATTGCCTTTGATATCTGGGGTATCGATGATGTGATCGATACTGACGGAAACAAATATACCGAACGTGAACTCTCCATTCATTACAAGGCAAATTTCACACCGTCACTGGTTTTTTATGATGCCGGTGGCACACCTGTATTTCGACTTCGGGGATTTTACCCGCCTTATAAATTTCGCGCGGCGTTACAGTATGTCGCCGAGGAATTCTATAAAACAGAAACATTTTCTGAATATTTTGCACGCGCCAGCCCGGGCGAGTATTTCCTGCTAGGTGGGCTGACTGAACGTGATTTTTTCCTTGAGGAACCTTACGATCTTTCTGCATTATTAAATAACAAAAAAGCCACGGCAGTTTTTTTCGAACAGGGTAACTGCCATACCTGTGACCTGTTGCACAGCGGCCCGCTTTCAAATGAATTAAGCATTCAGGAAATAACAAAGATGAATGTCATACAACTCAACATGTGGGCCACTACGCCAGTGATAACTCCTAAGGGCAAAAAAACCACAGCAAAAGAATGGGCGCGGTCTCTCGATCTATTCTATGCGCCCAGCATTATTTTCTTTGACCCTGAGGGCAATGAAATCATTCGTGTCGATTCAGTAACAAATTTCTATCGCTTATGGGGTGTACTTGAATACGTCAACAAACAGGGTTACAAAGAGGCCGGTGATTATCAGGATTGGCGCTTGAGACAACGTAAAATAAGCAATTAATTATTTGGTCAAAATAATGTTTAATGAAATACAGGAAAAAATTTCTGAGCTGCTATGGAACACCAACCTGCAAAAAGTGAATGTGTTTCAGGCATTTTTAATTCAGGCACTGCGAATATTCTATGGCACATTTCATGAAATAAAAACCGGCTTGCCTTCACTTCGAGCCATGAGCCTGGTTTACACCACCCTGCTCTCTATCGTTCCACTGCTTGCAGTCAGCTTTTCTGTACTGAAAGGTTTTGGCGTACACAATGAGCTCGAACCTACCCTGATCAGTATACTAGAACCACTGGGTGAGAAAGGTATCCAGATCAGTCATCAGATTATTTCTTTCGTCGATAACATGAAAGTTGGCGTACTGGGCTCAGTCGGCCTGTTACTCCTGATCTACACCGTGCTGTCACTGGTAAAAAAAATCGAAAGTGCATTCAATGCAACATGGAATATTTATGTTACACGCAACATCTTTCAGCGCTTCAGTAATTATCTAAGTGTCATCCTGATCGGGCCGCTTTTACTGTTCACCTCAGCAGGCCTCACTGCATCATTTAATTCCTCTGCAGTCGTCGACAGATTCCTGTCGATAGAACCTTTCGGTACGATATTATTATTTCTTGGCAATCTGACACCATATATACTGACGACGATATCATTCACCGTGGTCTATCTACTGATACCGAACACCAAGGTTAAATTTTTATCTGCTCTGTATGGTGCAGTCGTTGCGACCATCTTATGGAAAATAACAGGTTCACTGTTTACCGCATTCATCGTTGACTCGACAAAATACACTGCCATCTACTCCAGCTTTGCCATCCTAATTATTTTTATGATATGGATATACATGAGCTGGCTGATCATATTGACCGGCGCCTCGATATCTTACTATCACCAAAACCCTGACCGTATCAGTAACAAGTCTAAAATCATTCGCCTCAGCTGTCGTCTGCGAGAAAAGCTGGCGCTCACTTTAATGCAGATAATCGGCCATAGTTTTCATAACAACGAACCACCATGGACGATTAAAACTCTGGCGAAAAAGACTCACATCTCTGAAGAAGCGCTGATGATCATCCTGCCTGAATTAATATCCAGCAAACTGCTGACAGTAACAGGAGAAAATAATCAGCACTACTTGCCCAGCCAGTCATTAGAAAATATTACACTGGAGATGATCATCGATGCTGCACGCAATGCAGAAGAGACGCCCAGCCTGGGTCCTGATGATGTCGACAGTGTGCAGCAGGTCAATGAAGCTTTACAATGCATGGACAAAGCGATATCAGATGCGGTCAAAAACAAGACGCTTAGAGATCTGGTTTAAAACTTCAGTGCTGTTAAGGCATCAGCACACAATCAATGCAATCATATCTAAATTAAGATAAATCCCTTAATTACTCTTGCTTATTGTTTCCAGCCATTCAGCCACTGTTTCGACTAACGCCTCTTCTTCCCCATCGAAGAAGTGGTTACCTGTAATTTTAACTTGCGTGTAATCTTTATTGCCTGCTTTTTTAGCCGCTGCTACACGCGATCCAGCTGAAGTCATGTATATTTTCGAGGTCATCACTGCCGTACAGATCCAGCACCGGCAGCTGAATTTTTTCTAACGCTTTGATACTGTTCATACGCGGATCATCCGCAAAGGCACCCATGCCGATAGCAACGAAACCTGTCACATCCTGTTTCGATGTAGACAGGTAATAAGCTGTCATCGCTGAGCCCTGACTATGGCCGATCAACACGATCGATTCTATTCCATTCTTTTTCAAGTACTTGATAGCGGCATCGATACGTGGCGCAACTTCATCATATAGTGGCGCATATTCCGGGTACTCAGCTTCGTTCGCCAGTATCGGCATCTGGATAGATAAGGTGCTCCAGTTATGAGCTGTTAGACCAACACGTAGCGGCTGCACCACCTGCTGCCAGTCAGGATGGATACCCGTGCCATGCATCACGATAACCGCCCGGCCTTTGTCTTCTTCGGCTTCAGTAAATATTCCCAGGAAATCACTTTTACCATCATTGAGCCAAACGGCATCGCCATCAATGATGGCATCGACCACCTGATCAGCCCAGCGTTTTTCTTTGGCAAGATCAGACGCATGGATATTGTATGACAACGCCAACAGTGTAATGAGAACTATACGAGTTAATGAAACCATGATATACCTTCTGATGTTTATACCGTCTATTAGAGTGATTAATTCTAAACTAACCGTGACAAAAAAAGCACCGGTCTGAGAGCCATGTATTTATCATAACGACCAGGTTTTTTGTCACTTTATATATCACTGCGATAAGAGCCTACAACACACCTGCATAGTTCGCACTCGATCCACCTGTCACAGTAACCATCTCTTAAATAACTTTAGTATTAATGACTTACAGAAATTTATTAATTACTGAAAACAATACCCTTTCTTCGCATAGGTAAATATTCCTTTAAAAACCATTATGCTAAACCAATTACATTGTCTGGAACTAAGCTAACTAGAGACAATCTGACCAGTGTCTGCAATAAAGAAATACTAAATCAGAGAAAAAACATGGGATTACAACAGTTACCAGGCAAAGAACAGGCCCTTCCCGGTCGCGATGCACGGATGCCTGTCACAAACAAACACTTTGTTAATGGCAATGTCCTGCAACCGCCATTTTGCGACCATCTAGAGCAGATCATTTTTGGCATGGGTTGTTTTTGGGGTGCTGAAAAAAAATTCTGGCAACTCGATGGCGTCTACTCAACCGCGGTAGGTTATGCCGCTGGAATTACCCCTAACCCGGATTATCATGAAGTCTGCACCGGCATGACCGGACACAATGAAGTGGTACTGGTGGTTTTTGATCCTGAAAAAATCAGCATCGAGTCATTACTGAAAACATTTTGGGAGGCCCATGACCCGACTCAGGGCATGGGTCAGGGTAACGATAGAGGCACACAATACCGTTCAGGTATCTACGTCACTAATGAAACACAGCTAAAAGCAGCTGAGTTAAGCCGCGCCGCTTTTCAGCATGCACTCGACAAAACTGGATACGGCACCATTACCACTGAGATTATTGCGGCACCTGAATTTTATTATGCTGAAGACTACCACCAGCAATACCTGGCTAAAAATCCCAATGGTTATTGTGGTCTTGGCGGTACCGGGATTAGTCTAAACCAATAAGTAAAAAGCCGCTTTATGAAGCGGCTTTTTACTTATCCTTGAAGAATCTTTTCGAGCCGATCCATATCATTGATCACCCGCCAACTGCCACCACCGGCTTCAACTCGGCGCTGCCATTCTTCCAGTCTGTCCATATATTCACGTGGATCAATGTTATCACTGCGCAGCTTGGTCACATTTAACGCGATGATATCAAAGCCCTGCAACTGGAATGGAATATCACGTACGTAACCTTCCGGCAGCTCTTCCTTTAAGTCTGAGTAGATCAGGATCGTTTTTCTGCCGGTTGCTTTTTCGTTCAGATACTCAGCCGCCTGCAGGACACCGCCGGTAATATCGGTATACCTGGACGGCTTCACATCTTTAACGAACGCATCCATGGCATCACGGAAATGACGTTTCTGCCGGTTAGCTTCACTCGGTCGATCATTGAAAGTGACTTTAGTAATAATATCCTTTTCACTGAAACTGCCGGTATCGATACGCGCAACCGCAAATGAATCACTGGGCTCAAGTTTTACCAACATGACATTGACCAGTTTCTGCGCATTGCTCAGCTCTTTTGTGTAAGTACCTGAGGTGTCCAGCAACAGGTAGATGCCACTGTTAGTCGGGGCAGATTCAGAACAACTCGTAAGCATAATCGCCTGAAACAGACACAGCCCCATAGTAATAGTTTTAGTCAAAATTGCGTGTTTCATGTCGCCTCCTGGTAACCTGTTTTAACAGAGTCTTTACTAGTTTTACCTGTCGTTAATTTTTTCGTGATAGTCGTCTCCAGCCACAGCGGACCAAAGATAATCAGATCGTAAAGATTGACCACGATCTTGCCACTATAACGTGCAATATTACCCAACAGTCGAAGCACGAAAGCCAGTGCTCGTAATAATGCAGACGCGACGATGCCGACGACGGTACGGGTGGAAGAGACAAAGGTCTCCAGCGGAATGGCAACAAACACCAAAGCAAACGGCAGGATGAAGCCCATACCCATCTGTGCCGCTGTAGTGATCCAGGCAAACTCAGCCGTTGCCATCGTACTTACACCATCACCGCGCAACATCGCACTGGTGGCCAGTTCGTCTTCCATCAGAATCTCGCGCATGAATGCCAGGCCGGCTTCAACACTGGCGAGGGCAAACAGAAAACCGAAGGTGATCCAGATCATGCGTACACGCAATTTATCGTTTAATGCGCCGATGACAGGGAACAGACGCGTGATGCGCAGTGATTCCATCAGGAACAAACCCATAGAGATCTCCACCAGGATAATAACCACTGCAGAGATTTCTGACACTTTAAAACCACCGATAAAATTCTGCCCACCGACCATTTCAGCCATTGGCCGAGCGATCAGGGTAAAGTTAACCATGGCACCGCCAACAGCGATGGCGAGTACAAAGGCTGAGACAAAGAACTGGCTCAGGGCCGACGATGACAGCACGCGCGTGGCACGGTCACTGCCCTTTATGATCTCTTCATAATCATGCATGTATCGGCCGATCTTGGTAGCACGTTCCAGGATACTGGAAATATTACTATCAACTTCAGCGAGTATTCGTTTCACTGAGCGCCAGTGCGGCATCATGCGTTTTAGAACAGCATGACGTTCCCTGCAGCCGCGCCTGTGTTCCGTAATCGCTTTGCCCTGTGCCTTGATCATCGACTTGTGGATATCTTTCAGGATCTGCGCCACCATGGCATCACCGTTGCTGTCAATTTTGGCAACCGATTCAACCACCTTGCACCAGCCTGGTGGATCGGGCGGCACTTCCGTGCTTTGTTTGTAATCCTCATCGATTTTAGTAATACGCTCACTCAGCCTACGTTGCAACGCGGGGTACTGAGAGAGATCATTCATCACCGTATTCTCAACACGTTCAAATTCTCTCTCGATCATACGCTCGGTGGCTTCACGGCCGGCTTCGAGCAGCACTTCACGGTTACGTGCCTGCAAACGGCAGTCAGCCGAATTCACAGACCTTGCAGCTAGACGCAATGCATTATGAATGACCTCACTGAATGCCAGAATATATTTTTTTGCCGGTAACCGCGCCAGATACAATACCGCGGAAAGCGCAAAGAACCAGATCAGGCCGGAAAGAACAGGGTTTGGCACAATCAGATAAATTTCAGATAACGACATAAGACCTCCATTAGTCTTGTTGTAACATGAGTCAAAAACTGGAGACAGATACAGGCCGGGAAACGACCACGAATATTTGAGAGCATTTAGAAACCGGAAAGGTTTATAGCAGTATAGTGTAATAATGGAAACTTAATCGACACGAGTGTCGAAAACTTGACACAGTTCACAAGTTTCTGATATTTAATCGCATTTGTTTATATTATTCATACATATAAAGTGGATTTATAGGTATTTATGGAGATTGATGTCGTATTTAATTGATTAATAAGTAATCATCAAGAAATACTTGTGATGGATTAGACAATAAAAAAGCCCCGCCGGGTTGTTTAATACACAACCTGACGGGGCTTTAATTTTATAGTGCGTTAATATTCACACAACAATAACGATTTACCTGTCATTGATGGTGGCTGCTGCAGGCCCATTAACTGCAATACTGTTGGTGCCACGGCGCTTAGATCACAGCCGGGACGCAGATGCCAGTTAGCCTCATCGATAACCAGACAGGGGACGGGATACAGCGTGTGCTGGGTATGCGGTTCCTGGGTAACAGGATCGACCATCTCGTCACAATTACCATGGTCAGCCGTCAGTATTACAGAGAAACCACATTCTGCAGCCGCATCAAGAACACGCCCAACTTCTTTATCTAAAGCTTCAACAGCTTTGATGACTGCATCGCGAACCGCGGTGTGACCAACCATATCGCCATTAGCGAAGTTGACCATGATAAAACCGTAATCACCGGACTCCAGCGCTTCGATGACCTTATCGGCCACACCTTCGGCACTCATCTCTGGTTTTAGATCGTAAGTGGCAACATCCGGCGAGCTCACCATGACATGGTCTTCGCCAGCGAAAGGCTGTTTTTTACCACCATTAAAAAAGTAGGTGACGTGTGCATATTTTTCAGTTTCTGCGCAATGCATCTGTTTATAACCGGCGCGGCTTACCACTGAAGCCACCGTTGCCTGTGGACGCTCTGGTGCATAACCGATGGGCAGTAAAAATTCTGGGTCATATTCAGTCAAGCAGGTCACCAGTGCACCTTCGAAGCCACCGGTATCAAACTCTTCAAAATTTTCCTGGCTTAACACCGCAGTCAGCTGGCGTGAGCGATCATTACGGAAATTAAAGAAAATAATATTATCACCGGATTCGATTAAGTCTGCATTATCTAAAACCGTCGGTTTTATAAATTCATCGGTCTCATCATTCGCATATGCCGCTTCGATAGCATAATGTGCATTTTCCGCATGCAGGCCTTCGCCTTTCACCATCGCATTCCAGGCCAGTGCCGTTCTATCCCAACGATTATCTCGATCCATCGAGTAATATCGACCACATACTGTGGCGATACTGCCATGACAGTCTTCCAGCAAACCTTCGATTTCAGAGAGGAAGGTCAGTGCAGACATCTGCGCCGTATCGCGGCCATCAGTGGTCATATGTACCACTGGTTTTACCTTGTTGTCTGCGCACAGCCTGATCAGTGCTTTGAGATGATTGATATGGCTGTGAACGCCGCCATTAGAGGTCAGGCCAACAAGATGCAGTGGCCGTTCATTGGCTGCAGCATCTTCTACCGCTGCAAGCAATGCGGCATTTTTAAAAAACTCACCACTTTCAATTTCATCATTGATCCGAACCAGATCCTGTCTTATCACCGAACCGCTGCCAAGTGTCATGTGGCCTACTTCGGAATTTCCCATCTGACCATCAGGCAAGCCGACGGACATTCCGCAGGCATCCAGGGTAGTATGAGAGTTCCTGGAAAAATATTCGTCCAGTCGCGGAGTATCCGCTTCCTGCACAGCATTATTAATTCGACTTGGGTTGACACCAAACCCATCCAGGATAATCAGGAGGGTGGGTCTTCGGGGGACGCTTCGATCAGCCATTAGAGCTCTTTGCCCTTCTCTTTTCTATGATTGTATTTGAGGCGCGATTTTACACTAACGGGGCGTTATAGACGAATTAAAATTAATCACGCTCTGAATATAAACTTGAGCCATAGCCGCTTACAGAAAGTTTTAGCGGTTGTTAAGGTTTTTTATCTGACTCGTCGTCTGATGTTCCTTGTTCTTCATCACGACGATTCTCTTCTTCTTCCTGTTCGGCTTCATCGAACAGTTTTTCCATCTCTTCGTCACTTAATTCCGGCTCATCATCCGTTGCTGTTGACTGCTCTGTTGATGACAGATCTTCCGGCATCTCACCTTCATGGAAATATTCGCTGTCTTCGGTCAATTCAAACTCATCATTTTGCATGATAACGTTTTCTTCCGGTTTATCTTTGAGGAAGATGCGAGACATGATCAGTCCGAGCTCAAACAGTAACCAGATTGGCACCGCTAGCAATGATTGCGAAATTACATCCGGCGGTGTCAGCAACATACCTACAACAAATGCCCCGATAATAATATAGGGACGTTTACCGGCCAGCTTATCGGGCGTGGTGATGCCTGCGGCGATCAATAAAAAAGTGGCTACCGGTACTTCAAACGCGATACCAAAAGCGAGAAAAATGGCGATGATGAAATCAAGGTACTGACCGATATCGGTCATTACCGCAACACCTTCCGGCGCGATACCAATAAAAAAACCAAACAGTATGGGGAAAATTATAAAGTACGCAAAAGCGATACCACAATAAAAAAGCACGACACTGGAAACCAGTAAAGGACCGGCCATACGTTTTTCATGACGGTATAAACCCGGCGCGATAAATGACCAGATCTGGTGCAATAGATAGGGAATGGTTAACAGTACTGATAACAACAGTACCAGCTTAAATGGTACCAGGAAGGGAGAGGTCACCCCGGTAGCGATCATCGACGTGCCTTCCGGCATCAATGCCAGCAAAGGATCTGCCGCCAGGGTAAAGATGTCTTCGGCAAAGGCAAACAGTGCAACAAAAACGATAAGGATAGCTAACACCATGTGTAACAGACGGTCGCGTAATTCGACCAGGTGATCCATCAGCGTCTGTTCTTTCTCATCCAGCTCGCTCTGCTCATCTGGTGAATTGTTTTCCTGTCGCTCGGCCATCGATCTACCAGCAGTTAAGATTTATCTTGTTTGGTTTGAACTGTATCATCAGCAGCCGCGTTTTCGGATTCTGCATTTTCAGGCTCTGGAGCTTGTTCTTCATGGAAAGTGTGGGAAGGCGTATCGCTTAGAAAATCAGAAGAAGGCAGGTCTTTTTTGATATCCGAGCCAACTGCATCGACACCTGATTTTAACTGCTGCTGTAATTCGTTTATCTGTACTTCCTGATTGTGCAGCATGCGTTTAAATTCACCGATATCAAGTTCGGATTCAACTTCGCTGCGAACACCCTCGATGTAACGACGCGCTTTACCGACAAAAAAGCCTACCTGTCGCGCAGCACCGGGCAGACGCTCCGGTCCAATAATAACCAGCGCCAGAATAAGGATGAACAGAATTTCCCAGAAGCCAACGTCAAACATGATTTACCGTGTCATTTATAGCGCGCACCAAAACAGCCTGTCCGGGCACAGCACTGATAAAAAACTAAACGTTATCTTCTTTTTTTACCGACTCGGTATTTGCAGAATCGGCTGAATCCTGAGCCACTTTTTCCTGCTTTGCATTATCATCGCCGTCTTTAACTGCTGATTTAAATCCCTTGATTGCCGAGCCAAGATCTCCACCAACATTTTTTAATTTTTTGGTGCCAAAGATTAAAATAACAACAGCCAATAAAATTAATAATTGCCAAATACTGATACCCATAATATTTCTCTCTTAATCTCTTTAATTCGTAATAAACAGTCGCAAATAATTTTATTTTCGCGCCGCTTTCTCGTCATGACCGGAGACGCCAAATCGACGCGCCAGCTCTTCTAAAACATCATCTGCAGATAGACCTTGATCCGCCAGCAACACCATGGTGTGAAACCAGAGATCCGCCACTTCATAAACCAGCTTTTCTGGATTTCCACCGTGCACTACATCTTTCGCCGCCATCACTGTTTCTGTCGCTTCTTCACCCACTTTCTTAAGAATAGCATCTATTCCTTTAGCATACAGGCTGGCCACATAAGATGAGTCTGCCGCTGCGTTTTTGCGCTGTTCCAGTATCTCCGTTAATTGTGCCAGTATCTCTTGATTAGTCATACTGATTTATTTTGCATAGATCTGTTTCGGATCTTTGATAACCTGCTCAACTTCCACCCACTCATCACCCTGTAACTGGCGATAAAAACAACTCTCTCGTCCAGTATGACAGGCAATATCCGCCGTGCTGTTCAACTTTTAACAAAATAACGTCTTCATCACAGTCAAAACGTATATCAAGCACTTTCTGCGTGTGACCCGATTCTTCACCTTTGTGCCAGAGCTTTTCTCTGGAACGTGACCAGTACACGGCTTCTTTTTTTTCTGCGGTGAGCCGCAGTGATTCGCGGCTCATCCATGCCATCATCAGAATTTTACCGCTAGTAGCATCCTGTGTGATGGCAGGAACCAGGCCTTTCTCGTCAAAGCGGATTTCGTCCAGCCAGCTCATTTGCTTGCTTTACCAAAAATCACAGGCGCATCTCGATACCGCGGTCAGCCATATGCTGCTTTGCTTCTTGAATAGAATATTCTGCAAAGTGAAAAATGCTGGCCGCCAGTACGGCATCAGCATGACCTTCGATGACACCATCGGCAAGGTGATCAAGATTGCCGACGCCACCGGAGGCTATCACTGGAACCGACACGGCTTCAGAGATTGCCCGGGTTAACGCCAGATCAAAACCGATCTTGGTGCCATCTCTGTCCATACTGGTGAGTAAAATTTCACCAGCGCCATAATCAACCATTTTCTTCGCCCACTCGATAGCATCCAGACCGGTCGGTTTTCTGCCGCCATGAGTAAAGATCTCCCAGCGCAGTGGTTCACCTTCGGCACTGACCTGTTTGGCATCGATAGCCACGACGATACATTGCGAGCCTACTTTATCTGAAGCCTCGCGGACAAATTCCGGATTAAAAACCGCCGCGGTGTTTATCGCCACTTTATCTGCGCCTGCGTTTAGCATCCGGCGCACATCATCTATCGTGCGGATGCCACCGCCCACGGTCAGTGGGATAAACACTTCGTTAGCAACCTGTTCTACCACATGGACGATTGTCTCGCGATCATCAGAACTGGCGGTTATATCCAGAAAGGTAATCTCATCGGCGCCTTCGGCATCATAACGACGCGCGACCTCTACCGGGTCACCGGCATCACGGATATCGACGAACTGCACGCCTTTAACGACGCGGCCGTTATCGACGTCTAAACAGGGAATAATGCGTTTTGCTAATGCCATTATGAATTCTGCTCGAGCCAGGCCTGTGCTTCTTTAAAGTTTATAGTGCCTTCATAGATCGCACGGCCGGTAATCGCGCCCATGATGCCTTCATCAGCGACTGCATTTAACGCTTTGATGTCATCCATGGAAGTGATACCGCCGGATGCAATTACAGGAATATTGATCTGCTGCGCCATTTTTA
This sequence comes from uncultured Gammaproteobacteria bacterium, assembly GCA_963752725.1. Classification (GTDB taxonomy): domain Bacteria; phylum Pseudomonadota; class Gammaproteobacteria; order SZUA-229; family SZUA-229. The sequence continues at coordinate 43,226 of CAVWAI010000016.1, forward strand.
CCGTCGCCTCTACGTTAACGCCCTGCATCATGCCATCGCGTGATATATCGGTGTAGACGATAGCTTCAACACCATCATTTTCAAACCGTTTCGCCATATCGATCACATCATGCTTCGACAGTTTCGACCAGCCATCAATCGCCACTTTGCCGTCTTTCGCGTCCAGCCCGACGATGATATGAGTCGGAAACTCGGCACATACCTCTGCGATGAAATGCGGCTCCTGAACGGCCTTAGTACCGACGATCAAATAATTCACCCCGGCATCCAGATAAGCAGCGATGGTATCTTCATCACGAATACCGCCACCGAGCTGAATCTTCAGATCCGGATAAGCGGACGCTATGTCGTGGATTACCTCGGCATTTTTCGGCTTACCCGCAAAGGCACCATCCAGATCGACGATGTGCAAACGCCTTGCGCCTGCCTCTACCCATTGCCCCGCCATCGCGACCGGGTCATCAGAAAAAACCGTGCTGTCATCCATGTCACCCTGACGCAGGCGCACACATTGTCCATCTTTTAAATCAATTGCAGGTATTAATAACATATCCTTTCTCGAGAAATATTTAGTTTACCATCTATAACTGGCGTTTAAAGTTGACCGTCCCAGCGGCAAAAGTTTTTAAGTAATTGTAAACCATCATGCGCACTCTTTTCAGGATGGAACTGCGCTGCAAAAACATTTTTACCGGCAATAGCAGAGGTAAATTCAATGCCGTACTCTGTCGTACCAGCAACCAGGGCCGCATCTTCCGGCGCGACATAATAACTGTGCACAAAATAAAACCGGTTGTTATCCTGTATATCCTGCCACAACGGATGCGCCTGTTTATGAGACACTCGGCTCCAGCCCATATGCGGTATCTTCAATGATTGCATCTGTGGCTTTATCACCTCATCAGCAAACGCACGTACCTCACCGGCATACAACCCCATACAGTCGATACCCTTATTTTCTTCACTGTGCGCCATCAGTACCTGCATACCCATGCAGATACCTAAAAACGGTTTTTCACTGGCTGCCTGCAAAACCACCTCATTAAGGCTTAAATCTTGCAGATGTTGCATGCAGGCACGCGCCGCACCCTGACCGGGAAACACCACATGTTCAGCATCGGCTATCTCGCGCGCATCCGAACTGATGATCACACGCTGATCATCGCGCGTCACATGCTCCAGTGCCTTTGACACCGAACGTAAATTTCCCATGCCGTAATCGACGACAGCGATTGTTGAACTCATGAAACTTAAACTCGTTATTGGTTTATAGAGAACCTTTTGTACTGGGCATTACACCCTGCATACGTGGGTCAGCAGCGATCGCCATGCGTACTGCACGACCAAACGCTTTAAACACCGTCTCCGCTATATGATGTGCGTTTGTACCGCTAAGGTTATCGATGTGTAAAGTCACATTGGCATGGTTAATGAAACCCTGGAAAAACTCGTGGAACAGATCAACATCAAAATCACCGATACTTGAACGGGTAAAATTCACGTTATATTCCATTCCGGGGCGACCAGAAAAGTCGATGACCACACGTGACAGTGCCTCATCGAGCGGAACATAGGCGTGCCCATAACGCACGATACCTTTTTTATCACCGATCGCTTGTGTAAATGCCTGGCCCAGGGTAATGCCGATATCTTCTACGGTGTGATGCGCATCGATGTGCAGATCACCTTTAGCTTTAATATCCAGGTCGATCAAACCATGACGTGCCACCTGATCGAGCATATGCTCAAGAAAAGGGACTCCAGTATCAAGTTTACATTCACCGGTGCCATCCAGATTTACTGTTACCTGAATCTGAGTTTCCAGGGTATCGCGTTCAACACTTGCCTGACGCTGCGTCATTTATTTCTCCAACCTAATGTTATATTTCATGTTCGTAAAGTCACATAGTCAAATTAAAGGTAACTGGACCATCATTGACCAATTCTACCGCCATATCCGCACCAAACTGGCCGGTCTGCAACCAGTCTCCGGGTAATCCATCAGCCAAAGACTCACCCTTTACACGCATTATATCAATAAGTTGTGTAAACAGTGCTAATCCTTTTTCAGGGCTGGCCGCACTCGAAAAACTCGGCCTGAGGCCTTTTTCAGTGTCCGCCGCCAGCGTAAACTGTGGCACCATCAATATTGAGCCCTTAATATCCAGCATACTCAGATTCATCTTGTCCTCAGCATCGGCAAAAACACGATATTTCAATATCTTTTCTGCCATTCTTTCTGCTTTCAATACATCATCGTCTTTTTCAACACCCAGCAATATCAGCAATCCCTGGGGGATACTCGCTATCTTTTCACCACTGACAGTGACTGATGCTGATTTAACACGCTGCAACAAAGCAATCATCTTTTGTCAGACCTGATAACAAATGCCGGCCTCGGGCTTAAGAGACAACAAATTCTTTGTAGGCATTTTCCTACGCGAGCTTCCTCCTCTACCTGATGGCGAAAATCGATCAACCCAGCCATAATACTAACGTGGACACAAGGAAAGAGCCGTAACAGGGACATAAGGATATAGGTAGCTGAAGAATATTTAACATGGACATGGACTATGGAAAGGTTAAAGTTTACACGGATTTGTAAATAATTCTACGGAATAGCTATAGCGCGAGGCTCGTCACCAAGCAAGGAGCTCGAAACCCCAACCTCGGTTGGGGTTTTTTTATGCCTACATGGAGGTAGGTAAGGGGCGATAGCAGGAGTGGAAGCTTTCTCCAGGGATTGGCGGACAGATACTTGCTCCTCGGCAACAGCTCCTGCGTTGTTCTAAATAAGTTACATCCATGTAACGATGCAATATCTGCACTTCCACCATCCATGGTTTCGTATATGCACTCCCGAGCACCAGCATCACATCCCAGAGCAACAGAGATAGAGTTGTTGTTACGTGAAGATAAAAAATACTCATAACACTTTCCCCAAACTCTGAAAATCAAACAACTCACTATCGGCTAGATGTGATGGCACCACATTCTGCAAGCTTCGCATGATCAGATCCGAACGCCCCGGGTTTCCCTGTTCCCACTGCTGGATCATTCCTTTCACTACTTTGCGCTGCATGTTTTCCTGCGAGCCACACAGGTTACAGGGGATGATCGGGTATTTTTTTATTTGTGCGTAAGCAGCAATATCATTTTCTTTACACAAGGCCATTGGACGAATGACAACATGCTTTTTATTATCGCTTAACAATTTGGGCGGCATGGTCTTTAACTGGCCATTAAAAAACATGTTAAGAAAAAACGTTTCGATGATGTCGTCCTGATGATGACCTAAAGCAATCTTGCTGGCACCGATCTCTGCAGCGAAAGAATACAATATACCGCGACGCAATCTCGAGCACAGACCGCAGGTAGTCTTACCTTCCGGTATCTTGTCTTTGACGATACTGTAGGTATCCTGCTCGACGATATGATATTCAACGCCAAGATCTTTCAGATAATCCGGTAAAACATGCTCAGGGAAACCGGGTTGCTTCTGATCGAGGTTAACGGCTATCAGTTCAAATGAGATCGGTGCTTTTTTCTGCAGTGCCATCAATAGATCGAGCATGGCATAACTGTCTTTGCCGCCAGACAGGCATACCATTACCCGGTCACCGTCTTCGATCATATTGTATTTTAAAATAGCTTCACCAACGCCATGCTTCAAACGTTTATACAAGCGCTTCTCAGTTTGCACTTCCAGCATCGGCTGAATCGTCACTGCCGTGTTAATCATAAACTGAAGCCTCGCCTTGCGGCCGTGTTTGAAAATAACGTAACGCCCATAAGTACTGTAACGGACATTGCTCAACAGCACGCTCTATGGCTTTATTCATGTTCAAACTATCTAATGCATCATCTCCGCTTGGCATATTTTCTACTTTAGGCAAAAGCTTTACCGAGTAAGCCCTGTTGTTCGGTTCATAACAGCTGACACACGGCAGTACCACCGCGTCACATGACTTTGCCAGCCGGCCCAGTACCGGAATCGTTGCTTTTTGCACACCAAAAAAAGGCGCGAAGATAGAATTTTTTTCGCCCAGATCTTCATCTGCCAGATAGATTAAAACTTTTCCCTTACGGGTCTCACGTATCAGCGGCCTTAAACCATCTTCCCGGGTAAACAGTTTGCCGCCATTTTTCTTACCAAATTTTAATCTGTTGTTTGCTATCATCCAGTCGACCACCGGGTCGCGCACTTTTTTATAAGGTGTACTTGCAGGGTAATCCATCGCGATCGCGGCACCCGCAAAATCAAGACCAACATTATGAGTCAATAAGATAATAATGTTTTTGCCCTGTTGCTGGTAATGCGAGATCTGCTCGAAACCAGTTTTGTGGATTTTTTTTCGGACAAAAAAAACAGGCCGCCACCACAAAATATAATAATGCAGCAGACTACGAAATTGCGCCTGAAAGTTTTTTACCACCATCTGCTCGATTTCAGCGTCTGCCTTGTCTGCAAAACACAGGGCAAGGTTGGTCTTCACGATATTAAAACGCTTTTTGTTTTTACTGGCGGCAATATTTCCCAGACGGCAACCTAACCAGTCAATGACTGACATAGGCAATAAGGTAAGAACAAAAAAAACACCCAGGGCGAACCAGGTCAACCAGTGCCGCGGATGCAATAGCGACAAACGGAACCGATATCTATCTTGATTGGAGTCGTTAATATTCATCGGGATCTATGAAATTTTATTTACGCCAGAACGCAGGCATCAGTAATACTAACAAGGTAAATATTTCCAGACGTCCGAGCAACATAGAGAAACACAGCAACAGCTTATTGAAATCAGTAAGGCTGGCGTAATTAGCACTGACCTCGCCTAATCCAGGACCCAGGTTATTAATCGTCGCAGCCACCGCTGAAAAAGCGGTAACCTGGTCCAGCCCATTAAACATCAAGATCAGCATCATCAGCGTAAACAACGCGACGTAAGCCGCAAAAAAACCCCAGATCGCATCAATGATTGAATTATTTACCGGTTGCCTTCCAACTTTTACCGTCACCTTCGCACTGGGGTGGATCAGACGTAACATCTCACGCTGCCCCTGTTTGATCAGCAACAACACACGAATAACTTTGATGCCGCCACCCGTAGAGCCCGCACAGCCACCGATAAAACTGGAAAAAAGTAAAAGCACCGGGATAAAAACTGGCCAGCTGGCATAATCTGAGGTAACGAAACCCGAGGTTGTCGCTATCGAAACCGTCTGAAATAAGGCTTGACGAAAAGCCTCTGGAAAATCATGAAATACAGACTGGGTATACAGTGCGTACACACTGAGAGTTGAGATAATTATTAACAGACTGGCATACAGCAAAAATTCTGAATCACGCAGATACGGCATTAGACTTTTTGAACGCACCACGGAAAAGTGCAAGGCAAAATTAATTGCACCAAGAAACATAAAAAAGATAGCCACTATCTCGATCGCCTGGTTATCAAAATATCCGATACTGGCATCGTGCGTCGAAAATCCACCGATCGCTACGGTAGAAAAACTATGCGCCACCGCGTCGAACAGGTCCATACCCGCAACCCAGTAGGCGGCTGCACAGGCCACTGTCAGTCCCAGATAGATATACCAGAGTGCTTTTGCGGTCTCGGCTATTCTCGGCGTTAATTTATTGTCTTTTACTGGACCGGGTGCCTCGGCTTTATACAGCTGCATACCACCGATGCCTAACATCGGCATGACGGCGACAGCTAATACGATGATACCCATACCGCCTAACCACTGTAACTCCTGACGATAAAATAAAATACTATGCGGCAGACTATCGAGGTGCACTAAAACAGTCGCACCTGTAGTCGTCAGCCCTGAAATGGACTCAAACATCGCATCGATGATACTGATATCCAGGTTCTCATACAGATATAAAGGAAGTGCGCCAGCAATACCTAATACCATCCAGAACATGACAACCACGACAAAACCATCTCGTAATCGTAAATCTTTTTTATGTTTCCTTACTGGCAGATATAAAAAAAAACCTGCACTCAATAATAATAGATAACTATAAAAAAATGCTCGCGCCGCATCTTCCTGATAGAGCAGGTCGATAACAACGGGCGGCAACAGCGTGATGCTGAACAGCATCAAAAACTGACCCATAATGCGTTGTATTATTGTGGCATGCATATAATTTATGAAATAGTTTCTAAAAGAAGGTCACGCCGACCTGAAACAGCTTCTCGACTGCGTTAAATTTATTTTTATCCAGCAGGAATAAAATCAGATGATCTTCGTTTTCGATGACTATATCATGATGCGCCATGATCACTTCTTCACCACGGATGATAGCTCCGATCGTGGTACCTTTAGGCAGGTCAACTTGCTCAACGGTTCTGCCCACCACTTTAGAGTTTGCGCTGTCGCCATGAGCAATCGCTTCAATCGCTTCTGCTGCACCACGACGCAATGAATGCACTGCGACAACATCTCCACGTCGCACATGAGCAAGCAGGCCACTGATAGTGATCTGCTGCGGTGAAATTGCCACGTCTATGGTGCCTTCGCTCTCCATCAGATCGACATAGGCATGACGATTGATCAATGACATGACTTTTCTTGCACCCAGACGTTTCACCAGCATCGAGGATAAAATATTTGCTTCATCATCATTGGTCAATGCACAGAAGACATCCATCTGATCGATATTTTCTTCCAGCAGAAGATCCTCATCTGCGGTATCACCGAGCAAAACGATAGTCTTTGCTAACTCACAGGAGAGTTGATTGGCACGTTCGGCATCACGTTCCAGCAATTTTACGTTGTATTTATTCTCCAACGATTCCGCCAGACGTTTACCGATATTGCCGCCACCGGCCAGCAAAATACGCTTGATCGGCTTATCCATTTTACGCAATTCAGACATCACGGCACGTATGTCTTTTCGTGCAGCTATAAAAAACACCTCATCGTCTGCTTCTATCACCTGATGGCCATCGGGCACGATGCCTTGACCACGCCGGAAGATAGCCGCTACGCGTGAGTCAACGCCGGGCATATGTTTTCTTAAATCAGCAATCTCGTGGCCTACGAGCGGGCCACCGTAATATGCCTTCACACCGACCAATCGTGCACGACCATCGGCAAAATCCAGCACCTGTAAGGCACCGGGATACTCTATCAAACGCTGAATATGCTCAGCGATCAATTGCTCCGGACTAATTAAAACGTCGATGGGCAATGCATTTTTATTGAACAACTCGTTGTATTTCAGATATTCCTGAGAACGTACGCGGGCAATTTTCGTCGGCGTATTAAACAAGCTGTGCGCGATCTGGCAGGCAACGATATTGGTTTCATCGCTATTGGTCACTGCGACCAGCATATCGGCATCAGCGATACCGGCCTTTTTTAAAATATCGGGATGAGAGGCATGACCGTGAACGGTCTGAATATCCAGGCGGTCGCCCAGATCATTCAGCACCACTGTATCGGTATCTACCAGTGTAATGTCATTGGCTTCTGACGACAGATTCTCAGCCACACTTGCGCCAACCTGCCCTGCACCTAAAATTATAATATTCATAAATACGCCAAATAACCAAATCTATGCAAATCCGTTAACAGCATACTTCTTAAGATACTGTTACTTTTCATGCGCCGAAGTTTACGCTCAAAATTGTCACTTTTCATTTTTATCTCCACGGATGGAGTGTATTCCGCAAAGAGCCACGGATGGCGGTGCGGTTATCTCCATGGATGGAGTGTATGCTGAAAATCGTCTGGATGACGATTTCAGTGTATCTCCATGGATGGAGTGGCAGATAACTTCTCCATGCGTGATCTGCACTTCCTGCATCCATGCAGGTCGTATGCTGAAAATCGTCTTCGTGACATGGATGTCACTTAGTAGAGCAATGCATATGTCCATGGATGGCGGTAGAGGGAAAGCAGGAGCATTTACCGAGGAGCAATTGCCGAGGAACGATTTCAGTGTATCTCCATGGATGACAGCACATGCCGATGGAAGCCCCAGCACTCTATTCACAGCGATTTCTTCAGTTTACAGAAATAAAATCCATCGGCATCCTGTTCGCCGGGAAACAGCTGCCGGCCATAATCACACGCCACACCCCAGTCAGCCTGTATTTTTATCTCGAGCCGCATCATTGCCGGCGTTACTATTCAGTGCTAAAAATTTCGCTATCTGATGCTGATTTTCATCCTTAAATATCGAACAGGTTACATATAATAACTCGCCACCCGGTTTCAGCATCTGCCATGCAGACAATAAAATTTCTGACTGCATTTTCACCAGCTGCTCGATATCAGACTCTCGCCGTAATGTTTTAATGTCCGGATGACGCCGGATCACGCCACTTGCAGAACATGGCGCATCGATCAATATACGATCGAACGCTTCACCATCCCACCATTGTTTATAATCACGCGCATCGGCAACGATCAACTCTACTCGCGCGCCATCCCTGGCGGTACACTGATAACTTCAGTCGCTGCAAATTCTCACTGACGCGCTGCATCCTTTTCTCATCAAATTCAACGGCGATCAATTTGTCCTGTGTGTTAGTGCGCTCGAGGATATGACAGGTCTTACCGCCAGGCGCCGCACATAGATCCAGTACTCTGTGATCTGCTGAAGCCTCCAACAATTGCGCCGCCAGTTGTGCGCCTACATCCTGAACCGAGACAGCACCGTCTGAGAACCCGGGCAGCTGCCGCACATCGATACCTTGAGATAACTTCAGGGCATGATCTGCAAGCAGGCTCACTTCGGATTCGATCTCAAGCTCAGTAAGTAATTGCTGATATTGAACAGCGTTAGATTGCAGCTGATTGACCCGCAACCAGAAAGCAGGGCGCTGGTTATTGGCATCTAAAATTTTCTGCCAGCCATAAGCCTGGTCTTGCGGCCAGTCTTTTTTGATTTTTTTCAATATCCAGTCAGGATGTGAATACCTGACCTGATCATCATTGATTGATGAGATCAGTTTTTCCTGCTCACGAGTAAACCCTCTGAGAACGGCATTCACTAATCCAGCAGCCCATTTTTTACCCGACTTCCTGACCAGCTCGACCGAATCATTGATAACAGCATAATCCGGTGTGCGACAGTCTTTTAATTCATAGATAGCCATCAATAGGATCAGCTGTACATCGATATCTTTTTTCTTCAGCGGTTTTTTCAGCAGACGCGAGACAAAAAACTCCAGCTGCCAGCGCCAGCGCAATACGCCATTAACAATCTCATTGGCCAGCCCTCGATCACGCGCGTCATCAAGTTTATCAATGGTATTAAGCTGCGCTGCTGATAGAGACTGGCCGCTAAAAACCTGTTTCAAGGTTTTTAAACTTGCCTGCCGCGCCGCACTGGTTTTAGATTTTTTAGCTTTCGACGGCTCGGGATGAGGTGAATTTGTCACGGCATTAACTCAAGGTTTGACCGAGTAAAGAGTTCGCATTAAGAAAATCAGCAACCGGCATTTGTCGCTTGCCTTCCACCTGTAGATGCGTGATCCGTAACACACCTTCACCGGTTTTAACATCGACACCTGCTGCAGACTCAGCAATGACGCTACCGGGCAATAAACCATCATCGGCAACGTCCATTTTAATAACTTCGGCTTGCCACAGACGCAAGGTTGATGGTTTATTGTTTTTCTCATAAGAACAATAGGCCACCGGCCATGAGTTATAGGCTCTGATCGCCCGTTGAATTTTCTCTGCCGACTGCGACCAGTCTATTTTTGCTTCAGCTTTATTTAATTTTGACGCATAACATGCTTCTGCATCATCCTGCTTTATCGGGTTAGTCCTCTGTTCAACAATCGCCGGCAAAACGGCCATCAATGTTTCTGCACCTAAGACCATTAACTGGTCATGTAGACTCGAACCGGTTTCATCAGCAGCAATTTCGTATTCTCCCACGGCCAGCATGTCACCGGTATCAAGACCCTCATCCATCTGCATGATAGTAATACCCGTTTTTTTATCGCCTGCCAGAATCGCCCGCTGAATGGGAGCAGCCCCTCGCCACCGTGGCAACAGTGAGGCATGGATATTGATACAACCCAGACGTGGAGCATCGAGTACTTCCGCAGGCAACAAAAGGCCATATGCCGTGACCACCATCAAATCAGCATCCAGTGCTTTTAACTGCTCCTGTGCCTGTTTGTCTTTTAAGGTTTCCGGCTGATAGACAGGAATACCGTATTCCAGTGCTTTTTCTTTGACCGGTGATGCTTTAAATCCACGGCCGCGACCCGCCGGTCGGTCGGGCTGCGTATATACCGCGATCACGTCATGAGGAGACATTATTAATGCTTGCAGCGCAGCAACCGAAAAATCCGGCGTGCCGGCATAAATAATACGTAGAAGATTACTCACTATGTTCTTTGTAAAAGTAGAAGAATTAATGAAATATTAATAAATGCGAAGCTACAGAACAACTTGTTTACTGGCTTCACGCTGACTCTTAAGCAGACGTTTTTTAATTCGCTGAAACTTTAACGGTGATAAATAATCGACGAACAATTTACCCTGCAGATGATCCATTTCATGCTGGATACATACCGCCAGCATCTCGTCAGCCTGCAGCGTATATTCATCACCATTCTGGTCTAGCGCCTTCACCGTTACTTTTTCAGCACGCTCAACTGTTTCATAGATATCAGGCACAGATAAACAGCCTTCATCACAGCTCTCGATGCCTTCTTCGGCAATAATCTCCGGGTTTATCAAACATAGTGGCTGGCTTTTATCTTCTGACACATCGATCACTATCACCTGCTGATGCACATTAACCTGCGTCGCGGCGAGACCGATACCCGGTGCGGTATACATGGTTTCGAACATATCATCCACCAGCTTTTTGATGTTATCGTCGACTTTTTCTACCGGTTTAGCTACCGTGCGCAAGCGTTTGTCCGGGTAATGTAATATATCTAGTAGTGCCATAATGTATCTTTAAATATTGCCAGGTATTATCAGCTGATAATATCGCTTAAAAAACCAGCGTAATCAGCGCGTATATTGTTATTTCTGCTACACTCAGTGAAAAACTTGCTTCTGTAATTGAAGTATAGCTACTAAACTATTGAGAATAGTAAGAAAACTACCGCCCATAAAAAAACATCGTTAATAAAAATTCAGGGCAAAAAAACCAGGGAATAAAAATAAAAATGAATAACTCACCTACTCCCAAGTCACGCATTATTGTACCCTTTTTCGTGCTTTCAGGGCTACTCGCCTTTATCGGCGGATGCAGCTCTTCTGAGCCACGCCCTGTTGCAGTAGAAGAACCTGTTGAACCAGCGCCTGTTGCCAAGGTTGAAAAAGAGATTCGCGTTAAGGCCGAGCACCCAAGGCAATACACCGTTAAAAAAGGCGATAGCTTATGGCACATCTCCAGCCTGTTCCTGCAGGATCCCTGGTACTGGCCTGAGATCTGGCAGAATAACAGGCAGATACAGAACCCCCATTTAATTTTCCCGGGTGATGTACTAACTCTGATCTATGTCGATGGCCAGCCACAGATTTTGGTCAATGAAGCCCAGCATATGGAGATACAACAGGCCAGTGCAGACAGCTACAAAGGCTTACCGGTTAAAAAACTTAGCCCAAGCATTCGCCCGACAGAACTGGCAGCAAGCATTCCCAGTATCCCCGGTGATGCGATCAGACAATTTTTAAGTAAACCAAGAGTCGTCACCAAAGAACAGCTTGATAGCGCTCCCCGGATCATAGGTAGCCAGGATAACCACCTGATTTTAGGTGAAGGCAGTCGTGTCTACATCCGCGGCGAACTTGATAAAGAGAGGGTTCGTTTTTCAATATTTAACCCCGGCGAGGCACTGCGTGACCCCGACTCCAATGAAATCCTGGGGTATGAAGCAAAATATGCCGGTGATGTTCATATCACTGACTATGATGACCCTGCTTCAGGCAACCTGACTTTTACTGAACGTGAAGTATTGATCGGTGACCGTTTATTACCGGAAGACCGAAGTAAACTTGAAAATATGTATTTCCCTCATCTGCCAGACGGCGAAGTTAACGCCCAGATCATTTCGCTCTATGACGCCATGTTTGGTGTTGCCCAGTACCAGATCGTGGTTATCAATAGCGGTGAGCGCGATGGTATGGAAGTCGGCCACTTACTTGCCACTCACACTAAAGGCGCTGTAGTACGCGACCGTTATGACAAACGTCGCAGTGAGCCGGTACAGCTGCCCAATGAGCGCAGCGGCCTGCTAATGATTTTCAAAACTTTTGATCGTGTCAGTTATGCTCTCACGCTGGAATCCAAGCGTGTCATTCATAAGAATGACTATGTTCACGCACCAAGACTCTAACCAGCCTCTCAAAATATATGCACCTCAATTAGGCACGAAACTCAATAATAAAGTATTATTCATGGATGAATAAACACAGGAATGAAGCTGCAAGGAATGCAGAACACGACAACTCCCTCAAAAACTGGCTTTATCTACGTCACACCCCCGGCGTAGGCAGTCGCACCTGCCATACCCTGATCGATGCATTTGGCTCGGTAGACGCCATATTTGGCGCCAGCCATAAACAGCTCTCGGCGACAGGAATCAAAGCTGAAATAATTAGCGCACTCACCGATCAGCAAAGACCAGACATTAGCGCTGACCTAAACTGGTGCCTTGAGGAAAACCACCATATCATCACCTATATTGATGAATCTTATCCTGCACAGTTAAAAGACCTTCCTGATGCACCACCTATATTATATGTCAGAGGTGATCCCGATTATCTGGCGCAACCGCAACTAGCGATGGTCGGCACACGCAACCCTAGTGCAGCAGGACGAAACACTGCCAGGGAATTTGCCAGCCACCTTTCCAATGCTGGCATTACCATAACCAGTGGACTGGCCAGCGGTATCGATGGTGCCAGCCATGAAGGCGCATTACAGGGTCTTGCCGGGACCATCGCGGTGCTCGCACATGGGCTCGACATTATCTATCCGGCAAGCCATCAGAAACTGGCCCAGGATATCACGCAACATGGTGCTGTCATCTCCGAGATGCCGATCGGCACGCAACCACAACGAGGCTTATTTCCACGGCGTAATCGACTGATCAGCGCCCTCTCCCTGGGCACATTGATAGTAGAAGCCGCACTAAAAAGCGGCTCTTTGATTACGGCACGCCTGGCAATGGAGCAAAATAAAGAGGTCTTTGCGATCCCGGGATCGATTCACAACCCCATGGCCAGGGGCTGTCATCAACTCATCCGCCAGGGTGCAAAACTGGTAGAAACAGCCAATGACATACTGGAAGAATTATGCATTCCCATGGAACAGAACCCTTCCTACCTCCAAAAACCCGACAATAATATCCCGGAAAACTTCAAAGATTCACCACAGACACTTGACCCGGATCACCAAAAACTGCTCAAATGCCTCGCGTATGAGCCTTCCAGTATCGACGAACTGGTAAATAGCAGCAATTTCAGCGCGGCTGAAGTCGCCTCCATGCTGCTGATTTTAGAGCTCGAAGGGATCGTTATCTGTCAGGATGGCCGTTATACCAATATAAATTAAGTAACCGCGCGTTATTTAAGCAGACACTTTATGTTTATGTAACTCACTAATTTATAAGATATTTTATAATATATTATATAATTATTTCCGTACACACAGGTTTTTTAAATGATAATTAAACAGTCCGTCGTTGATGTCCTAATGTTTTTATTTGAACGTTATCTGGACGATGATGAACCCAGTGAAACCAGTCGCGTTACTGATGAACGTGACAGTATTCAACTTCGTCTGGAAGAAATGGGTTTCCATAACCAGGAGATCAATCAGGCTTTTGACTGGCTGGAAGACCTGGCTGCCTTACAGGATAAGCAACAATTTACGCCCCTTAAAGAAAACAGCACACGAATTTATAGCAAGGAAGAGAAAAAACTAATCGACATGGAGAGCATCGGTTTTTTAAACTTTCTGGAACAGACGAACATCCTCACCTCTGAAACACGTGAACTGATTCTTGACCGCGTTGTCGCACTAGGACATCCACTGGATGCAGAGCAGCTAAAATGGATCATCATGATCGTGCTGCATACACATCCGGGCGAAGAAAATGCTCTTGCCTTAATGGAAGATTTTATTTTTGATGAAACCATCGACCAGCTTCATTAAAAACCACAAGTAATAAACTATAGAGCCGCCTGAAATAATCGTATGAGCAATAATCTTGTTATCGTAGAGTCGCCCGCCAAAGCGAAAACCATCGAAAAATACCTGGGTAAAGACTTCAAGGTCTACGCTTCATACGGTCACGTACGTGATCTCATCCCAAAATCCAACGCTATCGATACAGAACATGACTTCGAGATGAAGTACCAGTTAATCGAACGCAACGAAAAACACGTCAATAAGATAATCTCCTTATTAAAGAAGGCGGACACCCTCTATCTCGCAACTGACCAGGACCGCGAAGGCGAAGCCATTGCCTGGCACATATACGAGATATTGAAAGAAAAGGGTTTATTAAAAGACAAAAAAGTTCATCGGGTAGCGTTTAACGAAGTCACCAAAAAGGCTATCAAAGAAGCTATTGAAACACCTGGTGAATTATCCACCAACTTAATCAATGCGCAGCTCGCACGTCGCGCGCTGGATTATCTCGTAGGCTTTAATCTTTCACCCTTATTATGGAAAAAGGTACAGCGAGGACTGTCGGCTGGTCGCGTCCAAAGCCCTGCTCTGCGTTTGATCGTTGAACGTGAGATCGAAATTGATAATTTTGATCCACAAGAATATTGGACCATTGAAGCAGACACTTTAAAAGACAGTAAAAACTTTACCGCGAAACTGTACCAGTTCGAAAACGATAAAATAAAACAGTTTTCGATCACAGATGAAGCCAGTGCAACATCGACACGAAACACATTATTAAAGACTGGCAACAATGAATTAAGCGTTGATAAAGTCGAAAAGAAACAACGAAAAAGAAATCCGACCGCACCTTTTACAACCTCAACCTTGCAACAGGACGCGGCAAGAAAACTACGCTTTTCAACACAACGTACCATGCGAGCCGCACAACAACTTTATGAAGGCATCGATATCGGCGGTGAAACCGTTGGTCTCATCACCTACATGCGTACTGATTCATTACACCTTGCCGATGAAGCCATCGTTGAGATACGAGACTTAATCGAAAAGCGCTACGGCAAAGATAACCTGCCTGAATCTGTAAACTTATATAAAAATAAATCAAAAAATGCGCAAGAGGCGCATGAGGCGATACGACCGACCTCTGTTAATCGCATTCCCGAAGAAATAAAAGATCGTCTCAAAGATGATCAATATGCGCTATATGATCTAATCTGGAAACGGACCATGGCCTGCCAGATGATACACGCCACGTTAGACACCGTAAGCGCAACGCTAGGTTGCGGAGCTGGCAACATATTCCGCGCATCGGGGTCAACAATTCGTCACCCTGGTTTCATGGCTGTCTACATGGAAGGACAGGACGAAGATAAAGATGATGACAAAGAAAAACTGCTGCCCGAATTAAAAGAAGGTGAAAAACTCAAACTGCTTGAAATTCGAAATGAACAGCATTTTACTGAACCTCCGCCCAGGTTCACTGAAGCAAGTTTAGTCAAAACACTGGAAGAATATGGTATCGGCAGACCATCAACCTACGCCAGCATCATCACCACATTGATCAGCCGTGATTATGTCGAACTTGAAAACAGACGATTTACTGCCACCGATATCGGCAAGATAGTCACTCGCTTTTTAACTGAACATTTCGAGAAGTACCTCGATTACGATTTCACCGCAAAACTGGAGGACGCTCTGGATAGCGTCTCTCGTGGTGAAACCGAATGGGTACCATTGATGCGAGACTTCTGGGAACCCTTCAAAGAACAATGTGAAGACAAAGATGAAAATGTCAGCCGCGCTGATGTTGCACAGTCTCGCCACATAGGAACCGATCCTAAGACCGGCAAACCCGTCAGCGTTCGCATGGGCCCTTATGGTGCTTTTGTACAGATCGGTGATAAAGATGACGAAGAAAAACCGGCATTCGCCAGCTTAAGACCCGGCATGAAGATGGATGATGTCGACATGGATACTGTAGAGTTTCTCATGCAGTTACCACGTGACATCGGTGAAACCCCTGAAGGCGAAGCACTGTCAACCAACTATGGACGCTTTGGCCCTTACGTGAAATATGCCAGTAAGTTTGTCTCCATCAATAAAGAATACCAGGATAAAGACATCGACCCGTACAACATCACCTATGAACAGGCGATGGAGCTGGTTACCGCTAAAAAAGAATTTGATGCCAATAAACATATAAAAGATTTTCCTGGCACGGACATCGAAATATTAAATGGCCGCTGGGGCCCATATATTACTGACGGCTTAAAAAATGCCAAGATCCCGAAAGACAGAGAGCCTGTATCACTAACTCAAAAAGAATGCGAAGAACTACTCGCTGCAGCACCTTTCCGTCGCGGCAAGAAAAAGACCGCGAAGAAAAAAGTCGTTAAGAAAAAAGCTGCCGCGAAAAAGAAAACAGTCAAGAAAAAATCAGTTAAAAAGAAATCCGTAAAGAAAAAGACAGTGAAGAAAAAAACAGCCAAGAAAAAAGCTAAGAAAAAAGAAGAGTAAGTTTGTTCATGGCAAGTGATTTTTCTATCCGTCATGCCGCACACATCATAAATCATGGCGGCATCATCGCCTACCCTACCGATACCATCTATGGGCTCGGCTGTGATCCCTATAACTACGACGCAGTTGAAAAAATAAATCGCATCAAACAACGTCCTTTGGATAAAACCTTTATTTTACTGGCCGGCGAGATAGAGCAGATAAAACCGTTGATACTGATCAGTAAAGAACAGGAAAGAAGCTATCACGCAAAACGCTGAACCTATCAGCTGGGTTGTTGATGCAAGTCCGCAGGCACCTCCATGGCTGATCGACGACAAGAACACATTAACTATCCGCATCAGCAAACATCATGATGTAAAGCGGTTATGCCAGGCATTAGGTCATGCCATCATCTCCACCAGCGCTAACATATCGGGAAAAAGACCGGCAAAGAATGCTTTGGAGTTACACAAACACTTCCACCAAAGCGTCGATAAAATCCTGCTATCGAGTAAGAATATGGCGGGCAAAGCATCAAAAATAATTCGACTATGCGATAATTATGTCATCCGACATTAAACACCTATAAACCATAAAAAATATGAATACCGCAGACCAGCCTGACATCGAAGCAGTCAAAACTTATCTTATAGAACTTCAGCAAACTATCTGCTCGGCCCTGGCAAAAGAAGATGGGAAAGAAGATTTCATAATCGATGAGTGGCAACGCGAATCAGGTAAAGGTGGCGGTATCACTCGCGTCTTGAGCAAAGGTGGTGTCTTTGAACAGGCAGGTGTTAATTTCTCTCACGTATCAGGCTCGCAACTGCCGGCATCCGCCACTGCGCATCGACCAGAACTTGCTGGTCGAGAGTTCCAGGCGATGGGTGTCTCTTTAGTGATACATCCCTGGAACCCGATGATTCCAACATCACATGCCAACGTAAGATTTTTTATCGCAACAAAAGAAAATGAAGATCCGGTCTGGTGGTTTGGTGGCGGGTTTGATCTAACGCCATACTATGGCAATGAAGAAGATTGCATCCATTGGCACACTGTCGCCAAAAAAGCCTGCGAGCCTTTTGGTGAAGGCAGCTATGAAAAATACAAAAAATGGTGCGATGATTATTTTTACATCAAACACCGCGATGAACAGCGTGGCATTGGCGGTTTATTTTTTGACGACTTAAATTCGGAAGGTTTCAGCAACAGCTTCGCTTTCATGAAAAGCGTAGGTGATCACTATCTCGAAGCCTATCTGCCGATCGTCCAACGTAGGAAGAACGACTCCTATAACGAAAAACAACGTGCATTCCAGTTATACCGCCGCGGTCGTTACGTCGAATTTAATCTCGTCTATGACCGAGGAACATTGTTTGGCCTGCAGACTGGTGGAAGAACGGAATCAATATTGATGTCACTACCGCCGGTAGTGCATTTTGAATACAATAAAAAAATAGCAAAAAATTCGGAAGAAGAAAAACTATACAATTATTACTTGAAACCAAAAGACTGGCTTTGTTAACCCCAGCCAGCATTACACTACATGATAACCATCAGATTAATTATTATGAGTCTGTGGCATCTTGATAATATTGCTGCCCGGCAACTCAGTTAGCGGTTCAGAAATATAGTTACCCTGAATCTTATCTACGCCACATATTTTCAACAACCGCACTATCTCTGGACTCTCAACATATTCTGCGACCGTATAACGACCTAACGAGTGTGCGACATCATTCATCGCTGTAACGATTGCTCTATCTGTCGCACCACGTGCCATACTGCGAACAAACTGGCCATCAATCTTGACATAGTCCGTGGGCAGATTTTTCAACTGCGAGAATGAACAGAAACCAGATCCAAAATCGTCCAGAGAAAAACGACAACCGATCCGTCTTAATTCACTAATAAAGTCGTTTGCCTGCTCAAGACTGGCAATCGCACATGTCTCAGTAACCTCAAAAGTTAAAGAACCGGGACTAATATTATATTTCTCAATCAAGCCTTTTATTCTATCTAGCGAATCATCACTATCGACCGTGTTACCTGATATATTAATTGACAGGTGCATCTGACTACCAGACAACCCGGTAGAAACCAGCTCCTGCAATGCATTTTCCAGCACCCACATATCGATATCGGTCATCAGATTGAATCGCTCTGCCGTCGGTATAAAACTATCCGGGTAATTAATCTCGCCATCATCATTGATCATTCGAACCAGCACTTCGTAACTATAGACTTTATTATGCTCGTTTATGTGTCTTTGCCATAACACGCCATCCTGAGCTGGCAGGTTAATCAGATCTACATCTTTCATTCGCATGATCGGCTGATAATGCAGCACGAATTTATCTTTATCTAGCGCTTCTTTAATTCGCGTGGACCAGCCGAGCTCACTACCCATGGCATTTCGCTCATCACTGCTCTTCTCGTACAGATGAGTCTGATTCCTGCCCATACGTTTAGATATATGACAGGCGATATCAGCATTTGCCATCAGGTCACCCGCCGTTAGATTTGGCATATCCATCATCGCCACACCAAAACTTGCATTGACGTGATAGACCTTATCTTCATGGTGTACGCGTAAATGGGTGAGCGACAATCTGATTTCATCAGCAATACCAGTCGCCAGTTTTTCGTCCACATTATTTAATATTAATGCAAATTCATCACCGCCAATACGTGCAGCAGTATCGTTCCTACGCAAATGTTTGTTTAGCTCCTGGCTTAAATCAATCAATAGCTGGTCACCTACTTCATGGCCGGCGGTATCATTTACATACTTGAAGCGATCCAGATCCAGATAAACGACTGCGCTCATAATACCCGAGCGATGTACTTTATTAATTTCCTGTTCGAGATGACTCTCGTAATACCGACGATTATATAAACCTGTCAGGTGATCATGCGTTGCCTGCCAGCGTAACTTCTCTTCCATCATCTTACGTTCAGAGATATCTCGGAATGCGATGACTGAACCCTCCTGTTTCCCATTAACTGATAATGGATACAATGTACAGTCAACAGGTATCTCTTTACCACTTTGATGGCGAAACTGCGTCTCCCATCCGTTAAGCTGTTCACCTGAGTAATAAGCCTCTTTTAATAAGTCACGGCCACTTTCATAATCATTCAGATGAAAAGCCTCATTAGCAAATCCGCCAACAAGCGACTTATCATCATGCAAGCCTAATAATTTTAATGCCGCAGGATTCATGAAGGTTATACAACTGTCCTTATCAACACCGTAGACGCCTTCGCCAACTGACTCCAGGATTGCTGCCAGATTTTCACGTTGTTTTTCGATAGAACGCTGCACCTCGATGAACCGACGCATTCCAGATATGCGCGCCATGAATAACTCTTCTGCCTCATTTTTGAACATGCACTCGATAGCGCCCGCTTCAAGACAGTCACGAATAACTGAATCCTGATAGGTGCCGGTAATGACTGCCGTGCGTATATCAGCAGTCAGAGGGTTATCACGTAATTTCTGACAGAGCACATAACCATTTTGCTCAGGCATAAAATAATCAATGATAGCGATATCGATAGACTGCTCAAGAGCGATGTCATAAGCCTCATTAACCGAACCGGCAGTGATAACTTCGTAATGATTACGCTCAAGCAAGCGCTGATAATAGGTACGAATACTTTTTGAATCATCAACAAATAAAACGCGCGTAGCTTGACTGTCTCGTGGACTCGCACGTTGCTCTATAACCGGTACTTTAGTCTCAGGACTAAGCATTTCCTGAAGTGAAGACACTGTTTCCTGGTAGCTCTCCCATGGAATCAGCGCTGTCGATTTGCGCGAACTCATCCAGTTAAGCAATTCTACTTCGGCATCATTTGACAGCAGGATGACCGGCACTTCGCTATAAGGTACTCGATCCAGCATTAATAACAATTGTTTGGATTCTTCGAAATGCTCGTAATTAGGCCAACCGACCAAAATTGCATGCAAACGCAACTCTGTTTTCTGAAGTGAATCTATCGCAGACTCAAAACTCGTTACACTGATAACCTCATAACCTTGCTTATCGAGCGTTTTACCCAGCATATAGCGCAACGTGGCAGACTCTTCAACCATAAAAATACGTTGCTTTGCGGCACTATCGGGCATGCTTCTTCCCCAAAAAACTAAACAGGCAATTCACATGAATTGCGATATGACATGGATGCTTAACAGATTCAGTAACTTAAATACCTGTTAACACGGTGGATTTGATCGCATTTAGATAAGTTATTTATAGCAAGTTGAGGCAGGAAATCCAGTATTCACGGTAGTAATATATAATAAAGATAAAAATATCCAGCCTATGTCAGCGATGTTTATCCTGGGTTAAAAATTTAATATTAACGTGTACTTATATATTCATTTATTAGTAACGTTGCTACTTTCAGGCCAGCACCAGCACGGCTTGAGTAAAAGCAGCCGTACTCGCTGCAACAAGCATTGATTATTCTACAACCCTTGCCGAATCGCCTCGATCACCTCGGACTCAATTTTTATCAGCAATTCTTTTGCCGGGCTGTTTTGCGCGATAACACTTGGTCGGTTAAATAACACTGTCGTCTTTCCCTGCCGCTCGATCAAGGTGAGATGCAACGGGCAGAAGCCCAGCATATATGGATCAAGATTACTCACCTTATTGGCATACCAGGCATTACAGAAAATCATACTACGGATTTCTGCAATATCATTACGGTTGTAGTCATCGCCCCATTTTTCTGAAAAACGTGCAAGATTTTTTCCAATATTGGGCTCAAAAACAACAAAAAATCGTGCTTCCTCCAAACTTTTATACAACCTGTCATATACCTCTGCGACAGGCTTATCATACTGCTGACTGTACACTGCTGGATTATGTTCACCGCTACTCTGCTCTGCATAGAGACCTGATATCGGTAATACCAGCAGTACCAAAAATAACCATTTTTCTACTATTTTCATTGTTTTACCCGCCGCAATCAGTTGCTGCTCATTAAACCATTGTAACCAATATTTAAGCTTTCGCTTGTGAGCATATTATGCCACTGAAATATAATCATTTCAGAATGATAGCCGCAGTTAATGTCATCAAATTTATGTCCTGTTACAATACGTGCAATTCTATTTTCAGTGGAGCGTATCGTGGCCAAAACTGGTAATTTTTCAGCAACCCGCATGAGACGGATGCGTAGCAAGGATTTCTCTCGTCGCCTGATGCAGGAAAACAAGCTCAACGTCGACGACCTTATTTATCCCATGTTTGTTATTGAAGGCAATAATAAACGTGAAGCAGTCAACTCAATGCCGGGGGTCGAGCGTGTCAGTATCGATCAACTACTGTTAGAAGCAAGACAATGCTTTGAATTAGGCATCCCTGCTATCGCCTTATTCCCCGTGGTCGCAGACGATAAAAAGTCGGATGATGCCGCAGAAGCTTACAATGCCGAAGGACTGGCACAGACCGCTGTCCGAGAACTGAAAAAAGCGCTGCCAGAACTCGGCGTGATTACCGATGTCGCCCTCGATCCATTTACCAGCCACGGTCAGGACGGTTTAATCGATGACAATGGTTATGTGCTGAATGACGAAACGGTTGCAGTACTTGTAAAGCAGGCTTTATCTCATGCGCAAGCAGGCGCTGACATCGTCGCACCGTCAGATATGATGGACGGCCGC
This sequence comes from uncultured Gammaproteobacteria bacterium, assembly GCA_963752725.1. Lineage (GTDB taxonomy): Bacteria > Pseudomonadota > Gammaproteobacteria > SZUA-229 > SZUA-229. Next base: position 65,545 of record CAVWAI010000016.1, read on the forward strand.
ATCGGCGCTATCCGTCAGGCGCTGGAAGCGAAAGGCTTTATCAATACTCGTATACTTTCCTATTCAGCAAAATACGCCTCCAGCTTTTACGGACCGTTCCGTGATGCCGTTGGTTCTGCCAGTAACCTTGCTGGCGGAAATAAATATAGTTATCAGATGGATCCTGCCAACTCAGATGAGGCACTACACGAAGTCGAACTCGACATCAATGAAGGCGCAGACATGTTCATGGTAAAACCGGGCATGCCTTATCTTGATATCGTTCGTCGTATTAAAGATACTTTTGCAGTACCGACTTATGTCTACCAGGTCAGCGGAGAATATGCGATGTTAAAAGCCGCCGCACAAAATGGCTGGCTTGATGAAAAAAACACGGTGTTGGAAAGTTTATTAGCCTTTAAACGGGCAGGTGCCGATGGCATCCTTACTTATTATGCAAAAACTGTTGCCCAGTGGCTAAAACAGCAATGACCGAAGATATCGATCATTATGCGGTGTTCGGCAACCCGATCTCTCACAGCAAATCACCACAGATACACGCCATGTTTGCAGAGCAGACCAACCAGTCACTGGTCTATTCTGCCGAACTTGCAGAAATAGGTAAATTTGATCAGGCGCTTAATGACTTCATGCAACACAACGGTAAAGGTATCAATGTAACCGTTCCCTTTAAACAAGACGCCTGGCACTGCGCGACGAAACACAGTAAACGTGCACAACGTGCTGGCGCGGTTAACACCTTAAAGCTTGAAGACAATGGCGATCTATTTGGCGATACCACCGATGGTGTCGGCCTGGTGACAGACCTGATACAAAACCACCACATCCAGATTAAAGATAAAGATGTTTTGATCATCGGCGCGGGTGGCGCAGTACGTGGTGTGCTTGAAGCCTTACTGGAACAACATCCCGCCTCATTATTGATAGCCAATCGAACAGCAATAAAAGCAGTGCAGTTAGCAAAAGACTTCGCCGACCTGGGAAATATCAAGGGTTGCGGCCTGGATGAAATCAACGATGCGTCTTTTGATATCGTTATCAACGGCACTTCAGCGAGTCTGCAGGGCGAGCTGCCGCAACTTCCTGAAACCATCTTCAGGAAAAACGCATGCAGTTACGACATGATGTATGCTGCAAAAGCCACACCGTTCATGCAGTGGTCTGCACGCTGCGGCGCAAACAATATATTTGATGGCTTAGGCATGCTGGTTGAACAGGCGGCGGAATCTTTTTTTATCTGGCGAGGCCTCAGGCCAGAAACAAAATCAGTAATAGAAAATATTAGAACATCATTACGCTAAGTATATACAGAAAAAACTTTAACTTAATAACTTTAACTTAATAGAGACAACTCAAAGTTTACTATTGCAGCAATTTCTCAAACTCATTATGTGCTACAGGTTTACTAACAAAATAACCCTGGATAATATCGCAACCCAGCCGCCCCAAAAGATCAAACGCACTCTGCGTCTCCACTCCTTCAGCAACAACGTTTAAGCCCAGATTATGCGCAAGCTCTATGGTTGAATGCACAACCGCCTCGTCATCTTTATTCGTCACCATCTCTTTTATGAAAGACTGATCAATTTTCAGCTCACTAACCGGCAGTCGACGTAAACGGCTCAATGACGAATAACCGGTGCCGTAGTCATCGATCGATAATTCCACACCTAATGAACATATATGTTCAAGCACGTCAGCCAGGCGATCAAACTCTGACAAAAATAGATTTTCAGTAATCTCGAAAGTCAGTAAACTGCCATCGTTATTATCTTTAACAATCTGATTCAGATTATTTAAAAAATCAGGGTGCATTAACGTCTGTGGTGATACGTTTACCGCAATACGTATAGTATAAAAACTACTCTGCCACTGTTTTGCCTGCAGCAGAGCCGCCTCTAGAGCCCAGTAAGTGTATTCATCGATCAGTCCATTCTGCTCGAGCACCTGAATAAATATAGTCGGTGGTACATGACCTCTAGAATCACAATGCCAGCGGCCTAACGCTTCTGCCGCAATTATCTGTCCACTTTTAGTATTGATTTTTGGCTGGTAATGCAAAACAAAATGCTTTTCATCTAAAGCTTTGCGAACATCGGCCACCATGGCCAGGTGACCCTGCGCCAGGTGATCATTATCAGCATCATATACACATATACTAAGGCTGCTGCTTTTTGCTACATACATTGCAAAATCGGCATGGCTTAACAAACTACTGATCGTCTCACCATGCTCAGGATAGACAGAGACACCAACACTTGCATTAACAACAATGTTGTTCTGTTCGATAGTAAAAGCATCCTTCAGACTATCGATAATCTGCTCGGCACGTTTCATCACTTTTTCCTGATCATGATCAGGCAGCACGATAACAAACTCATCGCCACCAAGTCGCGCCAATGTTTCATTATTTTCAATGCATGCCTCAAATCGTCGTGCAATCTTATTCAGCAGATCGTCACCATGATCATGTCCCAGTGTGTCATTGATGTCCTTAAAGCTATCGATATCAACCAGTAAGATCCCTATTTTAGTGTCGTTACGCTCAGCTTCCACTATGTCACGAGCGAGACGGTCATGAAATAATGATCGATTAGGTAATGAGGTGACAGAATCGTATAACGACAGATATTCAAGTTCTTTACTGCTTTCAAGCAGTTGCTTATTCACGTTTTCCAGTCTGGAGCGGTAAGCTTCATTGAGCTCATGTGATGCTTCCATGCTTTTCACCGCCATGGCATTTTCTATCGCAATCGAGACAATACTGGCAAAAAGCTGGAGTAAATTTAAATCTTTTTTATCAAAAGTGCTGCCATCACGTTTATTAAGTCCAGCAATGCCACCGAGGAAATGTCTTTTCCCCTGCAATGGCACCAGGATCATATTGCCCGCTTCCTTTTCCCAGAGTGTTTTCTCATCGTCACTGAGCTCATCCAGCATTCCCCGCCACCAGGGTTTTTTCTGTTTCCACACCCAGCCACAAACACCATATTCCAGGGGCAGTGATTCACCGACGATCTCATCCGCATTCTTACCAGAACCGCCTCGATAAGTATAAGTTTCACAATTATCATCGAGTAACGGAATGAGTATCGTTTCAGCATTAATCAATTCGAGTGCGCGCTCAGAAACGATCTGAAAAACTTTATTTAGATCAAGCTCACTGCCTATTTCGGTGAATGTTTGCTGTAATAAACCAATCTCCGTTTCTTTTTGCTGAAGGCTTCGATTAAGATTTACAACTTCCGATTTATTTTGCTTATTCACTAGCACCTAGACTTATTCCAGAGTAATCAAAGAGTTATGAAGACGATATGCGCGAGTATAGTATAAATTCAGGCAAAAAAGTTGGTTATACATCATAAATTGACAAATTTGTCATGCGGGATAGATGCTTCGCACAATAAAGTAAAAGACATAAATATATGACCTGCCTTACTTAAAGTGACGGTTCTTAAGTTCGACATAATGCCTGGCCGAATAACTCAGGAAGGCTTTTTCCTTATCACTGAGCTCACGCACTTTTTTTACCGGACTGCCTAACCACATGTACCCGCCCTCAACAACCTTGTTGGGCGGCACCAGACTTCCCGCACCGACCATAGCACCGGACTGTATGACGGAACCATCCAGCACCACGGACCCCATACCGATCAAGCATAAATCTTCAATCGTACAGGCATGCAAAACCACATTATGGCCAACCGTTATATCGCTGCCAATGGTCAGTTTAGACCCGCCTGGAGAGAATTCACTATCGTGCGTTACATGCAAAATACTACCATCCTGTATGTTGGTCCGCTGACCGACAGTAATCGAATGAATATCACCTCGAATCGAACAACATGGCCAGACGGAACTGTCTTCGCCGATGATGACATTACCGGTGACTACGGCACTCTCATCGATAAATGCTGTTTTATCGATCTGCGGTATATGGTTTTCAAAGCTACGAATATTTTTCATGATATACAAGACTCATTAACAGCCAAAAAGTTTTGACCAGCAATAACTAAAACTGATTTTGTCAGACTTATCGATAACATAGCAGGATAATATATCAGAATCGGTTAAAATCATCTGCCATGGGTATATCTTCATCGTTCTCTAGTTTTATCTCTGTACTACGGCCAAAAATTAAAACCTTCTGGCAACAGACCTGCTCATCCCTGAAAAAACTGAAAGCCTTGCTGGCCATACTTTTTATCAGCCTTTCATCGAATGCAAAAATAGCACTGCGGGCTTTACTGGTATCAAGCAGATTCATCGTTAGACAGACTGACAATTTCATCGATTACCTCGCCCATCATCCATGGCTGGATAAATTAGAAACCCATTACCGATATCTAACCCAGACCATTGATAACGTAATACATTATCTTCAACACACCCGCGGTTATAAAAAAGCGGTACTTTATTTCCAGTTAATACGCCTGGATAAACCGATTGGCATCCTCTTATTATTATGGCCAACACTGATCGCGCTATGGATAGCCGCTGAGGGATGGCCCGACCCGCTCGTTCTGTTTGTCTTTGTCATGGGGGTTATACTGATGCGCTCGGCAGGTTGCGCGATCAATGATTATGCTGACCGGCACATCGATAAAAAAGTAGAACGCACAAAACAACGCCCTCTTACCTCAGGAAAAATTACTGAGAAAGAGACACTGGCGGTATTCATTACGCTCAGTTTGACTGCGTTTGCTCTCGTGTTATTGATGAATGAACTGACCATCTGGATGTCGATCGGCGGTATTATTCTTGCCGTCAGTTACCCCTTCATGAAACGTTATCATTATCTACCTCAGGTGCATTTAGGCGCAGCCTTTGGCTGGTCTGCCCCGATGGCTTACACCGCACAGGCGAACGAGATCACCACCATCGCCTGGCTGATATTTTTAGCCACCATCTTATGGGCCACCGTCTATGACACCATGTATGCCATGGTAGATTATGATGATGACATCAAGATCGGTGTTAAATCGACGGCTATCTTATTCGGCAATCAGGATAAGTTAATTATCGGCATCATCCAGCTTCTGCTGATCTTCAATTTACTGCTCATCGGTCACCGCGCCGATCTGAGCGGTTTTTATTATTTAGGCGTAACCGCCGCCAGTGTCTTTGCCGCTTACCAGCAATACCTTATCAGGGACCGCAGACGCGAGCTCTGTTTTCAGGCATTTTTAAATAATAACTGGTTTGGCCTGGTGCTATTTGCCGGAGTATTTTTAGACTACCAATTTGCAGATATGGTCTAAGCTATATTCGCTCGCAAAAACATTAACCCTTGACCGGCGCACGCGCGATACTCAGCACCCCCACACGCTTTACATTATTTTTCTTCAATACTTTAGCCAGTTCATTCACGGTCGAACCCGTGGTGACCACATCGTCAATAATTAATACATGCCTGTATTTGATATCTTTCGCTAGACTGAACGCACCTTTGATATTTTTCCGTCGCTGCTGTGCATTCAAGCCTGTCTGAGATACGGTGCTTCGCTGCCGGATCACCGTATCATAATCAATCGGTATGCTAAGTTTTTTAGCGATCACACGTGCGATTTCAGCCGACTGATTAAATCCACGCTGCCGCAGTCGAGACTCATGTAAAGCCACCGGCAACAGACAGTCAGGCCGGCCCTGCTCTGGCAGCAAATCCAGCTCGAACTTTGTCAGCAACATTTCACCGATACTGCGCGCATAGCTTATCTTTTCAGAAAACTTCAACTGGTGTACCAGTCTGATGATATCGTCCTGATAACGAAATAAACTATAGCTATAGTCAAATACCGGCAGCTTTTTTATGCAACGCCCGCATAAAACTCGATCATTAATCTCTTCAGCTAATGGCAGGGCACAGCAGATGCAACAGTGACGGTTATGTGGCAGGGATTTGTAACAGTCCGCACATATCTCTATATTCTTATTAACTGCCGGATCATCGATAATTAGCCTGTTTACCGTTTGCTGACAGAAGACACAGCGTGAAGGAAACAGATTTAATAACAGTTTGTATGCAAATTCCATTTTGGCTACTCATCCTTGTGTAGTGTAAAATAGCCTCAATTGTATCTAGCCACCATAAAGAAAACTATTAATAATGTCTGAATTACGCCACGACTGGTCAAAAGCCGAAATATCCACGTTATTTGATCTACCCTTTAATGACCTGCTATTTCAGGCACAGTCTATCCATCGTCAGCACTTCAACCCCAACCAGGTTCAGGTCAGCACCTTATTGAGCATCAAAACCGGTGCTTGCCCGGAAGACTGTGGTTACTGCTCTCAGAGTGCAAAAAATGATGCCGAAGTCGAACGTGAGCGCTTATTACCACTTGATGAGGTGATCGAAAAAGCCCAACTGGCAAAACAAAATGGCGCCAGTCGTTTCTGTATGGGGGCCGCCTGGCGTAATCCGACCGATAAAAATCTCGATAAAGTGATCGACATGATTATCGCGGTCAAAGGTATCGGCCTGGAAACCTGCGTTACTCTCGGCATGTTAAGCAATGAGCAGTCACAACGCCTGAAAGAAGCCGGACTGGATTATTACAACCATAACCTGGATACCTCACCTGAATATTACGGCGACATTATTACCACGCGCACCTACCAGGACAGGCTCGACACACTCGAGCACGTAAGAAATGCCAACATTAATGTCTGCAGCGGCGGCATCGTCGGCATGGGTGAAAAACAGACTGACCGGGTTTCTTTTTTACAGCAACTGGCCAATTTACCGCAGCATCCGGAAAGCGTGCCGATCAATATGCTGGTCCAGGTTGAAGGTACGCCTTTACACGGTGTCGATGAGATCGAACCACTTCAGTTTGTCCGCACGATTGCGGTAGCTCGAATACTGATGCCAGAGTCAGTAGTACGGCTCTCTGCCGGCCGTACAGAGATGTCTGACGAGACACAGGCACTGTGTTTTCTGGCTGGCGCAAATTCCATTTTCTATGGCGATAAATTATTGACCACCGATAATCCGGATGAGAATCACGATCAGCTATTATTCGAAAAATTAGGCATCAATAAAAAACACGTATTTGATTCTGAACATGCTAATGAAGCCGCCTGTGCATAGAATAATCACCCTGTAGCAGCCACTGTTACTGAATTGAAAAACCTCGATCTAACACTCAGAAGCGCGCTCAGCGCAAAAAAACAACAGCATCGTTACCGCACGCGTCGTGTAACCGATAGCCCACAGCAGGTAGAGATGATCGTCGATGATAAACAGGTCATCAGTTTCTGCAGCAACGACTACCTGGGGCTGGCAAACCACCCGCAGGTCAAACAGGCGATGATCGATGGCGTAAATCATTACGGCGTCGGTAGCGGCGCTGCGCACCTGGTTAACGGTCATACCAGGGCCCACCATCAGCTGGAAGAAGAGCTGGCTGAATTTACCGGTTACCCACGCGCCCTTTTGTTTTCCACCGGCTACATGGCAAATCTTGGTCTGTGCCAGGCCTTACTTAATAAAAACGATTATGTTTTCGAAGACCGTTTGAATCATGCCTCACTCATCGATGGCGGCATACTGAGTGGCGCACGTCTGCAACGCTATCTACATAATGATCCCGTAAATGCAGAAAAAAAAATCAACGATATAAAACGCCCTGAGGCAAACAAACTACTGTTAAGCGATGGTGTTTTCAGTATGGATGGCGATATTGCCGACATCCCGGCTTTAGCGAAATTATGTAACAAGACAAACAGCTGGCTGATGATCGATGACGCCCATGGTTTTGGCACCTTAGGCAGAAACTGGAAAAGGTTGCCTGCAGCATTTCGATCTGGATAATCATGATGTGCCGGTCTACATGGCAACACTGGGCAAAGCCATGGGCACTGCCGGCGCCTTCATCGCAGGCAGTGAGGAGCTTGTCGAAACCATAATCCAGCAGGCACGCAGCTATATCTACACCACCGCGATGCCGGCCGCGATTGCAGAGGCCACACGTTGCAGCTTGAGGCTTATCCAGAACGAACCACAACACCTGCAAAACCTGAATGACAACATCGCTTACTTTAAAAGCTGTTGCAGCGAAGCTGGCCTGAACATCGAAGATAGCCAGACAGCGATACAGCCGCTGCTCATCGGTGATGATGAAAAAGCGATCAGTTTAAGTCAGCAATTATTTGATAAAGGTTTCCTGGTCACCGCAATCCGGCCACCGACAGTCCCGGAAGGCACCTCGCGTTTAAGGATTACGCTTTCGGCAAAACACACAAGAGATCATATCGATCAACTGGTCGAGTTATTGAGCCAGTTACTTAAGCGATAAAAATAAAAAACCAGACATAACCACAGATTAGGGCAGGACGCCCGTAAGTAGAATTATGCAGGAGCAATTATCGAGACACAGAGGACTCAGAGTAATAACATGTTATTTCGGAGACGCCTCAGTTAAAAAAGTTTTCTCTGCGCCCTCTGTGCCTCTGTGGTTCAATCTTTTTTCATATAAAAAAGCTACTTCCCGATGATGTAACGTTCATCATCAAAGGTAACGACCCAGTCCGGTTTATAGACAACAAAAATACTGATCAGCATGCCGGTAATAAACATCTCTGGAAACATAAAAAGCGGCGTGTACAGCAGCGACTCTGCGATTAATTTCGCATCTGGATAAGCATCGACCAGGCTCAGTAAAACGATAGACAACAGACGGCTGGCCGCAACCGCAACACCAGCTCCGAAGAATGCCACCACGAATATATAGATAAAAAAATTATCCGGTAGATATTTTTGAGACAGCTTCAGTATGGCATGACTCACCATAACGGGCACAACGATACTCAAACAGCCATTAACACCAAGGCTGATCAGCTCGTTATGCTGCATGAGCACAGAGGCAAGCATGATGACACTCAGACCCAATATCGCCAGCGGCCAGCCGAACATCAGGGTAAACAATGTTGCTCCCAGGTGATGAAAACCAAGTCCTGGTGAAACCCCTGCTTTCAAACCCCACAGCAAAAGCAGCAAGACCATGGCACCGAAGTAGACATGCTGGCCTGACACGTTAGCAACAAACTCTTTGAACGCCATCTTTGACACGGCAAACAACAGTATCAACAAAAACAATATGTTTGCTATCCATAATACTGAAGCCGGCATCAATTCGGCGGGAATATGCAAACCAATAAGCCAGCTTGTTTCTATTGCCATATTAAGTGATCAAGTAAATAGAAATATTTAACCACAGATTAGGGCAGGACGCCCGTAAGTAGAATTATGCAGGAGCAATTATCGAGACACAGAGAAAAGAAGTGATTATTTTTATTATGTCTTCTGCTCGATAGCGTTAAATAGTTATCTCTGAGTACTCTGTGTCTCTGTGGTTCAAAGTTTTTCACACAAACAAAAAAGCCGACTCAAAGAGCCGGCTTTTCTGAACAACTCAAAGCAGGATTATTTAGCTGCTTCGCGCTCCTGTACTTCTTTAATAACATCTTCAGAGACATTCCTAGGTGCTGCTACGTAATGCAGGAACTCCATAGAGAACTGGCCGCGACCAGATGTCATGGTACGCAACGTGCCGATGTAACCAAACATTTCACTCAGCGGACACTCGGCTTTAATACGGACACCCGTTGGACCTGCTTCCTGTGATTTTATCATACCGCGACGACGGTTCAGGTCACCGATAACATCACCAACGTGATCTTCCGGCGTGAATACGTCAACCTTCATGATAGGCTCCATCAACTGCGGACCTGCTTTAGGCATGGTCTGACGATAAGCGGCTTTAGCAGCAAGTTCAAACGCTACCGCTGATGAATCCACGGCGTGGAACTGACCATCCATCAATGTCACTTTAAAGTCCAGACATGGGAAACCAGCTAATACACCGCGATCAGACATTGTCTTAAAACCTTTCTCGATTGCAGGCCAGAATTCGCGAGGTACATTACCACCGGTTACTTTTGATTCGAACTCATAACCACTGCCTGGCTCACCTGGCTCGATGACGTAATCGATCTTACCAAACTGACCTGAACCACCTGATTGTTTCTTATGGGTATAAGAATCTTCAACACGTCTTGGTAATGGTTTCACGATAAGCAACCTGTGGTTTACCGATAGTTGCATCGATACCGTGAGTACGCTTAAGAATATCCACCTTAATATCAAGATGTAACTCACCCATACCTTTGAGGATGGTCTCGCCACTGTCTTCATCGGTTTCAACACGGAAAGATGGATCTTCTTTGATCATCTTACCCAGTGCGATACCCAGTTTTTCTGACGCGCCTTTATCATTAGGTGAAATAGAAATCGAAATAACTGGATCAGGAAATACCATTGGCTCCAGTGTCGCAGGGTTCTTTTCATCACATAACGTGTGACCAGTCTGCACGTTCTTCATACCAACAACGGCGATGATGTCACCAGCCTGCGCACCGTCTAACTCGATACGCTCGTCGGCATGCATCTCAACCATACGGCCAATACGCTCAGTTTTTCCGGTAAAGGTATTCAGTACAGTCATGCCTTTATCCATACGGCCAGAATAGATGCGGACGAAAGTTAAAGCGCCGAAACGGTCATCCATAATTTTGAATGCCAGTGCGCGTAATGGTTTATCAGGGTCAACGATTGCATACTCACCGGTCTCATTACCTTCCAGGTCAACTTCTGGCTGAGGTTTAACTTCTGTTGGATCCGGCAGATAATCTACCGCAGCATCCAGCACCAGCTGTACACCTTTATCTTTAAACGCAGAACCGCAATAAGTCGGGAAGAAGTCCATGGTCAGCGTGCCTTTACGGATACATTTCTTGATCTCTTCCATCGTAGGCTCTTCACCTTCGAGATAACGTTCCATCACATCATCGTCCTGCTCGACAGCAGTTTCGATCAATTTTTCACGCCACTCTTCGATCTGGTCAGCCATTTCAGCTGGCGGCTCTTCGATACGGTATGCAGTTGTATCCGCTTCGTTATCCCATATCCAGGCTTTACGTGTTAACAGATCAACACAGCCTTTGAAGTTTTCTTCGATACCCATCGGCAATACCATAACCAGTGGATTTGCACCCAGCACATCTTCAACCTGCTTCACTACACGGTAGAAATCAGCACCGATACGGTCAAGTTTGTTGATGAAGATCACACGTGAAACCTCTGAATCATTCGCATAACGCCAGTTGGTTTCAGACTGAGGCTCAACACCGCCAGAACCACAGAATACGCCGATGCCGCCATCCAGCACTTTCAGTGAACGATATACTTCGATGGTGAAGTCAACGTGTCCCGGTGTATCAATAATATTTAAACGGTGACCGTTCCACTCACAGCTGGTGGCAGCCGATTGAATGGTAATACCGCGCTCCTGCTCCTGCTCCATGAAATCGGTAGTAGCTTCACCGTCATGCACCTCACCGGTTTTATGAATTTTACCGGTGAGTTTCAGAATACGTTCTGTGGTCGTCGTTTTACCCGCATCCACGTGGGCGAAGATGCCGATATTTCTATATTTACTTAGGTCTGCCATGGTTCTACTACTCGTAATATGTACGTTAATTCATTAAAAAGTCACAATCCCTTAAAGTGACAAAGCCGGCTATTCACAACCAGCTTTACGACGACACAAATTCAGGATTAATTAGCCGGCGAATTATACAGCAAATAAATATAAATTTGTTAACAATAACAGCTGTCTGCCGTTATTTGCATTGCTAACCCTACAGACCCCTGTATTTACATAAACCACTGATTAAAAAGGCTATTATGCATAACAAGCTCTATCTGAGGGGATTTACCCGTGTTACATCTAAAACAAAATTCAGACCCAGCCAGTAGAATTAAGCACAAATAACAGCACATCAGCATGAAACATAATTGCGCTAAACAATCAAATAAAGCAAGATATCTGAATCAGATTAAACCACCTCATCTCAGGAATCATTAATGAAGATTTTCAGGAAATCCCTTTTACTCGTTATCGCATTATTCATCGGCTCGATTTTCTCTGCGCAACTGTATGCCAGCGAATCAAACAACGGTGTTCTGAACAGTATTCAGAAAAAAGGCGAGATAACCGTTGGTGTCTCGATCCTACCGCCCTGGGTAATGGAAAATAAGCAGGGTGAATTAATTGGTTTTGAAATTGATATCGCCAATCAGCTTGCCAGAGATATGGGTGTCAAACTTAAATTCAAACAGTACCAATGGAATGAAATGATTCCCGCTCTAAAAAAAGGTGAAGTCGATATTATCGCCTCTGGCCTGTCGATAACCCCGAAACGCGCACTCGAGATAAATTTTTCTAATCCATACTCAAGCTCAGGTTACAGCCTGGTCAGCAATCTAAGTCTAACCAAAGACTTTACCAGCATAAAAGATCTGAACGATGAAAAGATATTTATCACCGCAGTAAAAGGCACCGTGTCAGCGGATCTGGCGACAAAAGTTTTCCCGAAGGCAAAACTAGACCTGAGAAAAACAGCCAAGGAGGCGACATCAGCTGTAGTCAATGGAACCGTTCATGCCTTCATCTCTTCTTCACCGGTACCTGAATTTGTTTCCCTGAAGCACCCTGACAGCGTTGATCTGCCGCTGAAAAAACCGTTGCTTACGACAAAAGAAGCGTTTGCAGTAAGGAAAAACAATCAGGAAATGCTCAACTTTTTAAACGCCTGGATCACTGCACATGAAGCAGACGGATGGATTGATAGCTCACATAAATACTGGTTCAACAGTCTTAAATGGCAACGTCAGGTCGCTGAAGAAAAATGACCACACCTGCCATCATCAGTTTGAGCACCTGCTTCTCTGAGAAGAACAAAACGATAGATCAATTCAACCGTTTTATATTTTTGTTCTTTATCAGCGCAGCCGTTTTTGCCGCAGCTAACGGCATAACAAACTTGCCCGAGTCCTATCGCACACCCTTATCTGATATGACCTATGACAACAATAATGAATGGCGCGCAGAACCGGAAGAAGACAACCCCTGGCGAGAAGATGAAGAAATAACCATTAAGCCACGTATCAAAACCGAATTTTTTCCAAAATACGATTACGACACTGTGGACGACCCAACCACAAGGAGTCTGTTTCAGAACGAATACGAACTGGAGAGACCAAGAACCAATATCTTTAAATATACATTCTGAGACTACATGTTTTACTTAAAATCATTATCAGGTCTCATATTGCTGCTCATCAGCACTGCATCGATAGCTGAAACGATTGAAAGCAGTCGAGTACAAATATTATGTCATATCACCACGCTCGCCTTATCAGATAAAACCCGAGTTAGTGCGCCGATCACCGATACGTGAGGCAGGCGGAACATTCAATGGTCACACCGACTGGTATATCGAATGGAAATTTCAGGCGACACCCGTCCCCGATGGCTGCCGGCTTAACGACATTAAAACAACCGTACACGTGGTACATACTCTGCCAGCGCTGAGTGAACAGGTAACCGATAAACAGACCATCGCAGTATTTAATAAATTTGTTGCGGCCTTAACGCAACATGAAAACAACCACGGCAATAACGGCTTATCCGCTGCCAGAGAAATGGATAAACTATTTAGCGAGATACCGCAACAAACAGACTGTCGTCAGCTCTCACGAATGGTTAATGATATAGGCAACTCTACGGTACAAAAATACATCCATGCTGATAATGAATATGACCGCACCACGCATAACGGTGCGACTGAAGGCGCGGTTATTTATTAAACATAGACCATAAAAAAGCCGACATTAAAAGTCGGCATTTTTATTATTGCAGCGTATCTAAACTAACGCTGCATCGTGTACAAACTGAAGAAATATTATTTCTTTTTACCGCGGCCTGAACTCTTACGCTCGGTCTCTTTCAGAAGCTTTTTACGAATCCGGATGTTATCCGGTGTTACTTCCACCAGTTCGTCGTCATCGATAAATTCCAGCGCCTGTTCCAGTGTGTACTGAATATGCGGTGACAGAGTTAACGCATCGTCGGTACCGGATGCACGCACGTTAGTTAATGGCTTGGGCTTAATCGGGTTCACTACCAGATCATTGTCACGTGAGTGAATACCCACGACCTGACCTTCGTAGACTTCATCGCCATTGCCTACCAGCAACTTGCCGCGCTCCTGTAATGGGCACAGTGAATAAGCTACCGCCTTGCCTCTTGCATTAGAGATCAGCACGCCATTGGCTCGTTGTCCGATAGTATCGGAGACGATTGGTCCGTAGTGATCAAACACGCTATACAACAAACCGGTACCACGCGTCATCGACAGATAATCGGTTCTAAAGCCGATCAAGCCGCGCGCAGGAATAATAAAATCAAGTCTGACACGGCCCTTGCCATCCTGCACCATATCTTTCAGCTCAGCCTTACGTATGCCCAGCGCTTCCATTACCGCACCTTGATGTTCAACTTCTACGTCTGCTGTCAGCTCTTCATACGGCTCTAACTTGACGCCGTTCTCTTCGCGAATAATCACTTCCGGACGACCCACGGCCAGCTCAAAATTTTCACGGCGCATGGTTTCGATCAAGACTGAAAGATGCAACTCACCACGACCTGATACTTTGTACTTGTCGCCTTCGACCTGCTCTACGCGAAGTGCCACATTATGCTTCAATTCCTGCTGCAGACGATCCCATATATTTCGACTGGTCACATACTTGCCTTCCTGACCGGAAAATGGCGAAGAGTTAGCCTGAAACATCATACTGATGGTCGGCTCATCAACGGTCATCGGCGGCAAGGCTTCTACCACATTCGGGTCACAGATAGTATCGGAGATCGATAATGGGTCAATACCGGTGATTGCGACGATATCACCTGCCTGTGCCTCTGCAGCCTCAACACGCTCCAGACCATGAAAACCTAATACCTGACCGATGCGTCCACCACGCACATTGCCGTCGTCACCAATAATTTTCACTGCCATATTGGTATTAACTTTACCGCGGCGAATACGACCGATACCGATGATGCCAACATAACTATTGTAATCAAGTGTTGAAATCTGTAACTGGAAAGGGCCGTCAATATCAACATCTGGCGCATGCACATGTTCGATGATGGCTTCGAATAATGGCGTCATATCACCACTGGTGATCTCTGCTTCAGTACCGGCAAAACCATTGATCGCCGATGCATATATCACAGGAAAATCTAACTGCTCGTCAGTCGCACCTAATTTATCGAATAGATCAAAGGTTAGATCCAGTGCACGATGAGGGTTTGCACCATCACGGTCGATCTTGTTGATCACCACGATCGGTTTAAAACCCATGGCAAACGCTTTCTGGGTTACAAAACGGGTCTGTGGCATCGGCCCATCGACCGCATCAACCAGCAGTAACACAGAATCGACCATAGAAAGCACACGCTCAACCTCACCGCCAAAATCGGCATGTCCCGGTGTATCGACAATATTGATATGGTAATCATTCCACTCAATCGCGGTGTTTTTCGAGGTGATGGTAATACCACGCTCTTTTTCCTGATCGTTCGAATCCATGATTCGCTCGCCTGGCGCTTTACGCTCATCCAGCGTACCGGATTGCTCTAGCAGTTTATCAACCAGTGTGGTTTTGCCATGGTCGACATGGGCGATGATAGCGATATTACGGATTTTAATGCTCACGGTGATTCTCAAATAGGGAAAAATGGGCGCACATTATAGGGGTTTATTGAAAAATAAACTGTATTAATTAAGGGCTATACGGTTTTTATCGCAAAAACGTCGGAAAAGCTGTTTTTACCGCAGATTAAGGCACGCCTACATGGACGTAGGTGGTAGAGCAACGCAGGAGCAGTTGCCGAGGACGCCGGTAAGTACGATTCCATGGACGGAATCGCTAGAGTCGATGTCAGGAACGGAGACCGAGAACAATGCAGGACGCTTACATGGATGTAAGTGGTAGAACGACTCATTAGGGCAGGAAGCCCGTAATTAGAATAACGCAGGAGCAGTTATCGAGGAGACAAAGTCGAGCAGTTGTCGAGGCGCGGAGACGCCGAGAAAACTTTTTAAGCTGGCTGTGCCGCAGGCACAGCCAGATACAAACTCAGCGTCTCCGCGCCTCTGCGGTAAATTATTCATTCTGATACAAACCGATCATAACCGTTATTGTGCAATACGATCACGCGCTGCCTGGGCTTTTTCGGGATGACCCGCAGCATCACAAATCTTTGCCAGCTCTTCAAGCGCACGGACATTATCTTTATCAATTTCCAGCGCCTGCTCACAGTGGTAACAGGCCTTATCATAGTCACCCTGTTTCTGCGCAACTCGGGCTAACCCCAGTACAGCATATAAATCGTGACCGACTTTTAAGCTAGAGTGATAATGTTTAACCGCCTCATCGAGGCGATCGAGCGAGACCAGCGCATCACCAACACGCGTCCAAAGCGACTGGTTTTCCGGTTCCTGATCAAGAATTTTACCCCACCAGTACACCGCTTTTTCCATCTTTAACTGTCCGCGAAAACAGTCACCCATACCAAACAGAGCGAAGTTGTTTCTTGGATCAAGCTCTAAAGCATTTTCATAATGGTCCATCGCACGATCAAATTCTTTTCGACGACGATAGATATTGCCGATCATGGTCATCAGAACGACATTATGTGAAGTGTTTTTTGATAATAATCGCTCAAAACAATCCAGCGCTTTTTCATCATCATGCTGCGCATAATAAACATTGCCCAGGCCTAACAGAGCAAATGGATCATACGGCTTGATCACCAGCGACTGCTCGTAAAAATCGACCGCATTCTCAGCATCATCCAGTTTGTGATAGGCGTCAGCAATACGTACCATCACATGACTATCTTTTGGATTGATCTCCAGATATCGCAACCAGTAAGGGATAGCCTCTAGAGGCTTCTTCATGCCGCGACGCGCATCACCGGCGCCACGCAACGCAAAGACATTATTAGGGTCTTTTTTTAATACTGCATCATATTGCGCGCCAGAATCTGCAAAACGATTAAGCTTACGGTAGACATCTCCCAGTCCTGAAAGCACATAGGGGTTTTCCGCATCGAGCTCTTTGGCTTCCAGGTAAACTTTTTCAGCATCTTCCAGCTGACCACCGCGGAAAAGGCGACTGCCTTTTTTGGATAACTCGATAACCGCTTTTTTTGAAATTCCAGACATATTGATAGTTTTTTATTTTTAGTACAGTTAAAAGATAGATATTACAACGATAATCGTATTATACATAGCGAATTTTATTCGAGCCCATAGTCAGGAAGCTTCAGTAACGCCATGATTCTCCTGCCACCCCATCTTCAGACAGTCGCGATTAGCCTCTTTATCGGCCAAAATACATCCGTTTTTCACCCTATCAACCACAATAGCGCCTGCAGCGAATACTAATGTACATTCAAAGCGACTCTAGTAGAATGCTTCTGAATGACACAACATAACAAAAAACATGCCTACCTGGTCGATAGCAGCATCTATATATTTCGCGGCTGGCACGTTTACGATGAAACCATCGTCGATAGTGAAGGCAATCCCAGCAATGCGGTTTATGGTTTTACCGAGTTTTTACGCGAATTAATCGAACTGGAGCAGCCCGAATACATCGCCTGTGCATTCGATGCCAAACAGACCAACTCCTACCGCCGCGAGATCTTCCCGGAATACAAAGCTAACCGCCCACCCGCACCTGTCGAGTTAAAAAGTCAGTTCAAACACTGTCGTGATTTTTGCCGTGCCGCCGGTATTGCCGATTTCTCCAGTAACCGTTATGAAGGTGATGACATCATC
This sequence comes from uncultured Gammaproteobacteria bacterium, assembly GCA_963752725.1. Lineage (GTDB taxonomy): Bacteria > Pseudomonadota > Gammaproteobacteria > SZUA-229 > SZUA-229. The sequence goes on from CAVWAI010000016.1 coordinate 83,305, forward strand.
GGCACACTGGCAACCCAGTTACGTGCAGACGGATTCAGAATCACCATTCTCAGCGCCGACAAAGACCTCGCCCAACTTCTCAGACCCGGTGATGTGTGGTGGGATTATGCGCGCAATAAAATCCTGCATTACAAAGACGTAGAAAAAAGCTTTGGCGTCAGACCCGAATTGATCGCCGACCTGTTAGCACTGGCTGGCGACAAGGTAGACAACATCCCCGGTATCCCTGGTATCGGTTACAAGATGGCATCTAACCTGTTAAAAAAATATCCCGGCGTCGAACATATCATGGAGAACATCGACAAGATCTCTGAGATGAAATTTCGTGGCTCCAAACGCATACAGACTTTAGTCGAGCAGCATCAACACATCCTGCCGATGACAAAAAAACTGACCACCATCGTCACCGACGCCGAGTTCAAAGGCGCAAAAAACGATATCCGCTGGTCAGGCATCAACGCCGATGCAATGATCAATATATTCAATCGTCTCGATGCTGCGCGTAGCCGCCGCGAGCGCTGGTATAATTTACAACCTGCTTAACAGGCTTTGTGCTAGTTCAAAACAACAGCAAAAAAACTTCACCGCAGAGGCGCAGGAAAACCGTAAGTAGAGAATGCAGGAGCAATTGCCGAGACGCTGAGGCGCAAGTATGACATTGCTTTGTAGCCGGTAAAGCAGGCGTTTCCTGTAAAACGTTTACACTTTAGGTTAACCTGCATATTGTTTAATATAAGCATTTCAATACTAATATCTTTCTCTGCGCCTCAGCGCCTCTGCGGTAAATAGTTTTTAAATAACCGAAAAATTTCGCCGTCAGAAATTTAACCATGATTATATTATTTAACAAACCCTTCGACGTGCTCTGCCAGTTCACCGATGAACAGGGTCGCAGCACGCTCGCTGATTTCATCAAACTTAAAAATGTCTACGCCGCCGGCAGGCTCGATCGTGACTCCGAAGGCCTGCTGTTACTGACTGACGACGGCAAACTGCAGCATAAAATTACCGACCCAAAAAATAAGATGCAAAAAACCTACTGGGTTCAGGTGGAAGGTGAAATTACAGACGAGGCCATCAGCCAGCTAAAAAAAGGCGTTCAACTTAAAGACGGATTAACCCGACCTGCCAAAGCCAAAAAGATAGCCGAACCTGCGACGCTCTGGCCGCGCAATCCGCCGATCCGTGAGCGCAGACAGATACCGACTTCATGGATAGAGTTAAGCATTACCGAAGGACGAAACCGTCAGGTAAGACGTATGACAGCTGCAACAGGTTTCCCGACATTACGACTGATACGTTACAGCATCGGTGACTGGACCATAGATAATATCGCTAACGGCAGTTACACCGTCACTGCAAAGTAACGCAGCCATCAACAGGGAAAAGTAATTTCAGTTTAATTCTGTAAGACTGCGAGTACTTGCCTTCAGACGATAGCTGTCATTTATTTTATTCCAATGAACTACCGCCACCACCCCTTCGCAGTCGTCCTGGATGAGAACTTTAAAACTTGTAACTCATCGATAACTTAACAACATTGACGTTGTAGGAAGGACTCAGTTCGCTGAAACTCAGCAAGTTAGGAATAGTATCTGCCGAAACACCATCGAGTGCCCAGTCAGTGGAATCATAACGTTCATGCCAAAAAGCGGCTTTCAGATAGAGCATTTCACTTAGCCGGTAGCTTGCATAAATCTTAAAACTATCAAGATCTGTAGTGAGGTCAGGAAATGGCGGAGCAGGTGCGCCACTATAAACAGTCACCTTACCGGTGGAACTGGCTTTAGTATAATCGGCACCGATATCGAGTCTGTCTTCGATCACCACGTGAGTCACACCGATACCAATATTATCGAAAGTGTCATCATTGTTTGCCTGCCAGTCCGCAGTAGAAAATGTTTGGCTGCCTAGCTGTGTCGATTCAATCTGTTGACGCCCGATAAAGAAGTTTGCGCTGGTCTTTTCTGTAAACATGGCCGTTATATCAGCATTAAGACTTATATCACGGCTCTCAGTTAAGCCCAAAGCCGATTGCTCGTAGTCATCATCGGCGACATCAAGATTCAGTCCGATTGCGTAGCGTGACTGGGGAGTAATGTTGGCGTGCAGACCGATGGTATTGCGAACCCTGTCCGCCATATTGTATTTTCTTAACAGTGTATTTTCTGCTGGGTCGATAGCGGATACTACCGAGTAAGTTGATCCTTCCCGATCACTTTGTGCCAGTTTAAATTCGAGAAACAAGTTTTCTATACTACGAACACGTATACGTCCCCACAGGGTGTTCTCTTTTGTTTTATCGACTTCCTGAAATGTTCGCTCCTGTGTATCTATATCATAACCGGCACCGAGTTTGGTTCTTTTTGCGACCTTATAGTCAGCGCTTAATTTAAGTAAACTCCTGGTAAAGCTATAAGGCAGATTGGTACGCGGCGCAGCCACAAAAGCATCAGTAGTTACCCAGTCGTAGCTTAACTGCGGTGTTTTATTATCCCGATCATTATAAGAGTAAGCGGCACTAAGTCGCAGTTTTTCAGTAATCATAGACAGAAATGAAACCTTAGCATCTAGCGTGTCGACCTCTGCATTCGCTGAATTAGCGGGCAGTGAAACCCCAAGATTTGGATTCTGCGTTGCAGGCAGGAAGTCGTCATTCTGTTTCATACGACCGACGGCAATATCACCGCTGACATGACTACGGTCACTTATCTCGTAACCCGATGAAAGCACGAACTGATGAAACAGATTATCGGGCGGCTGCGCTAGCTGGCCGGTATCGGCGCCAGCAACGATGGGTGTATATGCATTTTGCCAACTTAACTGTTTTTTATTATTGCTAAATACTGAGCCATAATAAGCCAGGTTGGCCTGCCATTTTTTTGCATTGTAAGAGACCGAAGCATCGACATCATCGGTGACATAATCAACCGGTTGTGCCAACTGCGCCGCACTGAAGTAGAAAGTCCCTGCCCCAGGTTGTACGCCTTCTTTAGTCTCATGGCTGAATTTAACCGCATATCCCCAGGGCGAGTCCGTGGTAAAAGCGAGTCCGGCAGCTAAGCGTTTGCGTTGTGTGGAAAGATCTATATCATGCAAGCTAGTCGCAAGTTCGGTCATACCTCCGGTCGTGCCCGCCTCTACCCAGGAAGGCGGCAAAGTTAAAGAATCACTGCCGCTATAAGGCGTAGCCGTGGTATCGGAGATAAAGTGTGGCAACTCATCATAATGCAGAAATAACTTATACCTGCCCTGTACACCACCTTCGATGCTCAGCGAACGCGAATCCAGACCCAGGTTCGATACTGACAAGTCTATATAACTGGCATCTTCAGCACGATAATACATATCGGCGTTACCAATAAGGAAACCACCTTTTTCATTGAGACCGGTATATTCCCCAAATTTAAATGAATCATCTGAGACGTAACCTAAACCCAGCTCTATCTCACCACTCCAGCCTTCTTCGACCACGCAGTATTTACATTTCCAGTCGGAGGTATCAACCGCGGGTATAGCAAGCGGTAAATCATCCGCGACAGCAACCGATAGCTGTATTGCTAATGCGATAAGTATGAGATGTCTGGTTGATTTCATTGTCTTGCGTCTCTCATTGTTATCTCATCAGCTTGACACCAGAAGGATGATTAGAGCCGTGAACCTGTGCATGACAATTGATACAGCCACCACTCAGCAATAACGATGAAGAACTTCCGCCAGGCAGTCCTGCTCCGGTCAAAGCCAGGCTGGGGTGTCCCGCCTGTGAATGACACTGCTGACACAGAAGCGGGGTACGTTTTGTCAGCATCGCCGGGTGGATGGAACCATGTGCTGTGTGGCACAGGCTACAATCCTCAGACACCGGCGCATGCTCCCACAGTAACGGTCCGCGCTTTTCGGCATGACAGGTATAACAGGTTTGGTTAATTGTCGGTTTTACCAGCGGTATATCTGAAATTGATCCATGCGTCTTATGACAGTCAGTACATGTCATCAAACCGAAACGTACCGGATGAGAAGAAGTTTTAAAAAATTCTGCGCGCTGGTTCTGGTGGCACTTATAACAGACTTCGGGCTGAGTCTTTTTCGTCAGCACAGGGTCCTTAGGCGTATGAATCTGGTGACAACTGGCACATACGATATCGCTACCCTCGTGCACACTACCCTTCCAGTCGATGTGGTTTGCATCTTTATGGCAATTGAGACACATGCTATTTTGCTTTTCTGCCGGCTCATCGGACTTGGCACCGAAATTCAATATGGGTGGACGTTCCTGCCCCGGCCGCACTTTGCCGACATGCCCACCCTTATCCAGCACTTCCTGCATGGCTGCCGCACCCGCAACACCGGGACCGTGACAGGCTTCGCACTGCAAGCCAGCAAAAGGTGAGCGTTTGTCTCCCTGCTGACCATGTTTGGTTTTGAAGATATCGAACACCGGATAGGCCTCGTCTTCGTCATGGCATTTTATACAGGTGTCTGCTCCCTTCTCCGTGTACTTGCCTGCCAGCGTGGTCTCTTTAACGTTTACAGGACCGACAGCCGTTTCTGTTTCAGCGGCCTGCAACAGGCCGCTGACGGAAAAACACAACAGAAATAGAGGGGCAACGAAGGATGAGTATTTATTTTTCATAGCGCTGACTAATGGTAAAAGTTCCTGTTCTAGCATTCATTGTATTTACAACGCTCATTGTTATTAACACCCTTGCCCCGTTGAGCTAGAGAACCCACACAGTGATTCTCTAGCCCTGATGCTTCTTTTATATATCGGATGTCACCTTGCAGCGTGAGCCGCTTCTATGTCATTAGCCCTGCCGGGACCGTGGCATACAGAACAGGTTTCAACAACCGGTATGGTACTGATGTCATCTTGGGTCTCGGCAAGTACTGCACCACCCGGAAGCACCATGTGTGCCCTGGCGACATCACTGTCGTGACATGATGAACATACGGCTGCCGTTGGACTGATGTTGAGGTCATCATCGGGAGCAGTATTAACTAACGTTGTTATCGTGGTGCTCAATATATCGTTTACAGTAGGAGACGCCCAATCACCATCTAAAGTGTAGGTACCAGGTATGTGACAAGCTTCACAGTCCTGCAAAATACCAGGGAAACGAACATGACTGAAGTCGTGTTCACAGCTATTACTTGGAGGTCCACCGAACCAGTTACATGGCGCACCCGGGAATCCCCAAACAACCAGCCCTTTCTCACGGAAACCATGCCCATCGGAAGCGTCATAGTTGGTCTGCGCACCGGCGTGAATACCGTGAATCAGCGTCTTAAAATCAATGGCTTCTTCCACTTTACCATCAGTCGCAGATAGTACAGGAACATGTGTTGGAATTGGACGCCGACCGATATCCGTCGCGTTGGGATTATGGCATATAACACATAGAGCGGGCTCGTCATTGCGATTGCCGCCATGCAGGCTCAGGAATCCATGGCAGTTATCACACTTGGCGATATCTACCACTTCGCGTCGTGATGTTAATGTGCCGGTGATCACAAAATCCTTCACCACACTTTTTATCGCTACCTGGTCATCAAAACTAAGATCACCATCAAAATCAGCAGCTACATGGCCCTCAAAACCAACCCTACCCGTGCCCGTTGCGGTTCCCGGAAGTGGTGTGGATTTGGTAAGGGTGTAGATACCAGCGGTTGGTGTGTTTGGTGTGCAAGTCCAGTCTGTAATCCCAGCGCCACAAGCAGCTACCGGATCGATTGATATGGGTATAGCTGCAGTATCTTGAAAATTTGGAAAACCAGAATTAGTTGTTCCGCCAGTATTATTGAAATCAGCTATGCCCCAGCCTATGATTACGGCCAGCCGTGCTCCCCCTCCAGTGAACTCATCTGCCGTGAGGTCGTAAGGTGTATCGCTGTTAGTTGGATCAGTTACAGATATCTGGATACTAGGTGTTGTGTTTCCGCTGACATTTTCAATGTTGAACTGGAAACTGGTAGCGGCCAGGGTTGCAGGGTCGGTATGAGTCGCTGCAACGCTGCCAGGAAATTTGCCTTCGGCATGGCAGCCGGTACACAGGCTGTTATCTGTCTGGATGCCGCCTGAATGGCCGTCAGGATCGTCATCTCCAAGCGGGGTACCATCTTTACTGAAGTCTTTGTCATCGTGACAGGAGCCGCAGGCTTGTATACTTACCTGATTTTTCCAGTTATCACCTTGCGGGGTACCGCTATCGCTACCATCGTGACACTTGGTGCAATTACGAATATCCTGTGGTAAGACAACCGTTGAATAGTCGTGCTTGTTATCCTGGAAGCCATAGATTGAGTATTCACCACCTGCATCAACACTTGGCAGCTCTTCACCTCGGTGAAGCTTGTGGATCATTGTTGTGAAATCTACGCTGTTACCACTATTCGCGTCGGTAGAACCTGGATTATGGCAGGTGACACAGAGCGGAATATCAATACGTCCGCCACCATGCATTGCCAGTTTATTGTGACATTCATTACAGCTTTCAATTTTGACAATGTCACGGGTAAAAATATCGGTGGTGGCACCGTCTGAAGGTCGGAAAGTATAAGACGGGTTAGCAGCAGGCAGTCCGCCACCGACCTGGATAGCGACACGGTGGGTCAACGTAGGATCATAAGATACGGCTAACGGTGTGGTCACATCAGCGATATCGGTAACGAAGGTGTAAGTGTAGCTGCCGTCGCCATGGTCGAGCAGTTCACCGTCACGTTCGCTGGTGGCTTGCACCGCGGTATTACCCGTGCCTGGACCAACTTCGGCGGTTTCTTCTCGGTTGATATAAGACTGCCAAGTGCTTGGACTACCGAACGATCCTGGTACCAGTTTAGCAATGTGGAAACGCAAATCGCCACCGCTAATGCCAACGAGTGGACTGCCGTCCTGGTCTCTAACACTAAGCTCAACGACTGGCGCACTATTAATCGTAACACTGTCGATGGTTATATCGAGCTCAGCCGCTGTGCTGGTTGTGCTTGTGTCTGGTATGTCGGTCGGCGCCGCTGCGCCTGCAGGGCCCTGATCACCTTCGCAGCCTAATAAAACGGTTGCCACAAGAGTGGTTGCCAGTAAGAATTTTACCCTTTGATATATAGCAGTGTTTGAATACTTCATAACCCACCCTTTTTTTTTGATTGTATCTACACGTAAAACAAAACTACTTCTACATGCCACGGTATATAATAAACGTACAAATTGATAATAATCAATTATCCGGTAAGATAGTTGATGTATATCAACTATTTGAATTAAAAACTATATTAAAAGGAATGCAGTTAACGATTTTTATAAAGGCATTCATTTAAAATAGTTTTATCTCATGATAATAATTGAAATGATGTGGTAGCTTTTGAAATCAATGTTAGTTATGCCAACAAATGTCGAGAACATTGCTTTATCTAAAGATGCCTGTAGAAAATAATATTACGACACACAATGGTTTCTTAATAAGAGACTAAGCAAGCACTAATTAGCATGCCATGCCAAAAATAAGTTAAGTGGTGATGGCAGCTTAATTTACTGATAGCCTGTAACAAACGTAGAGGATGATTAGCATGATGCAGTTAATAAACAGAATATTAAAAACACTTCCTTCAGGCTGCATGCTCAGTTTTTTTATAATGAGTAGTGCCCTGGCCGCGGACATAAACAAGTTGGTCGAAGACTGTTCTCATTGTCACGGTAAAGACGGCGCAAGTACCGACCCGGATGTTCCCATCATCGGCGGTTTTTCTGCGCAATATCTCATGGATAGTATGGCCGCTTATGTCGATAAAGATCGGCTCTGTCCAGAATTTGAATATCCTGAAGGCCCACACAAGGGTGATAAAACCGACATGTGCAAGATCGCCGATGATCTTTCCGAAAAAGACGTCAAGGCGATTGCCAAACATTTCGCCAGCAAACCGTTCGTACCCGCCAAACAGCAATTTGATGCGGCTCTGGCAGCGAAGGGTAAAGATGTGCATGATGAACTATGTGAAAAATGCCATAGTGCAGGCGGCAGCCTCGCCAGTGATGATGCAGGCATTCTCGCAGGGCAGTGGATGTCATACCAGGAAGCAAACTACAGGGATTACAGTGCGGGTGATCGCAAGCAGCCCAAGAAGATGAAAATAAAAATGAAAAAGCTCGACGATGAAACCACCAAACAGCTCATCCATTATTACAGCAGCTTGCAGTAACTGTTAGCACTAATTCGTGCGAACTGCATGCTTCTGCTGGAGCATACTGCTAATAGTACAAGCTGTTACGTACTAAAAATAAATAGTGCAATATCAAACACGGGAAGTGTTGTTATGCCGTATCAAAAATTTCTAGCATGCGTATTGTCAGGCCTTGTTTATTTATCAGCAAGCATGTTATCTACACCGGCGATGGCGTTGGTCAACACCGAAAACAAACCAGTCGGCGCTGCGCAGACAGCTTATAAACTGAACGATGCAAGCTGCTTAAGCTGTCACGCTGACACTCAGAAAGAGATACAGGTGGCGTTGCCGGTCGAAGAAGGTGAAGAACAAGAAATGCGGCCACTGTTGTCAATCAATGACAACAATTATAAAAAAGCTGTACATGGTGACATGAGCTGCATCGATTGCCACAGCAATATTGTCGATAGCAAAGCAGAGCATAACAAATCCGAACTACCCGATCCCGATTGCTCGAGCTGCCATATAGATTTGTGGGAGGGGCTACAAGGAAAAAGACCTCGCCACACAAATGCAACGTATGGGTGTGGTGGTAGAAAACATCGATGCTTTCGAAAAATCGTATCATGCGAAACCGGCAAAAGTGGGCCTCAAGGCATCCTGTGATGACTGCCACCATTCCCATGATTTCAACGTTCCACCCAGAGGCTCCTTAAAGCGCACGGACTGGCACCTGGCCATTCCCAAAATGTGCGCAAAATGCCACGAAGATTCCCTTGATGAATACAAGAGTGCCGTGCATGGCAAAGAAGCGCTGCAGAAACACAATTCAAAATCAGCCGTCTGCATTGATTGTCACACCTCTCATGGTATTACCAGAACTTCACGCGACCCTTTTCAACTTGCCGTCACCAAAAAGTGTGGCAGTTGCCACGAGGAAAAATTTGAGACTTACCGCAACACCTATCACGGCCAGATCAATACATTGGGTTACCCGCATACAGCAAAGTGTTACGACTGCCATGGTAGCCACGAGATTCTCGGCGTCGACGATCCTGACTCGACCATTCATCCGGATAACCGCATCGAGACCTGTGAGGAATGCCATGATGGCAAAAAAATTGCGCAGGCCACGGAAAGTTTTCTAAGTTTTGGCCCTCATGCCAATACCCATGACTACGAGAAATATCCTCAGGTGTGGATTGCTGCGAAATTCATGCACGGCCTGTTATTGTTTGTCTTCGGTTATTTCTGGCTGCATTCGCTGCTGTGGTGGTTTCGAGAATGCCGGGATCGCTGTGGACAGAAAAATCAACAACGTATTCGCACTGAGGAACTAATTCAGAGCGATAAACAGCCGAAAGCTGACAAGCGCCAGGTGCGACGTTTCGGACTACTCTGGCGCATTGGTCACCTGTTGTTTGCACTAAGCGTGATGATGCTGATCCTGACCGGCATGGCAGTGTTTTATGCCTATACCGCCTGGGCACCGGTGGTCATTGATCTACTCGGCGGCCCGAAAATGGCCGGCCTCATCCATCGCATCAGCGCGGCGATCATGCTCGGTATTTTCTTCCTGCACCTGATCGGTGTGTCGATCAATATCTACCGCAATCGAAAGACCTTCCGCTGGTTTGGCCCTGACTCCATGCTGCCTAACTGGAAAGATTTAAGGGATGCCCTGGGCATGTTCAAATGGTTCGTCAATAAAGGCCCACGGCCGGTATTCGACCGCTGGACATACTGGGAGAAATTCGATTACTGGGCAGTATTCTGGGGTATGGCTATCATCGGCGGCAGCGGTATGATGCTGTCCTTCCCTGAAGTTACCGCCGCAATTTTCCCCGGCTGGATGTTCAACGTGGTCATGCTGGTACATGGCGAAGAAGCCTTCCTGGCTGCCGTGTTCCTGTTCACGGTGCATTTTTTCAATAACCATTTCCGTCCAGATAAAATGCCACCACCGGATGTGGTGATGTTTACCGGCTCCCAGTCTCTCGAAGAATTCAAACGCGAGCACAAACTGCAGTACGAGCGCCTGGTCGAAACCGGGCAACTGGAAAAATATCTGGTGGATGTACCTTCCAGACCGATGACTCTCGCATCAAAAATCCTCGGGCTCACACTGATTACCTGTGGTTTAGCGCTATTAATTGTTGTCGCCATAGGATTCTTTGGCGGATATACACCAGATTAATCAATATCGGACAGCGAAAAAAAGATGACCAATATATCCGCCTGCGTCTGAACGCAAATAGTTACCTACGTCATAGTTAGAATTAAGCATTAAAGAAGGCTGCAACCGCCAGCTAAGACACATGACTGCGCCACGGGTTTCCCAACCTTACGACTTATTCGCTACCGCATTGGTGACTGGACCATCGATAATATTGATAATGGTGATTACATAATCATTGATTAGTTATTACTCTGCGCCCAATAATAAAGAGGCGATGCCTGACCCTCTCATGACCGCCCCGTTAATTCTAGTTTTACTTTACCGCCATGACATGTAAAAGTAGTCATAATCACACTTCAGACAGATAAAATTAACTTTCATACCAATTACGATATCTTGATTTATGAATACAGACCTATATAAATTTATTGAAGATATACATGCAGCGACCATATTAATCGTCAGTCAGAGCAAGTCGAATATTTCGATAATAAAAAAGCTGCTGAACAAGGATGGCTTTACAGATATTTTTATAACTGACGATCCTTTTAGCGTTGCTGATTATTATCAGAACGAAGATCTGGACCTGATCATTTTAGATATAAAGTTGCAGGGCATGGATGGATTTGGCGTCTTGCAGTCACTCAGAGAATCGGCTGATGACAGTACAGACAGGGCGATTCCTCCGGTACTGGTTTTAACGAATGTTAACCAGCAAGAGCATCGTAGACGCGCTTTGATTGAAGGTGCCAATGATTATGTCAATATTCCTTTTGACATCAGAGAGTTTTTAGCCCGGATAAAAAACCTTCTTGAAATATGGCATGCGCAAAAAATCATCAAACACCAAAATGAGATCCTGGAATATAAAGTTCACCAGCGCACCAAAGAACTTCAAAACACCCAGGACAGGTTACACGAAAGTCGCCTGGAAGTGGTGAGGCGATTAGGTCGTGCTGCTGAGTACAGGGATAATGAAACAGGGCTCCACATTATTAGAATGAGTAAGATCGCCGCATTGATTGGCAGAGCCTCTGGCTTAGATGAAGAAGAAGCGGACATGGTATTAAATGCAAGCCCGATGCACGACATCGGCAAATTAGGCATACCGGATAATATTTTATTAAAACCCGGAAAGCTAGATAGTGAAGAATGGCGGATCATGCAAACGCATGCACAGATGGGCGCAGATATTTTAGCTGGCAGCACATCACCACTACTAGTTATGGCACATGATATTGCTTTATCGCACCATGAAAAGTGGGATGGCAGCGGTTACCCTAATGGCTTTAAAGGTGATGAGATTCCTATCGAGGCTCGTTTATCGACAGTCGCAGATGTATTTGATGCATTAACATCCGTTCGCCCTTACAAGCAGGCATGGAGCATCGAAGACACCATGGACTACTTTCGCAGTGAAACCGGAAAGCAGTTTGACCCTGCACTTGTCAAATCACTGGAAAAGGAATTACCCAATGTCATTCTCATCAAAGAAGAACACTCTGAGCCTGTTGAATGATACTGACACGCCACAACAACGATCATTCACCAACCTCTAATGCCTTAACCTTCATTTCCTTTTCAAGTACTCTGACCCCTTGAATTTTACGTTTATTGACTTGTTAGAGCCTGTAGCCAGCAGTGGTACAAATAAGCTTTGTTTACACAACATTAGCATGTTTATTAGCTTTTGAAAGCCTGGGCGTAGATAGTTAATATTGATGATTACACCAGAGCTATTGCGGTGTATTGATAGGAAGCCTGAAAGTGTTTTGGGTGCTGCACTATCCATGTTTTACCAATATTCCTATATTTATTTTATGTGGCTCTAACGTTTGAGCTAACAGGCGCGCGAAGCGTTAGCGTAGCGCGTCCGGTTGAGTGACTTGTTATGCATTGTTAAATTATGTTTTTGTGATGTATTTATTGATTTCTCTATTTATGTGCCATTTACTTATATATGGTAAAACAATAATTAAACCTAAGATATCAGTTAATATGCCTGGTAGAACTATTAAGGCAACAGCAGCTATATATGCATTGATATATATAGAAGGCTTTAATTTTTCAATTTCTTTTTGAGTAAGTCTGTGGTCATACTTCATTATTCTTTTCTTAAAATTTCTACCTAGTTTTTTTGATGCTTTTAATGCATATTTAGCTTTTGATGAATAGAGATAAAGTACGAATGCACCAATAATAGTTGTAGAGGCATAGGTTAAAAACATAACTTTTAGACCTAACAAATCATAAAGCTCACCAATTAATGTGATTTCAGAAATTCCAATTATTATAATAATGATAATGTATTTCATTTTTTATGCATAACGTTTGAGTTAACCGGCCGTTTTATACAGAGTGCAGCGAAGCGAAACGGCGTATAAAACGGTCGGGTTGGACGACTTGTTAGGTGAATGACACATTATTTTTTACTAAGCTTCCTGCAATGAAGAAAGGAAGTACCTTAAAACATATGGAATTTGACTTGGTTTTTCACCTAGCTTAGGCCAAGTATTACCGAAAAATGATACATAGCAATCTATAGCTTCTAAATCAGGGTCTACCCAAGCATGAACAATTATTCCAACTTCGCATGAGCTCTTGTCATCACCCACATCTGAGTCACAACGGATTACTCGCTTACCAATTAGTTCAGACAGGTCAGTATAGTTCTTATCTTCCATTGATATTTTCACCTAACGTTCGAAATAAGGGGCTAGGCGGGCTTTATAGCCTAGTCCCAGCCAACGCCTTTTGTGGGCGAACTTGATTGCCTTGTTAAGTCTGAATTTCACTAGTGCGTAGTGCATTTACCGCCCAAACAAGAAGTAATATATTCAGTTGTAGAGTCTGGCAAACTCAGTTCATTCAATGCAGCAGCACCACTGTCTAAATATGCATTCCAATTCGAATCAATTGTTACTACAATGAGATCACCATTATTCAATGATACTTCATCATTACCTATTGAGATGCTAGGTCCGCGTTCAATCTGCAAAGCAAATTCCTTTGTTTCAGAACTTCGCGTGATGTAGCCCTCACTGTTCTTCTCTTTAAATATATAGACAAGGCTACCACCGCCTGCAAAACTCCAGCCATCACTCAACATCGGATGCACGTAAAGATAATAGACATTATCACACGATTTCTGCTTTCCTAGTCCGTTAGTCAAACACCCTTTTATCTCAGTAAATATGCCATTTACATCACCTGGTACCAAAGCGCTACTAGACCCATGTATTGTTACATAACCATAGTCATCCTTATTTAGATAAAAGTAACCTAACATGGCTGACATATAAGTCGAATATACTGCCAAAATAGTTGTAGGAATTGTAAAACAAAGCAAAGTAATTATACGTAATATTTTTTTTCTCGGCGGTGACCATAAATAGGCAGTAACCGAAAAAAGCCCTGCAATAATTGCAAAGGAAACAGGTAAAAATAAAAGCGTAGTATTCATGGGGCCAAGAGCAGAGCCTAAAGCAAATCGCATGTATGTCATAACACTCAGCGATAAAAATACCGGACTTAGAATCCACATTGTTATCCCTAACCTACGCTTGCTGATTACCATATGCAGTGCTCTATGTGACTTAACGTTTGAGATGAGCGGCGCGTTCTTTCTGCGCGTCCGGCCAGCGTTTGTTGCTGGCGAACTCGATTGACTTGTTAGATTTAATCACTCAGGTTTAGCCTAGCTTCAATGCGAGGCATGTGCCCCACTAAGTTATTAACAGACCATTCTTTATACTCTGCTACTCGAAGATCTGGTGGTATATCAGCAATGGCTTTACTTGAATGGTTTAACCAAACATATTCTTTTAAGTAACCATTATCATCGATTGAAATAAGTTGATTCATATATTGGCTATTAGGATCGTCCTTTTCCTTTAGTTCTCGCCAGATTTGAATTTGGGAGCTAAATGCTGACACTAATATTTCATAAGTAGGTTTATATATGCCATTTGGTTCAGAAGTGATATCACCCTTCTTACTGAGTGAGCCCGCGAGGGAAATACCAAATGCAGTCGCACTCAGCGTATCCACATCTGCTTTTGATGATGCATGAAGCACAATAGAAACATCTTTTCCATTTTCGGATTGCGATACTCCTGAAAATGCAACCATCAGGATCAGTATCAATACTAACTTCTTCATATGATTCCTTCTATATCTATTTGAATCTAACGATTAAGCTCAGTTGACTCCAAAAGCAGAGCGACGATAGGAGCGCCGCTTTTGGTGGTCAACTGGAGTGCCTTGTTAGATTGTATATGCGTCATTCGCCTATAAATGTTCCATTTGGAGTAATAATGAAATCATTAGTTATTGGCTTGAATGCTCTTAAGCCTCCATCATCAATAGAACCCATTACTCTAAGATTCCCATCTTTCTTATCATCCCATACTGCTTGAATTTCCAATTGATACTTTGCGCCTGATTCTGTCTTTACTTCTGGCGTATCCTGTTCATTCAATAGGTATTGCAATTCGTTGTATGACTTATGCCCTGTATTTGCTAAGTGATGTATTAAGCACACTTATTGCTTCTTCTTTATTCATTTATTTTCAATCTAACGGTTGAATTAAGGGGCGCTGCGCGGTTTATGCGCAGCGTCCGGCCCGCGCCTTTTGCGGGCGAACTTGAATGATTTGTTATATTGTTCTTTATTCAACATCATCTCTTAGCCTTTCTCTTGCTGCTTCCAATAATTCTCCGTATTCTTTTTTCAAAGGCTCTGCCAATTCTTTTTCAAATATAGAGGCAAGATTCCATAGCGCTCTTGCTTCAGATTGATGCTCTATGTTCAGCATCTCGCTATCAGAATACCTAGATAAGAACTCGAATAAGACTAAAGCCTCATCTTTGGATAATTTAATGTTAACTTCTTCGCTCATAATGGTTTTGAAGCAATATAACGTTTGAAATAACCGGCTGCACAGCGGGCTTTAAGAAAAAGACGACGTTTGACAGTCCGCGTTTATTGACTTGTTAGGCATTATTGCCACTTACATGTAGGCCACAGTGTGCACATGTACGCCGTAGCGTATTACCCCAAACCTCATTGCTGCCATGAAAATATTTTTTGCAATCTTGGGCATTTGTAGTGACAAGGATAATAATGTTGATAGATATTAAACTTATGCCAAAAAAAATGCCGTATATTTTAAATATTGGTTCAGGTATTAAATAACCTAATATAAAAGTTATTGGAATACCTGCAAACCAAATTATATTTTCTATATATTTATACGTCCTTAATTTTTGTAATTCTAGTTCCATGTTTTACTGTGCATAACGTTTGAGTTGTGGGGCGGCGCAGCGAAGCGGAGCGTCCCACACGAACGACTTGTTATGTGTTGTCACGGTAATTTTACCTCACTATAACGCATGCAATTTAAATCACCTTGTGAGAGCAGCTTGCCTTCCTGTGCCAATATGGCAACTCTTTTAGAGTAGAATACATCAGGTATGCCATTAACTTTATTTGGCAGAGCATCCATAGCGATGCTAACAATCCTGGATACTTTGCGCCAATGCTCACAAGCAGAGGCCAATAATGCTGTATCTATGCTTTCGAGTTGATCCTCAGATAAACCCTTAATTAGAATTAGTTGCTCTGGCGTAAGTTGTGAGTCCATTCTTGCTCTCGATAATTTGTTGTTGTGTTACACATAACAGTTGAATTAAGGAGACCCCGTGTCACGTTATACATTTTTATGCATAATTACTTAATTAACTCCTTAGCGTCTTCTAGATACGGTGAATAATAGAGCAATAAATCTGGCTCTGTTGTATTTTTCTCAATGTTTTTTACCCGCTTCTTCAGTAGTTTTTTATAAGTAGCTTTAGCATCTTCGCATCCATTGCTTTCACATTTATTTATTGTTTTTAAAGTGAATAGACTGTGCATTAAATCAGAAACACTAATTGCATGAGACATTTCTTTAGAATATATATCCTCTACTGTTTCGTGGTATTTTTTATCATATGCCGTCCAGTCCCCAATAAAAAATCCCGCAATAAAGCAGGTTGATGCAAATACGGCAAGACTAAGGAATGTAGTGATATTAATTTTCATGTTTTTAATGCATAACGATTAAGCTAAGGGGCGACAAAAGGCGATAGCCTTTTGTTCGTCCCGCTTAAGCGCCTTGTTAGCTTTTGTAAGTATCGATATCAACATAAGCGCCTATTTTACCAAGAAATCGCATTGTTCTTTCATCGAAACCAATAGCTGGAGTTGAAGATATCTTCATTTACTGTAAACCATAAAACAACTTCTAAATGTGGTTTTACATTGAAATGCTTTATTGCTTCAATAAGCAATTCTTCTTTTGGTTCGAGTATGTCTATTAGAGATGAAGCCATTCCATAAACATCAATGCATTCATTTATGATTTTTCCAGAAGATATTTTTGACGAGCTTTGTTTTGGTATCGGAATTCCTTTAATTGATATGGAGGTCGGTTGGATACCAAGAAACTTAGTCATTTCTTCTGGGTCAAAATTATCGCCATTCAATGCGAAATAAACTTCCCCTTCATTAGTATCCACGTTCTTTCCTTTTACACATAACGTTTGAGTTAACCTGGAGGCGCGTCTTTTGCGCCGATCCGGTTTAACGATTTGTTAGCGGTTTTGTTTGTACTGCTCAGTATTACATTTAAGTAATGGATAGTATATTCATGGTGCTCTTGTATGCTATCAGTCCTATTTGTCTGGCCATCAAGTGAGTGTTGAATAGTGGATAGAAATAGTGATGCGCTTGTAAATAGCTCGCGATAGTAATTTACACCATTACTGAATTTATAGTCACTGCCACAATCTAGTATAGATTTTATATAAGTATTATTAAGTATATTGTCACCGTACTTTGATAATAGTTTCTGTGCATATTGTGCATTAGCGCTTGCATATGCTTTTAATAAGTCATTTACGTCTTTTTTGAATACATCTGCATTATTTCTTACATATTCATCACATACTAATATTTTCTCATCTAGGAATTGCGGGTGTACGGAATAGTAATACAGCTCATTTGCATGAGTTGTATTAGAAAAAATAGCTAAAATAATAAATAAATACTTCATTCCTTTGTTACCGCTAACGACTTAGCTCACGGGATTTGGCGAAGCGCAGCGTAGCGAAATTCCAGTGCAGCGCCTTGTTATGTGCAGTGTATAAAATGGCAGCATAATTAAAGAGAGGTGCAATTACTGGGAATATCCGAGTTG
>CAVWAI010000017.1:0-178288 GCA_963752725.1 uncultured Gammaproteobacteria bacterium
TGATTTTTGAATGAACCCACCAAACTCATACTGGAGATGCCAATGAATGAACAGCTAATGTCCATTCAAGACACGTTGCTCAACATTACAACGAATCATTATTTGTTAGCTGTAGTGGTACTGGTCGTTAGTTACCTGATGTATTTGATTGCCAGTCGAATTATCCTGGTGTCCCTTAAAAAACTGTTTAAACATACAGCAACGCATGTGGATGATGTTTTTGTCGAACAGGGTGCGTTTCATCGACTGGCTTATTTTGTCCCTTTATTGGTCATTTATCTGTCTGCTGATCTATTTCCTGAATACAGTGATTACATTAGACGATTTCTTACTGCCTTACTGGTTGTTGTTTTAATACTGGTAATAAATGCTATCCTGGATGCAGTTAATGTCATTTATAGACAAAGTAAATTTGCACAAGTTTTAAATATCAAAAGCTATCTGCAGATAAGTAAACTTGTGTTGAATATCTTAGGTGGCATTATTGTTATTGCGATTGTGATTGATAAATCACCCATCTATTTGCTCAGTGGTATTGGTGCCTTAACGGCCGTTTTGTTATTAATTTTTAAAGATACGATTTTATCGTTTGTCGCCAGTATTCAGATACATTCAAATGAATTGTTCAAAGTTGGTGATTGGCTGGAAGTGCCTCAATTCGGTGCGGATGGTGATGTTATTGATATCGCGTTACATACTGTAAAAATCCAGAACTGGGATAAAACCATTTCAATTATCCCTTCGCACAAACTCATCGAATCCTCGTTCAAGAACTGGCGTGGTATGTCTGAGAGTGGCGGCAGGCGTATTAAACGTTCGATCTATATCGATCAGACGAGTATTCGTTTTTGCGATGAGCAGATGATTGAAAAATTTAAATCATTCAAACTACTCGAGCCTTACCTGGAAGCAAAGCTGGCAGAAATTGATGCTTCAAATGCTGATCAAAACATCAATATGCAGGCGCTTGTGAATGGTCGCAGGTTGACCAATATAGGAACATTTAGAGCTTATATAGAAGCGTATTTAAAGAATCATCCTATGATTCACCAAAACCTCACCTTCCTGATACGGCAGCTGGCTCCCAGCGAAAAAGGCATAGCGATAGAGATTTATGTATTCACCAATACTACTGACTGGATTGCTTACGAAGCGATTCAGGCAGATATTTTTGATCACCTGCTGGCAGTGCTGACTGAATTTGAATTACAGGTATTCCAGAATCCTACTGGTAAGAATTTCGAACAGTTAGGAAAACTGAATTAAAGGGGACGGAGGGATTAAATAATGTTCAATTTTATACAATCAATGAGGTCAGACTCGATTGATATTAGTTATCATGGTGAATAAGCAGATCAATGGAGTCTGACCCCGTTGATCTAACCCCAAATATCCTTTAGGTACGGTCGCATCGATGATGCTTGATTACATTGAAAAAATACTAAGCGCCGCTAATGGCAAGAATGTCTTAATACTTCTCATCCCGTCGTTGGCTGTATATTTCGTGATGTTGTTTTATACGATCCCAGGCGTTCAGTCATATGCGCCTGAAATGAAAATATTTGATTTGTCGCCTGGTGGATACTCTTATGATTATTCTATAAAGCTACTATCTTCACTTGGTGATGAAGGTAGAAAAAAATACCTATATACGCAACTCCCGTTAGATTTCATTTATCCAGTACTCTTTTCTATTTCTTCGTTCCTGCTATTAGCCTGGCTTTTTTCAAAAAGATATGACAAAGGTTCAAGAATCTTCTATTTCTGTTTTGTGCCCGTTATTGCTGGCATATTTGATTACCTGGAGAATATTCAAATTGTTTTAATGATTTTGAATTACCCAGAGATTTCCAGAGAGCAGGTAGCATTGTCCAGCACCTCTACAATAGTTAAAAGCGGATTAACGATGATATTTTTTCTATTGCTGGTATTCGGCTTTTTCAAACTGTGGAGAGGCTCGAAAGAAGAGGAATTAAAGGGATCAGACTCCTTGATCATCCAGTACGGTAGGATGTGATGAAGGTAAACGCGGATCAGGTCATGTTATTTGCCTTTCAGCATTATTTAAGTTTATAAGTGTCTGTTAAACTGTAAGATGTTCGCTCGGTCCCGTTTACGTTCTTTTTACATTTAGGACATTATTCAGAAAAATTTATGATTCTTGCCTCAATAATTCTGTTTTGTCTGGCGGTGGCGCTAGGCCTTTTTCTCGTGGTTCTGGGTATGCGCTATCGTCGGAGCTCTCTAGCTCTGGCGATGGGGCACGCCAGCGTTGCGTTGTTGGGCATCGGCTTACTGGGGCAGCAAGTCCTGGATGACTCTACTAGTAAGTTATACAACCTTGCGACGTTTCTGTTTGTTCTGGCGTTGTTTGGTGGGCTGATTCTTTTGGTCCTGCGTATCAGCCAGCGCGAACATCGTACGCCACCGCCCATGTTTATCGTTAGTCTTCATGCGATTATGGCGATAATCGCGTTATTGCTGTTGGTGGTGGGCTACACGCGCTACTGAGTTGAAAGATGACTGTAATAGGGGACGGATCTATTTAAAACAAATAGATCTGTCCCCTTTTTGTTCGAAGCGTTTCGTTATCAATTTCAAAATAAAGGGGTCAGTGACAAATAAGAACCATTAACGCAAAATAGGGTACAGAAAGTAATCGTTTCTGATATTAGATCGTGCTTTCTATGCCTCATATTTTTTATACTTTGGTAAAATACAATGCAGCCCAGATCACTGGCAATATTAATAGTTATATTACCTTTGCTTGCTTCTAATTGCGCATACTTACTGAGCGCTTTCGAAGGATTCATCCCCTGGTGCATGCCTTACATTGATGGCTGCACCACTATCAGTCAGGCAGGGCGAAGTGGTAATACAATATTTTTTTACCGCGCAGTGGTATTCACATACAGCGTGTTATTGATGTTGTTCTGGCTATATTCTAAAAACTGGTTAGAACTTCTTCACGGACATACCATAAATATTGCTCGGATCATTTTTTGGCTGGGATTGGCGGGTTCGATTGCACTACTTATCTATATTGATTTCTTAGGCACAGCAGGTGAAATCAATCATTTTATGCGCAGCACTGGTGCCATGTTATATTTCACATTGACGCCATTAGCTCAATCCTTGATGCTATATCAACATTATAAAATTTTGCGCAATAAGCCAGAAGTTTCTATAAAACCAAAGGTGCTTCAGTATCAACTCATTATTTTAATATTGATGTTGATGATTGGCGTTATTAGCATCTTTTTAGTTGTCACTGATAATATTACATATGAAATCGAAAATATCGTGGAATGGAATTTCTCTTTATTAGTGAACTTGTATTTTGCAGGCATGATCTTAATATGGAAAGACTATAGGCTTGCATTCACAATTAGTGCGGCGAAAAAAAATTAAAAGGGGACGGAGGGATTAAATAATGATCAATTTTATAAAGTGGTTAAAAAATAATTCCTCCGTCCCCTTTTTACCAATAGCAATGTTGCTACTTCTGTCCACATCTACGACAAATGCAGATGAGATGTCTGGCCACATTAGTGGCTTTGCGGGTTTGAAGATTATGGATAGCAGCGATTGGCCTGAACTCAACACGCATTTCGCTATGGGTGTTTTATTCGATATCAAAAAAGACTCATGGCCAATCAGTATTGCACTGGATATTTTTGATACAGGTGATGAATATAAGCATGATGGCATAAAAGACCTGGGGCATACCACAGAGTATCAATTAGGTATACGGAAAATCTTCATGGACCAGAACTCGAAATTTCAACCATACATCGGAGGTGGTGTTTCATTCATGTCCGCCGAACTCGAATACCAGGATAGCAATAATATAATGACACAGGATGACAGGGCTGTGGGCGTTTGGTTAGGAACAGGTATGTATTATGAAATTAATCCGAGTTTTGTTCTCGGATTAGATGTACGCTATTCGTATGGCAAGGTAACCCTTTTCAATAAAGAGCGAGATGCTGGAGGTCTTTATACTGGGTTGACTGCTGGATTTCAATTCTGATAAATATTATTTACGGTGAACAATAGAAGGAAATATTTGGGGCCAGAATTAAAGGGGGCAGAGAGCAATTGTTTCTAATATTAGAGTGTGTATTCTCCATCCCCTTCAATTCGCTTTAATTGCTCACTACTACTATTAAGCGTTAACATAACAAGTATTCAAGCTTGATCCCCGCTTCGCTGCGGCCACTTAACTCGAATGTTAGCCTCAATAAAATTTGTGCTCAAACAAATATGCTTGCGCGCAAATTAATAACAGGAATACAGTCATGCATCCATTACTAGAAAAAGAGCATCAGCAATTAATCGATCTGCTTGACGCCTTAGATAATTGTATATCGAAAGGTGGTTCAGTGAATCAAGCATATGATTATCTTAGTGATTTTGTCGCATTGGCAGAAGAGCATTTCAAGAATGAAGAAGAAATTATGGAAGCCTATAATTTTCCAGAGATTATCGATCATAAAAAAGAACATGCTGATTTGCTGGAGCAACTGTTTACTTTAAAAAGTAAAATAGGCCATGGTCACACTCCTTTCGGAACGGATTATATGCAATTATTGAGAAACTGGTTGGAGGTGCATTTATTTGATGCTGACGACAGGCTAGAAAAATTCTTGTATCAGGTAAATTCAAATAGTAATAAAACGGATAGTTAAGGCGCAAATTTAAAGGCAATAGGGGACAGGCCACGATTAATAACCAACTAAAGGGGGTATAACTAAAGGGGATAGGTCTATTTACAAGGTTAAAAAGATCTGTCCGTTTAATTTCAATAGAATAGATATGAAGCATTTGCATTACATTATTACGTTACCTCTGTTTGTTTTTCTGCTTGCCTGCTCTGGAACAGATAGTAAAACGAATGCCTCAGGTGTCGTTCGTTCGGTAGAAGATCTGAAAAAAATTCCTTCAGCAAAGATTACTCACGAGGGCGACTGGACTATCATTTCTAAAATGGAAAATGGAGACCGCGTTTACTGGTTTCTGGCACCGGAAGTGGATAATGTCTCACCCGCCATATTCAAGAAGATAGTTTATACCAAGGATAAGAGTGAGCTGGAAACTGAGACTGTAAGTCAGTGCGAAGCACCCAAGCAGACATGCGATGATCTTATGAAGAAATTCAAAATCCTGAGTGAAAAATATAAGTAATTAAAATGTTCTGGGACATGATCGATCAAATCAATGGGGCAGCAGTGGGTTAGAGTCCTTAAATGTAAAGTAATCAGTCAGACCGCTTTTATACAAAGAGCAACATCATTTCGAATAATATGACGATAGCCTATGATTATGGCCAAACCTGTTCTGATCCTGCAATTACGCCCCGAAAATATTACAGCAGATAGCGAATACGCCTGCTTCCTGAAGTATGGCCAGTTGAAGGCTGAGGACACGTGCAGGATGCGCATCGAGAAGACCGGTATCCCCGGTAGCATAGACCTCGACGATTACTCCGCGATCATCGTCGGTGGTAGTCCGTTCGATATCAGCACGCCCGAAAACAAAAAATCCGGCATCCAGAAAAAGATCGAATCCGATTTCAACCGCTTACTCGAACAGGTGGTAACCCGAGACTTTCCCTTCCTCGGTGCCTGCTCTGGTAACGGCCTGCTGGGTCTGTACCTGGGAACTCCCATCTCCACGAAATACCGTGAAACCGTTGGCTGTGTCACGTTGGACATCACCGATGCCGGAAGTAAGGACAAAATGCTCGAAGGCTTCCCGGATCGGATCGATGTCATGCTAGGCCACAAGGAAGCCTGCGACTCCACACCCGAAGGTGCGGTATTACTAATGACCGGCAATGACTGTCCGGTGCAGATGTTTCGTGTCGGTGAGAACGTGTACGCCACCCAGTTCCACCCGGAAGGCGATACCGAAGAATTCATTCTGCGGATCAATACCTACGCGCATCACGGGTATTTCGAACCGCATGAAGCGGAAGCGTTAAAAAAGGAAGTCTGTGGAAAATCCACCCCGTATGCACAGGAGATGCTCAGGCGGTTTGTAGCATGTTACTTCAGCTAGCTAAAAGTATTACAGCGCTTTATTTTTTTGACCCTGAATATGTGCAATTAAAGGGGGTAGTCCACTTTTTATGCGCCTGAATGATTTAATAGAAATGACATCTGGATGTCGGTATGTGTTCAAAAGGTGACACTTTTCTTTCATTTTCATTGATAAACATACTGACAGTCTTTAGAAATAAACAAAGAGAAGAAATAACGATAAGCCTCTAATCAGCTATTAGAAAGGCTTTAAGGCATTATTAGAGTTTTGATCTGTAGTTAATTGATTCTTTTTTTATTGATTGTTTATGTGGCATATATTTTGCACATATAATAACTAAAGAAAATCCTAGAGGAGATGGTGTTACATGGACAATAAAATTAAAGTATTAATCGTTGATGATTCTTTAACTGTACGATCAATGATTGCCAAACATCTTGATGACAGTTATGAATGTGTCATGGCAAGTAACGGTGAAGAAGCTTGGGAGGCCCTGTTAGAAGACAAATCAATCACACTTGTTTTTGCTGATATGCACATGCCTGTGCTTAACGGTATGTTGTTACTTAAGCGTATACGAGAGTCTGATATCGAGCGCATAGCAAGTATTCCAGTTATTATTATTACTGGTCATGAAGACAGTGACGCTGCAAAACGTGCATCTTACAATGTAGGGGCGACTGATTTCATCAGTAAACCCTTAGTCAGCTCAGAGATCCTTTGTTGCGCGGGATCCTATACCAGGCAGGACCGGGCTATTACCGCTATAGAAAATGATATTGCACAAGATGTTCTAAGTGGACTTCACGATAATCGCATTTTATCTATAATCGGTAATAAAACCATTGCTTATTCTCAGCGCCATGGTATCCATGCCTCTGTCATGTATATCCAAATTGCGCATGTCGAGGATTATATCGAGAGACATGGAAGTAAGTTGATGAGTAAAGTGGCAGATGAAATACAGGACTTGCTTGAAAGTTCTTTACGCGAGGAAGAAATTATATCCGTTGTAGGAACTGGAAAATTTGCTGTCCTGCTTCCGGGGACCAAAATATTCAAAGCCAATATTGTTGCAAGCCAACTAAGGCAGGCAGCGGATCAACTGTCCTTCCAGTTCGCTGATGGTGTTCAGCGATTCAAGCTGGCAATCGGTTTAACATCTACCGAATCTAGTGATGTAGTGACTAAATACCTTACTTTTGGTGAATACTGTATCCAGTCACAGTATGCATTGAATATGTCGATAGAGAGCAGGAATAGTCATATTGTCCGTTTTGATGAAACCTATGAAAAGAAAGTTCAGAACGAATCAGTGCATGAGAAAAACAGAAATCATCGTAATTTAGGAAAGACCCAAAAAGAAGCAATACGTATATTTGAGACTGATGATTTCAGTGAAACATTCTCAGATATCCTTATTGGTGACAACAGCAGTATTCCGCAATCAGCTTTATCAGAAGTTATAGAACCACTGAAGAAAATTTCTTGAGCACGCCAGGGATGTTTGCGAAACCGTTGATATAAAGAAGGTAGAGTGAACATCTGTTCAAGGTTTGTTAATCAATGGTAGCAAAGAATTAAAGGGGACGGAGGGATTTATCGGCAACTGCTCGACTTTGTCTCCTGAGTCGTTCTACCACTTACATCCATGTAAGCGTCCTCGACAATTGCTCCTGCATTGTTCTACTACCTGCCATCCATGGCAGTATGCGTTGCTCTACTACCTACGTCCATGTAGGCAAAATTAACCGATCCTGAAAAATAATCCCTCCGTCCCCTTTACGTTCTTTTCATTTAAATAATCAATGGGGTCAGCGCCCTTTTTATATTATCGTGATATTTCTGTGATATTTGACTGTTAAGCTAAATATTATTTTTATATAGAACGAACAATTGCAAATACATAGTGTCGTAGCAGCTATGTCTATAACTGCTACCAAGAAAAAAATACTGGTCATCGAAGACAATCCTGATATCGCTAACCTGGTGATGGTTAACCTGCGGGGTAAAAACATGCAGGCTGAGCACGCTGCCGATGGCAAGACCGGACTGGAAATGGCGCTCTCTGGTGATTATCAGTTGGTGATACTGGATCTTATGTTACCCGGAATAGACGGTATGGATGTCTGTCGGCTCATGCGCAGTGAAAAAAACTATACCCCGGTCCTGATGCTGACGGCCAAAACTTCTGAGCTGGACAGAGTACTGGGACTTGAAGCCGGGGCGGATGATTACCTGATCAAACCTTTTAGTGTTCCTGAACTGGTGGCCAGGGTTAATGCCATATTCCGCCGTTCTGAACAATACCAGTCGGATTCTGTAAGCGACGAATCTGAAAAATTACAGTTTGGTCATCTCTGTGTCGACCCGGATAAGCGGCAGGTGTTACTCGGCGATAGCAGTGTCGAACTAACTGCCAAGGAGTTTGACCTGTTATGGTTTTTTGCCAATAACCCCGAGCACGTCTACACCCGATCCCAGTTATTGAACAGCGTATGGGGTTATGGTCATGACGGTTATGAGCACACGGTAAACTCACACATCAATCGGCTTAGAGCCAAGATAGAAACAGACCCGGCAAAACCGCAATTCGTGATCACCATCTGGGGTGTCGGTTACAAGTTCTCGTATCAGTCGCAAGAATCTACAGCATGATATTCCGTACTCTCTATAGCCGGCTGGCGCTGACCCTGTTCATGCTGTTATGCCTGGTCGGTCTTATCCTCATACAACTCATCGGCCACTCGAGTACGCAGTACCAGCAGGAAGTGGCACAAAAGCTTAATAGCACATTAGCCGAACATATCGTCGCCGAACAAACTCTGATCCAGGATCAGATGATCAACTATGCAGCGGCAGACCCGCTGTTTCATGACCTGATGATCATCAATCCCAGTATCGAGTTATACCTGCTCGACAAACAGGGGCAGATCATGGGGTACAACGCACCGGAAGGGAAAGTAAAAAGAACGCAGGTCGACCTGGAACCGCTGCAACTATTTTTTGCTGATGATGCAAGGTATCCATTAAAAGGCGATGATCCTCGTAACCCTGAAACACAAAAAGTTTTTTCGGCCGCGAAGATTAGTAATGAAAATGGTCTGCAGGGTTATCTGTATATCGTGCTCGGCAGCGAACAATATGATGACGTAGTACAGATGCTGGGCAACAGTTATATCTTTGACTCATCGCTTCAGGTACTAGCCGTTGCTCTAGCCACCGCCTTGCTAGGCGGCCTGATCGTTTTTGCGCTGCAAACACGCCGCCTGCGTTTGCTGGGCAGTGTAATGCGCGACTATGCTGGCGGCAGCATGGAAGGCAAGCTGTCGATACGTTTTCCCGATACCGGAAAACCTAATGATGAAATCGATGCCTTAGGCCAGCAGTATAATGCCATGGCCGAAAAGATTAACGAACAAATCAACGAATTAAAACGCACCGATGGCATGCGACGAGAAATGGTAGCCAATATCTCACACGATCTGCGCACACCGTTAACCACCATGCGCGGTTACCTGGAAACCATGCTGCTAAAAAAAGACACGCTTAGCCCGCAGGAACAAAAGCAATATCTGGAAACCGCGTTGAGTTATAGCAAGCATCTGGGAAGGCTGGTCGAGCAGCTGTTCGAACTAGCCAGGCTGGATTCGTGTGAATCAGTGGTCTACTCCGAACCGTTTTCCATGGGTGAACTGGTGCAGGATGTGACCCAGTCGTTCCTGCTGCAGGCGGAGAAAAAATCTATTCAGCTCGAAGCTGCCCTGAGCCCCGACGCACCATTGATATATGGCGATATTGCGATGATGCAGCGTGTACTGGAGAACCTGATCGAGAATGGACTTCGCCATACACCCGTTGGCGGTAGAATCGTGATCAGTGTGGAAGTCGATTCCGGCAACGTCGTGGTACGTGTCGCTGATTCTGGCTGCGGCATCCCGAAGGAGGATGTCTCTCGTATATTCGATCGCTTCTATCAGCAGGATGTTAACCGTACCGGCAGCAGCAATGCAGGCCTCGGTCTCGCTATCGTAAAACGTATCCTCGAGTTACATGGCAGCGTGATAAAAGTGCGCAGCGAGATCAACCAGGGCACTACCTTTTCATTTCATCTGGCAGCAGATTCTTCGCGCTGAATATACCCCTTTTCTCCTTTTCTGAACGCTTCGCTAAATCAAGTAAGTTCGGTTGTTAGAATTACTTAGACCCGGAGAAATAATCCGGTACAAATGTCTGGTCGGACATCGGCGGTCTGACATAACCGACACCTTCTTCTCTTTTTGGCAGTTTTATCGGTTCTGGGGTTAAATCTTCATAGGGTATCAAGCTCAGCAGGTGAGCGATGCAATTAATCCGAGCATGTCTTTTATTGTCAGATTTAACCACATACCAGGGTGCCTGCTTGATATCCGTATGGGCAAACATCTGGTCTTTTGCTTTTGAATACTCAACCCATCGCTTGCGTGATTCCAGATCCATCGGACTTAATTTCCAGCGTTTATGGGGTTCTTTGAGACGGCTTTGAAAGCGGTGTTCCTGCTCTTCATCTGAAACTGAGAACCAGTATTTGATCAGGATTATGCCTGAGCGAACCAGCATACGTTCGAACTCGGGACATGAGCGCATGAACTCCTGGTATTCTTCCTCGCTACAAAATTCCATGACTTTCTCGACGCCAGCGCGGTTGTACCAACTGCGGTCAAATAAAACCATTTCTCCTGCAGCGGGAAGCAACGGCGTATAACGTTGAAAATACCACTGAGTCTGCTCTCTCTCTGTGGGGGCAGGCAGGGCCGCCACCCGGCAGATACGCGGGTTGAGATGTTGCGAGATACGTTTGATCACGCCGCCTTTTCCGGCGGCGTCACGTCCCTCAAAAAGAACCACGACCTTTAATCCCGTGTGACTGACCCAGGCCTGAAGTTTTACCAGTTCAAGCTGGAGATTAAACAGTTCTTTTTCATAACGCTTTGTTTGGGCTTTTGTTTTTTTTATTTTTTCTGTTTTTACTTTTTTGTTCATGATCTTGTGCCGTCAGGTAAATATTTGATAATAGCTTTGCCAGTATGATTCTGTGAGTTCAGACACTATAAGAAAAATGGCAAACGTCATATGATATATGTCACATTTTAATTAAAGAATAATAGTGGTCAGACCACGATTAAAATTCTTCCATCCCTATTTGTCACGATTAGTCAGTCCCGTTTAGCCTGGCGCAATAGCTTCGCATTTCGCTGCCGGGAATCCCGTATTTCTCGTATTGCTCTATCCATGTGGCGATGTCTTCCAACACCATCGCTGCCTGCAGGTCGCGGGTAAGCATATGGTAACCCTGCTCGTAGATAGACTGCCGACAACTGGCTTGTGCCATTAGCCGAGAGCTTTTCAAACAACTGGCAGGTGGGTTCTGCGGGAATGATGTCATCATGTTTCCCATACAGAAACAGAATGTTGCCATGTGCTCCGCTCGACGCTAGCGCGGCGCTGTCCATGAGGTTACTGATACCGTACAACACATCGATACGGGTTGCCTTGATCACCAGGTCATCGCGTCCCAGCGCCTGCAACATGTCTGTATTGTCCGAGGGTTTGATATCCAGTCCTTCACCGGTCAGTTGTGTGCCCGGAAACGTGTGGGCGCCAATCCACAGTGCAAACCGCTGATAGTAGGGCATGGTGCTACGCGCCCAGACCGCTGGAGCGACGAGCACGGTTCCGTCAACATCGAGTGGTGTAGTGGCGAGGGATGACAGCACCACCGCGCCGCCCATGCTCTCACCCAGCAAGTAGAGTGGAATACCGGCATATTTCTTGCGCAACAGCGCGGTCATGGTAACCAGGTCGGCGCTCAGTCGTTCGCTGCCGTGCCATAAGCCGCGCCCTTCAGTATTGCCGAATCCCCGCTGGTCATAGGCGATAACAGTGATTCCGCGGTTGGCCAGATACTGGCCGAGGTTATCGAAAGCGTGGCTGTAGTCATTGAGTCCATGTAGCGACAGCAGTACGGCTTGCGTGTTCCCGACTCGCTTCCCAGCGCGACAGCGGCAGGACGTAGCCGTCCTCCATCAGGGCATAGGACTCCGCAAGCTTCGGTAAAGTGTGATCGTCACCTGAGGGGTGCACATAGGGTTTGGCGCATGCCACCAGTAGTGTTACAGCTGCCAGCGATGTGCATCGGCAGATAAGTCTGATCCAGCAATAGAATGGCAGATTGTGAATAAGCAAGGGTGGTGTCCACACAATACGTAATGCAGTCGATGTTTTATTTACGTAAGTATACCTATTAAAAATAAAAGGGGCAGGGTGAATCTACCCTTTTAACGTTGTTGTATAAAAAGATGGTGCGTGTATGATGTTGTCGTAATTTTATGCGTTTTCGTAGAACAATTTCATTTACATATTCGATCCGGTGAATTCGAATATGTAAAGTTTAAAATTTCACCAATTATTTAGAGAATATATTATGAGCAAAGGTACAGTAAAGTGGTTCGATGCAGGTAAAGGTTTTGGTTTTATTACTCCTGAAGATGGTGGTAAAGATCTTTTCGTTCATCATTCAGAAATTCAAAGCGGTGGAGATTACGCCTCTCTTAATGACGGCCAGGCGGTAGAATATGAAGTAGGCCAGGGCCAGAAAGGTCCTTGTGCAAACAAAGTTGTATCAGTTTAGAAATAAACACATAAAAACTAAAGGGGACAGATCTATTTAAAAACTAAATAGATCTGTCCCCTTTAACATTTAAGGCCTTTTCAAACCAGCGACTCCAGCCAGTTTTCAATATTCTTCACTTCTCTTCGCACTAAAGTTTTGTCGGCATAACTGTGCGCTACAACTGACAGGCCCTGTGTCTGTACCAGTAAATGCAATGCCAGGTTTCCGGCATTTTTGTCGGGCGTTAATTCATTAAACTGTTTTTTTAGCCATTTAAGGAATGTATCGTACTGCATTCGGGCTATGTGCTGTAATTCGTATTGCGTTTTTCCTAGCTCGGCGTTTAGCGTTCCCATTGGGCAACCGTATTGTGTTACGTTGTCCATTTCCTTTAAGGGCACTTGTGCGAAACGCTTTAATCTTTCTAATGGCGTTTTTATGGTTTTATCCCAGTCATTCAGCATGTTTTGCATCTGTTCGATGCGGTACTCGATGATGGCGGCCAGAACCTCATCCTTGGTTTTGAAGTAGTAATAGATATTGCCGCGAGGAACATTGGCAGCTTCGGCAATGTCGCTGAACGACATCAGGTTGAAGCCTTTGCGATAGAGTAAATCGTCAGTTGATTTTATGATTTGCTGCCTGATTTGTTCGGTTTTTTCGCGTGATGCCATAAGCAGTACCATACCGATATACGGTTCATGCGGCAATACATAATTTAGCTGGCTTTGGCCATTTTCATCGGTCGGGTTTGCCGTGTCGACATTTCTGCTAGCTGTAAACGAATGGCTTCACGCCAGTCGTGTTGTGGCTGGTAGTCAAGGACTTCGCTTGCGCGTTTATTGTCTGCATTGGTTTCTTCCAGCAAGTGGATAATGCTGCGTACTATCAGCGGTTCCCACGGTACGACCGGGTCTATGGTTTCCATTAACCAGGCAAATGGATAAGCCATAGAAAAGGGCACACTGAAATGCGGCATCGGGTAGCCGAATTCATCGTGCAGAAATGTGATGATTTCTCGCATGGTCGGTATCTCTTTGCCGACTATATTGAATGCGTTGTAGCCGGGTAAACCGGGAGTAAGTGCTGCACGTGCCATTGCCTGTCCATAATCCCGCCCATCTGCCAGCGGCAGGTGTGTATTGCCACCATTCACCCACGGAACCAGGTGTGTTTTCAGGCGAGGAAGCAGGATTGGGAGTAGTCCTAATGCGTAATGCTCACCGGCAAAGATCCCCATGCGCAGGTTGACCACGGATTTTTCATTTGACGCGTGCTGGCGTAAATATTTTTCTATCTTGACGATATTGCACAGATGCGGCCAGAACTTTCTCGGTATGCCTGGCGCCATTGCATCTGCTGAGTGCTGGGGTGCGGCGGCTGATGTCGTGCTGATATTAACAAAACGTGTTGCCTTGCTCTGCAGGTATTTATTGATCAGCTTCATCGTTGGTTGATAAAACAGATCGTTGGAGTCTTTGCTGCGGCCCCATAATGAGCTCCAGGCCATCGCATCTACAACGACATCTACATCGTCCAGCAGTGTTGCGAGGTAATTGGCACTGCGTAGATCACCTTCACGCACTTCACCCGTGTAATTGTCAGGCAGTCTGGTTTTATCCCGGCAGGCCGCTATCAGATTGATACCAGCTGACTGGTTGTCGGATAGTTGCTGCAGATAGTTGAGCGTGTGGCTGCCAATAAAGCCATTGGCCCCTGTTATCAGAATAGTTTTCATGATTTCTCCTGTAGTTCAGATGATCGTCTTAAATATAATATAAGATGGACGTCTGAATTACAAGTGGGGTGTATGGAATAGAAAAATAGGGTCAGAGACAATGCCAGTAAGTTAAGTGTTTTGTCGAAGTAGGGTGCGCCATGCGCACCATGTAAATACCGACCTGTTGGCATTTTGGTGCGCATGGCGCACCCTACCATGACATAGATTTTCCTTAACTTACTGGCATAATAAGTGGGGTCAGATGAAACTTTCTACTTAAACAGATTCACCTTTTTCCTGTTAAAGTTAAAGGGTCTGACCCACTGCTCAAACGTTATGTTTTTAAAAGAAAGTTTCTTATCATTCTTATCGTAAACTCACTGTATAAACGGTATTCAAAAAAATGAATGAATTTAGTCTGATATATCCCATGTTCTCTATGGTAATAATCACCTTCGTTGTATTGATTGTGCTCTTTAGAAATCGTGTTCAATCTGTCCGCAATGGTGAAATAAGCCCTTTCTATTACAAGACATATCAAGGAGAAGTGGAGACAGATAAATTACTCAAGCTATCTCAGCATGTTACCAATATTTTCGAAGCACCGACTTTATTTTATGTTGCGTGCCTCGCTGCTATGATTATTGGTGAGCAATCAATGTCATTTCTATTATTGGCATGGGCATATGTATTTCTACGCGCAGCACACGCTTATATCCATATTGGAAGCAACAAATTAAAACAGAGAATTGCTGTTTATTTCTCTAGTTGGTTAGTACTTCTTTTAATGTGGGGTTACCTGGTTATTGAAGTTGTAACCTTAAGCAATTAAAGGGAACGGAGGGATTAGGATTAAACGGGATGGTGACGATTGATCGAATCATAAGTGGCAAATAAATGGGGTCAGATGAAACTTTCTACTTCAACAGGTTCGTCTTTTAATTGTGGTAATAGGGGCAGACTCCTTGATTTCTACCGACCATCCATAGACATATGCGTTGTTCTACTTCGAAGTACTGTCTTTGAGGGCGGCGTATCTTATAAAAGGTTTTAATATGCCCATTATATGATCGAGATGGTCATCGGGTATTTTTTTAAAGTTGCCATCTATGATGAATGGCAATGATTTGTTCAGGAAATAATCGTGCTGGACTTTTTTACCTGACTCGGCATCAGTTTGGCTATCTTTACAATGAGTGACTATATCCCCTTTATTACTATCGATCGATTTTTGCAGGGCGGTATCTGCATTCTTACAGAGATCTTTAAATGTCAGGTCGTTATCATAGTGATCGATACTGGATATTCCAACGGCTATATCAAACCGCATCTTGTTTTCATTGATAGCGAATTTCATGCTTCTGACCATTTTCTGTACACGTTTGATGGCCGTCTTAGAATTGGCACAACTGGTAACGGGTAATAGAAGTGAAAACTTTGAAGCGCCGATGCGTGCAACGATCTCTTCATCACGCAGATGGTTCCGGATGCGTTTACCCACTTCGACGACCACTTGCGTTGTAACTGAATTGCTTTGGTTGTAACTGATTACAGAAGAAGGTTTAAGCTCGATGTAGGCGACCGCAAGTTCTAGTTTGTGGCGCATTGCCATGGAAAGCGCTTTGCTGCCTTCGCTATCAAAATGTGAAGCATTGTACAGCCCAGATTGCCGATCTATGCCTAACATATCTTCAAGCTGGTTGAGTCTCTGATTAAGATTGATATAAGAGCAGGCGCAGCTGATCAGGTCGATATCGCTAAAAGGTTTTGAAATAAAACCGGTTGCACCCATTTCAAACACGGCACGCATGGCGGCATGTGAATCGGAGTGGCCGGTGATCATGATGATTGGTTTCTGCGCAATGCGTCTGTCTGGTGATGTGCGAATATGCTTAAGTAATTGCAGTCCGTTCATTTCCGGCATTTGTATATCTGCAAAGACGACAGCGTAATCGGGATTGTTCTCTATCTTTTCCCAGGCATCTTTACCATTTACAGCTTCGTGTACGGCATATTGTTTTGAAAGTATATTTTTTGCAACGGCACGCGCTGTTTGGGAATCATCTACGAACAGTATTTCTGGTCTATCGGTCTTTGCGTCGCTCATACAGTACCCTGAAATTCATGCCGTTGTTTGATGTTTCACGTCGAATGAGCAAGGCTCGATTCACCTTATCTGAGTATAGGATATATCTGTGAAAATAGTGTTCAGAGAGTAATTGTTCAATCAATGGCGCAATCAATGGGCCAGACTCCCTGGTCTCCATGATTGCCGCATTACACTCATATATCGTTCTTCTTGATCCATTCAGCAAAGCTGTCATCCGAGTTCGCCAGGCTGCCGATTAGCGGTTCAAGTATCTGTGCATCTTCATCGATGGCCGGGTAAGGAATCCTTTTCTGCTGGCAGCAGTTTGCAATCTTTGGATGACAGGCTTCAAAGAGCAAGGTCATATAAGTGTCGTCATCCAGTGAACGGCTGTCATACGATCCTGCAGCCATCCGCTGGTGATAGGCTTCGTAGAGCACCAGTGCTGATGCGACAGATACGTTCAGCGACTGCACCATGCCGATCATCGGGATGCTGATGTTTTCATCGGCCATCTGTATCGCCTGCTCGCTGATGCCTTCGAGTTCTTCACCGACCAGTATGGCGGTCGGTATGGTGTAATCGAGCTCGCGATAATCTTTTGAGTTTTCACCGAGGCTGGTCGCGACGATCTGAAAACCCTGTTGCTTCAGATGATTCAGCCCCTGTTCGGTGGAGGGGTGCTTGTTCACCTTTATCCATTTCTTTGAGCCGCCCGCCGACATCTGTGTAAGACGGATAGACGTGAGTTCGGTGATCGCGTGGATCTCAAGCCCGCCGACGGCTTCGAGTGTGCGCGCCACGGCGGCGAGGTTATGCGGTTTGCGAACATTCTCCATCACCACGGTAAGATCGGTCTGCCGCATATCCAGGCTTTTTTTGATGATGGCTAAACGTTCTGGAGTCATACGGTTTTATCGATTGTGCATAGATAGCATTAATGGGGCAGACCTGTTCATTTTAGCGTAATCAAACAGGGCAGTCTCTGGAAAGCGGACTACAATAAGTTGTCATGAAATCACTTCACAGCATTTTATGGCGGGTTAGATCTGTTTAGCCCGCCGACATTATTCTATGGTTTCAAGAGACAGGCCGATAGCTCTTACCAGCAGCATTTCAGGGTGTCTGTCGACGATAACCAGGAAGCCTTGCTTAACCCGTTTGGTCTGTACCCCCGGATTAATTCAGCTAACAGCGCGACTATCCTGTTCGCGTTCAACGATCCGACCGATGAACTGGGTGACGGTGAAGCTGATATCTATACTGCGCCGATTACTCTTGGCAGGAAAATGACCTGATAACTTTTTCTACCGCGGCCGGCATGACGAGAACATCGACGACAGCCACGGTACTCAATTTCCCTTCGCATATTGGTACTCAAGGTAATCCTCATCTTCACTCTAACGCGGATGGTTCGGTGAATTCTGTCTGGGTCGATAATGAGAAAAATCTGGATCCGACGCTTGACCTGTTTTATTACCAGTTAACGGCAGGTACTTTTCCCTCGGGTACATGGAGCACTATCACGCAGCTGCCAACGGATAAGCTGGATCTGCCAGCCGCGAGCGAGGCGATGCCGTTTTTTGACGGTAGCACGCTCTATATTCACCGAGACAGCGGCATCGTTTCTTCGGACTATCTTGGCGGACCATGCAGTGCAAGCGGTTCGTGGACAGATACGGTAAGTATTATCGATGGCGGCGGTTCCTGCACGGACATCGGCTGTATATCGGTAGTAGGGGAGCCGACCATCGCAGCGGTCGGTGGCAAGACCTTCCTGTTCTTCGTCTACAGCCTGCTCAGAAGTTATGATGGCGGCGCATTTGGTGATGTTAATATGCAGATCGGTGTCATTGAAAAAATAAATTGATGCAAAAGGGTGCGATCTATTTAAAAGCTAAAAAGATCCGTTCCCTTTTTTTGCAAAAAATAAGGCAATCGAGTCTGGCCATATTCATTTTAAGATGACATAATTTCATTCATATGTACTAAAATACACACGTTATGGCAGACATCCTCGCTTTCAAAAAAAAGACCCCGGCTGAAAAGCACAAAGGCAAATCACTCTGCCGCAGCGGTTTTCATAAATGGAAAATTCTTACAGAAAAAAAGTTTGATGTTAAACAGGGCAAGCTAGTCACTGTTTATAAATGTCAACGCTGCGTTAAACAGAAGATAACAGCGATTTAAATTCCATATTATTAGCAGGTACGTCAGGCGCGTGAGTAAAAAGGGGGAAGGATCTATATAACAAGCGCATTAAAGTGGTTAGAGCCTTTTAATTCGTTAAATGCTCTCCAATATAAAAAAATATGCTAGTATCTATTTAATTAGGAAGATGCTTTTCCACCGAAGGTATCTTCTGATTACTGGTGTGCCTGGCTGCAAATTTATGTTCGCTATTTACACATTTGATGGCTAGAGGGAAAGGAATTTATAAGATAACTATCGGCTACGGTATATGAATCTATTGTTCTTAAATATGGCGACCTTTCTCTAATCGCAGAGAAACAAACAGCGCCACTTAAATTCAACTCTCCTCTTCATCTATCTACTAAGTATATACTTTATTAAAAATACGGAAATATAATGCAAATGGTTAGCCTCCAATCATTCTTGAAGATTGTCACTTTTGTCTTTTTTATTTTTAATGCTCACTTCACTTATTCTTTTGCATCAACTGATGATGAAAATACAATCAGTAAGATATTTGAAACTCATGGGAAAACTAACGTTGTAAATTTTATTCTGGAAAGGAACCGCGGGAAGATTACCATACAGAAAAAAAAGTCCTTTATTAGTTCTACTGGAAGACCAGATCTTACGTATATCACTGCAAAAAGCGTTAACCATGATCTCAAAAATTTAAAGATAGATGTCAGCAGCCTGGATACTGAGTTAGACATATATATTGACAAGGTATCGAAAAAACAACAGAAAATGGATGATAGTCTAAAGAGACTAGATTCTGAAAGTGATACGAATGAAATCCCGCTAAGCACAAAACTTAAACACCAGGTAAAAATTACCCAGGCCAAATATAACGCAGCAGAAAGTGACTATGAACGCAAACAGCTAAAATATGAATTAACAAGACTTCAGCGTGAGTATAAAAAAGCGAAGTACAATGAAAAACACAATCCTGATGCCAGCTTGTCAAACAAATCTTCACCGAACAAGAAAAACTACAAAAGTACAAGTTACTGCGAAAGCTATAAGTCACAATTACAGAAGCTGACGGAATCAAGTTATCGTTACCAGGCATTCTTTTGTAATGAAAGATCTTACAGAGTTGAGAATCCTAAATCATGTAGCAATTATAAATATAGGGGCCAGTCTTCATTGAAAGAATACAAAGAAAAGATTAATAAACTTAGGCAGAATATCTCAAAACATTGCAAGTCATAAAAGTCATGTCAAATATCTGAATGATAGTTGTTTTACTTATGACGTAGATATAGAGTTGCTGAAGGACTATTTCAGTCATACCGTTCAGAGAGCAATATGAATCCTGAATAGAATTTCCCAAGAGTAGATTTGAGCACAGAAAAATCCTGAGTTAAAATAATGATCATAGATGTCAATATAAAGAAAAGTTTACTGAGGAGCTTTGGGTTTACCTTAGTTGAATTAATGATTGTGGTTGCGATAGTGGCTATCCTGGCAACTATTACCATGCCATCATATCTTCACCAGCGTCAACGTAATGATGTAGCTGAAGCTATTCGCCTGGCGAAAAATATTCGTGATGACGTTTCAGGCTACTACAGTTCAAAACTATCATTTCCATCCGATAACAAGGAAGCCGGTGTGCCTGAGCCAGAATTATTAATCGGTAATAAAATATTGAGAATGGAAATAGAAGATGGCGCCATACATATTACGCTTGGTAACAAAGTGTCTAAACCGCTGCAGAATAAGATAGTATCATTGCGCCCTGCAATTGTTACTGGTAGTCCTGCAAGCCCTATTTCATGGCTTTGCGGATCCGAAACACCTGTTTCAGGAATGGAGGCTGTGGGCAAAAATAAAACTGACATAAGCGATGGCCTGATTCCAGCATCTTGCAGTAATTAAAATTATCATTTGTTGTCTACACAGATGCAGGTAATCAATTAAAGGGGACGGAGGGATTAAAAAATAATCCCTCCGTCCCCTTTTTTACTCTGCAGCCAGACAGATTCGGATGACAGCTTTGCTGAATGGATTAAAAAATAGTGGGTGAACTCAGTGGGGTCTGACTCCATTGAGTTCACTGTCTAATCATTAGCTTATTGTATCTTGCCAAAGCATTGATTGATTCTCTATGATAATCAACAATCAAGTCAGCCAGATGGTGCGACCTTTTATCAAGCTTGTTTGAAATATCACTCCTGGCGGATTTTGTAATTTGCTATACTTTTTTAAAATTGTGAGAGATTAATTATGGCTTATTTAGAACCAAGCAAATTTGTAGTAAAGATGGTTAAGTTGGGCGAGTCAAAAGTTCATATGTCGAGCAAAGATACATGGATACGTGCCTATATGGCTGGGGCAATACTGGCACTTGCAGCTGTGTTTGCTATCACTGTTACTGTTAAGACGGGGGCTCCGCTTCTAGGTGCTATGTTGTTCCCTGTCGGGTTTATTATGTTGTATCTGATGAAGTTTGATTTACTGACAGGGGTGTTCACATTGGTCCCCTTAGCATGGCTCGACAAAAGGCAAGGCGTGACGATCAAAAAAGTTTTACGTAATTGGGGGTTGGTTTTTCTGGGGAATTTTGCAGGAGCGCTAACTGTTGCGTTCTTGATGTCTTTTGTTTTTACCTATGGTTATAACGTTGATGGTGGAGCCATCGCAGAGAAAGTAGGTGCTATTGGAGAGTCCAGAACGTTGGGTTACAAAAAATACGGCCTTGATGGCTGGATAACGATTTTCATTCGCGGCATGTTGTGTAACTGGATGGTATCGATGGGGGTTGTTGGTGCTGTGATATCCACTTCAGCAACGAGTAAAATGTTAGCAATGTGGATGCCCATTATGCTCTTCTTCTATATGGAATTTGAGCATTCGATTGTTAATATGTTTTTGTTCCCATTTTCGATGATCATGGGAGGGGGATTCACTGTCGCGGATTATCTTATCTGGAATGAGTTACCCACAATATTAGGTAACTTGGTAGGCGGCCTATTATTTGTTGGGTTACCGTTGTATTACACGTACATCAAGAAAAGTCCTGGAATTCAAAAAGATTAAAGGGGTCGCTGACAATTATCAGTTGCCAGCGCCCCCTGTAGTTTTTTCTTTAATCTTTTTGTATTACTTTAATTTATTACAGGTCCATCCCCAGCCTTCCTGTTTCTGCACAAATTCTGTCGCTCTATCCAGGCAGTAATCTCTGTCAGAATTTGCTGTCCATAATGTTTGTACACCAGTTGATTTTTCATAGGTTACTTCACAAACGGTGTCTGTAGCTTCATTGTCATAGACAACAGTGATGATGCGAACCTGATCGCCATTTGTACATGTCGATACCAGGTTGTCTGAGTCGCTAGTTGTAACTTCAGTTTCTGTTGTTGCAGCAGTTTCAGTAGCTTCTGCAGCGGCTTCAGTTACTTCTTCTACAGGCGCTTCTTCTTTCATTACCGGCTCTTCTGCTTTTGACTCTTCCATAGCAGCAGTTGGCTCAGCTTTTGCCATTTCTGCATTGCTTTCATCAGCATCCATAGTTGCTTCGTTTGATGCACACGCACTAATTATTGAAAATCCCATTACTAATATTAAATTTTTTATATTCATCATTAAACACTCCTAATGTTTCTTAAAATTATAATCCCGCGCATTTTAACTGAATATCTAATAAAAAAGGGGGTAATGTTTTGTCTTAATAAAAACACGGGTGAAATCGTTACGCTGAATGATGAGCGGGTAACAAAGGGGACAGATCTTTTTAGTTTTTTAAAATAGATCTGACCCCTTTAATCGTTTAAACCTCGGAACTCAAGGTATTATCAATCCGGTTGCTCTTAACCAGTGAAGGTAAGAACTTTCCGGTAGAGCGGATGTAACGCAGGTAACGGTCGCCGAACGCATGGATCAGGTCCTTCTCTTCGTGGTACACGCCGATGATGATATAAGTCGACATGCCCAGCGCCAGCAGCAGATGGCCAACCGTCATCACCGGGGTAAACCAGATGCCGATAAACACGCCGGTCATGATGGGGTGGCGAACGTAGCGGTATAACGAGTTCAGCCTGAAGGGCAGGTGGGTATATTCCTTGCCGACAAAATACAGCCATACCTGGCGCAGGCCAAACAGGTCGAAGTGGTTGATCAGGAAGGTGGAATAAAACACCAGCGCCCAGCCGCTTAAACCGATAGCCAGCAGCGTGTTGTAGAGCATGGTGTTATCGGCCTGCCATAAAACATGCGGAATCGGCTGCCATAACAGGCACAGTGCAAAGGTAACCACGGCAGCGCCGAGCATGAAGGTACTGCGTTCAGCCGCTGCGGGCAGATAACGTGCCAGGCGTTTTTTAAATGCAGGCCTTGCCATGATGCTGTGCTGCAGACCAAACAGCGTGATCAACCCCAGGTTGATGGCAACTGCCAGCCAGGCATTGCCCGCTTCGCCGGAATCGATGGTGAACGGAACAAACAGGTTAAATAAAAAAGCAATCAGGTAGACCAGTGCAGCGGAGCCCAGGTTGTAGTTAGTGATGCCGTAAATCAGTACGAGTAGTTTTTTCATGGTTTTATCCTCTTGGTTGTTAATTAAATTACTGGTTAAAGTGCTTTGACTCTGCGCGCATTGATCCTGCAAACGGTGAGTATGCAAGGCCCTTGTTTATAAGGCCGATAACCAACGTTGCCATCAGCAGCGGTTCGCAATACTGGCAGCCGGTTAAAACACCGACAGCGAGTACCGTAGTGATTGCCAGGAAAAGGTTGCTGGATCGTTTTTGTGTGTTCATGGTTTTCTCCGTTTGTGTAATTAAGTTCAACTGACGACACCATCGTATGAAAAACCGTCGCTTTATTTGCGGCGAAAGCTTGATGATTTTTCGATGAATACTCTATGAATAATAAAATCAGTCAGTTATGATTGCTGTTTATGGTAAATGGACGAACTTTCTTCGAGTCACAACATGTCTGAAAAGCAAACGATCAGCGCTGAAGAAACCTTTTATGTCGGTGACTGGTTTGTCGACCCGACAACCGGGCGAATTTCAAACCGGGACGTCGAACATAAGATCGAACCGAAAGCGATGACCGTGCTGATCTGCCTTGCCCGGCAGCAGGGTCAGGTAGTCTCGCGCGAGACGCTGGAAGAGCAGGCGCTTATGGAAATCTGGCGCTGACCTACATTTATGATCATTACCTCGGATGGTCAGACGATGATGCCGAGGCACTGCTCAAGGCGCATGAATATGCCGACAAGGCAATTGAGATCGACCCCGATCTGCCGCAGGTTTACTGGGTAAAAAGTTTTGCTGATATTTTCAGGCGTGACTATAAGCAGTCTTTGATTCATGCACAGCATGCCATTGACCTGGACCCAAGTTTTGCCGATGGTTATGGCCTGTTAGCAACCACGTTGAATTATGCCGGCAATCCGAAAGAAGCCGACAAGATGATGCGCAAGGCGATGCAGTTGAACCCAAAGTATCCAGCCATCTATAACGTTATCCATGGCGAGATATATTTCAACATGCATGATTACGAAAAAGCGATAGAAAATTTCAGCCATGCATTAGATGTTAACCCCGAGATAGAAGAGGCGAGGATATGGCTCGCCGCTGCTTATGCAAATATTGGTGACATCGATGAAGCCAGCTGGCAGTTAGAGCAGATACGCATGAGCGGACGCGATCTGTCGCTGCAGCGGATTGAGAGTGTTATACCTTTTAAAGATCCTGAGCAGCGTAAGGCATTTATTGATAGCTTGTATAAAGCTGGGCTGAAATAATAAACTATATGGGATGATAGAGGTGTGTATTAATTAATGTAGTTATGTGTGTTAAAGATAATGACAAAGTTTATTGCAAATAATATTTTTACGGTTACTGGGAAATCACCTGTATATATATCGGGCATGGTTGTTGATGGGGTAATTAATATTGGCGACTATCTGTATGCGCCATCTAATACGTCTTCAAAGCTTAAAGGTAAAATAACTTCTATTGAGTTCGCGGATAGAAAATACGATTCTTTCATTTGTTTAGGTCTGGACTGTAATTCTCCTGACGATCAAAAAACCTGGTTGGATATAAATATCAAACAAGGTGATACACTTGAGATCAGTGCATACACATAACAACAGGTTCAAGTTCGCCCGTAAATGGCACTGGCTGGACTTAGCGCAAAAGCCGCGCCGCTTAACTCGATCGTTGTGTTTATAAGTCCAGTTCCTCTGAGTAACGATAAGGAGAGTAAGATGGAAATTAATGTCCTACCCAAATACGATATGAGTGACAATCCCACAAACTGTTGTCCAAGATTTAAACCAGAAGGCTGGGATGAACAAGAACTTCACTTTAAGGATAAGCTGTTTGTCAAAGCAAAAACCAGAAGTATTTTCCATATTCCTATCAATATGGGATCAGTCTTTCCGAAAACATTTAGTGCCATAGAAAATGTAAAAGCAAAAGATGAAAATGATTTTATTGTTTTATCTTATGACCCATCCGCATGGACTGGAGAACACTATTTCTCCGTAAACAAAGATGTCCCTGGTCAGGAAATGATTCATATGACGGGGGATTATTTGACAAAGGTTTTTGAGGGGCCATATAAAAATGCACCCAGATGGGAAAAAGAAATGGAAGTATTTGTAAAGAGCAAAGGAAAGCAGGTAAAGAAAACATATTTTTTCTACACCACATGTCCGAAGTGCGCCAAATATTACGGTAAAAATTATATGGTAGCTGTATCACAGGTTGAATAAAATAAAACATCAATAATATTCACTCTGTCCCCTTTGGAAAATCCAGCAGGCATTTACTAAATCTGTAAAAAATTCTGAAAACTGTAAACTCAGCATTACACTTGCCATTATGTCTAAATCTAATTTTCATCATAACTTGTTGATAATTATAAATGCCTTATTTGCATGGCACGAGTTTTGCGAGTGTATGGTTACAATCACAGATATAGGAGGGGGTGGCAATGCATCACAATAAAGATACACAGGAAGAAATAGTAGTTATAGAAACAACGGTATGGACGTTTTGGCTACTTTTTTTCGGCGTTAGTTACCTGCTTACTAAAGTAGCATTCTAAAAAATGACCAGCCAATGATTAATTTACTCAAAAAAGTAATACAGATATTCAATGAAGAACTTGCCCGATACGAGCAGTTACGTATTAACGCTGAGAATGAATACCTGGTAATGAGCTGCGGTGCATTTAACCCACGTTTTTTAGCTAAGATTAAAAAAAGTAAAACCGATAATAGTAGCAATAACAATTAAAGGCAATTAGGGGTCAGACTGAACCTCCCCCGGTTTTCGACAGCAGTGAGTCTGACCCCGCTTATTATATTTCTACCTGCTAATTGCTTTCATGGCTTTTATTAGCACTTTAGGTTTAAGTATGGAATCATAGATTGGTAACACATCCTTTCCACATTCAAAGAGTCCGTAAACTGCAGTTTGAGCACATCGTACAGAGTATTCAACAGTGAAGACGCAATCCTTTGGCACTTCAGTAAACTGACCAAGAAAAGCAAAATTCGTTGCTCCTTTCGGTAAAACATCTGGGCGATCTCCCTTTGCACATGGCATCAAGAGGCTGTCTATAAATGGCATGGATACCGGTATACAATTGACTTTTCCTGAACTCACAATGGGTTTCATCAGGTCTTGTATTTTGAGGTGAAACCAGAGTTCTTCGAGTATCTCTTCACCATTGCATTCAGACATTTTTTTCTTTACGTGATTTCCTTCTCTATCAGGGTACAATCCATACCCCCAGAATATCTTTACATCTTTTGGCTGGTTGGGAAAATGCGGTTGTCGGGCAACCACAATAGACATCAACCAGCTTGAATCTGTCATTGTTACCAAACCGCCGGTGCCATTTAAATTACCGGAAAAATCTTCCATATAATCATGGAAGGTGTCATCTTGCAGTGTTGCCGTGAATGAGTACCATTTTTGCAAATCGATATTGTCGCTAAAAACTCCGGGGTTACCAAAGGCTTTATCTTTTTTGGCTATTTTATCCCACAGCATCCATGCGCCAGAAGTCGATTTATCTTTTAAAACGGGCGCTTTTGT
The DNA here is from genome assembly GCA_963752725.1 of uncultured Gammaproteobacteria bacterium. GTDB lineage: Bacteria > Pseudomonadota > Gammaproteobacteria > SZUA-229 > SZUA-229. Next base: position 26,769 of record CAVWAI010000017.1, read on the forward strand.
CCAGGAACCATTGGCAGTACTTTCAGTGATTGAACCGTTGGTAACAAACACATAATCATTTTCTCCGAGCGCAATCTCTTCTCTATTTTGGTGTCTATTGACAGTGTGTATAACGGTAGCGGTTTTTTTATCGGCAGAGAGGTCAAAGTCTATATCTGTAATCTGTGTCTGCATATCAAAATGTACACCCCTTTCTTGCAGGTGTCTTTGAATCGGCAAAACAACAGAGTGGTATTGGTTATATTTTGTGCGCAGGATGCCACCAAGCGTAGGCATACCACCTAACAGGTGAATAAATCGTTTCATATAACGTCTCATCGCCGCTACACTACTCCATCTTTGAAATGCAAACATCGATGTCCAGAGATACCAATAATTAGTTTCGAAAAATTCTTTTTCGAACCAGTCTTCAATCCGAACATTATCTAATGAGCTTTCAGAAGCAAAGGTCAGTCTCAATAAATCAGCCTGATCTTTCATGGAGAGTCCAAAAGACGAAAGATCAATTTTTTTTCCATCTTTGAGTAATCGAGCTTGTGCATGAGAAACGTATTTGGAATTAAATTCAAAACATTCATCTCTCACAGAGATATTGGGATCATCATGCGATGGAATATTGGATAACAAGTCCCAGTAGCATACAAAGTGCTTTTCATGCATTCTTCCACCGCGAATGATAAATCCATTTTCCGTATCGCCACCACCGTCAAGGGCGCCGCCTGGTATGTCATCTTGCTCTAGTATATGAATATTTTCACCGGGCACTCCGGCATCTTTGATTAGATATGTCGCACTTGCTAGAGAAGCAATACCGCTACCGACAAGATATACTTTTGAATTAGTTGGGTGAGTGTTTTTTTGTATTTTCATCTGTTCCCCCTAATTTTATGTTTTTGTAGTCTTTGAGATATATGGTTTTAGAAAAGTGGGATCGTTATAAGCTGGATTAGGATATTTATAAAAGCCTTCACCACTTTTAACGCCCAATTTACCTTTGTCTATAAAGTTACTTTTGAAGAATTCTGCGCGTGCCAGCATTGCTTGGTCATTAAACTTCTTACCCAATAGCATTTCGATATCATATATGGTTTGCATGCCAATGATATCCATAATTCCAAACGGTCCCATTTTACTTGCTGTAGAGATCATCCATGTTTTGTCAATACTTTCAAAATCAGCCACACCTTTAGTATATAAAGTTCCGGCTGCAGATAATAATGGAACTAATAATGAATTCAGAACATAACCTTGATGTTCCTTATGAATTGGAACGGGAACCATTCCAATGGAGCGTGCAAATTCAACTACCTGATCAAAAACAACAGCGTCTGTTCCCGCATGCCCCATTACTTCAGCTATATTTGCATCCCAGATACCATTAGCAAAGTGAAGCGCCAGAAATTTTTCTGGTCTATCAACTGCACTGATAATTTCACTGGGAATTATGGTAGACGAATTAGTTGTGAAAATAGTCTTTTCAGGCGCTACCTTATCCAAATCCTGATAAAACGACTGCTTTATCTCAAGATTTTCAGGAATGGATTCGCTGACAATGTCGGCATCTTTCACTGCCTCAGCTAAATAAGTCGTATAACTCAACCTGGCCATTGTTTGATCGATCTCATCCTGGGAAGCTCTGCGTGATTTTAGAAACAGCTCAGCATATTGCTGGTGATACCTCTTGCTGGCTTCCAGGCTTTTTTCAAAAGCATCAAAAACTGTCACATTAAAACCATAAAAAGCTGTTTGCCATGCAATCTGGGAACCTAATGTACCAGCACCCGCAATTGTTACATTTGAAATTTTCATTGTGATCTCTCTCTTCTGTTTTATATCCTTCAAACCACATAGTCAGGTCTTTTACTTTACATGACAATAGAGGATGTACCAGTGGGATTTATAAAAAAGGAGAGGCTCAGTCCGACACCGGTTTTTCTGAAGTAGGTAAATAGTTTGGTCTAAGTTATGTTACAGTGAGCCGGGTAGTAAGCTGCAAGAAAACATGTGAAATGTAAGGTCTGACCCCGTAAAGTGCTCTCTCTATTGAGCGCATCGAGTTAACCAGTAGCAAGCATACCGCCAGACCCGGTGGCGAATTCCAGGGCTCACATCCCGCTATTACATCTTCCCCAATGACCGTGACGCCGGAAAAAGCACGCAGCTGAGGCAATAGAGGTGAGGAACCTCTGATTAAGTCACAAGTCGACCATCAAACGAACACAACACAGGAAAATATTATGGCAATAAACAACGGTAACCAGAGTCCATGGGGTGGCGGTGGGGGTGGCGGTGCCAACCAGGGACCGCCCGATCTCGAAGCGCTGCTGCGGCAGGTGCGGGACTGGTTCAGTCAGCTGCTGCCGGGTGGCGGCCCACGCGGGATAATCGCCTTTGCCATTATCGCTGTGATTGCGCTCGGTGCCTATACGTCTTATTACACGGTGCCGAGCGATTCGGTGGTTGTGGTGCAACGCTTCGGTAAATATCTCAAGGAAGTGCCGCCGGGATTGCATTTTAAACTGCCGCTCGGTATCGATAAAGCGACCATCGTTCCAGTCAAACGGCAGCTGAAGCAGGAATTCGGTTTCTCGACGCCGGGCTCAACTGATCCCTACCAGACACCGCGCAACGGCAAACGGGAAACCGAAATGGTGACCGGTGATCTCAACGCCGCACTGGTCGAGTGGGTGGTTCAGTACCGCATCTCGGACCCGGTTAAATTTCTGTTCGAGGTTCGTGAGCCGAGCGAAACCCTGCGTTATGTTTCCGAATCTGTGATGCGGGAAGTCGTCGGCGATCGTACCGTGGATGAAGTGATCACCATTGGCCGACAGGAAATCGAAACCGAAGCGCTGGCCAAGATGCAGGCGCTGTCGACCAAATACACCATGGGCATCAGCATCGACCAGGTGCAGTTGAAGAACATCAACCCGCCTGCACCGGTGCAGGAATCGTTCAACGAGGTCAACCAGGCGCAGCAGGAAAAAGAGAAACTTATCAATGAAGCCCGGCGCGATTACAATAAGGTGATACCGTTAGCCGAAGGCGAAAAGGATCAGCGCATCCGCGAGGCCGACGGTTACCGGCTCAAACGTATTAACGAAGCGGAAGGCGATGCTGCCCGTTTCAGCGCGTTGCTAGCGGAATATTCCAAGGCCCCGGAAGTTACCCGTCGCCGCATCTATATCGAGACCATGCAGGACGTGATGCCCAACATAAAATCGAAAATAATTATCGATGAACAGGCGCGCAGCATTCTGCCGTTGCTGAATCTCGATTCACAGAAGAAGGTTCAGCCATGAAGATCAGCCAGATAGCGATCCTGGTGCTTGTAGTTATCGGCGCCTACGTAACGATGAGTTCGGTCTATACCGTCAGCGAAGTCGAGCAGATGATTATCACCCAGTTCGGCAAACCCGTCGGTGAGCCCGTGACGACCGCCGGACTGAAGTTCAAGACGCCCTTCATACAGGAAGTCAATCCGATCGACAAACGCGTTCTTGAGTGGGACGGCAACCCGTCGGATATGCCGACCAAGGACAAGCTATACATCTCGGTCGATCTGTTCGCACGCTGGCGTATCACCGATCCGCTACAGTACTTTCTGCGGCTGCGTGATGAACGTAGCGCACAGTCCCGGCTGGACGATATTCTCGGCAGCGAAACCCGTAACGCGATCGCCAAGCACGAGCTTATCGAAATCATCCGCACCACGAAGGACCGCGTGCCGTTGCGCGACACCTTCCTGACCGACGCGGAACGCAAGCTGGATATGGGTTCGCTGGTTCCTATTCAGAAAGGACGCAAAATGGTCGAGCAGGAAATCTTTACTGCGGCAGCTGAGAAGGTGCGCGTGTTCGGCATCGAGCTGTTAGACATCCGCTTCAAACGCATCAACTACAATGACAGCGTGCGCCCGAAAATCTATGATCGCATGATCAGCGAACGCCGTCAGATTGCGGAACGTTTTTTGTCGGAAGGTAACGGCGAGGCCGCTCGAATCCGTGGTAATCGTGTGCGTGATCTGAACAAGATACAGTCTGAAGCCTACCGGCAGGTCGAAGAAATCCGTGGTGTCGCGGATGCGAAAGCCACCGAGATCTACGCGAAGGCCTACAACCAGAGCCCTGAAGCCGTGAAGTTCTACGAGTTCACGCGCACCATGCAATCCTTTAAGTCGACCATGGCTGATAATACGACGCTTGTCCTAACCACCGACAGTGATCTGTTCAAATTTCTGAAAGGTATGAACCCGGACGGTAATGGCGTGCCGGCGCGACGTTCCAGTAGGTAGCTTCGCCGGACAAAGATAAGGTGTTTCTGAACACAATAATAACAGCCGAACTGAAACGTTTGTTAGCGTCAGTGTACAGATGAGTTATTATCCGATTTAAGAGACTAATAATTCATTCGAGGAGAACGATATGCTGGTCACATTTACCACCGATGCCTATGCCGACATCACCATGTTTGGCGATGTCGCTCTGGCTTTGCTGAAAATGATGGGGCACAGCGGAACCGTACCCAGCGCAATTCTGGCTGCAGATGTGCCAGCGGCACTGAGTCGATTAACTGCTGGCATCGAAGCAGCGAAGGCAGCGCCGTCCGTTGACGAAGAGGATGAAGACGAACCCCAGGTGAGCCTGTCTAATCGAGCATTGCCCCTCATCAACCTTCTTACTGCCGCAGCGCAGGAAGGTTGTGATGTAATGTGGAAATGAGAATAAACCGGGTTAGAGTATAAAAACATTTTTCATATACATTATAAATTTCTAGTTTTTACTCTGACCAAAAATGTCAATGATTCTGTCTTTAGTTGCAGTATATTTATTAATTTGGGCGTAAAATAGCATCGCCCGCTCACGATAGAGGCAAGGATATTTTTTGCATATAATATTTGCAGTATATTAAATGAGGATACAGAAAATGAAAATCACAAGAGGCTTGTTTGGCCTGAGTTTAGTCGCAGCACTGATAACCATGGGTGGTTGCGCTTCGTCACAACCGAAGCTGACAAAAGAAGAAGTCCTGAGTCAGTACCCGCAGGTGGCGAGCCTGAATACTGAAGTAAAAGATGCTCAAGCAAAAGGTTCAGAATATCTTGCTCCGGAGAGTTATGACGCAGCGCGTAAGTCTTTAGAGAGTGCGATGAACGCAGCTCATAACAATCAAAAAGATGATGCAAGTGAAGCAGCAGCTAAAGGTTTAAAAGTCGTTGATAAGATGAAAAAAGATACCGCCAGCAGCAAACAGTTACTGAGTGAGGTGCTGCAGGCCCGTGAACGCGCAATGGCAGCTGGCGTTGCTACCTTGCAGAGCGAAAAACTCGCTGAGGTGGACAAGAAACTTAAAAAGACCAGTGCACTGATAGAAGAAGGAAACATCGAGAAGGCGAAACAGCGTCGTCCTGAACTGCTTGAAGGTTATACTCAACTTGAACTGACAGCCTTGAAGCAGGGAACAGCGGAGCAGGCCAAGTCCGCTATCGCCAATGCCAAAAAGCAGGGTGCGGAAAAGTATGCGCCAAAAACACTCGCCCGAGCTGAAGAAGAGATGACTCTAGCGGTAACAATTCTGGATGCCGACCGCACAAAAACAGAGAAGGCTGATGCGCAGGCAAAAAAGCCAAGTGGCTGGCTGAACGGAGTGCGGCTATCACCGAGACAGTCAAAGACTTCGACCGCCGTGATTACACCAAGGAAGATATAGTGCTGTGGCATCAAGCTCAATTGAGTACAGTTAATGAGCCGATAGGCGGACAACTTCCGTTTAATGAATCCAGTGATGCGGTAGTGCTCAGCTTAAAAGCTTCAATTGATAAGCTCAAAACTGCCGAGGTTGATTACAGCAAGCAGCTGGCGTCAACTGAAAAAGAACGCCTGGCCATGGAAGCAAAAGACCGCGCGGTTAAAAAGCAATTTGAAACCGTGCAGGCCATGTTCACTGCAGAAGAAGCCAACGTTTATCTTCAGCGAGCAGAATGTTCTTATCTCTGCACATGGCTTCCAGTTTCCATCCGGGGTGAGTGAAATCCAGACTGCGTAATTTCCCGCTGATGAACAAGATCATCCGCGCGATCGAACTGTTCCCTAATTCACGCATCGAGGTATCTGGACACACTGATTCAACGGGTGCTGATAATATTAACAAATCACTCTCACAGGCACGTGCCGAGAAGGTGGGTAAATTTTTATCAGAGGTTGGTGAGATAGCGTCGAATCGCATCACGACTATCGGTTATGGTGAGAGTCGTCCAGTCGCTTCCAATAAGACCGCGGAAGGTCGTGCTGAAAACCGTCGTGTGGAAATCAAGATCATCAATCAATGATATGATTTCTGCTCGGACTATCTATTAGACAGGAGCTTACAACAGGGAAGTTTGAAATATTTGGGGTCTAATATTAACTGACCCCAAATATCACAACTTAAACGTTAGGCAGTTAACAGTATTTATCGAGTTTATTGATATTTAGAAGGTATTCTGATGCGAAAGAGAATTATCAATCCAGTTCATGAGCAAAACGTATATTCTGATCAGAACTGGTTGGATATCGAGAAACTTGCGGTAGCTGAGGTCACCTCAGAGGATGATGCTTATCCAATCGAGTCCGCATTACTGCCTGGCAACGATTCTGGGTGGCGCGCCTCAAGTCCGGGAGAGCAGATGATAAGGCTTCTCTTCGACAATCCTCAGAGGCTCCAATGGATCAGGCTGAACTTCGAAGAGTTAGATATTGAACGTACGCAAGAATATGTTTTACGTTGGTCTCCGGACGGCGGACATTCGTATCAGGAAATTATACGTCAGCAATGGAACTTCAGTCCCGAAGGTGCAACCAGTGAGATCGAGGAATATCAAGTAGAACTCCCGGCAGTTACTATTCTTGAGTTGAGCATCAATCCAGACATAAGTGAGAAAAATGCATTTGCGTCTTTAGCGGAGTTGCGGCTTGCCTAAATAAAGAAAGAAATAAAGCGGACGGAGGCATTAAATTTTATCCACTTCTTCCTCCTTTAAACCAGGTTATCCACTGCGAGACTGCCCAGGAGTAATACCATACTTTTTTTCAATAGCTTCTTTAAATCTATCGTCGCCAACAAAACTGGGATCAGCAATACTGGGTCAGAACACAGTTTTCGCTAATATTAGAAACAATTGTGATCTGACCCCAATAAGCATGACCCTAATAAGTACTGAGTGTACGGAAAAGTAGGATTAGCCTGGAGTGATTGTTATTGCGTCACTCCGCCCTTTTTTATTTTATTTCGAAAATATCTCTTTATAAAATTCTAAATTTTTCTGCCACGAATCTTTATCGGCCGCGGCATTGTATTCCAGCGGCAAATTAAACTTTTTACCGGTTGCATCTGCATCGGGGTTGGTGAAGCTGTGCTTAGCGCCTGGATAGTTTACAAATTCAAAATCAACATCGGCATTTTTCATTTCTTCTTTTAGTGCTGCTATCTGTTCTGCTTTTACAAAAGGATCAGCTTCACCGTTAAACACTCTGATGCGGGTTTTTATATCACCCTTCTTTGCCGGGTTTTTGGTCGCGATACTGCCATGGAAGCTGGATACACCTTTAAGCTCAACACCCATACGCGCCATGTTTAAAACAACGCCGCCGCCGAAGCAGTAACCCATCGCCGCCAGCTGATCGGCTTCGACATTGGGCTGCTCTTTGAGTGTATCCATTGCGGCGATAAAACGGGCTTTGGCTAGTGGCATATTTCCGGCGACTGCACTGGAGAATTTGCCCGCATCATCGGGGTGTTCCGCGTTTTTTCTATTACCGTACATATCCACTGCAAAGGCTACATAGCCCTCTTTAGCCAGCTTTTTGGCTTTGTCGCGTGCGTGTTTGTTGTGGCCCCACCATTCATGAACAATCAATACGCCGGGACGCTTACCTTTGATATCGTCGTCATAAGCCAGCATGCCTTTCATGATGGTATCACCCTGTTTGTAATCAATTTCTTTGCTGATGATTTCAGCATGGCTAGCGGTGGTTATTAGCAGGCTTGATAGTATTGCCAGGGTTTTTAGATTCATTTTTATATCTCCATATTTGGTGGTGGGTGATAAAGGATAATACTCTGTATTTTCGTGAACTGAAATATTTTGGACAATAAAAAAACAATCGGGGACAGACCCCAGTTATTCTGGTATTGACATTGTGAAAGACTTTTATAAAATTTTAAATGCAGATAAACCCTGACGATGGAGTAAATAATGAAAACTATTTTACGGTTATTTATGGCAGTTAGTTTATTGCTGGCTGCAACAAACAGTTTCGCCTGGTTCTTCGATGATGATGATTGGGAATGTATGGGGCCTTTTGGAGAAATTCCAGGCTGTAACCCATATGATGAGTGGGATCCAAGATACTGGATGGAAGAAATGGAACAGGAATTCGATGACGATGACGACTATTATCGCTATGGTCCATATGGCGGTTATGGTCCTTATGGCCCTGGTTATGGTGGTTATGGTGGTTATGGTGGTTATGGTCCTGGTTATGGTGGTTATGGTGGTTATGGTCCTTATGGCCCCGGTTATGGTGGTTACGGCCCCGGTCATGCTGGTTACGGCCCTTATGGTCCCGGTTATGGTGGTTACGCCCCTTATGGTTATGGTCCATATGGCCCCGGTAATGGTTATGCACCATACGGTTACGCGCCTGCTCCTGCGCCGGCACCAGTTACAACAACCCAATAGGCTGAATATTTGGGGTCAGAATTAAAGGGGTTAGAATTAAGGGGGTCAGACCCCTTTAATTTGATGGTTATACAGACCTGAGCTAGAACAACCTTGAATAAGACGGTTCAGATGTTGGCTGCGAGATATATTATTATGAATATTTAGAATATGTTTAAATGATAAATACTGCGTTTTTATTATTGAAAACACCATGAACGATATCGTGAAAATGGGAAAAACACCTGTGGAGCAATATCGCACTGTCAGGCAGGCTTCACTTGATCTTTGCCAGTCAATGCAGATTGAAGACTTCGGTTTACAGGTAATGCCTGAAGTCAGCCCGCCGAAGTGGCATCTCGCCCATACCAGCTGGTTTTTCGAAACGTTTGTTCTTAAGGTCTATGTTACTGGTTATCAATCATTTCACCCGTTATATGATGTGCTTTTTAACAGTTACTATAATGGAATCGGTGAGCAATATCCGAGATCACAACGTGGCTTTTTATCACGTCCAACGGTAAAAGATGTAAAAAGCTACCGTCAATATGTTGATGAAGCCATGCAAGATCTGCTGTGTAATATTGAACATCCCGAATTTGAGGAAATATTACAGCGCTGCAACCTGGGTTTGAACCACGAGCAACAGCACCAGGAATTAATTTGCACTGACATCAAATACAGTTTTTCATTTAACCCGCTCTATCCCGCTTTAATCTCCGCGCCTGAAAATACAAGATGCATTAACCGTCCACTCCAATTTATTGAGTTTGACGCGGATGACGTGCTCACCGGTTATGCCGGACAGGGCTTTCATTTCGATAACGAGAAGCCTGCGCATAAGTATCATTTACAACCATATAAATTAGCCGACCGTGTTATCAACAATGCGGAATACCTGGCATTCATTGAAGATGGCGGTTATTCACGCGCGGAGTTGTGGCTGGCTGACGGCTGGATGTGGAAACAGGATAATAATATTACCCAGCCGTGTTACTGGCGGCAACAGGATAATGTGTGGTATGAATATACATTGCATGGATTGCAGCCGCTTAGTGCAGAATTACCACTGTGTCATATAAACTTTTATGAAGCTGATGCCTATGCTCGCTGGTCTGAAAAAAGGCTGCCTACAGAGCAAGAATGGGAAACGGCATGCAGAAAACTATCGCAAAAGCCGGATAATGAATTAATAAAACTGCATCCGCCGTATGTCGATAGCGATAATAAAAATTTACAGATGTTTGGCAGCGTCTGGCAATGGACGCAAACAAATTATTCAGCTTATCCGGGCTATCAGCCTGATAAGGGAGCAATCGGTGAATACAATGGAAAATTCATGTGTAATCAGATGGTGCTTCGCGGCAGTTCCTGTGTTACTCCGCCTGGCCATGCTCGAATCACTTATCGAAATTTTTTCTATGCGAAAGACCGGTGGCAGTTTAGTGGAATAAGGCTGGCGGACAGTGCTTAAACCAATAAGGAGATAGTTGTATGTTTGCCTCAGCAATAAAGAAAGACTCAATCTATCTGCATGAGCCGGTAACAAAAGCCATTTCCATGGGAAATGAAATTCACGCCGGGCTTTTAGAAAAACAGAAGCGTCTGCCAGCAAAATATTTTTATGACAAAAAAGGATCGCAGCTGTTTGATGAAATCACCAGCCTGCCAGAGTATTATCAGACGCGAACAGAAGTTGCTTTACTGAAAAAGCATGTCGATGAAATGGCAGAGCTTATTGGTGAGCACAGTTATTTGCTGGAACTTGGCAGTGGCAGCAGTATTAAAATACGTATGCTGCTAGAAGCGATAGAACCTGAGATTTATATCCCTATGGATATTTCTCGTGAGCACCTCATCGACTCCGCGCAATGTCTGGCGAATGATTATCCCTGGTTGATGGTACACGCTGCCTGCGTTGATTATTCACAACACTGGGATGTGCCCGATTTCGGACCGGGACGTTATAATGCTTTTTTTCCGGGCTCCAGTATAGGAAACTTTAATCCACCAGAGGCATTAACGCTGCTCGAGCAGGTCCGGCGACTAGTTGGTCAGGGCGGCGGTTTCCTTATCGGCGTTGACTTGAAAAAAGATATATCTATCATCGAAGCGGCCTATAATGACGCACAGGGTGTTACTGCAGAGTTTAATCTCAATATGCTGTCACACATTAATAATCAGCTTGATGCAGATTTTGATCTGGAAAATTTTTCGCATAAAGCTGTTTATAATGAAACCAAATCGCGCATCGAAATGCATCTGGAATGCAATAACAGTCACCAGGTGAATATCAATGACAATGTATATTCATTTGTCACCGGCGAAACGATCCATACTGAAAACTCTTATAAATATTCAATCGATGAATTCCAGAATTTGGCAGAACAGGCAGGTTTTTCACCGGTAAAAGTTTGGAGTGATAATGAATCATTATTCAGTATTCATTATTTGACAGCTGTTTGATATGTTATGAATAAAAGGGACGATTTTTTCAACTAAATTAATGGGGTCTGACCCCTTTAATTTTGTTCGAAATTTCCACAACTCAAACGTTAGGGTTATAGAAAAAGAGCAAGGATGATATTACTTTTATTACTGTTAATCATGATTCCTATCTTTGCTTATAAGTGGGCAAAGTCTAATCATCCTAAATATAAATTTATTATCCTGGGCATTTCATTCGGAACAATCGTTGCGCCTTTTTCAATGGGCTTGTATGCAACCTTCTTTATTCCATTCATAGGATTTCCCACTGGCATGCTTGGCTTAGCTATGGTCATGTTTCATAGTGCCCCCGGTTATCAATTGGCAATTCAACTGGATCTCATACCCGCAGGCGTAGTTACAACTGCATCCAGCAATGGAATTATTGCACTAGTAAACGGATTAATTTGGGGGGCTGTTTATGGCGCCATAGGTTACATAATTGACAGATATCTTAAATGTAGGAAAAAACCTAACAGTATTAAAGGGGGCCGACCTCTTTAATTCTACTTGAAGAGATCGAAAAGCCAATCCCTGAACAGAATCAATGGGGCCTGACTCGACAACTGCTCCTCGACAATTGCTCCTGCATTGTTCTACTACCTGCCATCCATGGCAGTATGCGTTGTTCTAACTACGCCCATCCTTGGGCTAGTCGATTGATTTGATAACTTACCCGGTTTTTTTGCTTTCGGAAAAACCGAGGTAATCTATTAATTTTTGTTTATCAATTACAAGCGTTCTTTTATTGCTGGAATCTTTAACTATCCCCTTGTTTTTAAGTTGTCGAAATGCTCGACTGAAGGATTCCTGCCGCATTCCAAGGTAATTGGCAATATCTTTTTTTGTTAGTGGCAGCTTGAGTCGATTAAAACTTTCATCGACCAGGATCAAGATTTTTTTTACTAATTACATTAAAAAAGTTCAATAAACGCGGCTCAAGATGCAAGTGACGATTATTGTAATGGTGTTCATCTAGTTCGCAAAGATTCTGGCTGAGTAGTGTGTTGATCTTTTGAAAAATAGCCGTAGCTGATTGACCTGGCATGGCAAGTTTTTGCAGCCTTATCTCACAAACCCAGGTTTCTTTGAGAGCAATTGCACTATATTGGTGCTGCTCAAAACCTAAAGATTCCGAACCGATTAGCTCTCCAGTAAAATAAAAGCTGTTGACATGGTTGCCACCGCCATCGATTTCCTTTTCTAGCTTGACTGCACCCGATTGAATAACATAAAGCGAGGTGACAGGATCACCTGCTTTATAAATGAACTCAGCTTGCTTATATATCAACTCAAACTTGGTGAGATCACGAATACTGCAAAATAGTTCTTCACTGCCCCACAGTTCAACACAGTTTTTCCGGGTAGGGCAGACATCAGTTTCCTTCCTGTTCTTAATCATACGCAGATTGAAGGTGGCTGGATCACGATGAGACTTTTTCATATTTTTAGCCTGATTTAACTGTCAAACGATTTGAGAGGTTTTCTGTAAATTGCTGAATTTACTACATGTTGCAAAGACATGAATTGAGATATATCAAATATATAGCAATGAATTAAGCTCAGTGCCCTTTTCAATAATAAAGTTGAGCTAGATGCAATTAAAGGGGGAATTACCTGTCACATACACTGCGTATGATGTTAATTGTTGATATGTAGAGGATTAGGCAAATGATAAGAAAGTTATGTTTAACAATGGCTTTACTAGGCACCTGTAGCTATGCTGCTGCTGATGTTAATGACACAGGTTACATTGGCCTGGGTTTCGGTTCCGTTGATTATGGCGTTGATGCGAATTCAAATTTTGATGACCCAGCGGGTTTCGAGCTGATTGTTGGAAAAGAGATCAGTAGAAACGTCTCTTTTGAGCTTTCATATATAGACTTCGGCCAAGCTGATGATAGCGCAACACCAGCACGGCATCTTGAGGCTGATGCGATTACGGCTGGCGCACTGTTAAGAGGCAGACTAGGTAAAACCGCTGATGTATTCTTAAAGCTGGGCATGCACAGCTGGGACAGCGAAGTCACTCGAGATGGTACCGGCGTTATCGCTAGTAAAGATGGCACGGATATATTCTATGGCTTTGGTGCGATGGTAAAAACCACTGACAATCTCAGCATAGGCGCACGTTATAACGTGTATGACTTCGATGGTGATGATGTAACAATGCTTTCAATTAATGCGCAGCTGAGTTTTTAGCAAGACGAGAATCAATGGGTCAGACTCGATCGATTCTAGTTTGTCAACGACCCCTTAAATTCTATTTAACGAACTGATACACAGCTTATCTGTCTACTTTTTTATACACTTAAACGGATGCTATAAAACTCAAAAGTGTTTTTTTTATATTGGAGGAAACACAAGATGATATACCAGTACACGCAACGCTCACTGAAAACGGCTGTGCACACTATGCTGCAATTTTCTCTTTTGCTTGTATGCCTGTTATCAGCAAGCGGGCTACGCGCCGAGTCCGTTTATGCAAAAGTGATCGAGGTAACACTGGGTGACTACCGTTATATGCCCGGTCATATCCAGCTTATTGTCGACCAGCCTGTAGTTTTACATCTGGTTAATGTCGATTCATTTACGCCACACAATTTCACCTTGGAGGATGCGAGTGACGGGCTTGATGTAAATGTCGATATCCCGGCGGGCGGTTCCGTCGATGTTCATCTGATGCCATTAGTGGCAGGCAGCCATACCTTCTACTGCAGAAATAAACTGTGGTTCATGGATAGCCACCGAGAAAAAGGCATGGAGGGAACACTGACCGTTATTCCTGCTCTGCAGGTCGAGCAACAGGTCAAGTAACGCTGATGCGCGTACTACTGGTTTCTGCCAATCGCGAACACCTGCCAGACCCGATTTTTCCTCTCGGACTGGCTTACATCGCAGCTGCTGTTAGCAAGGCTGGTCATGAGATTGATGTCGCCGACCTTTGTTTTGGCAGACACCCGCTGGATGAACTGCGCGCACAGGTGGCTCGCTTTGAGCCGGATGTGATTGGTCTGTCACTGCGCAATGTTGATAACGCTGCCTACCCGCTCACTGTTGACTACCTGGCATTGCACCGTGAAGTTGTTGACGTATTGCATGCTGCAAGTAATGCACCCGTGGTACTCGGTGGATCAGGTTTTTCTATCTTGCCTGATGCCTACATGCACGAACTTGATGGTGACTGGGGAATAGCCGGTGAAGGCGAACGCACATTTGTTGCTTTGCTGCGAGCGCTGGAACATGGCACCGATCCCTCCATCATCGCCGGCGTAGTGTCACCTGCTGCAAAAGTTAAAACTTCATCCAGGTTACCGATTCAGCCTCAACGTCCACAAAACTGGGGAGAAGAACTGCGTCCGCTTCGGGATCCATTTGATTATGCACGTTATATCCGACGTGGTGGTACCGGTAACATCCAGACCAAACGCGGTTGTGTTTTCAAATGCAGTTATTGCACCTACCCGCTATTGGAGGGCAATCGTTTTCGTGCACGTGATGCGGCTGATGTGGTCGATGAAATTGAAAAACTGCAACAGGATTACGGACCTCATCCAATATTTTTTGTCGACTCCATCCTCAACTTTCCGCGCGGTCACGTAGAAGCGATCTGCGAAGAAATCCTGTTGCGCAAACTTGATCTACGCTGGAGTTGTTACGCCACGCCGATTAAGCTCGACCGACATCAGGCGCAATTGATGGCTGCCGCAGGTTGTGAAGGCATAGAACTGGGCACGGATGCCGTTGACGATGAGCAGCTGGCCAGACTGGGAAAATCATTCAATGCAGAAATTGCTGAACGCGCTAACCGCTATTGCATGGAAGCCGGATTAAAAGTATGTCAGACCATCATCTTTGGTGCGCCGGGAGAAACCAGGGAAAGCGTAAGCGCGACCTGCCGTGCGCTGAGAAATATGAACCCGACTGCCGTCGTCGCCATGACTGGCGTGCGTCTCTACCCGGGTACACCACTGACGATGTCACTGATCAAAGAAGGTAAGATCAATGCGGATGATGTCGGCCTGTTACCGACTTTTTATATCGACCCGGCGGTCTCAGATTTTCTACCAGGATTCCTTCAGCAACAGGCTTATGAAACGGGTAACTGGGTATTGCCCGGGCTGGTAGATCCGATACAGCCTGTTAGTCAGCGACTTTTACGTGGATTAGGAATAGCCGGCCCGCTATGGCGACTGTTCCACAAACCCTGGATGCAATGGTTCTATCGAAGTAACTTCAAACGCCCCAATACCAGCTGGGGTGTACCCAATGCCTCAAAAAAAGTTATTTGAAAAGGATTAAAGGGGATGGAGGATTAAATAATGAACAACATCGCTAACTAAATAGTAATCCCTCCTTCCCTTTTTTATTTTTATTGTCCTTTTTACATTAAAGGGCTTTGACCCCTTTAACGCTCCGCCCCTGATTACTTAGAAGATGCCTATAACAGTAGTAGCTCTTGCTATTTATCTTTTGATGACTACTCTTGGAATAATTTCTTTTAAAATTTTATTTATAAATAAAAATAGCGTCAGTTTATTCATGCTTGAAAATCCGTTGATCGTACCTGTGCTGGAAATTTTAAGCGAAGCTGATGCCGCTATTACCGAACATCAGCTAATGAAAACGCTCGAGCAGGATGATGAGCATTTTTCTGAGCTGGCAGAATCACAAAATCTGGCATTGTTTCAAAAACATTTTTTGATTATGAATGCGCTGTATCAATTACAGAAGCAATTGCTGGATGAGAAAGTTTATCTACATATTTCACCGTTAGCTATTTATATCCAGCCAGCGAAGGGTGAGTCAGTGCAGTCATTGCCAGAGCTTAATAGTGATGAGCATTTGCGCAGTTACTACACTGATTGGGAAAACTTTCAACAGGCCTCTGAATTCCATGTTAGTAAATTACTGGATCAATTCTGGCAACTGTATTCTCTGCAGGAAAAAAAGGCTGGTGCTTACCAGGTACTGGATTTGCCAGTAAAGGCATCCTGGTCCGAAGTGCAGAAGAGCTACCGTAAGTTAGCTGCCGAGCATCATCCGGATCGAGGAGGGGATGTGGTACGGTTTATAGCAATTCGTCAGGCTTATGAAAAAATTAAAAAAATAATAGGGGACAGACCACGATAAAAAACCGGGGTCGAGAGCAATGGTTTCTAATAGTAGAGAGTGTGCTCTCTGTCCCCGGTATTCTTCGCTGCTAAAATGTAAGGCTTGACCCTATGGTTTCAGCACGATCAGGGTTTGGCAGCCCAGGATTTACACCAGCCTGCTGCGGCTACATCTTTACCCGGGAATATGGCGCATGCACCGGTAGCGGCGGTACCACCCTGGTAAAGCATACAGTTGGCACAGGTTTGACCCGCTGTCGTGCTTTTATCCGTATAGCGCCAGCGCTTTGGCAGTCGGGTCATCGGCAGAAACCATAGCGGCATAGGAATTGGACTGGAAGCCCGCCATGGCTAGCACGGGAATACTAACAAGCCCTTTCAGGATTGCACGACGGCTTTTATCATGAGTTTTCTTTTTCATAAATTTCTCCGAATCAGTATTAAATGTAGTGAAGCTATTGATAAATAGCGGGGCAGAATACTAGAAGAATTGATTTAGCGTCACAATAAAATTAATCAAAACCTGCATCTGACTCAACCCTCATTGATTTAACCTGAAATACGCAAATATGATGTGATTTATGTCATATAAATCCCGAAATTAAAGGAATCGGTTTATCGGCAAAGCTTCCGCACCTCGGCAACTGCTCCTGCATTGCTCTCGGTCTCTGTTCCCGACTCGACTCTACCGATTCCATCCTTGGAATCGTACTTACTGGCGTCCTGCCCTAATGCTTACGCACCTTACCTACGTCCTGTAGGCAACTGCTCCATGCGTTGCTCTACTATCTACATCCATGTGGGCAACAAATGAGAATCATTTGTCACCGACCCCCTTTTTTCTTCTTTTTTATCTTTCCTTTAATTCCAGTTTTCTTATTACTTTATTAATTATTACGCTTGTCCATCAGCTCCAAAGCTGGTGCCCACATTTCTGGCGCTGGTTACCCATGAATGATCTGGCGGCACCAGTTTTTTATTACCGGCAACTTCGATCAGTGGCACGGGCACGGCAATTTCTCCGTGGGACGCCACCATGACGCCATATTGTTCCTGTGCTATAAGGTCTGCACAGGCAGTACCAAGCCGGGTGGCCAGCAGCCGATCAGCAGCAGAGGGTGTGCCGCCGCGCTGCAGATGACCGAGGATGGTGACTCTGGATTCGAGTCCGGTCAGTTCTTCCAGTTGCCTGGATAATGTACTGGTATGGTTGGCATTTTCTTTTTGCAGACGGTCAATCTTATCTTTGGCCTTTTTTCTGGCTGCTTTATCTTTGGCATTATCCATAGCTTTTTCGGCCGCCTTTATCTGCTTTGCCTGGTCTTTCGGTAAAGCGCCTTCTGAAACAGCAACGATGCTGAATTTCTTTCCGTTACGTACCCGGTTTCGGATGGCGGCTGCCACCGTATCCAGTTCATAGGGGATTTCAGGCAGCAGGATTACATCAGCGCCGCCTGCGATGCCAGAACCCAGTGCTAGCCAGCCTGCTCGATGTCCCATGATCTCTACTACGATGATACGGTGGTGGCTGTGAGCGGTGCTGTGCAATCTGTCGATGGCGTCAGTGGCGATACCCAGTGCAGTATCAAAGCCAAAAGTGGTGTCAGTCATGCTGACGTCATTGTCTATGGTTTTGGGCAGGGTGATGATATTGAGGCCTTTCTCCATCAGCTGCAAAGCATTTTTCTGGGTGCCGCCACCACCGATACACACGAGTGCATCGAGATGGTGGTTATTATAGTTTTCGACGATGACATTCGTCATGTCCTGTTTCTTGCCGCCGAACATCATGCGGTGAGGTTTGTCTCTGCTGGTGCCCAGGATGGTTCCACCCCGGGTAAGAATGTCGGACAGCATGCTGCCTTCCAGCCGAACGCTGCGATTGTCTACCAGTCCCTTGAAGCCATCCAGAAATCCAATTATCTGCATGTCGTAGCGACCTTGTGCTGCTTTACCCACGCCTCGGATTGCCGCATTGAGCCCGGGGCTGTCACCGCCAGCAGTAAGAATACCTATGTGCTTTGTCATGCTGAAAATCCTGTCTGGTTAGTTGTATGCTCTGTGGAATCTAAGTGATAACAGGCAGTTATACAATAACATAGGTCAAGTAAAGGAAAATCAATGGCAAATCATCGTGCACTGACTCGATAATTAAAAATTAAAGACAAATAAAAGGGGGCTGACCGCTTTAACTTAATCCTTTAGTGAAAACTGCAATATAACAACAATAGTTCTCAGTGAACTACACTCCATAACAGGCCTAATTTTAAATCTTTAGAATAAATTGTGAGCTTTTATGGAATGTCCAAAATGTCATCATGTTCAGGAGAACGTTGTCGAGTGCGAGTCATGCGGCATTATTTTTGCGAAATATCATGAGTACCTTAAAAGAGTTGAGGAACAAAAATACCAGGTGGTAGAAAAGAAATCAGGTTCCAGCAATCTGCTGGTGGGGATCGCTGTTCTGGTGGTTGCGGTGATTATTTATTTCTTGATGCCTGATTCCGATGATAGTAAGAATGACGACGGTGCTATAAGTGAAGCCTCACAATACCAGACGGTGGCGAAAGCTCCATCGACGAAAGTAAAAAAATTAAACGCGAAGTCGATTTCAAATAAATTGCTAAAAGATTTTCCACCTAGAAATACTATCGAAAGAGCAGATTTAGCAACCGTTTTTATAACTACGGCATGGGGAAGCGGTTCCGGTTTTTTTATTAATGATAAGTGTCAGATCATCACGAATAAACATGTTGTCGAGTATGATAAGGCCAAATTAGGCGACGCCGAAGAACTGGCTGAAAAGTTAAAGCTGGTTATCGAGGAAGATAATGAAACCCTCAAAGTCATGTATTCAAATATCTATCGCGCCAAGTCAGATGCTCAAAAGGATCGCCTGCAGGAACAATATAATTTTTACGAGAAAAAAGTAGAAGAGAAGCAATCGACTTATGACGAACTGATGAGCCAGATCAATAATGTTGGTGGTTCGTCCTCAATTCTTGATACAGAAGTCACCTTAAAAAATGGTCAGGTATATAACGTGGTTTCTTTTAATCTAAGCCGTGATTCTGATCTGGCTGTTCTCGACATCAATGGAGTGGACTGTCCATATCTTGATCCAAATACAGAAGAGAATTTAGCCTTAGGTGTGAAAGTATTCACTATTGGTAATCCATCCGGTTTACAGCATACAGTGACTTCCGGAATTGTTTCAGGTTACCGGGAATCTGAAAATAAGCACTTTATTCAGACTGATGCGCCTATTAATCCAGGGAACAGCGGCGGTCCATTGATTGATACCCATGGAAAAGTTATTGGTATCAATACGATGATTCTGAGTGAAGCAGAAGGCATCGGTTTTGCTATACCCGTTAATGTAGTTTTTGAAGAGTTCGCACAGCTGAAGTAAATCAATGGGCTTAGGCTCCATTATTTTCAATTAGGTGGACGGAGGGATTCAATGCAAATCATTGATTCCATGCAGTTATTCTTATTTCTGTAATTGCATTCAATGTAGCGTATGGTGGGTATAACAATACCACTACAGAATGTACAGCGAGGCACAGTAATGGAAGGTATAAGCGACATCAGAATATGCGGCTTTGATGAAAAGAGGCCGCCAAGAATCTTAAAGCAACCGTATATAGACCTCTTTTTTAAACTCAAGCACCAGGCTCCAAAAGACTGGTGTGAAGATTTTAACCGACTGGTTGTTAAAGGAGAATACACAGCAAAGATCGCACCGGCCACAGGCCTGTTCATCGAAACCTGGGTTCGTAAACCGGATGAGATCGAAAAATCATTGGCAATGCTTGCGAAAACTGTTGCCACCTGCAATCAAGAATACATTGCCAAGATTGAAGCGAGGATTAAAGCTTCTGAAAATACCCAGGAGAAATCCAGTGATGGAAGCGAGCAGGTTCGTCTTAACGATATCATCGCGGCATTAAATTTTGAGGAATAAAAAAATAAAAATTTAGTAATAGTGGACGGAGAGATTATAAATAATACCCAATCCTACAAAGTGGTCTAACTCGTATTAGAGTGCGTAACCCATCTATTGGACCTGATGTATCAACTTGATGTGAAACGCTTTCCCTATCGCATCTGTAATTTTTGCACTATCCCACTCGCGTGCCCCGCGAACTTTTTCTAATACACGACCGTGATCGTCTACCAGAATAGTCAGCGGAATTGTATTGGCACCCAGCATGTTTTCCAGCACTAGCTTGCTGTCCAGAAAATTTTCAAAAGTAATTCCTGTCTGTTTGATGAAGGCTGCAGCCTTATTGTGATAGTCGTCTGTCGAAATACCGATGACGTTGAACTCTTTTCCATTATACTGCTTTGCAAGCCGCTCCAGCGAACCCATCTCGGTCCGACAGGGGCCGCACCAACTGGCCCAGACATTAATGATTAACGGTTTCCCCTTGAAATCAGAAAGTTTTTTCTTTTTCCCGTTAAGTCCATCCAGCGTCGCCTCACGCAAATAGTCGCCAATTTTGACCTCGCCTGGTGTAGCTGAAATGGTTGATGTTTCTTTATCAGTAATATAATGCTTTATAAAATAGATGACGGAAAAATCACGTCCCAGGGATTTGCTGTGATAGTTTTGCATAGGCATCTCTGTCGAGAATGCGACCATGTCACCTTTTTCTAGCGGAATAACACCAGGTGCGGCAGCCCAGACTTTTTCTTTACCGGTGTCTACCTCAGCATAAGTGAAACCAGCAGCAGTAATAACCTCCGTTACTTTGCCAAAAATTTTTCGCGGGTTATTTTTCGCGACTTCTTTAGTACTTTTTTCTGATGCAGAGACTGTATTTATCATGCCTGTATTGAGCAGGGATAAAGAAAAACAGATAAGCAGTATTATTGAAAAATTGGAGCGATGTATCATTATTTAATTACTCTTCGGACAAAAGTGGTCGCTTTATCGGCAAAGCTTCCGCATCCTGCTTACGCACCTTACCTACGTCCTGTAGGCAACTGCTCCATGCGTTGCTCTACTACCTACGTCCATGTAGGCAACAAATGAGAATCATTAACTCACTGGCGTAATAGACAGGACAGACCCTTTTAATGCTGTGACTATATCAAAAATAAGTAATTAATAATTCACCTATTTTCATTGCCAAAGCTGAATCTCTTCGCTCGGTTGCTATACTTATCTGAAATAAAATTCATACTACCATTCGTTAAACTTATTGAGAAAAATCATGATGAGAAAGTTAAGTATCCTATTAATATCTATGTTGTTTACATTCCATGTTCAAGCTGAGGGTCTCGATGCCAATAAACTCTATTTCGGCGGCGGCCTGGGCTATAACGATATCGGTTATGATGAAGCGCTGGGTTTCCAGTTGTTTGCCGGTCTGCCGATACCAGTAAAAATGGGCAAAGCCAGGTTATTAGGTGAAGTCGGCTACATGGACAGCGGTAACTTTGATAGGACTGTGGCAGGCTTCGGCACATCTTCCGCCAAAGCAAAAGGTATCTGGGCCAATGCCGTGATCGAAATTCCGGCAGGTGAAAAAATCAATCTCCTTGCTCGCGCTGGACTCGATTTTGGTGATGATGATGGACTGATGATCGGCGGTGGTATCGGTATACCGGCTGGTAATACAATGGATATCCGTTTTGAATATGTGGTTCGCGATAATATTGATTCATTGCAGGCTAATTTAGTTATAAGGATCTAACAACTAACAGGAATTAAAGGGGGCGGGGAGATTAAAATTTGACCCGTCCCCTTATTTTTGAATATATTTTAATCATCCCGGCATTAGGATCAGACACCTATAATTCAAGACCCCCTTAATTCATGCGACTTTGTTGTCGCGGTCTTTATCTGACTTACTTTGTTGCCAAGGCAAGCCTTAATCTGCTCCTGGTCCAGGGTTTCATGTTCTTCAAGTTCATTGATCAGGCTATCCAGCTGTTCCCTGTGTTTGGCAATTAAGTCGATAGCCTGTTTTTCGGCATTGCTCAGGAGTTCTTTTACTGCGATATCCACCGACTTCGCCGAGTTTTCGGAAAAGTGGCGCGGCAGGGCCATTTCCCTGCCCAGAAATGGATGCTCCTCGCTATCACGAAGATCCACCGGGCCAATTTCACTGGACATGCCCCAGCGGGAGACCATGGCACGGGCCAGTGCAGTAGCCTGAGCAATGTCATCATCGGCACCGGAACTGACACTGCCTATAAGCTCCCGTTCAGCACTTCGTCCACCCATCATTACCACCAGTCGATCTCGCAAATAATCCTCTGGCAGTGTGTGTCGCTCCTGCTCGGGTAATTGATGGGTTACACCCAATGCTCTGCCACGGGGAATGATGCTTACCTTGTAAATAGGATCTGCATGGGGCAGAAAATAGGCGATCAGCGTATGACCGGATTCATGCACTGCCAGACGATGCCGCTCTGCCGGTTGGATAGCCAGGGTACGTACTGTTCCCAGCATCAGCTTATCGCGTGCTTCATCAAAATGTCGTCATGGTTATCTTGCTTGCCTTATCTCGGGCGGCTAACATGGCTGCTTCATTAACCAGATTTTTGATATCGGCACCAGAAAAACCGGGGGTTCCGGCCGATATCTGCTCCAGGTTTATGTCGTCAGCCAGGGGTATTTTGTGGCTATGCACTTTGAGAATAGCAATGCGGTCATTACGGTCTGGCAATTCCAGCACCACATGACGATCAAAACGCCCGGGTCTTAGTAATGCCGGGTCCAGTACATCCGGGCGATTGGTTGCGCCCAGTACGATGACAGCTTCATGACCGCTAAAGCCATCCATTTCAGCGAGAATCTGGTTAAGGGTTTGTTCGCGTTCATCATGGCCGCCACCGAGACCGGTACCGCGGGTACGGCCAATGCTATCCAGCTCGTCAATAAAGATAATCGCCGGAGAATTTTTCTTGGCTTCCTCAAACAGGTGGCGAACTCGAGATGCTCCGACACCGACGAAAACTTCAATGAATTCAGAGCCTGAAATGGAATAGAATCTGACACCGGCTTCGCCTGCCAAAGCTCTGGCCATGAGTGTTTTACCTGTGCCGGGTGGTCCCATTAGTAATATACCGCGTGGCATCTCAGCCCCAAGCTGACGAAATTGAGCGGGATTTTTGAGGAATTCAACTATTTCGGTAACTTCCCGTTTTGCTGACTCCTGTCCTGCCACATCATCAAAAGTGATATCGGGAATGATAGCCGTTTTGGTTGAACCGCGCAGAAATTTTCCCAGATCGCCTTTGCCGCCGAGGCCACCTGAAATGTTGCGTTGTGCCCGGTTAATAATCCAGAACCAGAAAGCAATAATTAATACCCAGGGCAATATGCTAAGCAGTATCCGCCATAAAAAATTCTCGGATTCTGGTGAAAATGCTTTTACTTCAACACGTTTTGCTTCAAGAGCGGGTAACAGGCTTTCGTCACCGATATCGGGAATTCGTGTTTTGAAATACCTGCTCATTTCTTGCTGCGGGCCTATGCTTGTGGCTTGTAGCAAAGTCCCTTCAGCTTGATTGCCCCTTAGGGTAACTGATGCCAGTGCGTCATCATTCAACAATTGCTTAAACTCGCTGTAGGGTATGTCAAAGGCAGGCTCTGTTACGGCCTTTTGTGTCAGCGCATAATATAACGCGGTAAACGCAATAATGAGCAGTGCATTGATGATCCAGTTTTTTGGAATCGGGTATTTTTTTGGATCTTGAGATTCTGGCATTAGTCTCCTCATTCCATTTTATCAGCCGGTCCAGGCTACCGGATGCATAGGCTGTTTTGTGTTTGTTACAGCTTTCATGTTACACCTTATGAATCTGGATGCCAGTCGTTAATTACCAGATAAAAAAAGGGGGGGTAGCCCCATATTATCTTAAGAGAATCAAAGGGGTCGCCGACCCCCTTTAAGCTTGATTAATATTTACTCCGAGCCTATTTATTCTACAAATTTGTGGTGCTACTATAATGATGTATGTTCTAAATTTTATTGTGGGAGGTGATTTAAATGACACATCTTCAAATAGCACCAGACGTCGAATTCAAGCTGGATATCGATCTACCCGACATAACCGGTAACAGCAGGGATTATGACTTGCAGCAACATAAAGCTGAAGTTTATGCCTTGTTTGAAGCCAGGCTGGAAAAAGCCTTTCCTGAAGGTTTTAAGATTAATACCTTTGAGTTTGGCCGGGATGTGAGTGAACACTAAGTTAGGATTAAAAGGGATAGATATCAGATCTCTTCTGATTTCATGCCGCGTCCTAGCCAGCGTAATTCAAATAGTTCATTGCGGCGGTCCCTGGAATTAGTGACCGAGCCTTCATGTCGAAGCTGGACCAGTTTATCCAGATCAAGGTCAGCGATCAGTGCTATTTCAGTATTCGGCGTACTCTCTGCCATGATCGCATCGTGAGGAAAGGCAAAGTCAGAAGGTGAATACACGGCTGATTGTGCATATTGAATATCCACATTTTCGACCTGTGGCAGGTTGCCTACACTGCCGCCGATAGCGACATAACATTCGTTCTCGATAATTTAAGAGGACGGAGGAATTAATCGGCAACTGCTCCTCGACAATTGCTCCTGCATTGTTCTACTACCTGCCATCCATGGCAGTATGCGTTACTCTACTAGCTACTTCCATGTTGGCGTATTTTGGCTAATTCTATAACAAATAAAGAATTAAAGGGGTCGGTTTATCGGCATTTGCTCTATGCGTTGCTATTCTTTATAGCCTTTAACTTTATTTCTTGCGTATTGGAAAACTGGTCTTATGATATAAGAATAGTGTTGTTATATAGCTATGATGTCTTAACCCGAATTGTCCATAGGTATCGATATGAGTATTAGAGACGTATATGAAAAGAAGATGCAGGCACGGCTGGATGAGTGGAAGACCAGGCTTGAGCAATTCAAAGAAAAAGCCGATCAGGAAGAAACGAATCTGCAGCTTGAGTACTACACGCTGATCGATGAAATAAAACTGGAGCTGGAAAGCGGCCATAAAAAACTTCAGCGACTAAAGCAGGCTAGTGATGATACATGGGAAGATTTCAAGGATGAAGTTGAAACCACATGGGACTCACTAGACGACTTGATTAGAGCGTTAACATTGCCTTAATAAATAAGGCTTAAAGGGGACGTAGGAATTGAATTTTGAGCAGCTCCGAGGTGCCTGGTAGAGTGTTATTGCTCTGAGCTAAAATATAAACACCATGTAAAAAAAAGACATAATAGTAATACGGGGGAGATAGTATGAGTGATACTGTAAAAGGGGCTGACGGTAAATTACGCTGTAAATGGTGCGATGCCGCTCCGGAGTTTCTCGGCTATCACGATACCGAATGGGGTTATCCGGTCAGTGATGATATTCGCTTATTTGAGAAATTGTGTCTGGAGGGTTTTCAATCAGGACTGAGTTGGCGTACTATCCTTGCCAAGCGCGAGAATTTCCGCTCCGCTTTTCATAATTTCGATTTCGACAAAATAGCACGTTTCACCCAGCGCGATATCAATCGTCTTCTCAAGGACGAAGGCATCGTTCGCCATCGCGGCAAGATCGAAGCGGTCATCAATAACGCAAAACAGGCCAGGGAACTCGTCAAACAGGAAGGTTCGCTGGCTGCCTTTTTCTGGCGCTACGAACCTGACAGCAAACATCTCGCGAAACCACAGACTGCATCGACATCGGCAGAATCGATTGCATTATCAAAAGATCTGAAAAAAATGGGTTGGAAATTCGTTGGCCCGACGACGGCGTATGCGTTCATGCAGGCCATGGGGCTGGTCAACGATCACGTTGCACAATGCGTGATCAGAAGCAAAGTGGAACGCGCACGCAAAAGTTTTAAGCGTCCTTGCGGCGATAAATCGTAATAGGGACAACGCACGATCAAAGGCTTACAAGTGATTTACTGTTAACTGATCGCTTTATTGTTTCATTCTTACCAATATTTACTATACATACTAAATAATATGATTTGATCCGCTTTTTAGTTATTTAGGAAACTGTTATGAATTATCGTGTGTTATCAACCATAGCCATAATTAGCATGGTTTTTTTATCTGGCTGTGTTGGCCATATGCCCCAAACAGCTGATGAATTTCGTAAAGAACTTCCCGGTGCTTTTCTGGGGGAAGTTGAAAAATTCGAGGTAAATCGCTCATTCACTGATATAGGAAAAACATTTCAGAAGATGGCGCCAAAATGTCTGGATGTCAGGGTTACGAGCACATCACAAACGAGCACGAGTTACCAGGTTATCGTTACAAAATGGAATCCAACAGTGAAGGTTACAGATCAAAGAACCGAATTACATATCCAGCAGCTTCATGAACAAGGCGTAATGAATGTATATGAAGTACCACCTAAAGGCTACTATATGATGGTGGTCGATGCGGTTCCAGTAAGCAAGAATAAATCACAGGTGACGATGTATCGTTCTTCGGTGGGAAATGAAACATTGATAAAAGCCATCAAGGGCTGGGCCGCTGGTGAAAACATCGGTTGTCCTGATCTAACCAAATAAACTATGAAGAGTGCGGGCGCAGAAATGGTCGTAAATTTCAAATACTGGTTTTCTCTCATATTATTGGTAGTGCTCAGCATGCTCACAGCATGTTCTGCAGTAAAAATCTATCCGAATACTCTGGATAAGAACGTTCGAGTTAACACTAAAACTGATTCTGGAGTAGAAGCTGCCATTGAGGTATACGAGGTTAAACCAGACTGCGGCATTGAATACTCTGGTAGCATTCAGCTGGATAATCCAGTTATGGATATAGGACTTCCCACCGGACGCTCAAGTTACCTGGTATTTGTTTTTTCTAGCTCAGGTTTTTTTACAGGTTCAAGCACTATAAGCTACGACACCTTATTGCGACCACGAAAAAGTATTAGATATGATATTGATGTCAGTTACCGGGATGATATCTATAATGTGGTTATTCATGAAAGACTGGCCTCAAACAAGCGCCAGGAGATTGAAGCCAAAAGCTTAGCGGACTGTAAACCGCTGTAAGAATAAAGACCTCTGGCTTCATTGATTGAAGTCTTGAAAAGGGGTTATTGCACCAACGATTTTATTTTAATTAAAGCTGCCCTCAATATTTATTTGCATCCCTTCTACCGAATCAAGGTACTCTTTGTTTGCGACTTTGTCTTTATCGGTAATTAAATTTCCGCTTAAATTGATTCTTGATTCAATCTGATTCTTGCTTAGTTTTTTAAATAAGAGGTTGTTATTTTCTGTGGATTCTTTGTCTGTGTTCAGGAAGTCATCGTCATTTATTTGATGATGAACAGGCATATTATCGATTGATAGATTCATTACAGGCCTGGTTTGTATTGTTGTGGGTCTCTGTTCAGCTGTTTTCTCAGGGACTGTTGTGATTTCAGTCACTTTTTTAACGGCAGCTGTTTGTTCTTGGGTATTACATGCTGCAACAGATAAACAAATTAAACAGATGCTGAGTATTCTGGAATGTATCATAAGTATTTGAAGTGTTTGGAGGTTTTGATGACGGTGTGTAAGAAACGGTTATTAGTCTATTAATGGTATCTGACACATTGGCTTAAAATAAGTTCTAACCAAGAAATAAATTATTGGAGACAGACTACGGTTTTCGTGATAAAAAGAAGAGTAATATTTGGCTTCAGACCCATGAGTTTGAAGAATTAAAGAGGTCGACTTGTCGGTAGCTTCTCCATGCATTTTTGTCTGAACCTGTATTTAAAAGCAAAGAGAAATGAATAAGACCGTTGCAATAATTGGAGCAAGCGATAAACCTGAAAGATATGCGAATATGGCTATGCATACTCTAACAGAACATGGTTATGATGTTGTGCTGGTCAATCCGTTTAAGTCTCAGATCGAAGGTCAAAAGTGTTTCAACTCGGTGGATGAATATGACGGAGAAATAGATACAGTAACCCTGTATGTTAATCCAGCGAGATTTCATGATCATGTCAAAGACGTAATTAAAGCCTGCCCCAGGAGAGTCATAATGAATCCTGGCACTGAAGATGCGCAGCATGAAAAAATGCTGACTGATTCGGGTATAAAGGTTGAAACGGCGTGCACCCTGGTTTTGCTGTCTCAGAATCTGTTTTAAATTAAATGCGCTAGCAGTATTTTGCGTCAGAGTAAAACTCAGAGATGAAAATTGACTGCCAAATAATCTTTACTCTGACCCTATTAATTTATCTTAATGATTCACAATTTATATTAATGGTGAATATATGAAAAAAACACATACCTCTGCATTGGCTGGAATGTTATTGCTCTTGTCATATACGAATTCGTTCGCTGCGAATACAATAAAATCGATAGATGGTTGCTTACTGAAGATATATAACGAAAGAGGGAATGAAACTAATGTCGTCAATCTAAAGGCACTCGATGTATTTAGATATTCAAATATCCTACCCGGTAAAACAATGGTTACGCTAATTTATGGTGGCACTGGTTTTATTCAGATTGGCCAGTTACCTGACAAGAAGGTAGACGAACTTAAAGCCGCGTATGAACAATGTGTAAAATAATGAACATAACACGTTGGCTCTTAGTCAATCGGTTAACTGCGCAATAGGTGAGAACTTAGTTCTCACCGAGCTACTAAAGAAAGCAAATTAAAGGGGCGGAAGAAAGTATAATTGCGGCCTCCAACTAATGCTAGATGTTGTGCTGAGTTCGATCATTATAAATATCTAACTGGGGATTGATGTATGAGTATTAAAAGCGGGCTGGTTTATTCTTATATCTTGAATGATGGTGGCAGCAAATCTATTGATTGGCAGGAGGCCAAGCAATGGAACTCATCTCAGGGGGTTTTGTGGCTTCATCTTGATTATGCAGATGATGGGGTAAAAAAGTGGCTCTTTGAAGAAAGTGGCATTGACGCTGTATCATGCGAGGCTCTGATAGCCGACGAAACACGGCCCAGAGTCGTTACATCATCCGATTCCCTTCTGTTAATACTTCGTGGCGTAAATTGTAATCCAGGCGCAGATCCGGAGGACATGGTATCAATACGCATGTGGTTCGATGAGCATCGTATTATCAGTATGCGTCATCGTCGGGTCATGGCAGTGAATGATATAAATAAAAGTATCGAAGCTGGTAAAGGACCAAGTTCTGCAAATGACTTTATGGTCATGGTTGCAAATAAGCTTGTCGACCGTATGGCAGATGTAATTAGTGATATTGATGATGCTGTGGATGAGCTAGAAGACCTGGTGTTGACAGGGGAGAGTTATGAACTCCGTCCCAGACTTGCTAATTTACGAAGACAGACAATAAGCATGAGGCGTTATATTTCACCGCAACGTGACGTATTGGCAAGGTTACAGAACGAGCGAATATCGTGGTTAAGTGATATCGACAGGGTTCGTATACGGGAAATTGCTGAACGTAATGCGAGGTTTGTCGATGAACTTGACTCCGCGCGCGATCGTGCGGCAATTACTCAGGAAGAACTCAATAACCGGCTTTCCGAACAAATGAATAAGACCATGTATATTCTTTCAATCGTCGCCGCTATATTTCTTCCTTTAGGTCTGATCACCGGTCTATTAGGCGTTAATGTTGGCGGTATACCTGGCACCGAAAATCAATATGGATTTGCAGCTGTTACTATAGCTCTTGTCATCTTTGCCTATATTCAATATCTGGTTTTCAAAAGAAAACGATGGATTTAAAACCAAAGGGGTCACTGACCCCTTTATGATTCCATGTACCCCGGTTTTTAATCCTTTATCGAGATAAATTTACTCGTAACTTGATTTCAGACAATGTTTTATTAATCGTTTTTTATACCATGTCATGTGATGCTTTGATCTGATGCTGAGCAATCGAAGAATAAAACCTTGAATGGAGAATCACCCAAATGAAAATCAATCTTTTGGTCATGAACTGGCTGCTTAGGTCGGCAATTGCCCTGGTTGTTGTGTCGACTAGCGCTATTGCAGCTGACTGCCCCAAAGACATCAAAGCGGTCACGATCAATGATGCCATGGTGCCAGTTGAAGTGCTGGCGCTTCGTGTGAACCCGTTGACAAAGTGCGAGCTCGAAGCTGAAGCCAATGCCTGGCTCTTATTGCTGCAGGAAAAGATTGCTGAAATCAGTAATGCTGAAGTAGCTGCATTCTACAAGAAAGAGGAGATAAAAAAGGCAAAGGCAATCGAAGCGAAATTAGAGGATGTAAAAACAGCAAAACAAGGCAGCGACCGTGAACAGGCAAAAGCAGCAGACAAGGAAGCTAAAGAAGCTCTGCAGGAGGCGCAGGAAGTCGAAAAGAAATCCGTTCAGGATGTTTCAGTTCAAAAAGCGATTGCAGATGCAACAAGCAAAGCAAAGGAAGAAGGCCAGTCCATTACCCCAACAGACAAAACCAAAGAAGCAAAATCCGATATCAAGATTGCACTGGTCAAACATGCAGCCGGCCTGATGGCGCAAAGAACTGCACTCATCGATCGCTTCAAAGTTGTATTGAAAGAGTATGAAGATAAAGGCGGTGACATCAAGGAGTATGATACTTATATCAAAGCCGTTTCAGGAATCAAGGTTGATGTTACTGATGCCAGCGCTACATGGACGACCATTACCGGGTGGATGATGTCAGTCGAGGGCGGCTTACGCTGGGTTTTCAATATTATCAAGTTTATCGTTATCGTTGCGGTGTTTTATCTGCTGTCGATTATTGCCGGCAAAGCCGTTAAAAAAGTTACCTCAAAATCGAAGCGTTCATCATCGTTGCTACGCAAGTTCCTGGTGCTGGGTACACGCCGCCTTGTCCTGTTCATCGGTTTTTTTATCGGCCTGTCTGCACTGGAAATTAATATTGGACCAGTACTCGCCATCATCGGTGCCGCCGGATTTGTTATCGCCTTCGCATTACAGAATTCACTGAGTAATTTTGCCAGCGGTATTCTTATGCTGGTTTATCGCCCTTTTGATATAAGCGATACGATCAAAGTGGCGGGGATCCTTGGTAAGGTCGAGTCGATGAACCTGCTGTCAACACAGTTGAGGACGCCTGATAACCAGCTTGTGATCGTGCCTAACAATTCGGTCTGGGGAGATGTTATTACAAACGTTACCGGCATCACACAACGTCGTGTCGACCTGGTATTCGGTATAGGTTATAACGATGATGCTGATAAGGCACAGAAGATCCTGGAAGAGATCGTAAGCGGGAATGAAATGGTGCTGGACGAACCTAAAGCGATCGTGAAGCTTCATGAGCTCGCTGAGTCATCGGTTAACTTTGTCTGTCGCCCATGGGTTACACCTGAGAACTACTGGGAGGTCTACTGGAATATTACACGCGAGGTAAAACGCCGGTTTGATGCGGAGGGTGTCTCCATACCTTTCCCGCAGAGAGATGTTCATATTTACCAGGAAACTAACTAGAGCCGCTGAAGCTGATGGCGGCTTTAGCCTGTGCTGTGTGTTTTTATAGTACACTTTAAACGACGAAACATTAACTGCAGCAGTGGATCTGTTGCCCTTTAATATAACTTCAGGATAATAACATTATGTCTGATTTAAATGATCCACGAGTTCTCTTCGCAGCCGAACGTACGCTGCTTGCCTGGAACCGGACTAGCATTTCACTTATGGCATTCGGCTTCGTGGTCGAGCGTTTCGGCCTGTTCCTGCAGCTCGTCGGCCGCGAAGAAATCAAGGTGTTCCAGCGCCATATTTCGTTTTTTGTCGGCGTCTCCTTCATTCTCCTCGCCGCCTTCCTGGCGATCTATTCGATCTGGCAACATAAACGGGTACTGAAGACGTTGCGGCCAGTTGAAATACCTACAGGCTATAATCTTTACGTTGGCATAATCGTCAACGGCATCATTGGTGTGCTGGCAATCTTACTGAGCTTTTATCTAACGCGTGGTTTCATTTAGATGAATGACAGACGTTTATGAAAATCTATCGATTAAATGTTCTTTCTAAATATTATAAAGGACGCTATGGATAAAAAAACATTGTTTCGAATAATTGCACCGCTGATCATATCCGGCGTACTTTCCGCGCTCATCCTGTTACTGATCAAAGAGCATGTACAGTACAAGGAGATCTATGAAGACATAGCGGCCTGGAGTGCCTTTTTCAGCGTGTTCGGTATCGTCTACGCTATCGTGGCCGGTTTCCTGCTGGTGACTGTTCTGAGCAAATACAGCGATCTCAGCCTGGTGATCGAGAATGAATTAAATGCGATCGAGACGGTAAGAGATTTTCTCACTTATACAGATGATGAAACAAAAGAAGTCAAACAGGGTATCAGAGATGCGCTTTCTGCTTATGCCTACTCACTGCTGAATCACGAATGGCCGGAAATGAGCGATCCTCACGAACCGATGGATTCTGATACATCTGAAGAGTTATACGAGATAATGCGCAAGAGCAAAAAAATCCCGGTTGGCACAGAGGCTGATAGTGTCGTGTTTTCTGCCATGATTGATAATATCTCAGACATCACCAAGCTGCGTACCCGCAGGATAGCATTGTCGAACGAACGATTACCACCTAGGCTGAAGTTATTGATGATCTTCATGTCGTTGGTACTGATCGCTGCATTTATCCTCATGGGTGTGCAGAATATGTATATCCATGTGACGATACTTGTGAGCGTCTCTATCTCTATCAATCTTTTATATATGATCATCCAGGATCTCGATCACCCGTTCTATGGAATATGGAACATAAACCGGCGGCCATTAGAAGAGTTAGTACAGAGATTCTCCAACAGGGATCATTGATTTTTAGTTGCACCACTGACGAGGCATGATATGAGTCATCATGAATTACATAGATCGCATCGTATAGGCTGGTTGCGTGCCGCCGTCCTGGGGGCTAATGACGGCATCGTTTCCACTGCAAGTCTTATCATCGGTGTTGCTGCAGCAAGTACGTCACACGAAAATATTCTACTTGCCGGTGTCGCAGGGCTGGTCGCAGGCGCGATGTCGATGGCCGCTGGCGAATATGTATCCGTCAGCTCTCAGTCAGATACAGAAAATGCCGATCTGGCACTCGAAAAAAAATCATTAGAGGAAAATTTCGAGACCGAACAAGATGAGCTTGCAGAAATTTACCAGGACAGGGGGCTTGACCCTGAGCTGGCAAAACAGGTGGCTGAACAGCTGATGGCCCACGATGCGCTTGGGGCACATAGCAGAGATGAAATAGGCATATCGGAGAGTAGCAGTGCACAGCCGGTGCTGGCTGCATTTTCTTCGGCGGGCACATTCACTGTTGGTGCCGCACTACCGCTGCTGGTGGCATGGATTATACCGCTAACTCAACTGTTACCGGTGGTCGCCATGTCATCACTCGTATTTCTGGCTATTCTTGGCGGACTTGCAGCGAAGGCCGGAGGCGCATCGATCGCTATCGGCGCATTCAGAGTGACTTTTTGGGGAGCGTTAGCGATGGCACTTACTGCGGGTGTAGGAACATTATTTGGCGTGGTGGCCTGATTATTTTTAAATTAGACATATGAAAAACATCATAATCAAAACAATACTGTTTGCGTTTACTCTTAGCATCGGTGTCTCTGCAGGTTGGTGGGCTAACTCCCCAGGTTTTGATCTACTATGTTCATCCCCTGCGGTATATACATTAGGAAAAGATATTAAAGGAGATGGGATATCTATTAAGTCAGGTACTGAAATTAATCTAAGAAGCTGTGAATATGCCAATCGGTTTAGTATTGAGATGTATTTTGAAAAAGGAAATTATCCCGAGCTTTTTATTTTTAAGAACAGTGCCACAAACATAGGCAATCATGGTGCTGAACAATACAATGTTTCAATTACCGAATAATAATCACATGTATGAGTAAAATGAAACACAGGTGAACGGCTGAAGTTTCTTCATGGCTGAGTTTGCGCACTATCCTTAGATCAAAAGCGGCGGTGACAGATAGTAATCAATTCTTGTGTGTCACCGCCGCCTTTAAATCATCCTAAGCAATACTACATCGCTTCGATAAGATAGGAAGCTAATCTGGTATCGGCAACGAGAATATGTTCAGTTAACCAACGTTCCAGAAATTCCAGATCTTCTTTTTCATCAAGTTTTCTCATCTGGATAAACTTCTTTTTCAGTTCTCTGGCACTGTTGATTAAGTCCTGGTGCTCTGCTCTGTGTTCTTCATATCCGTCATAGCCATATTTCAGCATTAAGCGCTCCTCATGGCTAAAGTGCCAGACAGTACAATTTATCAGTTCATCCAGTACCGCTTCTACGTAATCAGTAGCAGCTCCTTCCGTTATAGAATGAGTGAGGATATTAAATAGATTGACCAGCTTGTTGTGATCGTCATCAATCTCTTCGATCCCGACAGTTAGCGTGTGATCCAGAACTAAATCTTTCATGGTTACTTCTCTTGCTGATGTAGCATCAGGCGGTTATCTTCACAGTTTGTTTTATTTATAGTCTACGCCCTTTGTCTCGATATCAGAAGAATTATAGGAGGGTAGAGCACTTTTAAAATTCAATTCATCAGTAAGCTTTAATTGTTCGCTGATGCCAGCTAATATGCATAGCGAGCCATTAATATGATGACAAGATCTTTTTATATTTCCATTTTGATAACGACTGCTTCTATAGCAGCAGTTAGCAGTGCCCATGCGCAAAGAATAGAGCCGCGTGCTTATATCAATGCGCCCGTGGGAATAAATTTTGTCGCGGCCGGATATGTCAATTCCCAGGGAGCGCTGTTGTTTGATCCCGCTATCCCCGTCACTGATGCAGATGCAAACGTTGATATGGGGCTGCTCGGTTATGTGCGTACACTGGGTATCGTCTGGCAATATCGCTGGAGCGGCGGGATATAAAGTGAAATTAATAGGCGATAGATCTATTTAAAACGCTAAAACCCCTCGCCTTTTAATTACTTATTATTTTCTAGCATCAGGTCTTCAATGAAATGCGCCGCAAGTTCATGGCGTCCGGCATAACCTGACTTGGCATAAATTTGTGTTGCCTGCTGGCGGACGGTCTTTTCCTTAACCTGTCGCATTTCGGATATTTCTTTCATTGACATGCCTTTGATCAGAAGTAAGGCAACTTCGTGTTCTGATGGTGACAATCCCCAGTCGCTAAACTGTTTGTTCATCACTATGAATAGTTCGCCGGACAAACGAGCCGTTTTTATTTTTTCACTTTGCACAGCGTGTTTCAGAGAAGCGACGCGTGTTAATTCCTGAAACAGGACCGCAGTGATGGCCAGGCAGACAATGATTTCAACGATGATATGTGAATAACCATCACTGCCGGCATTGAGATCACTAATGATATCGTATGCAAAGAATAACGCTGCCGAAATAAGAACGCTGGCAGAAAGGTAGTTCCGTGTTTTCATAACGGGTAATTATATCAGTCCAGAAAAAACTCGGCGTATTATTTGTTAAAGCTCCACATCTTTTTCCAGTTTGGTTTACCAGTAAATGTGTGTGCTATTACGGCGCCGACATGCAGAATTAGAAACAGTGGAATCAGACTTTCGCCAACTTCATGTGTCTCTTCGAATATTTCAAAAAGTGTTCCATTGGTACTTTCGTTGATGAAATAAAGCGCGGTACCCGTTGCTCCCATCCAGGCAAAGATTATCAGACCAAAAGCCTGTACCAGACCGGCGAGTCCTTCATGCATGCCACGTTCGGGCATTTTAAGTCGCAGCAGATTTTTCACATCTTCAATAGCCTGCGTCCACTGCGATTTTGAAAAAGGCGACCAGCTGGAAAAACGCATTTCGGCGGTGCCGGTATAAGCATGAAGTACACGTAATATGATAAATGCCATCAGTGTTAACCCCAGGTAGGCATGCAGCTGGTAGCCGAAACCGCCATCGCTGTGTTCTGCACCTTCTGCGGTCAGGTAGGCAATGATACCGAATATGGCAAGCCCCATATGAATAATTTTGGCAGGCAATGAATAACGGTAGTCAGTTGCGTTCATAATAATCTCCATTAGATTGATAGAGATGAATATAAGTACTGACGTTATAATTTACATCAGGCAAATACCGCTAGTAGTGAATATTAGTGGTTATAGGGCATATGTCCTATAACGACTAAATAGGGATGGAGGGGATTGAGTCATGACCAGGGCTACAAAGTGGTTAAATAATAACCCATTCGTCATTTAAAGTGGTCCCATTTAAAGCGGCCCTTTTAATTGATGGTCGGGGTGAGAGGAATTGAACCTCCGACCTCTTCGTCCCGAACGAAGCGCGCTACCAGGCTGCGCTACACCCCGATATATTTATTCTGTAGATGCAGTTTTCTATACGCTATTTTATAGTTATTTAGCCGATAAAAAAATATCAAACTCATTCAGCGAACAGGGTTAACTGTCTGGACAGATCTGCTGGTATATCGATGAGTAGTCCATAAGATCCATGCCGTTTTCAACCGTCAGCTTTGTTATTCTTTCGATTCCTTCCAGCGCATCCGTGTTCAGGCCAGCCGCTTTGGCGTCATCGATAAATAACCGGATGTCTTTAAGCAGGTGCCGGGTTGAGAAGTTGGCCGTACCGAAGTCTCGGTCCAGGTATTTTTGCAGCTTCTTGTCGTAGGTTTTTGCATACAGTGCACTTTCACGCACGGTATCCATAAACACGTCAGTGTCGACACCATTTTTTATCGCATAACCCAGGCTCAGAGAAAAGCCGGCGGTTAGTGCGGCAATCAACTGGTTCATCGACAGCTTGAGCGCAGCCGCTGAACCTGTTTCACCGATATAGCGGGGCTTAGTGCCTAAAACCTGTAGTGTAGGTAGAACATCCTCGAACACGGTTTTTGATCCGCCTGCCATGATGATCAATGTGCCTGTTTTTGCCTCGGGTATGCTGCCGAGTACGGGAGCTTCCAGGTAGCGGCCGCCACATGATGATATGACTTCGCCTATGTCTTTTGATTGTGTTGGCGAAATCGTCGCCATCTGTAAGATGGTCTTACCCTTCAGGTCGTCCTGTCTGTTGAGTGGCAGAAGGTTATTGATCGCATCTGCGTCGCTGAGCATCAGGATAATGGTGCTGGATAAACGCATCAGCTCATCTGCTGTGGCGCACACGATGACGCCGTTGTCAGGCAAGTCTTTGATGTTATCCTGGCTGCGGTTAAACACCCTGACGGTAAAACCCTGTGACAGAAAGCGTTCCACGAACGCGTGACCCATCAGGCCAATGCCTATGATACCTATATCCACCGTGCACCTTATGATTAAACTTCAAAGGTCTTCATTATAACCCCGTAGCATTCGTAATGACGTTATGGCTGTGATTTCCTGGAGTTAGATGATGTATTATAAATAACGGCACTAAAATAAGCATTGGCTAAACTTATGAAAGCAGTTGTGTATACAAGATATGGGTCACCGGATGTTCTTCAGCTCAAAGAGGTAGAACAACCAGCGCCAAGGATAATGAGGTGCTGATAAAAGTACATGCGGCCACGGTAAATCGAACAGACTGTGCAACAATTAGAGCAAAACCATTTTTTATGAGGCTGGTTACCGGGTTGCTCAGGCCAAAGAAAAAAGTACCCGGAACTGAATTTGCCGGAGAAATTGAAGCGGTTGGGAATAGTGTATCGTCTCTAAAGGCAGGAGATAAAGTTTTTGGATTTGATGACGACGGCTCAGGCTCTCAGGCGCAATACCTGACGATACATGAAGATAATGCGGTAGCCATGCCTGAAGGTTTGACGTATGTGCAGGCGGCAGCTAGTTCTGAAGGTGCGCATTATGCTTATAATTTTATCAACAAGGTCGACCTTGAAAAAGGGCATGATGTTCTTGTTAATGGTGCCACTGGCGCAATTGGTTCGGCGGCGGTTCAACTACTAAAACATTTCGAGGTTAATGTTACTGCAGTATGTGCGACGAAAAATATAGAGTTGGTGAAATCGTTAGGTGCAGACAAAGTCATCGATTATACGAAAGAAGATTTTACAAAGGATGATCAAAAATATAATTATGTTTTCGATACGGTCGGCAAGAGTTCATTTTTTAAATGCAGGAAATTGTTGAAGCCGGGAGGAATATATATTTCTTCCGACCTGGGATGTATGGCGCAAAATCTCTACTTGCCATTTATAACACCACTATTAACACCACTGTTAGATAATAAGAAAACCATATTTCCAATGCCGGTAGATATCCATGGAACTTTGTTATTAGTCAAAAAACTGATAGAGCAAGGTAGATTCAAAGCGGTAATAGATCGAGTGTATCAGTTAGAACAAATTGTCGAGGCATATAAGTATGTTGAAACTGGACAAAAAACGGGTAACGTGGTCATAATCGTCAAAAGCTAAAGGTATCAATTGACGATATCGCTATTTATGTTCTGACTGGGATGCCAGTAGCAATGATATCTTAACGAGCTATTCTTGTTGCTTCAGCATCTGACGCTGGACTTTTTATATGATCGCTTTTATGATTCGACACTTAACTTAATAAGGTAATACCTGCAGGATGAAATCATGAAATATGTCTCGATAGTTTTACTGTGTTGCAACGCCTTTTTGTATTCATGTGGTAGTGCTGATGATGCAGGTAGTGGTATGGATGCAACGAAAGATTCTGCCAGTGATGCGGTAACCCCGGGTGAGTCCATCTATAAAAGTAAATGCATTGCCTGTCATGGTACAGGCGCTGCAGGTGCGCCAAAGCTTGGCGACAAAACTGCCTGGAGCGCACGTATTGCTCAGGGACATGCGGTCTTATTGCAGCATGCTATTGAGGGTTTTAAAGGCAACACGGGTTATATGCCACCCAAGGGAGGCTATTTGAGTCTTAGTGATGAGGAGATTTCTATAACTGTTCAGTATATGGTTTCGCAGTCGCAGTAAAAACAATAGGGGCGGATCTATTGCGCGAGCAGGGCGGTGAACCAAGGTGGATTGGTGTGGAGTGCTGTGGTTTTCATAAATCCTGGACCAGGCAATCAGACAGTGGTCTAGCACACAACTTTTACAGCGATGACACGCTATTAACCCAGTCTGCTATCAGAGAGGGAATGGGCGTTTCTATTTTGCCGTGTTTTATGGCTGATACTGATCCGTTATTAGAGCGTTATTGCGAACCGAATCCTGCCTATAACCTGGGACTATGGGTGTTATTGCATCCGGATTTGAAACGTACCGCACGCGTTCTGGCATTTCGAGATCATATGGTGCAGGCGATCAGTGACAAAAAGGATCTGTTTGAAGGTTTATGTAAGTATGACGGCAGTTAGTCTATTATGCTGGAATATGACAAGAACATTGGGTAGAAAAGATGCCCTTTAACTTTTTTTCTCAAGCTCTTTTAACGACATAGCCACCTCGTCACATAAAACTTTGTAGTCTTTTTCACTCATATAATGTGCGGCTTCTTTCAGAGCGTCATTGGCGATTTGCGCATGCAGCTTTGCATTACTGACGTTACCCTGTCTGGCATGTAACGTGGCTGCGTGGGTATGCGACCAGATGCTATCTTTGAGTTTCTCGCCCATATATTGATTGGATGCTTTTATACTGGTAAATATTTTTTGCGGCCGGAAGAAGGTGCTTACCATCCTGGTTATCCCGCGGGTCTGCCTGCGGGGTGGTTTTTTACTGTCGTGCCGGGCTGGTCTTTTGGGAGATAGCGGCGTTGCGGTGTTGGCAGTGCCGGTTCTGCCTGGCTTGTCGACCGGGGCTAGCTTATCGAAGTGTTTAGTCAGTGATGCGGATATGTCGGGAGCATCATCGGTGTAGGTGTTGAGGTGATAGAGGTTCATGCGCTTGCGCAGATCTACCGCACAGAGCTTGTAATAGAGCTCATGCAGGTCCTGTAATAAACGATTTATTCTGTGTTTTGTGGGCATATCATTTTCGGCTTTAATAATATCTTTCCATTAAATAGCATAACGCCAGCATCAGATAGGTTTTAATGACCTGTATCAATCAAAAGTATTTGCGGATATAAATTAATATGCATTAAAGGGTGCAGGCCGCTTTACTGCATAGATCAAGCTGCATATTTACAGGGCTGCATTTGCATGTAACTGAGATAATTACTGAAATCCACCGACGGATCTACCATCAATAAATATCTGCGGGACAGAGCGCTTGCCTGGGCGTTGAATCATTTCCTGCATTAGATCCGTATCAGTGATCTAGGCAAAGCTTGAATTTGCTAATGAATGAGTGTAAACAATAACTTCTACTAAAAATCGGTACTCATAAGAAGGAACACGACATGAAGAAATTAGCGATTACTCTGCTGCTTTTAACACCAATAACATCTTTTGCGCAGAACCCTATGGGTATGAGTGAGGGAGATATGGGAAAGATGATGCAGCAGATGCAGGAAGCACAGGCATGTATGGAGAAAATTGATCAGTCTGAATTAGAAGTGCTCGAGCGAAAAGCAGAAAAGTTTGAGACTGAAATGAAATCCTTGTGTGCCAGCGGGAAGCGGGATGCAGCACAGAAAACGGCGATGGTATACATGAAAGAAATCGTCAATAGTTCAGCGGTCAAGGAAGCCAGGAGATGTGGCGAGATGATGAAAGGTATGATGCAGGAAATGTCGTTGATGAAACAGGATAAGGATTACTCCAGCCTGCATGTTTGTGATTCGGGGATATAGTTGCAATTACCTGGCATGTGCAACGACGAACTGAAAGAAACAATGCAAGACAATAGGGGCAGAGAGAAATTGTTTCTAATAGTAGAAAGCCAAAGAGGGAAGATCTATAAATAAAAGTTTATTTTATTAGGTCCAGGAATACTTTATGTGCTTTTCAGCAACGGCTAGTTTTACTACTGCGTTAGTTTTGATACCTGTGGGAGTTTACTGCGTTAACAAAGCGACTAGCCTTAAAAAAGCATATTGGCTATTTGCTTTAATGCCTTTGATGTTTGGTGTGCAGCAGTTTTTTGAAGGTGTCGTCTGGTTAGGGATGGAGTCAGATGATGCTGGTATAGCTCTGATAGCTGCCAGGGGCTACCTCTTTTTCTCTCATTTGTTATGGTTGATCTGGATTCCGTTAGCTTGTTACGCGGTGGAAGATAACACGACTAAGCGACAGTTTTATTTATACCTGATTATCCTCGGTGGAGCATATGGTCTGTTGATGTATGTCCCTCTGTTGTTTCACGAAGACTGGGTGACAGTTAAATTGGCTGGTCATTCTATTAAATATAAACTTATACTGCTGCATGAAGGGTATGTGCCGTTAAAAGTCAGGAACCTTATATATGGTATTTTTACGCTTCTCCCCCTGCTGTCAGCGAGTGATCGTTACATAAAAGTATTCGGTGTAATGATCGTATTCTCACTAGTAATAACAAGTTTGTACTTTGACCATGCGTTTCTTTCAGTGTGGTGCTTTTTTGCAGCAGTATTATCTTTATATATTCTTATTATGATGATTCAAAAAACAAAGATCACTGAGAGCTAAAAGGCGTCTGTTATTAATGGATATCTTAAAACAAATATGTCAGAAAGTTTTTACTCTGAATTCTAGAATGTTAAAAGCGAATGCCTAGACCTAGTTGTAAGCCATCCAGGCTTATGTCATAAAGAAAATCGGTGTCTTCAAACTTCACTTTGAGATAACGATAACCAAATTTTAGAGAAAAGGTATCGCCCATTTTATAGCGAAACATAACTTCAGCATTTATTGCCATATCGCTTTCAATGCCAAAACCACCCAGATCTCCGCGTAATGCCATATGGAATTTTCCTTTTAACGGACGGGCATAAATGACACCTACAAACGGATCAATCCAGGTTGCAGATTTCTCAGGTTTGTAACTAGACAATGCCAGTGAAGCAGTAATATCTTGTTGTCGTAAACCGGCGATGAATTCCAGGTTGTCTATTGATATCGGGGAATAAGCACCGGCGAATTCAATGATGGTGCCCTTTAATCTAGCGGTTGTCTGTAAGGGTGTTGCTTCCACAAATGTATCTTCGTAGGCAACATATAAAAAATCGGATAGAAAACCCCACTGGTGTTTACGTGCAGTAAATGTTGCGGAAGCCACGCCATCGAGATTGTCCAGTGCGAAAAAGTTATAGTCTGAATCAATAGGTGGCGATTCTTCACCACTTGCGGCTGTTGTGCCTTTGATACTGGCTGCCCATAAATAGGGAGTTAGTTCAAAATGGAATGCGTCGTTTGCTGTATCAGCATACAGATTGCTGCACAAACTGCTGCATATCAATATTGTGTACAGCCAGATCCATCTATGAAGAGATGAATATTTGAGTTGTGGTATATTCATAAATCAGTTCACTTAGTTTTGAATAAGTGTCCGCCTTATCTTATTCGTT
This sequence comes from uncultured Gammaproteobacteria bacterium, assembly GCA_963752725.1. Classification (GTDB taxonomy): domain Bacteria; phylum Pseudomonadota; class Gammaproteobacteria; order SZUA-229; family SZUA-229. Next base: position 69,397 of record CAVWAI010000017.1, read on the forward strand.
TTGCTTGTATGAAAACAGAGAGAAGAGAGCAATTGTTACTAATATATATAGTGTGTGCAATTAGAAGCAAATCAGTTATATTGGAAAATCTTAAACTAGCTTATGAATTGTCAGATGGAGTTGACGATGAAGTTACATGATTAAAAGTGTCGGAGTCACCACCACCCCTGTAACTCAGTAGTGTGGTAAAAATGCTATGCAGGAACTTAAAATATGAACGTCATCAAAGCATTGGAGCAACGTAAATCAACACGTGCATTTATCAGCACAGAGGTCGAGCAGGAAAAAATCAATACGATACTCGATGCAGCACGTCATGCACCATCTGGTGCAAATACACAGCCCTGGCAGGTGGCAGTTGTAACCGGTAGCGCTAAAATAAAACTCCAGGCAAAGATAGAGCAAGCTTTTCGTGGTGGCGATAAAGGTAAAGCCGATTACCCTTATTACCCCGTCGAATGGCTGCAGCCTTATGCGTCACGACGCAAGGAGTGTGGTTTGCTGATGTATAAAACACTGGGTATAACGCGAGAAGATAAAGATCGCCAGGTCAATCAATGGGCAGCAAATTACCGTGCCTTCGATGCCCCTGTTTTGCTTCTGTTTTTTATCGATGATGTGCTGCAAACGGGCTCATATATTGACTACGGCATGTTTTTACAGTCTGTGATGTTAGCTGCTGTTGATCAGGGTTTGGCAACCTGTCCTCAAGCATCTCTCGCCGATTACCCTGAGATAATCAAAGCGGAATTAGGTTATCCAGAAAAAACTGTTTTGTTGTGTGGTATGGCATTAGGTTATGAAGATAAAGATGCCCTGATTAATAGTTATCGTACGCCACGTGAGGAAGTGGATTCATTTACCAGGTATTTCAAATAGAGATAATTGTCTAATCTGTCAATGGGGATTGCTGCTTGCGTTACTTCAGACATCCTTGACATCCTTGCCTTACAGCCTTCGGGCCACTCTCTGTGTATTCAAAATCGTTGCTGACGATTTTGTCGCAATGACGGGTTTATATATAGTTTGTTTATTGTCGTCATTGCGGTCCCTGCATGAATGCAGGTTAGTAGGGTATAGATAGAGCGGCCTTAATTTTAACTGACTTTAATTCGAATTTATCGCCGATCTAAACTATCTTGAAGGACAGCAGTCATGGTAACTTTGAATGCCTTCAGGTTTCTCATACCAGGTAACGGTTGAGTTAACAATTCGAACAACCAGCAGCATAACTGGAACTTCGATCAAAACACCTACAACGGTTGCCAGCGCTGCGCCAGATTCAAAACCAAATAAAGCGATGGCGGTCGCCACAGCTAATTCGAAAAAATTACTGGCGCCGATCAGCGCGGAAGGGCCGGCGACGCAGTGTGGTGATTTCACTGCTCGGTTGAGCAGGTAAGCAAGTCCTGAATTGAATAATACCTGTATCAGGATAGGTACGGCCAGTAACAAGATAACCAGTGGTTGTTTTAATATCTGTTCTCCCTGAAAACCAAACAGTAATATTAGTGTGGTAAGTAATGCGCCGAGCGACCAGGGGTGTAGTGTTTTTAGTGTGCGCTCCAGTTTTTGCTGGCCATTATTGCTGCTTAACAGAACTCTGCGCCATATACTGGCAATGCATAAGGGGGCAACAATATAGAGTAAAACAGAGAGTAATAAAGTGCCCCATGGCACGATGATGGAGGATATGCCAAGCAGTAACGCCACGATCGGTGCAAACGCAAATACCATGATGACATCATTGAGCGCCACCTGTGTGAGTGTGAAATGTGGTTCGCCGCGTGAGAGGTTGCTCCACACGAAGACCATCGCAGTGCAGGGCGCTGCTGCCAGTAAAATAAGGCCGGCAATATAACTGTCAATCTGTTCTTCTGGCAACCAGCCGCGAAACAGATAAGCAATAAATAACCAGCCCAGCAAGGCCATGGAAAAAGGTTTTACGCCCCAGTTAACAAAAAGTGTAACGCCTATACCACGCCAGTGTGTGCCCACATTTTTAAGTGCTTTCAAATCAATTTTGAGCAGCATTGGAACGATCATCAGCCAGAGTAGTATTGCCACCGGCAGATTGATCTGTGCGATTTCCATGCTTCCGACACGATGAAAAAAAGACGGTACTAAATGGCCTGCTGAAATACCTGCGAAGATGCAGAGCAGTACCCACAAGGTGAGGTAGCGCTCGAAAACCCCCATCGCAGCGCCAGCAGATCTTTTACCAGTGGTTTCACATTGAATCGACATAATGATCAGATATCGCTTAACTACAGCGGGCCGATCTATGTAAAAAGCTAAATAGATCAGCTAGCTATAATTAATTCGCATGTTTAATTTGGTAGCCTCATTGGTTATGGATTACGTTGTGTATATGACTCCTGCATGATCTGTTTAATTTTCTCATTTAATTCGAAAATTTGTCGTTGTATCTCATATACTTTTTTTCTCGTTTCGAGATGGTATTGTTTAATACGTTGAGCTTCCATTTTTTGTTTTTCAGCTATTTTGGCTCTCTCTTGTCGGTGCGCTTCTATTATGGCTTTATATTCCTGTTGTTTTAACAGCATTTCTTTTTCATATGCCTGGCGACGTTGTTGCATCAATTCCCGGCTTGATGTCATCCGTTCCTGAGCTTGCGCCATGGCCAGTTCATGCGTGTTTTTATTGGTAGGCAGAGTGTCCTGGACAGGTGTGGTATCTGATTGGGTCTCTGCATCGTTGCTGGCTGAGCTTTCTGGCTGCTCCTGCACCATGGCTGTTGATGCAGGTTCAGCGTCCGCAGTATTCTCCTGAGAGTCTGCCTGTGCAGGTAGACTGTTGAGTTCTTCATTAAATTTATAGATGGTCGTAGGAATAAGAATAGCAACGACCAATAGTAATATCAGTGTTGTTGCAGACCTTCTCTTCGCTGATGCGTCATGGGATGTCTCAGGCATGCTGTGGCTTTTTTTATAAGGTGCAACATCGGCAGTGTTTGTCTTATTTTTAGCCTCAGTTTTCGCTGCAGTTTTTGGCTTCGCCTTAGGTTTGGCTTTAGCCTTAGGTTTGGCGGCAGCCTTTTTTTTGGGTGTGGATTCTGGTTTAGCTGCAGCTTCAGTTTCAGTATTGTTTTCTGCGTCAGTCATAGTATTACCCCAGATAATTTTTAATTCGTTTGCTCAAAGCTCGTTTTTTTCAATCATATATCAGATCATCATACTCTAGAAGTGATTTTATTCCTTGATTTGCATCATTATTCAATAGTAGTTAAAGGGTATCTGTTGGTTAATTTCATCGGTTGTGATAACTGGTAAAGGAAAAGTATGTCTGCTCTGCAGTCAGCTACGGTCGGCGGGACCGAATTCTTCACAGCGTCGTATCTCAATCACGCCTCTCTCCTGGCCTGGTTATTTAACCGAGGTACAGTATATATGCTCGATTTAGGTGAATAAACAGGCTATATATTAGTATATTGTTTATTATCAGTTGATAATGATAGACCGATTGCACAGCAACAGAAGGGGCTGTTCTATTTACAATAGCTAACAAGATCCGACACCCTGATAAGTAATGAATCTTGCGCTTACAAAGGAATAAGCGTAAAACAAAAAGGAAAATTCTAACATTAATCGACTAGCCCATGAAGCGGATTACCGTTATTAATATGAAGGGAGGGTGTGGCAAAACAACCATTGCTACTAATCTTGCCAGTGCCTACGCGACCCGTGGCCGTATTACCACTCTGATTGATTACGACCCCCAAGGCTCCAGTATGTACTGGATGAATACCCGGCCTGATGATGTCAGTAAAATAAACGGTATTGCCGCTTATCCCAGTAATAAAGCAGTTACCCGGAGCTGGCAGCTGCAACTGCCGCCAAATACAGAGCGGGTAATCGTTGATACCCCTGCGGGTTTAAGTGGTCTGGATCTGATCGATCAACTCAGGGGAACGCATACCATCGTTATCCCGGTACTGTCTTCCTATCTTGATACCCATGTCACTGCAGATTTCATCCGTGATCTCTATCTGACAGCAAAAGTACGGCCTGAGAATACCCGCATCTGTATCGTATGCAACCGCGTCAAATCCAATACTCTCGCTTTCAAGGCACTGCAACGTTTTCTGGATTCATTAGATATCCCCCTGATCGGCCAGCTGAGAGAAACACAAAACTATGTCAAAGCCTCCGATAGTGGTCTGGGTGTACACGAACTTAACTCACACGCTAATGAAAAAGATATAGAAGACTGGAATAAGATTATAACGTGGCTGGATTCTGATATAAGACACAAGGATCTTAAGATTGGTCTGAGAACAGTATAAGAATCAATCCGCTCAGGTTTTATCGATTTTATCCCTCCGTCCCGATTTTACCCACCTTTTTACCAGGCTAACTAAAATAACCTCAATAAGACGTAATTTTCCGTGGCTATAACAAATGCCGATAGCTGTTGTTTACCTATTATGAATAAAAATAGAAATCTTACAGCTTCGCTAATCGTCCTGATCATTGGACTTTTTTTTGCAGGTGGCGGTGCGATGATCTTTTCTGAAACGGCATTGCCAACATGGCAAGACTGGCGAGCTATGCAGCAGTGGCAACCTGCGTCCGCCAGCCTGCTCGAAATATCTGGCAGCGAAAATGAAACCAGGGCACGTTATCGTTACCAGTTTAATGGTATTAGCTATTATGGTGATCGCGTATATGTTGCCAGCTTCAATGACAATATCGGTTCTTATCATGGTGATCTGCTACATCAGTTAAGCAGCCAAAAACACGCAGGCCAAACAGTGTCTATCTGGGTTAATCCATATGATCCTCAGCAGGCGGTAATCGATCGCGATATGCGCTGGGGATTATTTGCGCTAATGTGCGGCTTTTGTTCAGTATTTATTTTCATCGGTTTAGTGTTTATTGTTGCAAGCATCCTGCCAGACAAAAAGAGTTCTCGTTTCAAACAGCCATCACTGGCTCAATTACGTGACGAATGGGATCAAAAAATACAACAGGACCCCAACTTTCCGAGTAGCTTTATAGAATATCGAGACTACCGCGTCGAAGAATTAAAGCAGCACACGAAAGGTGAGGAAGAAAACCTTGACTGGCATACACGCAAGGGCTGGGAGACGCCGGTCATTCGCTCGCAAGTTAGATCAGATTTATTCATGCACTGGAGTTTTGCCATTTTATTTAATGCGGTAAGTTGGCCGGTAATGTTTTCTGCGCTACCGGATGAGCTGCAGAACGGTAATTATATGGCTTTGTTTATACTGCTGTTTCCTCTGGTGGCGATGTTTTTATTGTATAAGGCGGTACTATCAACACTGCAATATCATCGTTTTGGTAAGGTGCTTTTTGAAATGGACCCTTATCCAGGCGCCATTGGTGGCCATGTTGGTGGCAAGGTTCGTGTTACCCAGCTTGCCTATAACACCGCATCGGCACCGTCTTCGCACTTGTCGGTGCGTCTGGAATGTGTGTATTCCTATATGTCGGATAGTGGAAAAAATCGTAGTCGTAAAGAAACGATCAAGTGGGCGGAAGAGGGCCAGCCGCGTGTTGAAAGTGCTGGAAAGGGAGTAGCTCTGGTTTTTCGTTTTGATGTGCCTGATACCCTTCCTGAAGCTGATATTAAACAGAAGGATGCCTATCATTATTGGCGGCTGACTGTTAAGGCAGTTATACAGGGTGTCGATCTATATCGGCAATACAATATCCCTGTGTTTAAGACCGGTGAAGAATCACGATACATACGCCATGATATCAGTGCTCAGGTCGTCGAACATAAAGCGCAGCATTCGCAAGCAACAAGGAATTCGATAGCGCTGGGTGATTTTGACTTGCCCGGTTTGTCACGCAGCATGCGCACGAGTACACAAGGTGATGACTTGATGATGGTTTTTCCCATGTTTCGCAACAAGATACTTACTTTTTTTGTTGGTATTTTTGCCGGTGGTTTTGGTTTTGCCAGTTATTCGATGATTGAAATGGCGGTTGAGCAAGGAGGATGGGGCTTGATGATGATTTTATTTAGTCTGCCTTTTTTTCTTGTCGCACTGATTGCATCGATAGCGATGATCTACTTGTTGTTCAATAATCTACGCGTAGATATTACTTCTGGCACAGTAACGGTTATACGTCGCCTGTTATTTATTCCTATATTACAACGCCGGTTAAATGTCAGTGATATTTCACATCTGAGCGTTAAGCGTTCGGGTAGCACAGGGCAGGGCGTGGATAAGATAGAACATTTTAAATTGCAGCTGCATGATAAGTCAGGTAAGTCTTTGACGCTGGCTGAGGATTTAGATGGAAAAGATGTTGCGACACATTTTTGCAATTACCTTGCGCAACGTTTAAATGTCGAGTTACGGTAATTCAGTTAAAGCATTAAGTCAAAAATTAAGCGGCTCGATCTTTTTAGCGATAATTGAATAGAATGCCCTTTTTTACCTGATGTTACAGCTAGTGGTTTTTTAACTGATTCAGTATCAACGGGTCAAGCTCTTCATCAGGATAATGAGTTTTAAATTTTTCAAACTCCTGTTTTGCCAGGTCCAGATCACCATGATCGATTAATTGACGGATTTTTTTCAGCCATTCAGCCGCTGTCAGAATAACCGTTGATTCCTGTTCTGCCATAAGTCTGCCTGAAGTCTGTTGTTTGGTTTCAGCTTCTAACGCACTGTTTTCATCTTGCATGACTGTAGAGGTCTTCGATGCTGACTCTGGCATTGCCGATGTTGCAGGTACCGGCGTTTTTATCGTCGCTCCCATAGTCGTCATCGGTGCTTCAGCGCTGCTTTTTTCAGCCGGTAAGACTTTATCCGCGTTCAAAACATCTGCACTCATCGAATCCTGCGGTGCTTGCAATCGTTCGCGTTGCTGAAGAAGTAATGCCGGTGCTTCAGCTTTTGAACGTTTCTTTGCTTTTTGTTTTTCTTCTATGTCATCTTCATAGCGGTTCGCCCGGTTAAACGCATCAGCTTCCGATATCGTCGCCTCTGTTTCGTCAGCAAAACGAGAGCTTGCTGGCGGCGGTGTTTCCTTATCTATCAGTGGTACCAGGATAACGGTGATGATCAACACCGCGGCTATTGAGGTGATGGCAGGCCATCCGCCAGAGAAGGGGCTTTTGACTGCTGCTGAACGACCACTCGCAGACGGGTCTTTTGCCGGTTTATTATTTTTGGTATCGTTCACTGCCTCATGCGCGGCATTAAGGATAGCGCTATCGAGATGCGCTGGCGGCACCTGTTCTTTACCCTGCTGATACAGGCGGGAGATTTTTTCTTCGTCTGTTGTCATCTTGACTCTCCGACTTTAAAAATTACTTTCTGACGAAGTTTGTTAACCGCATAACGCAGACGGCTTTTTGCGGTCTCAGCATTAACGCCACAGGTTTCGGCGATCTGTTCGATACTCAAACCTGCTTCTTCACGTAACAGGAAAGCTTCTTTCTGCTCTGCCGGCAATTCGCTGATGGCGTCGAGCAAGGTCTGATATTGATCCTGTATCTGTAACTGTTTTTCAGGCTGCTCAAAAGTGGTATTGGCAAGACCATCGAGTTCATCTGCATTATTATCAATCGGCCGTATGTTATTTTTTCGGTATAGATCGATAATACGGTTGCGTGCCAGGTGGTAGAGCCATGTCTTAAAACTGGCTTTTACCTGGTAATTACTGCGGGCCTTGATTACTTTTAGCCAGATATCCTGAAACAGTTCATCGACGGCCTGCGGGCCGCACTGTCTCAATACGTAACGATACATAGGCGCTTTATATCGCTGGTACAAAATATCAAATGCATCAGCATCGCCCGCGCCGTAGTTCATCATCAATTCCTCGTCTGTAATCTCGTTTTCTTCGCACTCCATAAAGTAAGCTTACTTTAATTTATCCATACATCAAACCTGGTGGTTAACTGGCTGGTTCGACTGAGCCGTTGTGAGCGCTCCAGTCGAACCAGTCAGGTCTCATTTATTTTTTTGCCTGCACATTGTCACTGATCTGTACTGTTAGTGAGTTAGTCAGATTGACCAGTGATATAAACTCACCCCGGTAACCAAAAGCGTCTTTGCCACGTGCTTCTCGAGCCAGTTTAAGTACATCGTCATAATGAAAGCCTGCAGTATGTTTACCGCCGCGCAGCAGCTGGCCGAAAGCGGCGACGGATGCCGAAAAACGATATCGCTCACTGGTGTCCGCCAGTCCTGTTTTGATGTCGCCGGTTTTAATAACCTGTTCGAGCAACTGACTCTTACTGCCGGCTGGTTCTTTGTAACGCAGGCGCAGGTGAGCCAGCTCATCCGAATATGTTGCCCCGGTGCTTTCACTGTGTGCTCTTTCCTGTTTCGTGTAACGTAATGGATCGACAGATTTATGTTTACTGTCTGTCAAGACAACTTCATACAGCGCGGTAACCGTATGGCCGGCACCGATTTCACCGGCATCGATCTTATCATTATTAAAATCTTCACGATTGAGTGTGCGATTCTCATAACCGATCAGGCGATACTCAGCAACCACTGCAGGATTAAACTCAACTTGAATCTTCACATCTTTGGCGATGGTGTTTAATGTTGAACTCATCTCATCGACCAGGACTTTCTGTGCTTCGTTTAATGTATCGATGTAAGCGTAGTTTCCGTTACCGGCATCCGCTAGCTGCTCCATCAGATGATCATTGTAATTACCGCTGCCAAAACCGAGCGTGGTGAGCGAGATACCCGTTCTACGTTTTTCTTCGACAAGATCTTTTAACGCTTCGAAGTTCACTGTGCCAACATTAAAGTCACCATCTGTCGCAAGGATGACGCGATTGATGCCGCCTTTGATGAATTCCTGTTCGGCCAGCAGGTATGCACTGCGAATACCGGCGGCACCGTTTGTGCTGCCACCCGCTGATAATGAATCCAGCGCCTGCGAGATTTTTGCCGTCTGGTTAGCGGCTATCGGTTCTAACGCAACCCCACTGGCACCGGCATAAACCACGATCGAAATTTTATCTTCGTTGCGCATCTGTTTGCTCAGAAGTTTGAGTGCCGATTTGAGCAGGCCAAGTTTATCGGGTGAGTTCATCGAGCCAGAGACGTCAACCAGAAATACCAGGTTAGACGCCGGCAGTTCTTTGTCTGTCGTGTCATAACCTTTGATACCGATATGCATCAAACGTGTAACAGGATTCCAGGGTGTCACACCTATTTCTGTGGTTACACTGAACGGTGTCTGATTATTTTCAGGCAACGGGTAATCATAAGAAAAATAGTTGATTAGCTCTTCTACACGAACCGCATCTTCACGTGGTAAGTTACCGGCGTTAATTATCCTGCGTATGTTGCTGTATGAGCCGGTGTCAACATCGATACTGAAGGTAGAAACGGGCGCTTCAGCAACCAGCTTGATCTGGTTATCATCAAAGTGATTATAATTTTCACGATCGACGGGTTCGCTGGCTAGCCGAATCGAGTGTAATGATTTTGCTGCCATTTTGGAGCGCGGCGAATAAGTTTGATCTGCGAGTAACATAGTGCCGCCCTGTGACACAGCCTGTATTTTTGCTGGTGTTGCTGCCCGCTCCAGCTCGGATTTTTTTTCCCGAAATTCTTCCTCAATCACAGCTTGCGGCAGTCTGCCGACGCTAACCTGATGATCGTTATCCTTTTCAGTGAGCCGGGTTTTATCTACAGGCAAAGATCGTGCTTCGTTATTACTTTGTTCCTGCTGCCTGGAAGGCGTACATGCCAGCAGTACAGATGTCGTTAACACCGCAGTTATCGCTATAACTAATGGTTTTTTTGAGTTTGTTTTTAAGTGGCTTGCAAACATGTGAATCTCCAGCGTATTGTTAGTCTCATACAGGTAAACGCTGGAGATCGTGAAAAGGGTTAAAATAACATTCAATATTAGTAATTATTTGGTCACAGATATGGATTCACCGATGATCTTCCTGTTTGTTGCCGATGTAGTCATGCTGCTGCATGCACTCTTCGTCGCCTTTGTGGTCATTGGTCTGGTGCTCATACTCATCGGTAAAGCTTGTGACTGGAGCTGGGTTAGAAACCCATGGTTCCGCTTAATACATCTTGTCGCAATTATTATCGTCGTGCTTCAGGCATGGCTTGGTCTGATATGTCCGCTTACCACCATTGAGATGGCCTTGCGTTCACGCGCCGGTGATACGGTATATACCGGTTCTTTCATCTCACACTGGCTAGAACATCTTTTGTACTACCAGTTACCGCCATGGGTCTTTGTCGTCTGTTACACGGCCTTCGCTGCCATCGTTGTTGCCAGCTGGTACTGGATCCGTCCGCGACGATTTAAAGAATAAGAGGAGGTAGATCGATTAGCCTGTCAGATCGATCTGTCCTCTTTGAGCTTTTTCTCCGCTATAACATTTTCGTACTTATGGATAAATGAATTTATTTTTCTTGAATTTAGATAGCTGAACCATAATGCCGTAATACCGGTAACCGCACCGATAATACTCATGATGATTGTCCAGTTCCAGACATCTGATATATAGTCCATCTGTGCCTCCTGTTTTTTAGCTAAAGCTTTATGAGCGTATGTGGAGCAGGTTGAGATTAAACTAAAACCCAACCTGGGAAAAAGCAAAGTTCGCAGATTTTCCTGGTTATTATATAAGATATACTGAGTTTCAATGAACGGCTGTTATTCAAATGAAATAATGTCAATAATACCCGCTTCATGAGATAAAATGAGGTCGTGCTATATGAATAGCTAACTGGATCTGAACCCGACATGTAAGTAAAGCCATGATTTCATCATTGATAGCATTTTTGACCGAATATGCCGTTTGGGTTATGGCCGCTTCAGCGATAAGTATGATCATCGGCCTATTGCTGCTGCCGGTTTTCATCACCCGTATACCTGTGGACTATTTTAGTCATCCGCACCGCCATTATCTGTCGGCCAGCTCACGGCACCCTGTCATCCGGTTGCTCATAGCAGGCATCAAGAATCTGCTAGGTATGGTGTTTGTTGTTGCCGGTTTTCTGATGCTGTTTTTGCCGGGTCAGGGGCTGCTGACACTTTTTGTCGGCCTGATCATCATGAACTATCCGGGAAAATTTGCGCTCGAGCGCTGGTTGATACAGCGCCCTTATGTTTTTCCTGCTATCAACTGGTTACGCATCAAATACGATCATCCGCCACTGCTTGCGACGTCTGCTAAAAAGAAAATATAACAAACAGTTAAGCTTTCGTGAGTTCACGATTCTAAGCGTTAGTTACTGAAGGATAAATATAATTTAAGTAGCGCTAGTGTGATCGCGATACCGATGATTCCCATGAAGACAGTGCTGCCATGGTCTTTACGCCAACCCCGAACGATCCAGTAAGTTTCCAGGCCGATAATGCCTGCGGTGGCACCGTAGGCCATGAAAAGCCCTTTTTGTTCTATATCCGAGGATATGATGAAGATGATATAAAAAACAAAAGCAACACCGACGGGCGCTAACGAAAAGATCCAGCTTTCTCCTTCACCGACATCCCTTTTGGTTTTCGCCAGTTTTTTTAATTTACTTTCATTCTCCATTTCAGCTCCCCCTTTGAACGATCAAATAATTAAAATAATAACATGAGATCAATGTGTAAGGCTAAAGGGGGGCGATCTATTTAAAAAGCTGACGAGGACTGCCCCTTTTGACTGTTATATGTTTTTTGTCAGCGGAGTTAAAGCGGCAGCATTCTCTTTTCACTGGCGTTTTTTAGCGTTAAGGTTAATCACCATGCAACAGACGATGACCATGCGCTCTATTATGGCTGATTTTTCTGACGTCACGGGGTTGACAGATGGTTCGCTTGAACCGCGTCGTTATCTCTGGACGGATGCTTTTGCCGTATGTAACTACCTGGAACTGTATCGTCAGTCGGGTGATGAGCAAGATTTGCAACTGGCCCTGAAGCTGGTCGATCAGGTTCATGGTACCCTGGGTAAATTTCACAAGGATAGCGAACATCACGGCTGGCTCAGTGGTCTGGACGAAGAACAGGCCAGGCTTCATCCGACCATAGCCGGCTTAAGAATTGGTAAGCCGTTAAATGAGCGCCGGGCTGATGAGGTTTATGATGACAGACTGGAATGGGACCGTGATGGCCAATATTTTCATTACCTGACGAAATGGATGCACGCCCTCAATCGTGTCAGTCAGGTTAGCGGTAAAAGTTTTTATAACCGGTGGGCACAGGAACTTGCCAGTGTGGCCTTTGCTGCGTTTACTTATACACCGGTTAGCGGTGGCCACAAGCGCATGTACTGGAAAATGAGCACCGATCTTTCCCGTGCATTAGTTGCTTCGATGGGGCAGCATGATCCGCTGGATGGTTTCATTACCTACCAGCAGCTTGCAGCCAGCGCAAAAAAATTTCCTGAAATACCTGCACAACTCGATCTGAAAACCGAGATCGAAGAATTGCAGGTCATGTGCACCGCGAGCAGCTGGGCGACAGACGATCCGCTGGGTATCGGTGGTTTACTGACCGATGCTTACAGGCTGGTGCAGTTAATCGATGTTCATCATCTGGATGAAAGCCGTAGACTGGAATTTTTACTACATGATATCGAGATCAGTCTGCAGGCCTTTGCCAGCAATAATCAGCTGCATCTGCCTGCAGAGTATCGACTGGCATTTCGCGAGTTAGGACTGGTCATTGGTTTACATGCTATCGATCGGATGCGAAACGACATCGAACAACATCAAGATAATTTCACCAATGCTGATCAACTAAATGCTGTGCTGAAAAATCTCCTCCGCTTTAATCGTATCATTGAGCTTATTGAGCATTTCTGGTTGGACCCGGAACATCGTTTAGTCGATAGCTGGCGCGAACATGCAGATATCAATAATGTCATGCTGGCTACCAGTTTGGCACCGGATGGTTTTTTGGGCTTTGGTCATGGCTAGTGTTTCACTGGCGATTTAGGCAATGATTTTGTCCGCTAATAACAATAGCAAGCACATTTGTCTGCTGGTATTGCGCCAGGCATAAGGAAAGCAGGCGCTGGTTATTAAAAACCAGGCGACTGGATCAAGGTCAGTAGTAAAAAAATGAACCGCCCACCCCCCGTTCAAGATTTAATTCGGTAAATTCAGGGAACCCCTGATAGTAACCCTGTGTGAACAGCGCAGAATAAAAAATAGATGCAGAGATTCGATTATGGCAATGTTATGACGTGATTAAATAATAATCCCTGCATCATTTTAATTGAGAACAGAGTTTATAAAATGAATGTAAAAGAGAATCATTACGATAAAGAAAATATACCAACTAGTCGCGAAAATTCTTATAAGCATTTTTACTGTGACCCAGATAAGTATCTTCGTCAGCCAGAGCAGTATCGCAAGAATATAATCGAATGTCTTGTCTCTGCTCGCTGCCAGGAGCGGCCAGCCTTTAATAAAGAGTTTATAAGACTGGTAAAACTCTGGCGTTTAATTGCCTCAAAAAATACTTCTGGCCAGATACCCAGTTCTGATCTCGATTTTCTGCGCTGGTTATTACAGGGCAGGGCGAGAGAAGGCATTGTTTTTTTACGACATCAGTCTGATATTAGCGTCTGGTATGCACTAAAAGCTATTGAGAGAATTGCAAATTTTAACATTCCTGAGAGCAATGCGATGGCGCATCAAATGGCGATGGCTAACTGGATTTGGCTAAAACGTGAATTAACGGGTGATGTGCGTTACAGGTCACATGTCGATATTCATAAGATCCGTTCCAGATCACAGATAGCCGGGAAAACGAATCACTGATGCAGAAGTGCGGATAAACTGTGATGATCATAAAGGGATGTAATTAAAATAGATGGAGAGATTGTTTTGGCTGATCAGTTTGAAGTCATTGAGAAAGCGATAGGTCCAGTGATTGAGATCGAGGAATCTGTCAGCATGTGGCGTATGCCGGCGACGTTTGCCCGGGATTATAAACGTATTACGGAATACCTGGCCTCACAGGGAGCAGAGTGTGTGGATATGCCTTATGCCCGTTACCTGGATATGGACTGGGAAGTGGAGCTGAACCGGGGTAAGTTAGCCACGTTTATTGCTATGTTGATCAGGAAGTGGCATTTTTTTGTCGGCATGCCGGTCTCAAAAGCCATACCGGGTAAGGCTGAGCTCAAGTCACAGGTGATTCCTGGCCAGCGTTTTGTCCGGGGAGTTCACCGCGGGCCATATCAAAAGTGTGGCGTCACCTACAAGGCGCTGTTTGACTGGGCGATGGCACGCAAGCTGTCACTAAAAAACGAGGCGATAGAGTGTTACGTCAATGATCCGCATGAAGTCGACAAGGCTGACATTGAAACAGTGATATTAATTCCACTTCAGCAAGATAATTAAAATAATAGATTGAAAGAAGACTGACCTCTTTAAAAAGGAAAAAAGATCCACTGGCCTTTAATTCTCCATCACGCATTACTCTACAGTAACGATACGAACCATATTGGTTCCTCCGGAACGCTGCAGATGTCCGGCTGTTACGATCAGGGTGTCACCGCTGTCAGCATTTGCCAGTTTTTTGATAATGGAAATCGCGTACTCGATGCGTGCGTCATCGGTTATCTCCCCCTGGTAAAAAATCGGTATCACACCCCAGTTCATCGCCAGCTTACGTGCCACCCGTTCCGATGTGGTGATGGCCAGGATAGGGCAGTTCGGACGGTATTTTGAAACCAGGCGTGAGGTGAAGCCACTTTCTGTCAGACTGACGATCGCTGCGGCGTTTAGATTTTTTGACATACCCACCGATGCCTGACTCACCGCCTGGGTCACCACGTTGGCGGGGTGGGGTTTGATCTTTTGCAGGTAACCGTATTCGTCGAGTGATGCCTCGGCACGTATCGCGATCGTCGCAAGCGTTCTTAATGCTTCCAGTGGATATTTACCGACGGCAGTCTCGCCAGAGAGCATCACCGCTGAGGTGCCGTCGAGAATCGCATTGGCGACATCGCTGGCTTCAGCACGGGTAGGTTTCGGGTTCCATTCCATTGACGCCAGCATCTGGGTCGCAGTGATAACCGGTTTGCCGTTGCTGACCGTGGTGCGGATGATGAGCTTCTGTGTGGTCGGCACATCGGCCAGTGGCAGCTCGACGCCGAGGTCACCTCGAGCGACCATGACGCCATCAGCGGCATCGACGATCTCTTCCAGGTTCGCCACGCCGGCCTTGTTTTCGATCTTGGCGATGATCGGGATCAGTGCGTCTTTTTCCACCAGGATCTCGCGCATCTTGTAGATATCGTCTGCGCTCTGCACGAACGAGGCGGCGATATAGTCGACGTCATTTTCTGCGGCAAAGTTCAGTTCCTTGACGACATCGTCACGGTTTTCAGGACTGACAGCGCTCATCGCCAATTGTGTCTCAGGCAGGTTGACACTCTTGGAATTGCCCAGTAGTCCGCCATGAATGATGCGGCAGTTGATCACGCCATCGCTGACGTTCTCGACCTCCAGCTCAATCGCACCATCATCAATCAGGATCGGTATTCCGCGGCTGACTTCTTCGAACAGTTTCTGGTAAGTGATCGAGACGCCGGCGGCATTGCCGGGCTTGTCTTCTCTGTACAGGCTGAAGCTCTCGCCGGGAATCAGGGTAGCGGTATCACCGTCCAGCAGTCCGGTGCGGATCTCGATACCGCGGGTATCGATCATGATGGCGATATTTTGTCCGAGTTCGCTGGCGGCAGCGCGCAGGTTGACGATCTGTTGACGATGGTTTTCGTGCGAGCCATGTGAGAGGTTAAGTCGTGCGACATTCATGCCTGCCTCGATCATAGCCTTGAGCATTTCTGGTGAATCGCAGGCCGGTCCGATAGTGGCAACGATCTTGGTTTTTCTTATTGGTGTGAGGCTGGTTGGTGCGCTGTTCATGAGTGATATCTGTTTATTCAGTTAAAGGTTGCGGACAGGGTTCTTTAGTAAAAATACGATGATAATAGAATAATGCCGGCAGTAATACGATTTAAATCATGTTGCCAGTGGTTAAGGTACATACTTAATTATGCAATGACTGTATTGGCTCCTTTCGTTTTGCAAGGCTAAAAGTTGAATTGAAGGCTGCCACCGAGGGAAAAGTCGGGACTACCATCACTAAAACCTTTGGACAGAAAAAGGTAGAGGCTGCGGGTTTTAGCAGTAGGCGTGTAGTAAAAGAAGGATAATTCAAGCGGTTCTTCGGTGACATCGGTCAGAGCCTGGCTGAGGTAAAGGTAGGTGCCGATCTGTTTGTATCCTGCCAGCTGTTTGGTCAGGCCAGCGGTGCCATAAAAAACATCATTGTAAGTAAAGTCTGGTGTGTCGCCGCTGATCTCGTATCCCAGCGTTCCGGATAGTGCGTACTCATCGATGTGTTTTGACCAGACCCGCCTCCAGGGAGACATCATCTTCACCGGTACCAAAGCCTTTATCTACATCTGCGGTGCCAAACTTATAGACAGCGGTTAGCCGGTACTCGATTTCTTTTCGGACATCAGGGGTTAGATAATAAGAACCGGATAATACGACATCACCGATTCCCGATACGATCTCGTCTTTGTTTCTGACGGTAGACGAAGACATGCCAGAATTGCTGTGGTTTGGTCTGCTGCTGATAATGATGTCGCCATCACTGGATGCAAATAAAAGCGGCACAGATGCGAACAGGCTGAAATTTGTTTTTCGATAGGAGATGCTGACCGGGATACGCCATAATGAGGTGCTGTCTGAGGTGCCGTAGTCACCCTCTTCGTATTGCAGGCCCGTTAACAGAGAGAACTCGCCCTGTTTTACCAGGCCAAGCCGATCGCGTTCCAACGCATTCGCTGCAGGAAACGACCCGAGCAATATAAATAGTATTAAAATGCTGATGCACTTGTTCATTTCGAAAATAACCCCGTTTGCGGAGATATCAGGATGTATATATACAACAGGATAATCATTTTCAGATTGACCTGGATCATCGCGCTGTTATTTATTATTACCGGCTGCAGCAGTGTGGGGTTGAGCCCAGCAAAAAAGATCCCGGTGGCAGCGAGTAAGAAGGAGCAGCAGTTATTACTGCTGGGTGAGCAGCACTTCAAGCAGGGGCAGTTTCAGACGGCGCTGCAGAAAGTGCAGCAGGTACACGAACTAAATCCGGATAACGAGGAAGCCTTGTACGCTATCGCCCGATGTTATCTGTCACTGGAAAAATACAGCCAGAGCCTGGAATATAGCCGGCGTGCAGCCAGCTACCGTTCTGAGCATCTGCCGGATATTTATCTGTTGATGGGCAGGACCTATCAGCAGCTTGATGAACCGTGGGACGCTTTACGTACCTATCGTTACGCGACAAGTCAATATCCGAAAAATTTTAAACTGCAGTACGCGCTTGGTGAAACCTATGTCTACCTGGACAAACCGGAATTTGCCAGTGATGCTTTCAAAGCAGCAATAACGGCCACGCCCGATGATGCAGCTTCGCATTACCAGCTGGGCGTTCTCTATTATACGAACAATTACAGTACGCCGGCACTGCTGTCGCTTAGCGTGTCGTTATTGCTGGAACCGGATCACGCCCGGGCAGCATCGATACGACAGAATATTGTGAATCTGCTAGCAAGTGATCTGGCGAGCAAAAATACAGACGAGGGTGACTTTCAGGCAGTGGATGCCGCCCTGAACAGGCAGAGAGTATCGATGTTAAAGAGTGAGAAAAAATATACCGTGTTTGAAATAATAAAGGCGCAGTATCTAAGGCTTTATAAGGCACTTGATACGCAGAAAATAAAAAACCAGCAGAAGACTTTCGTTATAGATACCTACGTGTCTTTCTACAACAGACTGAATCAGCAGGGCCTGGCTGAAACTTCGGTGTATTATCTTTTTCGGAATAGCCAGGATGAAGTAATCAACCGCTGGCTGGAAAACAATTCTGAAAAAGTTAAACGGCTTGAGACGATTGTAAAAAACTGGAATAAGCGAATAAATAAAAGGTGACAGGTGGATTAAAGTTTGAGCAGATTACCAGTATCGAACCCGGCCTACATCCAGATGCACAAAGTTAGAGCTGGAGTAATAACCAACGCCGCCGCCTTTTAGTGAAATCGCGGCTTTGCGCAGCTGGCTGCTATCAAAACCTGGCAAGCGGATATCGATAGCTTTTCCCTGCATGTGATAGCTGCGTTTGGCGACACCTGAACTGTGTTTGTTTAACATGTCATTGGTTGCCGGTGAGCGGTAGCCTGAAATGATATGAAACTCGCCCTGGTGTTCAACTTTTGCCTGTAGCTGGTGCAGCAGATCGAGCAGCTTCGGGTCGATGGGATTTGCGATGCCAGCGCGATGATCTCTGAGTATCCAGTTGATTTCATCGATACCATCATCCAGGTAATTTCCGTCTGACCAGAAGGTGGCGGAAATTTTTTCACCGGTATGGGTATTGTAGAAGGCCAGTTCACGGTCACGTGCAGGCACAGCTGAAGCGATCACATTGGGTGCTGCCAGGGTTATTGCTGCACCAGCGATGGAAGTCAGGAAACCTCTGCGGGAAAGCTGGATATTACTGTTTTCTTGATGTTTTTTAGGCATAACTGATAATACTAATTTTTGAGCGAATAACCACAATATGGGGTATTTTCTTCGATATAAAAGGGGTTTATCAAGAGTTTAGTAAAAATGGGTCAGTTCTCACCTGTTTGAGCAGAGTATTCCTAATTATCGAACAGGTTATTTAGCCCGCTATCGCGGTTATATATATCCTGCCTGAAGTTTATGCCGCTATCTGGATCGACCCAGGCGGTCCAGTATACGAGGTAGATCGGAACAGAAATGGGTAACTGTATACTCTGGTTATTACCCAGGTGGATATTGGCCAGTATCTCTTCTTCCATCTGCTGAGTGCCATCGTTCAACAGATAAGACGCCAGCCGAACCGGGTCTTTTACCCGAATGCAGCCAGAACTGAAGGTGCGCACGACGCGGTCGAACAGGTGCTTGTCCGGTGTGCCATGCAGATAGATTTCATAGGGATTGGAGAAAAGAAATTTGACCCTGCCGAGGGCATTCTTAGGCCCGGGTTCCTGGCGTAACCAGTAAGGAAAACGTTCTTTGTCCAGTTGACTCCAGTTAACCGTTTGCGGGTCAATCTCACGGGCATTTGCCCAGCCCTGGTATAACTTGATGGATTTTTTTGCAAAGAAGGAAGCGTCGTCCATCTGCCGTGGGACAAAATCCTCCAGCGCCATCTTCGTCGGAATCGTCCAGTAGGGGTTGTATTCCATGGTGCTGATCAGGCCTGAAAAACTGGGTGTGGATCGGTAGGACTTACCGATGATGACAGGCATGGCCAGTACCATCGAATCTTTATCAACGATGTAGAGCTCAAAACCGGTCATATTGACCATCAGGTAGCGTTTCCCCAGTTTGCGTGGCAGCCAGCGCCAGCGCTCCATGTTGATGAGGATCTGCCTGATCCTTGCGCTAACCGGGATGTTCAGCGTCCTTCGTGTTTGCGGTCCAACACGGCCGTCCGCCGCCAGGCCATATCTCGACTGGTAACGTTTCACCGCTTCTGCAAGTTCACGGTCAAATATCGCTATATCACGTAACGGGCTCTCGTCCAGATCACCGGTACTTATCAGTCGCTGCCTTAACTGGGCAACCTGGCTATGCTGCATGCCGGGTTCGAGCGTGGGGCCGCGCTTAAATCTTGTCCATCCGCCAAGCTGTTCGAGGTCACGAAAACGTTGCAATTCTTTTTTCAATAACTGGTAACCGGAATGTTGAGGAGGAAGCGTATTCAGTAAAGATTTAATGGATTTTTTCCTGGCGACATCGGCCAGCAGGCCGTCGACATCCAGAGTGCTGTTCTGAATATGCCAGTCGGTATCCAGATCGTGCGGATTGAACCTGCCGGAGTAGACATCATTGCTGTAACGATAAAGCGCTGCTGTCAATAACAGCTCGAGATGAATCGATTCTTCTACTGTTTTTGAATCCCAGTAGCGCCTGATTTTTTCAAGGTAATAATCAGCGGGGTCGAGTCCTTCTTCCTCGGCATGGAGGATGACATGCAATAGGTCATACGCACGATCCAGGCGACCATTGGCATTCGACCACAGGGGTTTATATTTAGCTTTTCGATAAAAAGCCGCTACGGCAGGTTCATCTAGTTCCGGCAGATGCGCCGGATTACTTTTTAGTGACTGTTGCAGATAGCGTGATGACTGTGTCTGCCATGAGGCCTCAGCCTGCATGCTGACACTAAAAAACAGGCATAACAGGAAAAGTGTCTTCACCATAGAGGAAAAATTTACCACGGGTTTTGTCATGAATTAACACTTCAGTGCAAGGCCAGCCGGCTGTGAGAATAATAAAATCAAAGATAGAAACGACAGCTTGTTTTAACTATAACCTAGTCGGAGGATGCAAACAAAAGTAATAAACCAGGACACTATAAGGAGACCGTTTATTTAACCTGTTAAATGAGATCGGCTAAAAAGGTCCGTCTTGCTGTTCTGTGTTATTCATTGTTGCACTGAAGCTGGCATAACGTTTGCTGAGGACGGTATTGTTAGCCGGTGTAAATACTTTAACTTCGACAGGCGACCAGCCATCTGGTTTGCCCGCTGCCAGCCAGGCAATCCCCCGGGCAGTAGCTTCAGGCAGGTTCAAGCGTTCTACCGGCAGAGTAGACAGATCTGCCAGGCGTTGACACAAACCATCGAGTTGAGACAAACCGCCGCAGACTCGCAATCGGCCCAGTGTTTGTTCTGACTGCATTATTTCCAGGTTAATACAGAGCATAAATACGATGCTTTCGATGACGGCCACTGCCTGTTCTGCCAGAGTCGGTTCAGCCTGGTTAAGTGCATTATCAACGACGACAAACTTCGGCTCGATACGATTGTTCCACCAGGGTGATCCGAGACCGCCAACAGCATTGATGAATACAGGAAGCGGCTGACTTTCATCCCGACCGATCTCCTTCAACCATGCGGGTAACTGTTTCCATAGATCGCTGACCTGATGTCTTTTTTCCAGCCACGTCAGTGCGCTGCCGGCACCGTTGATGGTGGCTTCGCGGGCATACTGAACGGTGTGATTTTGTGAGCAGGCAATAGTACTGAGCTGTTTTTTACTGGCCTGGTAGTGAGGTAACAAACTGAGTACAAACGCACCGCTGCCAATATTCACTAATGCTGTTTCAGCGCTTAACAATCCGGCACCAAACAATGAGGCATTCTGATCACCGCTGATAGCCGTCACTGGAATTTCTGTGCCAGCCAGCTTTCCGTGTGCCATATCGGTGGTATTCAATACGGGTACGCAGTCAGGCAATGCCTGCAGCGGAACATCGAACAGCTCAGCGAGCCGTGCTGACCAGTTAAGCTCTGTAATGCCAAACAGTTGTGTACGCTGCGCATTAGTATGATCAACGATATAGGGGTGTTCTTCGAGAATATGGAACAGTAGATAACTGATCAGTGGCGACAGGCGAAGTGAGTCAGTCGTTATGCTCAGGGTGCTTGAGTCATCCAGTATTTTGTTCAGCAGGTAATGTAATTTGCTGGCGCCATAGTGTGCTGATAAAGGTAAACCAGAAAGCTGCTGGATCTCGCTTTCATTTTTTCTCAGGTCTGTCAGTTGCTGTGAAGCGCGGGTGTCCTGCCAGCTTAGCACCGGACTGATTGCTCTGCCGTCGTTCAGCCAGGCAAGGACAGACGAACGTTGTATGGCGATACCGCAGGCCGCGACTGTATCTTGAGCGGTTACCTGATGCAGTACTCTGGCAATAACCTCTTTTACCGAGTCAGCTATTTCGATAGCATCCTGCTCGATATGAGTACGGCTGATTCGTTTGAGTTTTATCTTTTTAGTGTGCTCGCTAACCAGCTGGCCTGTTTCATCAAACAGACAGGCGCGACTGGCATGGGTGCCCTGATCAATGGCCAGGTAATATCTCAAAGTTTTATCTCATCGTTTAAGCGCGCAAATGGCCAATAAGGTAAAGCGTAACGCCTAAATGTAATTAAAACCAGTATTTGGCCAGGTATGTGATGGTGGAGGATTAATAATTAGATGAGGTCAGCCTGCATTAAAGTTGCAAAAGTTAGCTAATCTGACAGCAACTGTAGGAAAATCCCTACAGCATTAGAACAAGTTTTCCGGTAGTATTTCTGCTCCCGATTATGGATGACAGTGAACGTGAAATACAAAAAAGATAATTTACGCGAAACAATGATTTTAGAAGTGGCTGCCTGGACATTTGTCATCGGCGTTATTTACATATTTCTGAAAGCGATTTTCTAAATATTTGATCAAAAACAAGGGGCCGGCTGTTTGATTTCTTTTATCGAATTTAAAAATTTAAGCGCTATAGCCTTTTAATATGCGGAAAAACAGAGAGAGCAGTATCAATTATTATGATAACTGCTCTCTTTGTGCTGCAACTTAAACAAACGGTAATGCTATCTTTGAGCGCCAGGACCACTGGGCTCAACACTGGCCATTGAATTCATTTCTTCACGTGATTCCATGGCAGCGCCAACATCTTCCATATCACCGCCCATTGCAGCACCGACATCTTCGATATCGCCACCCATAGCAGCGCCCTGGTTACCAACATCAGCATCACGTGATTCCATCGCGCTGCCGACATCTGTGCTATCGCCACCCATGTCATCAAAGGTCATGTCGAGATGAACTTCGGAGATATTTTCTTCGATCATCTCATAGACCTCTGGGTCAACGATGTCCGCTGCTGGGTGATGTGCATAGGCACTGGTGCCAGCAAGTAATAAAGTTAAAGTACCTAATTGTAATATTTTGTTCATGATCTTATCCTCTATATCTATATCAGTGGGAAATATTCCCACATTTATTTATTATGCGTGGTATAATTTCCCACGTCAAGTATGTATTAATAAATATGATCGATTAGCAGGTGTTTATTATATCGATTTATTGAGGAATATCAAAAGTCCCCCGGGGTACCGGGCTAAGATAAATAACACATGTTTAATAAATATTTATTTGCAGTGCTGCTCCTGTTGTGCTCGTCAGAACTGATGGCGACAGCCGAATCTGACTATGAACTCGGTGTGGCGTCATACAAGGCGGGTGATAACGGTAAAGCCGTCATGTATTTTGAATCCGCCATGAAGCAGGGAATGGATTCGGTGGCGCTTCAATATAACCTTGCCAGCAGTTACTACAGGCTTGGCAGGTATGATGATGCAAAAAAATATTTCAAGTTGCTTAAGCAGACAGAAGCGATGCGGGATATCGCAGAATATCACCTGGGGCTTATCGCCATCAAAGAGAAAGATGGCAGCCTGGCGCATCGCTATTTCAATTCTGTTGCGACTACTGGAAAAGATGAAAAGCTGGTTAAACTTTCAAAAAGACAGTTGAGTGCACTCGAAAAAGCTGAGGACCGGTGGACCAGTTACTTCTCATTAAATTATGGTTACGACGATAATATCAGTTCTGTTTCCGGTGACTCTGTGCTGGGCAAGGCGGATAATTTTTATCAACTGTTAGCATCGGCAGATCTGCTCATATCGGGTAGAAGAGTGGATGGCTGGACGGCTGACGCATCGTTATTTGGCATCGAATACAGTGAAACCGATACCAATGATGAGTATCATTTCACGCTGGGTTTAAGGAGAGCGTGAAGTTTGAAGACTGGTATACCAGTGCTCATCTGAATCTATCAAAAAGTACTTATGGCGGAGATGATTTTCAGCGGATTACCAAACTGGATATTATAGGACGAAAACCTGTTTCTAAAAGAGAAAGAATTTATCTGCGCTACCAGGCAGAAGACATTAGAAGTGATAACGTTATCTACGATTATCTTGCCGGCTGGCGTCAACGGGCAAAAGTCGAATATCGTCATTATGCACAAAACAATACAAAACAACTATATTACGAGCTGGAGTTGAATGACAGGGGAGAGTTGGTTACATCGACCGGTACTTATGAATACTCACCAACTCGGCATACCATCCGTGGTATTTATACACATATTATTAATAAACACTGGTGGTTGACCGGTGATTTATCCTATCGCATCAGTGATTTTTCGCCGACGCCAACAATCGATCGGGAAGATAAGCAATGGAAGCTTGCATCTCTCTACCGATTATTATTTCGATCGGACATTTAAAGTTACTGCCAAATATCAATATATTGATAACGCATCGACGATCGATCGATATAGCTTATGATAAATCGATTATAAAAGATCGGATTGAGTAAATTATTTTAACGTACCGGGAAGTTCGTGGTTACTCTGACTTTGATTGTTTCAATTCGTTAGTTGTTATTTACTTAAATTTAACTGTTTAGCCCTTTCTTATCATCTGGACTTTAGTGAAAAGCCGGTTTAATCTTTGCTGTATTGACTTTCTTCTTATCCCTATAAATATTATTGATGACTTAACAATAAAACAGGGTGTAGTTGTGTTTACAAGCTAAATGATTCCTGCCATTTGTAATGTTACATATCACAACATGATCTTGCCTGCAGAAAATAAGGTTTTGGCTTTTTCCTGCACTTCATCATCATCCATCGTTTCACATTCAGGCAGCTGGAATACCTCGTCCAGTTCAGTTTGTTTCAGTTCGATTATTTCAACAATATTTGCGCGATGTGTCTGTGTTTTAGTTTCTTTTTTTCTGGCATCGGTAATTTGTATAACCGTTTCCTGCTTCAGAATCGGCCCCGCCAGCTGCGAAGTGAAACCATCGATCAACTGGTCAATCAGACTGTTTCCTGACTGGCTTAAAGCATTCATCCATCGTTTTTTAACCGGATGTATGTTTACTTCCGTGGTGTACCATATATCATCAATGATTTTTACCGTGTACTCGAATTTAATAAATAAAAGCCATGCATGTGCCCTGGCGCTGGTTTCGAGCTGCAGGTGTGTTGTTTTGAACCCCTGGATCTCTGGGCCCGGTTCCTCGAGGACTTTTTTTACCGTCGGCGCATCGGCCTTTACATTGAAAAATTCTATGGCATCCGTTACCTGTGCGCCCATATTCTTAAAGAATTCTTCTGTCTGCATCTGCGAGCAGTAAAACCTGTCTTTTGGTCGGTCGCCGATCACCCAGTTTTCACCGCCGTCAACGGTCATGATGTAAGGTGTTTCGGACGTCATTTTTTCATCGGCTACCTGGCAGGTCAAGTCTGAATCTTTTTTCATCAAAAGTAATTATCTCTGTGCTTTTTTCAATATTGTCACCTTTGATAGTTTCAATCTCTATAACAACTTTTGTCCCTGCTTCTACCGATACCACGGTAAGCAATAGAATAAAAAAAGCAATTAGTGAACTGATCGACTTTTTCATAAACGCCCCCTGTGAGAAAGAGTCCAACTCATCATAAATTTATCTCAGCTAATTAATATATATGTTGACCTCAGGCAAGGAATCTTATTGCTAAAGCATTATCATTTTTACATTAACTATTTAATTAATAAAGCAGGCTTGCCTGATGATCACTCCTCACTGGCAGCATTTTGAACATAAAGCCGACATCGGCGTTCGAGGTTTTGGCTATGAGCCCGCAGAAGCATTTGAGCAGGCAGCCTTGGCTATGAGCGCCATTATCACTGACTTATCGCTTATCGAGCCGAGTGAAGAAATAAATATTTGCTGCGAGGAGGCGGATCAGGAGCTGTTGCTTGCTGACTGGTTAAATGCCCTGGTCTTCGAAATGGCGACTCGCAAGATGTTATTTAGCCGCTTCGAGGTTTCTATTGAAGATGGACTCCTCAAGGCCAGGGTTTGGGGGCAGCCGATCAATGTGAAACGACATCAGCCAGCGGTGGAAATTAAGGGTGCAACGTATACCGAGCTGGCTGTATACGAATCACAGGGGCAGTGGGTTGCGCAATGTGTTGTTGATGTTTGAACAAAACCACAGGGCAAAAAGAGATGGATATAAACAAGTTACATCGCATATCAGATTACCAGTGGCGCATCGACCCCGTTAATGGCATGCATGTACCAGGCATCATCTTTGCCAGTAAAGAGCTGATTCTGGCGATGGATGATAAAGTTTATCAACAGGTCAGCAATGTCGCCAGACTGCCCGGTATAGTCAATGCTTCTTATGCCATGCCCGATGCCCACTGGGGTTACGGCTTTCCCATCGGCGGCGTTGCTGCTTTTGACCCGGAGCAGGGCGGTGTCATTTCAGCCGGCGGTGTCGGTTTTGATATTTCCTGCGGGGTGCGCACATTACACACCGGTTTGAGCGTGCAGCAAGTCATGTCAAAACAAAAAGCACTGGCAGACGTTCTATTTAAATATATTCCTGCCGGTCTGGGCAGTACCGGTATTTTTCACCTTAAGAAAAAAGAAATGAACGCCATGCTTATCGGCGGTGCACGTTGGGCGGTAGAGAGAGGTCTGGGCGATCATGCGGACCTCGAACGTATAGAAGAACACGGTTGCATGCAAGGCGCGGATCCGGAGCAGATATCCGAACATGCCAAAGAGCGACAAAAAAATGAAATGGGTACTCTGGGTTCGGGTAACCATTATCTGGAAGTGCAAAAAGTCGTTGAAGTCTATGATGAAGATATTGCTAATAAATTTGGTGTTGCATTGAATGACATAAAAATAAGTATTCACTGTGGCTCACGCGGACTGGGTCATCAGATAGGCACGGAATTTCTTAAGAGCATGGCGGTTAGTGCAAAAGACCATGGCATTACTCTGCCTGATCGTGAACTGGCCTGTGCGCCCATCGATTCCAGGATCGGTCAACGTTATCTGGCTGCCATGCGAGGTGCGATCAACTGCGCACTGGCTAACCGGGAAATAGTCACCCACTTAACACGCCAGGCAGTAAAACAGGTCTACCCGGATAATCATCTTGATCTGCTTTATGATGTTTCGCATAATACCTGCAAACTCGAGCCGCATGAAGTTAATGGAAAAACAAAAGATCTTTTCGTGCATCGTAAAGGCGCCACGCGTGCTTTTGGCCCAGGCAACCCCGCGCTGCCGGCAGCTCTTCGCGAAGCCGGGCAACCGGTGCTGATCGGTGGCACCATGGGTACGGCTTCCTATATCCTGGCCGGTACAGAGCAGAGTATGTCATTAGCTTATGGTTCAGCCTGTCATGGTGCAGGACGTAGTATGAGCCGCCGTAAAGCAACTAAACTGTGGCGTGGCGGCAACATCATGCAGCAACTTGCTGATCGGGGTATTTTGATTCGCAGTCCATCTCTGCGAGGTATCGCCGAAGAAGCGCCTGCTGCCTATAAAGATGTAAACGAGGTCGTTAAAGCCGCTGACCAGGCAGGACTTTCACGAATGATAGCAAAGCTTGAACCCTTGATCTGTATTAAAGGTTAAGTAAGTTAGAGGCAATGGTGCCTTTGATTTGTTGAATTTATTTATAGCTGGCGCATCAAAATATTATGACAATGAGAGCTATGATAATTGGAGTCTTCTTTCAGCTGGTCTTCATCACTGGCACATCGGCTATTGCTGATGAATATAGCTTGCTGCGTCAGCAGATGGTTGCCGACATAGAAGAGGATGTCGAGATAACGGCAAAATACATCGATAAAAAGTCATTTGATCCAGCCGTTATCCAGGCCATGAATACGGTTCCTCGCCATGAGTTTGTTCCTGACTACCTGCGTACCCAGGCATACCAGAACCGGCCCTTACCAATCGGGCACGGACAGACGATCTCGCAACCCTATATCGTCGCCCTGATGACAGACATGCTGCAGCCTCAGCCAGGTCAGCGGGTGCTGGAGATCGGTACCGGCTCAGGTTACCAGGCCGCGGTGCTCTCACACCTGGTTGCACAGGTATACAGTATCGAGATCATCGAGGAGCTGGGGGAGGCGACCTCGCAGCTGTTAAAACGACAGGGTTATGACAATATCAGCACCCGCGTTGCTGACGGCTATGATGGCTGGCCGCAGCATGCACCCTTTGACGGTATCATGGTAACGGCAGCCATCAGCCATATCCCGCCACCATTGGTACAGCAGCTCAAAAAAGGCGGGCGTATGGTGATTCCTGTGGGCACACGCTTTCAGACGCAGTACCTGACACTGGTGGAAAAAGATATGCAGGGTGAAGTCACAACACGACAGTTGCTGCCGGTGGTTTTTGTGCCGTTCACCGGCGGCCATTAACGCGTCATGTCTGCTTTGGCCGCAAAGCAAACACCGACACCTCCGCTGGTGTCTATTTTTATATTATCTGCCGCTGCGCTGGCCTACGAAGTTTTACTGATAAGACTGTTTTCGATCGTTCACTGGCATCATTTTGCATTCATGGTGATCAGCATCGCACTGCTCGGCTATGGTGCCAGCGGCAGTTTGATTACCGTATTTCAACGCAGGCTGCTGGATAATTATGATCATGTATTTATCATCAATATCCTGTTGTTCGGGCTTTCCTCCATCGCCTGTTTTGTCGCAGTACAGCAGCTGCCTTTTAATGCACTGGAAATACTGTGGGACAGCTCGCAGTGGCAACGGCTGCTATTAAGTTACCTGTTGCTGACGCTGCCGTTTTTCTTTGTTGCCAATGCTATCGCCCTTACTATCATGCGCTTTCATCAGCAGGTGCCGCTGGTCTATGGAACTGACCTTATCGGTGCAGGTGTCGGCGCGTTGTTAGTGATGCTTCTGTTGCTGGAATTTTCACCGGATAAGCTGTTGCGCATCCTGGCTATCAGCGGTCTGGCAGCGGGTTTTTTTGCACTGCATGCTATCAGCAACAGGCAAAAAGTACTCACCGTTTCGATACTTGTATTATCTATGCTCGACTATTTTTATGATGCCTCAGCAGTGGCTTGCTCTGCGGATGTCAGAATACAAGGGCTTGTCACAGACCCTGTTGATAAAAGATGTCAGTTTGCGTCTGTCGCATAACTCGCCCATATCACAGACGGATGTTGTACACAGTCCATTCATTCCGTTTCGTCACGCGCCGGGCTTGAGTTTACAGAGCCCGGCGGCGCCGCCTGAGCAGCTTGCTGTATTCAGAGACGGTGACGAAATGAACACCATCGATCATGTCACAGACAATAGTTCACTTGAATATCATGATTACATGAGTTCGGCGCTGCCTTATCATGTGCATAACGCAGCGAAGAACACCCTGGTGCTTGCATCCGCAACCGGTACGCAGATACTGCAGGCGCATTTTCATGGAATACCAAGGATAGATGCAGTCGAACCAGACAGGCAGCTCAGCCTGCTGATTACTGATCGTTATGCAGATTATTTTGGCTGGCAGAATCTGAAAGACAAAGTAAGAATTCAGACCATATCAGCACGCGGATTTGCTGCCACAGAAAATAATTATGATCTTGTCATCATGGGGCCTTCTGGTGCCTCTGCAGGGGGGGCGGCTGGTGTACATGCATTGTCAACATCTTACGATTATACCGTCGAAGCGCTGCAGTCCTACCTTAAACTGCTCGCGCCAGAAGGACTATTAAGTATTACGCTGTGGACCAGCACACCGGCTCGCGGGAACCTGAAGTTATTTGCAACCGCAGTGGCGGCGATGAAAAATGCCGGTATCAGCCATCCGGAAAAGAATATCGCCTGGATCCGGAGCTGGAATACGGCGACGCTGATATTGAAGAACACCGAGCTGACGGCCGAAGAGATAAAACGGGTGCGAGATTTCAGCCAGGCTCGCAGCTTTGACCTGGCCTGGCTGCCTGGGATCAAAAGAGATGAAGTCAACAAGTTCCAGTTATTGCAGCAGCCGGTGTTTTATCTTGCTGCGCAGTCTTTATTGCAGCAGCCTTTATCGGGACAGTCTACATCGACAGGCGAGGAAAACAGTTTCATCCAGCAATACAAATATGACATACACGCCGCCACCGATAACAGGCCTTATTTTAATAATTATTTCAGGTGGTCGAGCCTGGAAGAGTTGCTGTCGTTGCCTGGGCAGGCAGGGATTTCCATGATAGGCGTTGGTTATCCGACCTTGCTGGTTACCCTGGTGCAGGCAGCAGCTGCCGCATCTGTGCTGATATTGCTGCCTTTAGTGTTTGTCAAAACAGACAAAAAGAAAGATGGCAGGCGCTCAGATATCGTCATCTACTTTTTCGCTATCGGTCTTGCCTTTCTCTTTATCGAACTGGCATTCATCCAGAAGTTTACCCTGATCCTCAGTCAGCCTCTGTATGCGGTGGCCGTCGCGTTATGCGCCTTCCTGATTTTTTCTGGACTCGGCAGCCTTTATGTCCAGCGCACTATAATGACAGGATCACAGAGCATGATTCCGTTTATATTGCGACGCTCTGTGATACTGATCGGGCTGATCACAGTATGTTATATCGTGTTGCTACCATTGATCAGCAGTACGATTATGTCCTTGCCGGAGATAATGCGGATCGCTTCCGCTTTCGTTCTGGCTGCACCACTGGCATTTGTAATGGGCATGCCATTCCCCGTCGGCATCGCTATATTGCAACAGACCAGGCCGCACTTCATACCATGGGCCTGGGGGATTAACGGCTGTGCGTCAGTGCTGAGCGCGATACTCGCAGTCCTGCTCGCCATAGATATCGGTTTTAATGGCGTCATGTTATGTGCGGTTGTGCTGTACTTTGTCGCGTGGTTCAGCCAAACAAAAAACAGCGCTTAAATCGAGAACGAATGGACAATATACATGCGCTGACAAGTAGCCGATACCGATAGTTAACCGACTTCGAAGTCTCAATGGCAGCAGCAATGACAGGTCGGTGATGCTGTTTTTTTGTCAGACCTC
The DNA here is from genome assembly GCA_963752725.1 of uncultured Gammaproteobacteria bacterium. Lineage (GTDB taxonomy): Bacteria > Pseudomonadota > Gammaproteobacteria > SZUA-229 > SZUA-229. The sequence continues at coordinate 100,148 of CAVWAI010000017.1, forward strand.
CGCTACCGTCGTTGCTCGTATGTGACTTTAGGTATCAGTATTTTTAATATGCCATTATCAAGTCGGGTTTTCATCTTGTTCTGGTGGACGGGATGTGCCAACGTGAGGCTGCGTTTAAATTTACCGGACTGGCGTTCCTGAAAGACAATATTTCCGTTCGGGGATCTGTCCTGCTTTTCAAAATGCCGTTTACCTTTGATAGTGAGTCTCTGCCCATCGAGGGTGACTGAAATATCGTTTTCGTCTGCGCCAGGCAGATTAACCATCACCATGTATTGAAAATCATTTTCCTTAACATCAATTTCCGGTGTTGATATGCTTACCCTGAAGTGGCGCTGGAAATCAGGGTAGTTATAATCAGGGTGGTTATAATTGCCGGGATTATAATATTGGCTAAAACGATGATCGAACATCCTGTCCATATCACGCTGCATGCGTTCGATCTCTGCGTATGGATCCCTTCTCGGGTTGTCAAAGGCGGTATAACTGTCATCATTAATAAAAGCGGTTGTATCATCAGGCGCAGTATTCTGCTGTTGTTCTGCTGGCTGTTGTGGCCGGTTTTCCTGTAACGATAACGGCTTGTCGTCAGTTAAGCTCTGCACTACCACAGTGTCATTAACCTCAGGTGCGATTTCTTTGCTTACGCTGGTTTCCTGTATTGGTGACCGTGTCTCTAGCTGCAGTAAACTCGATTGCTGCTGATCAATAAGATTCAGTTGTTTTTGCATTTTGTGTATATAACCAGCTTGAACGCTTACTATTAAAAAAAGTAATAAAATCAGTGCGATTAATAATTTTTGTTTAAATTGATTTTGATTTTTGTCGGACATTTATTTCCCCCTGATTTCTATTCGTTATATATGCCTGAATTTAAATAAATAGATGCTGTTACGATTAATGATATGGATTTTTTCCTGTATTGATAGTAATAATAAAATTTATTATTTCAATATTTATATTGTCGAATATTTCACGGCTGATCTTCAGCTTTATTGACTGCTGATGTAAGGTGAATTAACGGGTTTAGGCACCGATATCTTTCATATACCTCGTATTATTTCTGTAAGTACCTATATTCATCTCTGTTGTATCAGTGCAACATTGTATACAATTCGCTGAACTATCTGATAGGTGTTTATACTCATGAAAGAAACCTGGAAAGATGCCGTAAATCGACAAAGAGTTGTTCTCTCTGAGCGCCTGTCTTTGCCACTGGCTAATATCGCCGCCAAGTGTGGGCCGGTCTGGGGAAATCGCGAAGCACTAGACAAGGTGTTGCTCGAGGAATTCTCTACGGTTCCTAACCGTTTGTTCATGTACGTTCTGGATACCAGGGGTGTACAGATCTCTGATAATATTAGTGCCGAGGGCATCGCTGAAGAGAATTACGGGCGTGACCGTTCGAGCAGGCCATATATGCGTGAAGCGGTACCCTCCCAGGGGTTTTTATTGTCTGAGGCGTACCTTAGTCTGCGCGTTAACCGGCCATCGATCACTGCGCTGCAACTGATAAGAAGTGGTGATGAAGTGCTGGGTTATCTCGGCGTGGATTTTGACTTACGTGACTTGCCGGTGACTTCAGAGTTGTATAAAGAGTCGGAAGAATGGCGCCAGATTAAGGGTGACCCTGCCATTCGCAGTAGTGTTTTTCTACAGTGCCGTATCGAAAGTCCGATGGATAAAAATATCGATGTAGCCTTCGCCATCATCGAAGAATTGATGGTTGATCGCGGGATGTTTCAGGGTGTTATCCACTTTTCCAGTAGCCGGGCGACGGCGTGGTTTATGAGTGATCCCTATCGTTATCGAATTCTCGATTCAGAAGCACTTAACGACCCCGATATCTGCCTGCTTTACCCGGCGCAGAGCTATCCGGAGGATGCCCTGATCCCGCGTAACCGTATTACTTCGATCATGAAAGTGATGAAGAAACTGCGCTTGACCGACGAAACTTTTTATCTGCGTTCGGCTTCGATAAATATTTTTAACGGCATGATCAGCCTGACATTTTCCTGTGATGGTTCGCATTACATGTCGTGGCAGGAGTTCCTGGATAAGGATGAATCTTTCTGGTTTGGTGCTGCCAGCTGATCGAGCAATGCAGTCAGGCTCGATCTATCAGGAATCGTTAGCCAGTGGAAGATGGTTTGAAGATCAGCTGCCTATCAGTTGTAAAACCTGCTTATGAAATATTTGTTATATTGTTAAGCCTGTTGCCATTAATTACCTGTCATAGCAAACATTTGACGGTAAACCTCGTCACTATATTGCCATGAACAGATTACTCGTTACCTTTCTCGTATCATCATCGTTCGTCGTATCGGCCTGTGAAAACAAAATACCGCAAAGCGAAACAGTGAATCTATGTACGTATTCCTGGTATCAATCAGTTGAATCAGCCTTACCGTCTGGTGATGGTATGGGACATGGACCTGATATTGGTTCTGCGGAATGGCGCTCTGTAATAGAGTTCAGACTCGGTATCCGTGGTAATGCAGATGTGCCTGATCGAGACAGTGATGAGTGGTGCGGCTACATTAATGGTTTACTGCATGGTTGATGCAGCGAATAAATTCGATAAGGCGATCTGGCAAACGGTTTCCAGAATAGCGAGCGGTCAGGTTATGAGTTACGGAGAGGTTGCGCGCGCAGCAGGGTACCCGCGTCACGCGAGAATGGTGAGTAAAGCCATGAGTCGATCAGCTGAACCGCTGCCCTGGTATCGTGTCGTCAGATCAGATCGTACGCTCGCTTTTGAGCCTGGTAGTGATGCATATAATAAACAGCAGGCTTTACTCGAAAATGAGGGCGTGCAGTTTATTAATGGAAAAGTTATCGAAGTTGAGTCGGATGAGGCTAAAGATCTCGATAAATTATTGTGGGGAACGGCTGAATAATTAAAGATGTCGGTGTATCGGCAAAGTTTCCGTATCCAGTTCACGTTTCTAAGCTGCATCCACTTAGGACGCAATTAAGGAGTATTGGTAATTATTCATCGCTGTTTTCATTTTCTGCTTTTTTGTCTTTTAGTTTTCGTTTGATAGAAGGACTGTTTTTATCAGGATTGGAAAACGCAAAACGGCCATAGAGTACGCAACCCTTCATGCCGGGATCGCAGGGCAGGTTTTTCACCTTTGAGCAAAGCCCTTTTACTTCGTGCGGACAGCCCCATGAGCCGGACATATCGATACCTGTTATGAATGAAGTGGTGTGTGGCTCTAAGTTACAAATAAAACGAGCAGGAATCAAGGGGGTGAAAATTTTTGATCCTTTTAATTCATCACAAACTAAAAACCCCTCAGCATCAGGTGAGGGGTTTTTTAAAATAAACCGTCGGTTTTAGCAACAAATCTATTTAGTGGCTTTTCTTTTTTTCTTTTTCTTTACTGGTTTATTGAGTACTTTATCTGCTGCAGCAACGGCTTTGGTATATGCATCCAGGCGTTGTTTAGCTGCTTTCAGGGCGGATAGCTCCATAGCGACTAACGCTTTGTGAGCACGTGATTTATCGAGAGCGGATTTGATAACGTTCAGTTCTTTAGTTATTGCGGCCGCTGCTTTTTTATTTGTAGCATTAGCATCTTTCCTTAATTTTGCTGCAGCTGTTTTAACTCGTTTAGCTAATGTTGCTTTTTTCTTGGTGTGACGTTTAACATCGGCTGTTAACTTTTTAGCTTCAGCAGTTTTTTTGGTGACAGCAATAGATGCATGACTACTTGCTTTGCTCAGAGATTCTGCATGTGCGTCAAGCGTTTTACTAAGCGCAGCAGCTTTTATAACAGGTTTTGCTTTTGCCATAATATCCTCGGTGTGAATTTATAAAGTAATGGAGCATCTATAATAGCATCGAATAAAAAATAGGCAACTAAACAATGGGATGGTTTTTTTCTCTGCACTGATGGCTATCGTCTTAAATCACTTTTTCGAAAAGTTTTTAACGAAACTAACAGAGGCTGTCAGTTTGCTCTGTAAAATCAAAGCAGGCAGATTAAGCTGTTAGAGAAAAACTAAATAGGCCTGCCTGTTTAGTTTTTACTGGCTCTCAAAAATGTTATAAGGCTAATTAATCTCAAAGACTAAATGATCCCAAGTAAAGTGAATGCCAGAATAAATTGCGCTACAACACTTATCATAAATGCAAAGATTCTCAGCAAGGGGATGCCTAAACTAAATACGATGTAGTGCGTTAATCTGGAAAAAAAGTACATAATACAGGCCAGAGCAGTTAGTTCATTGCTCAGATCAGTCAATTGCAGAGTTAATACCAGTGGCGCAAATATGATTAGATTTTCGACCGCGTTTTTGTGTGCACGAGTCATTCGCTCTGCCCATATAACGTCAGTTTTTGTTTCACCTTGCGGGTCCCACATAGCAAAACCGATACCCTGCTCCAGCATTCGATTGATAATGTAGGGTAGCCACATCAATGCGGTCATCAATACGGTTAATGTCAGCCAGTAAAGTTCTGTAGTCATCGTTAGTCTCCTTTGAATTTTTAGCGATAATTAAAAATGTTAGTTTTGAATACTGCGTATGTATGCGGGTCGCTGCTGCAGACTTTGGGTATAAGACTTAAGATTTGTGAATTTCTCCAGGTGTTCCGGATACCACATCAGGAGATAACCGATCATGATATCGACGGCGCTGAACGCGTTATCGAGTATATGACTTTGTCCGTTTAGTTTTTCATCGAGCACGGCTAATACTTTTAAAAGTTTATCGGTAGCAAAAGGAATGATTTCTTTTACTGCCGATGTTTCTGGCAGGATATTGCTGTGTGACATGATCTCCCAGGCAGGTTCTTCTAGACTGGTAACGGAAAAATACATCCACTGATTAAATTCACGTCTCTGTGGTGAATCTAATGCAGGCGAAAAACCTTTATCCGGATGGTTATCTGCCAGCCATTGAACGATAGCGCCGCTCTCGATCATGGCGCTGCCGTCTATTTTTAATACCGGTAACTGGCCTAGCGGATGCAGGCTAAGGAATTCGGGCGTATTGCCTTCACCTTTGAACAGGTCGATGTGCTTAAGCTTGTAATCCAGTTCAAGCTCTTCGAGTATCCACCGTACCCGTTGCGACCTGGTGCCTGGCATGTAATAAAGTATTAATTCCATCTTATTGCTCCATTATCAAGTGACTTGCATTTAGCAAGTCACTTGATAATAAGTCACTTACTTTCAATTTGCAAGTGACTGTATTAAAATAACCAGCTATGCCTGTTGATGAAAACAATGCTGCTGAAGACTGTCAGCGATCACGATGTCCGGTTTCATGCATTCTGGAAATAGTCGGAGATAAGTGGACCTTGTTAGTCGTGCGCGATATCTTTTTTGATAATCATACGTTCAAGGAGCTGCAGTCATCAGCCGAAAAAATCCCCACGAATATTTTGGCGGACAGACTCAAGCGACTTGAAAGTAGTGGTTTAGTGCGACGAGAACTGTATCAGGAGCGACCCAAGCGATACGCTTATTATCTGACAGAAAAAGGAATGGATCTTGAACCGGTGATGCGAAGCCTGATGGTGTGGTCAAATAAGTACATACCGGGAACTGTTAAGCTGGAAGATATTCTGAAACAATGAATGCATAAAATGTGTGTTCCTATATTAACAATCCTCAACGTTATATCTTAACTATTGTTTGAAATAACGAATATTTTTCTGGAACCCTGTTATCGAGAGAGAGCAATCATGATTAAAATACCCGCTACACTCAATGCGCTAGTGCTACTTTCAAGCCTTCACATCGGCAATGCAATTGCACATGAAGATGAAACCCATTATGACCGTGTGCACCTCAGCGTTAGCGCAAGCGCGCAACTGGACAACGATACCATGGTGGCAACCGTGTACGCACAGGAAGAGGGGAGTCAGGCCGCGGAACTTTCCAGTACCGTTAATAAACGCATTCGTCAGGCACTTGATCTGGTAAAGACACATGCCGAAATAAAACACCAGACCAATGCTTATTCAAGCAGCCCGGTCTACAGCAACAATAAGATAAAAGGCTGGCGAGTGAGTCAGAGTTTACGACTGGAAAGTCAGAATATGGCATTGATGAGTGATGTTCTGGGTAAGCTGCAGAATGATCTGGCTTTGCAGTCTGTGCAGTTTACGATCTCACCTGCCAGCAAAGATCAACAGGATGAAAAACTAATCGACGAAGCGCTGGCAGCTTTTGAGAAACGTGCACAGCAGGTGGTTAAAAAGCTGGGCCGTAAAAGTTACAAGATCGTCGACATCAAAATATCTACCTCGGGAAATAGAGGTGTACGACCTATGCAGATGCGAGCTATGGCCATGGAGGCAGTCGAAAGTGCGCCGGCAATTTCTGCAGGGGAACAAACTATCAGTGTTAGCGTGGATGGAAAAATAGAACTGGAATGATTTGTAACTAATTTGAACAAATGCTACTGAAAGTAGCATTATTTAAGCAAGAGGAAAAATGAAGAGTTGGTCGGTATATTTATCAGGTGAGATACACACAGACTGGCGGCAGCAGATCGTCACCGGGTCAAAAAATCATAATTTACCAGTGGTGTTCACATCAGCGGTAACGGACCATGAGGCAAGTGATGCAGCTGGTGATCTTCTCGGAGAAGAGAGCGATAATTTTTGGCGTGATCATAAGTCGGCGAAAGTGAACGCGATACGGACAAAATCATTGATCATACAGTGTGATATAGCGGTCGTGCGTTTTGGTGATAAATTTAAACAGTGGAACGCAGCATTTGATGCGGGCTATTGCGCTGCGTTGGATAAACCCTATATCAGCTTGCACGACAAAGATATCATTCACCCGCTCAAGGAAGTTGATGCAGCAGCTATGGCCTGGGCGCAGACGCCGGAGCAAGTCGTAGAGATACTGAAACATGTCACTAGCGTACAGTGAGTTTGCCCGCTCTTCTGTTCGTGCGCTTATCGAAGTAAAGCATACGCTCTATGCTATTAAACCTGCATACGGTATGACTTAATCATAAAATTGACGGCGATAAATGGTAATAATAGTGGTGGCTTTTAGTGTCGAAGTAACACACAATTCGCTGTAACGAAATGAATCAAAGCAGGTTGTCTAAATGTCTGACTGGTCGAGCCTTACACGAATAAAAACATTGTTTCTGGAAAAAGTAGACGAGCTGCAAGCCTCGTCGATCTCTTTAGATTTCTGGATACAGCTGGCGGTTATTCTGGCGGTTTTTGTACTGGCGCGCTGGCTTGTGACTCCGCAATTCCAGCGACTGCTCGTGCGTTTGCGCACCATCAGCGGTCGTGTCCCCAGCGTTAATAAACTGCTAATCACGCTTAACGAATTTGCCAATACTTTGATGTGGCTTATGCTGCAGTGGATCGCGGTACAGATCTATGTCTATATGGGTCGACCTCACGATCTGCTGATCCCCGTTGTCAGCCTGCTCAGCGCCTGGTTACTGATACGTATCGCTTCAAAATTATTAGATAACGAAATGGCTGCGCGTATCATCGCGGTAGTCGCCTGGAGTGTGGCGATACTGAATATTTTCGGCTGGTTAACGCCGGCGCTCGAAATTCTCGACAGTATGTCACTGACACTCGGCTCGGTTCGACTGACACCGCTGGTAGTCATCAAAGCCGGACTTGCTCTATGGCTATCACTTTGGCTGGCTAATGCGGTCGCGTCATTTCTTGATCGCCAGCTGATGGCTTCAAAAACGGTCACTCCGGCAATGCGGGTGCTGAGCATCAAACTGCTGCATCTTGGCCTGATCACTACCGCTATTTTAATCACAGTTTCCGCTGTCGGCATCGATCTTACTGCTCTAGCCATCTTCAGTGGCGCGCTGGGCGTGGGTCTTGGTTTTGGTCTGCAGAAAATATTCTCCAACCTGGTCAGCGGTGTCATCCTGTTGATGGATCATTCGATAAAACCTGGCGATGTTATTACTGTCGGCCAGTCCTTTGGCTGGATCAATCACCTCGGTGCGCGATATGTCTCGGTGATAACCCGTGATGGCATCGAGCATCTCATTCCCAACGAAATATTGATCACCGAACGGGTGGAGAACTGGTCATACAGCGACAACCTGGTACGTTTGAAAGTGCCGATAGGTATTTCATATAAAGCGGATGTCCGTCTGGCAATACAATTATGTATCGATGCTGCGAGTAGCGATTCCACGCATCCTGGATAATCCGGAACCACGATGTCTGTTAAAAGGTTTTGGCGATAGCTCAGTCGATCTCGAACTTCGAGTATGGATCGAAGACCCGGCAAATGGTCGCGCAAATGTTCTCAGCGATATGCTTCTCGTGGTGTGGGACAAATTTCCATGAAAATGGTATCGAGATTCCATTCCCGCAACGCGACTTGCATCTGCGTAGTGGATTTGAGCAACTCAACGCTAATAATAATGATCATCTAGATAAAGGAGAAACATCATGATGCAGTTCATGTTGTGTAACGATAATTCGACACAGGTAGGCGGCAGAGAGTTGTTGCAGCAGTGGCAGGAAACGCCCGGCAGCTGGATCTGGTTAGACCTGTACGGAGAAGCGGCAGATGAAGAGCGAGAGCTTCTTAGTAGTCAGTTTTCCCTCGACGATGGCGCCATAGGCGAAGCACAGCGCAGCCGGCATCCGCCCAGTTTCGAAGCCTTCAAAGACTATATCTACCTGTTGCTCAAACCGCTGGACGCCGAATCTGACTCGCTGGATTTTAATACCCTGCAGTTAGCTATGTTCGCTGGCGAACGTTTCCTGGTAACAAGGCGTTCAAAAGAATCTCCCTTCCTCGTCAGTCTATGGCAGAGCCTGGTCGACAAAGGCTGTGCCGATGAGTCACCGATCTCTATCGTTGCCGCCATGAGTAAACGCGTTGCGCAACGTTACGGAAAAGTGTTGCTCAATCTTGAGCAGCGACTCGATGAAATCGAAGACGAGCTGTTCGATACTCCGACAGATACATTGATGAAAGAGCTGGTCGCTTACAACACGGGTTTGCGTAAGATGCACCGTATCCTGAACTATTACGTCGATGTCTTCAGCAGTCTTCGACAGCACCTGCATAAAACAGCTAATCATCAGCATGATAATTTCGATAGCGTCTATACCATCATCGAGCGTTTTAACAGCCTCGCAGACCTTTACCAGAATGTGATCACAGATCTTATCGAAGCATACATCAGCCTCAACGGGCACCGGCTAAACCAGATCATGAAAGTACTGACGATCGTGACGGTAATTTTTGTGCCACTAACCCTGTTGGTCGGTATCTATGGAATGAATTTTGAAAACATGCCAGAGCTAAAAAGTGAGAATGGTTACCATATACTGCTGCTGGTCATGAGCGGCATCGTGGCTTTATCGCTCTACCTGTTCCGTCGTACGCGGTGGCTGTAGCATGATGCCCATCACTTACGTTGTATTTAAAGTCAGATCGCTCCTGTGTTGTAGAAGATATGTTTATGCTGGTGCAGTTGTTCTGTTTATTTGCCTGCAGTCACAGGGTATTGCATCAGCAGCTGTCACCGCTGGCTGGATAGAAAAGGCGGTGTTATATCCTGAGGGTGTCATGTTTCATGCGAAACTTGATACTGGCGCAAAAACAACGTCTATCAATGCGATAGACCCTGAGTTCTTTGAACGTGATGGCCAACGTTGGAGCAGGTTTAGCATAATGAACAAAGATAATAAAACAGTTACTATTGAAGCGCCGGTGGTCCGTGAAGCCACGATCAAGCGTCATTTCGATCAGCAGCAGACTCGCCCTGTCATCATGCTGGATATCTGTATTGGCAAGGTAAGAAAAAAAGAAGAAGTGAATCTGGTGGATCGCAGCAAGCTGAACTACCAGTTACTGATCGGGCGTAACTTTCTCAAAGGTGACTTATTAATCGATTCTGCTTCGACTTATTTATTGACACCGGATTGTCCACGCTGACTTAACTTGTCAGCCGACCTTACTCTCCTGGTGTCAGGCTCGTGCAACCAGTTCAAAACCGGGACTTCGCTTAATTTCGGCCCGTGGTACATACCGACAATAATAATGATCGCCAGCGTAATCGCGTGCATTTCCGGATAGGCTACCAACCACAGGCTCCAGTCTGCCTGTGACAGGACCAGCAAAGAGATAGCTGCGGCAACGAAGGTCCAGAGCAGACGGATCATCGCTGTGCGCATACCGCGCTGGTCGGCGACACTATAGATACGGTCAACCAGCATGGTGAGTACGACTACCGGCAGTAAAACGACGATGCTGTCCGCAGCGGGATCGAAGAAAATAAAGCCCGACATGACGACAGCCATGCTGATAGAAACCAGGGTAAACACGATAGCCAGTCGTGCCGTTCGTTGCAGGTTCATTTCCGGTAAATAAGCCCTGATGGTTATGCCAATGAAGGTCACCAGCAGGAAAACGATGATAGCGGTTACTCTGTCTACATGGATGACAGCGAGTGCCATCAGTGAGGGAGTGAATGTGCCGTAGGTGCGTATTCCCATTAGCTGTCGCATTATTTCTGTTGCCAGCACGCCCAGCGGTAACAGCAGAAGGATGCCGAGATTCTCACGGTTAGCTGGAGACAACCTGTTCAGGTCAAAAATATCCGTCAGCTTTCTGGAATCAGCAGTGGAAATCCCCCTGGGTGAGCTGGCGGTATCTATTTTCCATGTGGTTGATTTCACCACGGCATTTTCTGTTTTTACCAGTGTTTCATCGCCTTTGCGTACAGGTATATAAAACGCGGGCAGATCTTTTAAATAGCCATGTACAGGGTCGAGCGGGATCCATGTTTCATCATCATAAACTTCGACCCAGTAAAAAGGTTGTTCCGTGGTTGAAGCCTGCAAGTCTACACCGGTCACCAGGCGCGCCGGTAGATGTGCGGTTCTTAACAGGGCTAACAGGGCATTGTTAGAGCCAAGTTCAGTTGCGCGCTTTTTAGACAAAGCCGTTTCGGAGGTATTGTTGGTGCGCGGTTTGATGCGGATGTTATTGCTGACATAATTGAACAGCTTCTCGATCAGTTCATCAGGCGAGTTGCTGTCCTTTGAGAGTTGGTCGACGATACCGTTAGTCAGAGTGGTACCAACCGATACCCGGGCTGATGATGATAACCACTGTGAACGGTTGTATTCAGACAATTTTGTTTTTGTCGGCTCACTGCGAAGCAGGGATGAGACGTGAACACCGAAAGAAGTTTCGATAGTATATTTCCCGGCGATGGGAGCTAGCAGCAGGATGTCGCGCTTATTATCTGCTTTGGTTCGTTTCTGCCGCAATCCCGAATGTGAAAGAGACTGCGAGAACAGCCGGGCATAACGTGTATCCCAGGGGGGTGAGATATAGATGCTCGCGCCTTTTTCCTGTGCTTCTATGCGATGAGAAATATTAATCGTCCAGGCAGAGTCGCCTGTTGGTAATTGTTCGCTATGGTTTAACCAGCCACGCATGGCAATAGAAAATAAAACAAATACGAGCAGTATGGCTATGGTGATATAGATAGCTGCAGGTGCATTTTCCGGGCTGACGGCAGGTGTCGGGTTAGTTTTTTTTGTACGCATTTTTTTATTGTATACAGTGTCATGTCAAAACTATAGCGGTATTTATAGATAGACAATCAAAACTGGTCGATTAACATCGGCGCTCGGAAAAACAGCTAAGCACAGAATCTATTAGCATGACTTAGCCGCTGTTACAAGACTGTGCAGGGTTTCTGCTTTTGGTTACACTTGCGTTTTCTCGCTGGCTACATCCAGCATTTACTTTCGGCCTTCATTCCTGCTGGTCTTTACTCTGAAACCTGAATTTACCCCCCGTAATATTATGAATATCGAACAACGTATCAGCAGTCGTATCGCAGAAGACATTAACGCCACAATCGCACAAGTTGATGCCGCTATCACTTTGCTCGATGAAGGCGCGACGGTGCCATTTATCGCCCGTTATCGTAAAGAGGTGACGATGGGCCTGGATGACACCCAGTTGCGTAACCTGGAAGAGCGACTGGTTTATCTGCGTGACATGGAAGACCGCCGCTCGGCGATCATTAAATCGATTGATGAACAGGGCAAACTCAGTGACGAGTTAAAACTGTCACTGATGGCCGCGGATACCAAGACGCGTCTGGAAGATCTCTATGCGCCATATAAACCCAAGCGGCGCACCAAAGCGCAGATTGCCCGTGAAGCTGGCATCGAGCCACTGCTCGATGCCTTACTGGAAGATCCTGCATTGTCACCAGAGGTCGCCGCTGAAGAGTATCTGAATGAAGAAGCCGGTTTTTCTGATCAGGGCTCAGTATTAGAAGGCGCACGTAATATCTTTCTCGAGCGTGTTGCTGAGCAGGCTGAGCTGGTCGGCAAGTTGCGCGATCATGTCTGGAATAATGCACAGCTTAATTCAACCATGGTCGATGGTCAGGAAAACAGCGGTATTAAATTTAAAGATTATTTTACTTACACGGAAGACATGAAAAAGATTCCATCTCACCGGGTACTGGCTTTATTCCGCGGTCGTGGCGAAGGGGTGTTACGATTGAAAGCTGTTCGTTAAGGGGCAGGACGATCTGGAAAAATTTACGGATATGGGTGTCTGCGACTCGATGGTCGCCAGTCATTTTAATCTCTCGGCACAGGGTAGAGCCGCTGATAGCTGGTTGCTGGAGAGTGCGCGTTGGGGCTGGCGGGTAAAAGTTTCGATGCAGCTGGAAACAGAACTGTATATGAGATTACGTGACAGCGCTGAAGAAGAAGCGATACGGGTCTTCGGTGATAACCTGCGTGACCTGCTGCTCGCGGCGCCAGCAGGTACGCGTGCAACCATGGGTCTGGATCCGGGTCTGCGTACCGGGGTGAAGGTGGTGGTGTTAGACGAAACCGGCAAACATCTGGAACACGCGACGATCTATCCGCACGCACCGAAGCGACAGTGGGATCAGTCTATCGAGACATTAGCCCGGCTATGCGAACGCCACAAGGTTGATCTGATCAGTATCGGTAACGGTACGGCATCGAGAGAAACCGATAAGCTGGCGAAGGAACTCATACAGCGTTATCCAAAATTGAGTTTGACCAGTATCGTGGTCAGTGAAGCGGGTGCATCGGTTTATTCTGCCTCTGAGCTGGCGGCAAAAGAATTTCCCCAGCTGGATGTATCGATACGCGGCGCGGTATCTATAGCACGACGTTTGCAAGATCCGCTCGCCGAGCTGGTAAAGATAGAACCGAAAGCCATCGGCGTTGGCCAGTATCAGCATGATGTTAATCAATATGCGCTGGCGCGAAAACTGGATGCCATCATCGAAGACTGCGTCAATGCGGTCGGGGTAGAGATTAATACCGCCTCGGCGCCATTACTAACAAAAGTCTCTGGCCTGAGTGAGACCATGGCAAATAATATTGTTGCCTACCGTGAACAGCATGGTGCTTTTAGAAGTCGCCAGCAATTGCTCGATGTGCCCCGCCTGGGCGCTAAAGCCTTCGAGCAGGCTGCTGGGTTCCTGCGTATTCAAAACGGTGATAATCTGCTGGATGCTTCGGCCGTTCATCCGGAAGCTTATCCGGTGGTAGAAAATATTATTAAGAAAAATAATAGAACCATTAACGATATTATCGGTGACAGTAAATTTCTTAGTACACTGGCGGCCAATGATTATACCGATGATAATTTCGGTGAGTTTACCGTCCGTGACATCATCAGCGAGCTGGATAAACCGGGGCGTGATCCTCGTCCAGAATTTAAAACCGCAGAATTTAAAGAAGGCGTTGAAACCATCAAGGATTTAAAACCTGAGATGGTCCTCGAAGGAGTTATTACCAACGTCACTAACTTCGGTGCTTTTGTTGATATCGGCGTTCACCAGGATGGCCTGGTACATATTTCTGCGATCACCAATAAATTTATCAAGGATCCACGTGAAGTAGTCAAAACCGGTGAAGTGGTAAGAGTAAAAGTGATGCAGGTGGATGTGGCACGAAACCGCATCGCTTTGAGTATGCGACTGGATGATGAAGTGGATCGTCATGCGAAAAAAGATGATAACAAAGCGGCGCAGCATGGTTCGAGCAGGACGAATAATCAGAATCGAAACCAGGGCAGGAGCAGAAACCGTGCTAATGATTCGAAAGCCGGACAACCGGTCACTGCGATGGCAGCAGCTTTTGCCAATATGAAAAAGTAAGGATCGAAAACTATTCAGACGCAGTGATCAGCACTGCACCCTGAATTATCCGAAATCAACCGTTTTACTGCTTACTGTCCATTTGCACGGAAATCTGTCAAAAAGCGTCCTATAATCTATTTTATTCAGATTAACAAGATTCGCGCAGACATCGCGAAATAGGTGAACAAATGATTAGGTATGGTGAATTGGATCAAGCGATCACTGTTTATGCGAGGGCTGGTGCTGAGGAGTTGATTCCGGCTGAATATTATCGGCGAGTCATAAAATTGGCAATCACGATGAATAATGCGGGTAAGCAGTGGGATATGCAGCAGTCAGCAGCAATCCTACTGTATCTGGCATTTAGAGATGGTCACCTCCAGCCCAGTCAGCTTACCAGCAGTGGTCTGAATGCGCTGGATTATGCAGAGATGCTGTTGCAGGATATTGAGGCTCTCGCCGAGCCGATCATTACCAGTAGTATTGCTCCTTTAAAATTGGCCGCTAAAAAATAAATAGTTTTTTAACCGATCAATATTCTAAATTTTATTGTTTTAAACGATAGCCCGTTTTAAACATCCACCAGACCATGATCAGGCAGAGGCTAAGAAAGGCCAATACCATGGCCAGGCTCACGCCGACGCTGACATCGGCTACTTCAAAAAAACTCCAGCGAAATCCACTGATCAGGTAGACCACCGGGTTGAACAGGGTAACGGTCTGCCATGTGGGCGGCAGCATGCTGACCGAATAAAAGCTGCCACCGAGAAATACCAGCGGAGTGATTACCAGCATCGGGATGAGTTGCAGCTTTTCGAAGTTGTCTGCCCACAGCCCGATGATGAAACCGAACAGGCTAAAGGTGATGCAGGTGAGGATCAGAAAGCTCATCATCCACACAGGATGGGCGATTTCCAGCGGTACAAAAAATCCTGCGGTAGCGAGAATAATCAGACCGATGATAAACGATTTGGTGGCAGCGGCGCCAACGTAACCGATAAGGATTTCGATGAACGAGATCGGTGCCGACATGACTTCGTAGATGGTGCCGGTAAACTTGGGAAAGAAGATACCGAACGAGGCATTGGCAATACTCTGGGTTAGCAGCGCCAGCATCATCAGCCCGGGTACGATGAAGGTTCCATAGGGCACCCCTTCGATGGTTTGAATGCGCGAGCCGATCGCTGAGCCAAACACGACGAAATAAAGTGCAGTAGAAATAACCGGTGAGGCAAAACTTTGCAGCAGGGTTTCCCAGGCACGTAACATCTCGTACTTGTAAATGACTTTTATCGCCTGGAAGTTGATGGCCTGAGTGTCGTTGGTTTTTCTGTTCATGATGGTTCTTTTACCAGGCTGACAAAAATATCTTCCAGTGAACTTTGCGAAGTATGAACGTCTTTCAGTGGCAGGCCGGCATCGCGTATCGCATCCAGCAGGCCGCTGATACCGGTACGCGGATTGTGCGGATCATAGGTGTAGGTCAGCTGACTGCCGTCGGCCGACAGTTCCAGTGCCCAGTCAGACAGTGCTTCCGGGACCACGGTCACCGACTCTTTAAGTTCGATGTGCATCTGTTTCTTGCCCAGCATGTGCATTATCTTCTGTTTGTTTTCGACCAGTAACAGTTCACCTTTATTGATGACGCCAACCCGGTCGGCGATCTCTTCAGCCTCTTCGATGTAATGCGTGGTCAGGATGATGGTGACGCCGGAGTCGCGCAGCTTGCGAACCAGTGCCCACATGTCTTTTCGTAATTCAACGTCGACTCCTGCAGTGGGTTCGTCGAGAAATAGAATCGAAGGTTGGTGTGCCAGTGCCTTGCCAATAAGGACACGTCGTTTCATGCCGCCTGACAGTGACATGATCTCGCTATTTCTCTTGTCCCAGAGCGACAGACTTTTGAGCAGCTGTTCCAGGTAGGCGGGGTCGGGTTTTTTACCGAACAGGCCTCTGCTGAATCTGAGTGTATTGATGACTTTGTCGAAGGCGCCAAGGGTGAGTTCCTGAGGTACCAGACCGATCAGGCTGCGGGTGGAACGAAAGTCGGTGACGATATCATGGCCATCGACTTTAACTGAACCTGTGCTGGCGTTGACGATGCCGCAGATAATTGAGATCAGGGTTGTTTTGCCGGCACCGTTAGGGCCCAGCAATGCCAGGATTTCGCCACGGTTAATATCCAGGCTCATGCTTTTTAACGCCTGATGACCAGTGTTATAGGTTTTGGACAAATTTGATATTGAAACGATGGTTTGCATGTAGACTTGGGATCTTAGTGTTAGTTATCGATGTTAATTATGATTCTGAGTTTACGCTATTATTAAAAGTAATTTTATTCCGATAATATGTAAGGTTAATCTTTCGCCTGTTATGTTTAGCTTAACAATCGTCAATGCTCGCGTGACATTAAGAGTCACACGCTATCGATATTAAAAACAGCTATAGATTAACAGAGTTGTGTAAGGATTGAGTTTGCTACAACTGCCCCCATTGTTAGTTTGTAAATTTATTATAATCAGCAACAATTTTCAGGAGTACTATCTATGTTTGAACCGATTACGATCCCATTTGGCGCGGTAATGATGTTTAACCTGGTAAAACTAAAAGAAGGCGTTGCTATCGAAGACGTCGAGCTTGCTCTTGGTGAGATGTGTAATGTCGTCAAAAATACCTATGGTGATGAGAAAGGCGGTTTCATCGGTGGCCAGGTATTTGAAAATACCGGCTTTGTTTCCGAGCAGGGTTCTATCGATGCGACCAGACCGACAGCAGATGACATCGTCATCGTGACTTACTGGAAGTCTTTTGAACAGCATGAAAAATCACATGCCGATCATGTTTTTAAAGAGAAAGTTTGATCAGGTCGCCGAGTATTGCTCAGATACATACGAGGTTGGTTATAAGATGTTGTGGCAGGGTATACCCGAATAAATACACCTGTCACACGATAGTGCATAGATAGATAATGTGGGGTCTGATCAGTTCTGGACTGACGTCACTATTGTTTTGTCACCTTCCTTGCTTCGTGTTCTAATTACCCTTTGGGTATCAAATGATGGAGCAGGCAATGAGTGACGCACCAAGTTTACTAATAGGTGGTAATGATGCCGGGCATTTTTCGATGCACGCCGGCATGGCAAACCGGCATGGCCTGATTGCAGGTGCGACAGGTACAGGTAAGACGATTACCTTGCAGAATTTGGCGGAAAGTTTTTCACGTCTGGGTGTACCGGTTTTTCTTACCGACGTTAAAGGCGATTTATCCGGCCTGGCAACTGCTGGGGAATCACATCCAAAGATTGATGCACGGGTAAAACAGCTGGTTATTGATGACTTTCAATTCCGTGCGGTGCCTACCGTTTTTTGGGATCTGTCTGGTAAGAAAGGCCACAACATTCGTACTACCATTTCGGATATGGGGCCACTGTTGTTGTCTAGCTTGCTCGAGTTGAATGATACTCAAAGCGGTATTCTCTATTCCTGTTTTAAAATTGCTGACGACAATGGCCTGTTATTACTCGATTTTAAAGATCTGCGATCGATGTTGTTGTGGATGGCTGAAAATGCCAAAACGTTAAAAACAGAATACGGCAATATGTCTTCATCGAGTATTGGTGCGATACAAAGAAAATTATTGGTACTGGAGGAACAGGGTGCTGAGGATTTTTTCAATGAACCCACGGTTGAATTAGATGATCTAATGAAGACCGACTTCTCTGGAAACGGCGTGGTTAACGTACTCGATGTGAGCAAGCTGATTCATCAATCGCCGAAGTTGTATGCCTGTTTTTTGATCTGGTTGCTGGCAGAGCTTTTTGAGAACCTGCCGGAAGTCGGTGATGCCGACAGACCGAAGTTCGTGCTGTTTTTTGATGAGGCTCATCTTATTTTTGATGACGCGCCAGATGTGCTGGTGAACAAAATCGAACAGGTCGTCAGGCTGATTCGTTCCAAAGGTGTCGGAGTCTATTTTGTAAGCCAGAGCCCGATGGATATACCGGAAGATATTCTCGGACAGCTAGGTATGAAGATTCAGCATGCGCTACGTGCCTTTACTCCAAAAGATAAAAAAGTCGTTAGAGCCTCTGCACAATCATTTAGACAAAACCCTGATATCGATGCAGAACGATTGATTACTGAACTCGGTGTCGGTGAAGCGCTGGTATCCGTTTTAGACGCTGAAGGCAAACCGACACCGGTTGAGCATGTTTACATCAAACCACCTGAATCACGTATTGGCCCACTGACAGATAAAGAACGAGCTGAGCACCTGTCACGATCGCCATATAAAGGTCGATATGATGAAGTGATCGATCGTGAATCTGCTCACGAGATGTTAAAAGCCAAAGCAGAGAAGCAAGCTGTGGCTGCAGAGCAGCAAGATAAAAGCAATAAATCAACGAGTAGTAAAAGACGCAGTACAAGACAGTCGCCTATAGATGCCATGCTAAAGAGTGCTGCAAGAAGTATGGGGAGTCAGATAGGACGTCAGATTATGCGAGGTATTATGGGTTCGTTATTTGGTCGGCGTTAAGATATTTTATCGATTTGATCTGAAGCTTTAACCTGGATTTTCTGCGCCCGGTTTCAACATATCGAAGGCCTGTTAAAAATTATCTAACAGGGTATCTGGCTCAGCAAACATGATGACACCGAGTGAACCTGGATATTCATCGATAATAAATCACAAATGTGATGAATCCTGGTTAATTTGTTATTTTAAATAAAATGGTTGTTTATAGTTATGGCATCGCACACGATGCCATGTAATATACTGATGATGACAATAATTACTAGTACCCATAGACCCAGGTATTCTCATGTTTAAATCTATAAGCACAACCATACTCACTGGTTTTATCACCTTATTACCTGTCGTGCTCTCCATTTATCTTTTGTACTGGCTAGCCGTCTCTTCGGAAAACGTTATGGGTACTGCGCTACAGTGGGTCTTGCCGCAAGCAAGTTATTTCCCCGGTTTAGGCATGATTGCTGGACTGGTCGTCGTGTACATCGTCGGGTTATTAATGAAGGCAATTTTGGTGCGCCAGTTATTTGCTTTTGGGGAAAAAATTCTTTATCGCCTGCCACTGTTCAAAACCGTATACCGCGCGATGCGAGACCTGTTCGATTTTTTCACACCAAAAAAAGAAGGTCTGGGGCAGGTCGTTGCGGTGACGTATAACGGTATGGAAATGATCGGTTTTATCACCCAGACAGAACAACAGCGTCTGCCGGAATCCTTCCGGGGGCAGGACAAGGTGCTGGTGTATCTGCCGATGAGTTACATGATCGGTGGCTTTACCCTATTTATTCCACGTGAGCATGTACGGCCGATCAATATGAGTATGGAGGAAGCGATGCGTTTTGCCCTGACTGCAGGAATAACAGGCAAGAATGGCGATTGATGCATATAGGGGAGAAATAGCAGAAAGACCATTATTAACGATTAAGACGAGCTGTTCCTTTTTCTTGCGCTAGATCAATGTATGAATATAAGTATTTGCTAATATATTGATTATCAATGAGGAGTCTATAGTATGAATGCTCAAGAAAAATTTGCTCTTGCCGATCGGGCCTATGAAACTGCCGTGTGTTATGAACTTGACTATGGCTGTTGCCCTCAGTGTGTTCTGTCAGCTATACAGGAAACGGTTGGACTGGTCGACGATCAAACCATCAAAGCTGCTCACGGTCTGGCTGGTGGCGGCGGCCTGATGGGGCAGGGTACCTGCGGTGCTCTGACAGGAGGTCTGATGGCGTTGAGTGTAAAAAAAGGCAGAGATCGAGACAAGTTTCATAAGGGGCGTTTCATCAACAACTACGACAAAGGCCGAAAGCTGGTCGAAAAATTTCGTCAGGAGTTCGGCGGCATCACCTGCGAGCAACTGCAGAAAGAATTCACCGGTAAAACCTACGACATGTGGAACGCTGAAGAATACGCATTGTTCGATAAGAACAGAGGTTATAAATGCGCGCATGCGACGGGGACAGTAACCAGGTGGGTTATTGAGATGTTATAGTTTTCATCCATGGCTTTTGCTGGCGTAATGATCCGGCGAGCCAGGTATATTGGCTGGTAACAAATAACAAAGTGTTCATCATGCGACTAGATTGTCGACTGCTTGAGATAGTGTTCGCGAAAATTATTATCTGAAAGCGGCCTGGAAAAATAATAACCCTGGTAGATATCGCAATTATTTTTTTGCAAAATATTGAATTGTTCTTCTGATTCAACGCCTTCTGCCACAACTTTTAAATCGAAGTGTTTGGCCATGTACAGGATGCTGCGTACCATCACATTATCATTATCATTAGTTTCTACAGTCAGCTCAGAGATAAATGAGCGGTCGATCTTGATCTCGTCGATCGGTAGACGTTCCATATAACTCAGGGAGCTATAACCGGTTCCAAAATCATCCATTGAAAAGCGGATACCCAGTTTTTTAATCTTTTCCATGATGCCTACTACTTTATCGACATCTTCTGCAATGATGCTTTCCGTTACTTCAAATATAACTGTTTTTCTGGTTTCTTCGGAGAGGTGTTTTTCGCATAATAAAAACACATCATCGATAAAACCATAATAAAAGAATTGTCGCATACTGACATTGATAGAGAACTGCTGGACATGAATGCCATGTTGTTCCCATTCTGCCAGTGTGCGAAAGGCCGTTTCCATGATAAATCTGCCGATCTCTATGATAGATCCTGTTTGCTCAGCAATAGGAATGAATATGGCAGGTCTTATCTCACCAAGTTTTTGATTATTCCAGCGTACCAGTGTTTCTGCACCGATGATGTTTGAATTATCATCAACCTGAGGCTGGTATACTAGTGCTATCTCGTTGTTGGCAAGCGAAAAGTGTAGTAGCTGTTCAACCTCGAGATTTGATTCCACGCGCTTCTGTAGTTCATCATCGAAAACGATAATGCCGTCACGTCCTTTCTCTTTCGCTTCATACATAGCGATATCAGCTTCTTTGATTAGACGGTTGGCGTCATTTTTATTACCATCTATAAGGCTGATCCCTATGCTGGCACTGATATAAAGGTTGTGCAGGTCAACGCTATAACTTTCTTTGAGTGTCTTCAGGATGCTCCGGGCCATCATTTCTGCCTGAGCCTGGCACTTTTCTTTGTCATCATATTCAAGGCCGACAACCACAAACTCATCACCGCCTAGTCTTGCCAATAAACTGTCTTCATGCTTTTTGTTATCGATGCGAAGTGATACTTCCCTGCAATAAGTGATCGCCGATATCATGCCCCAGAGAATCATTGATGGTTTTAAAATGATCAAGATCGATCAGCAGTAAGTAAGACCAGGTGTCTGATCGCTGTAAAGAAGTGATCATGTTCTGCAGGTAACCGATAAAGTAATAACGATTTTTCAGGCCGGTAAGAAAGTCGTGATTAGCCTGATAATTTGTCTGTATCAAGAGGTTATGACTGGTCTCTGCAGCATAGATTAGTACCCAGGTTAAAACACAGGAAAATATTGATAACACATATCCAAACCATTCGCCAATCAAGAAGAAATAGATGGCTAATGGCAGCATCAGGATGATTACCATTGGTTTGAAAAGTTTCTTATCAGGAACCAGTAAAACCGAAGCGACAACCGAAGCGCCAATTTCGGTGAAGATCGCAATATAATGTAGCTGATATTCATCTTCACAGATGAACAGTAAAAATATAATCAGCCAGAGCAGGCAGAATATATAATAAAAAAATCCAAGTTTTTTATACCATGTCTTTAATTGCGCGCTGCTCAGCGTCTGAGTTTGATACTGCCTGTATATGCTATAACCATAGATAGAAACGATGACAATCGCGGCATACCAGATGATCGCTCGCAATGGAATTCCATGCATCCAGCTGAGGAAAACATACCCGAGACCAGGGAACAGCGATAAAATAATCATCACTGGAATCTGTTTATGAAGATATGAATAAAAGCGGTTGCTGGTCATGGTAATAATTAAATACGCGTCCCTGTGTTTTAGTTATTTATGAAATGTATCGGTGATTAGACAGGCTATCCGTAATAATAGGCTATGAATGGTCTTCACTCTACTTTCTCCAGAAATTTGAGGGATA
Source organism: uncultured Gammaproteobacteria bacterium (assembly GCA_963752725.1). Classification (GTDB taxonomy): domain Bacteria; phylum Pseudomonadota; class Gammaproteobacteria; order SZUA-229; family SZUA-229. The sequence continues at coordinate 122,402 of CAVWAI010000017.1, forward strand.
TATCTTTACCTTGCATGGTTCCCTGGTGCATGTGTTAAGAACACGGTGATAAATCGAGATATGACGTTAGCATCTAAATCTATAGATTGTATATACTGGGTATTATGTATATTCTCTGTATGACTACTCATTAGCAGTATCTATGCATCATTATATTGCGGACCTGTCGAAGTATAAATAATGGCAAGTATCCTTATTATCTATTCAAGCACTGATGGCCATACACTGAAAATATGCCGGCGATTGCAGTGTGTGATCGAACAGCAAAAACATCATGTAAAGCTCGTCTCTATTGATGATGCGCCAGTCACAGATCTGAAGCCGTTCGATAAAATTGTAATAGGTGCAAGTATACGTTATGGCAGGCATCGCCCAGCGGTTTATGCGTTTATAAAAAATAACAGGAAAACTTTAGACAGCAAAACTAACGCCTTTTTTTCAGTCAGTATCGTTGCCCGTAAGCCAGGAAAAAACAAACCGGAAACCAATCCTTATATGAAAAAGTTTCTAAAAAACACACCGTGGCATCCTAAGGATCTGGCCGTCTTTGCAGGAAGGTTAGATTATCCAAGATATAGTTTCTGGGACCGGAATATAATAAGGCTGATCATGTGGATGACTAAAGGGCCAACTCAGCCGGATACAGTAATCGAGTTTACTGACTGGTCAGAGGTGGAGATATTTGCTCAACGTGTCAGTGTTATGTGATTAAAAGTGCTGCCCGATACCTGATCGAGCATCTTGTGCTACTCTTTCTATGTCATGAATAAATTGACTTGTATCAAGATGGGAAAAATTAGGGTCGTGCTAACATGACTATAAAGAGTCACTTCAGGTTGTGTATCTATCTGCTTTTTGGGTAAGACAATCTGATCATAATAAATCTATAATTTCGGAGGAGAAAATATGCATATCCGTACACTCAGTATTATCATTCTTACGTCTATTCCTGTTTTCGGTACCGGTTGTAGCCAACAGGTCAGTTTTAATAAAGATGTTAAACCTATCCTGACAGCCAGTTGCTTGCAGTGCCACGATGGTAGTGGTGAGGGGTCGACAGCCAGTGGATTTAACGTACAGAGTTATGACAGCCTGATGAAAGGAACAAAATTTGGCCCGGTTATCGTCGCGGGTGACAGCGTGTCCAGTACGCTATATCGACTCATTGGTCACAAGGCCGACCCCAAGATCCAGATGCCTCCTCACCATGATGTAACCCTCGCCGAGGGAAGAACAGAACCACTCTCAGATGCACAGATTGATACTATCAAAATGTGGATCGATCAGGGTGCAAAGAATAATTGATAGTAGCGGCTGATAGTCGCAGCTGACGGCGTAGCGCAATTAAAAATTATAAATAATTTTCTCGATTTTTATCATTGAAGAAAAGAAGGAGTTAGGCACATCTTGTGCCTAACTTAAAAATTGAAGTTATTTCCACCTTTGTCTTTAGCTCTGTACATGGCTTTGTCGGCAGCGATTAGCAGACTATCTGTGGTATTACCATCCTCAGGATAGGTGGCAATGCCAACACTGCAGCCGATTTCAATGACGATCTCATCGATAATAAATTCTTTGTGCAATTCACTGACTATAGTCTCAGCCATTTTCGAGATATCGTGTTTGCCAGCAATTTCTTCTAATAGCAGGACGAACTCATCACCACCAATTCTTGCGATGGTATCTGAATGACGAATCGATCGTGAGAGGCGTGAGGCCACTTCTTTCAGGACTTTATCTCCGAATGAATGCCCCCTGGTATCATTAATGATTTTAAATTTATCCAGATCTATGTAGAGCAGAGCAAAGCCTTTTTTATTGCGTGCAGACTGAGTGATCAAATGTGCTATGCGGTCGAGCAACAGGTAACGATTCGGGATTTCAGTGAGCTGATCGTAATGTGCGAGATGAGCCAGGCGTTCGGCTTCTTTTATGCGATCAGTGATGTTCCGGTTTATACCCAGGGCACCTATCATCTGATTATCGTCATCATATATAGCTACGCAGATCGACTCGATCCAGCCAATATGACCGTCCTTGTGCAGCATCCTTACTTCGCCGGTCCATTTGCCAAATTTTTCTACAGCGGATATCACCTCAGCAGTGATATGATCAGTATCCTCAGGCACATGTAGCATATTGACATCCTGACCGATGGCCTCTTCTCTGGAGTAGCCATATAGTGCTTCAGAACCTTTATTCCAGTCGATTATGATGCCTTGCAGGTCAGTTACCACCACTGCATCAAAGAGGTAGTCAAAAGCTTTCGCCCGTTGGTCGAGTATGCTGGAATCCATTTTTAAAAGTTTAATCTATTCATCGAGCTTATCAATAACTAATATGTATTGACCTGTTCGATCAAAAGGGGTGTTTTTTATCGCAATGTAGCGTCTTTTTAGCGATGCTGAGGCTGTGTTTGTCGTACTTATTTGCTCTTGCATTCATCGCCATATCCTTTTGCCAGCCAGTTATTCCAGTCCGCTGGTACCAGGGGTTTTACCTCGTTGTGCTTTTCGGACAGAGCGCTTATTTCGGCTTTACCCCATAGTGGATAATTTGTAACGCTTCGAAAATACCCGTCAACCTGGGTCATCTGAATCATCAGGTAAAGAGTATCTTCCTTAATTATATACGACGTCAGTTCCTGCTCTGAGTCTCCAATTATAATCCTGGCAGATTCGTCCCACTTGCTGTCTGCTTTCACGCTCTGGTATACAGCGCTATATTCAGTGCTGCAGCCTGACAATAAACTGCACAGCAAGATAAATAAAAATAGGTATGTTTTCATAGTAAGCGTCGAGCGATGTGCTGAACAATAAAGATGACGGAGACAGGTTGTGAGTATTTATATACTAATGTAATTTAGCATTATAGAATTAAAATCGCCCGATAAGCTAAATATATATAACGCTGGACTTACGGGTTATTCTCTCTGCCATAAGTCATTGCTGGAACAATAAAAAAGCCGGTAACAAATGTTACCGGCTTTTGTTGCCTGTATGTATTAAATATTATTTATTTAATAAACAGCATTTCCTGATATTTCGGAAGCGGCCACAAATTGTCAGCGACCTCACATTCAAGGGTGTCTGCATGTATGCGAACTTTGTCCATAAAACCACGAATATCTTTAGCAAGATACTGCATGTGTTCTTCGGTTGAGTTGAAAGTTTCTTTTTTCATGGCTTCACTGAGCTCATTTACCGCTGCCATCATTGCATTTGATTCTGCTGTAACGATCTTAGCCGTAGTGTTATCGAGCGTGATACTCATACCTTGCATGCCTGAACATGCCGCGGCCAGGTTAGAAAGGTAATTGATCGCAGCTGGATAGATCAAGGTTTTTGCGATATCAACCACCAGTTTGGCTTCGACTTCTATCGATAATATATATTGTTCAGCATAGATTTCATATCGACTCTTTAATTCAATGGGCGTTAATACACCGGTTGATGCAAATAGTTCGATGATGGACTCATCCTGCAGATAGGGTAGTGCATCAGCGGTGGTTGGTAAATTTTTCAAACCACGTTCTTTAACCGCCATCTCATGCCATTCGGATGAATAACCATCACCACCGAATATTACCTTGCCGTGCAGTGACATTAATTCTTTTAATACCGCTATAACAGCGGCTGTTTTATCTGTGCCACTACTCAGTTCGGCTTCAAGTTTTTCAGCTATCCAGTCGAGTGAATCCGCTAACATCGTGTTCATGGCTATCAATGGGCCGGAAACCGATTGTGATGAACCCACCGCGCGGAATTCGAAACGATTACCGGTGAAAGCAAATGGTGATGTTCTATTACGGTCACCGGAGTCACGTTTGAAGTTGAGGATCTGTGAAAGACCCAGGTCCATTATGCCGCCATCATCTGTTGGCGCTAATTTGCCAGCTTTGATGTCTTCAAAAATTTTCTCTAACTGACCACCCAGATAAACTGAAAGGATGGCCGGGGGAGCTTCGTTTGCTCCCAGGCGGTGGTCGTTACTTGCCGAGGCGATTGCCGCACGCAGTAGCGGGCCGTACATATGCACGCCGCGAATTACTGCACCACAGAACAGTAAGAAATTCAGGTTTTCTTCAGGTGTATGCCCCGGGTCAAGCAGGTTGCCCTGTGTCGAGTTACCTACTGACCAGTTAACGTGTTTGCCTGAACCATTAATGCCGGCAAACGGTTTCTCATGCATCAAACAGATAAAACCATGTGCTTTCGCGGTATTTTGCAATACGGTCATTAATAGTTGTTGGTGATCGGCGGCAACATTGGCGGCTTCAAAATAAGGTGCGATTTCGAACTGGCCGGGTGCAACTTCGTTGTGGTGAGTTTTGGCAGGGATACCTAAACGGTATAGCTGATCCTCAGCATCCTGCATATAAACTTGTACGCGAGATGGGATGGCACCAAAGTAGTGGTCATCAAATTCCTGGCCTTTTGCCGGTGCGGCGCCAAACAATGAGCGACCGGCTAATAACAGGTCGGGCCTCGTGTTGGCAAATTTCGCATCGATCAAAAAATATTCCTGTTCAGCACCACAACTCGAATTTAACGGTGCGATTTCACTCTCACCCATGAGTGATAGTACTTTTTGTGCAGCAGAGTTCATCGCAGCATTGGAACGAAGTAAGGGTATCTTTTTATCCAGCGCTTCACCTGTCCATGAGGCAAAGACACAGGGGATCATCAAGGTGGCACCATTTTCTGTCTGCATGATATAAGCTGGGCTACTTGGATCCCACGCGGTATAACCACGTGCAGCATTGGTCACGCGGATGCCGCCATTCGGGAAAGATGAACCGTCAGGTTCGCCCTTAATTAGCAGGCTGCCGTCAAATTTGGAAATTGCACCGCCATCAAAATCGGTAACGATGAAAGCATCGTGTTTTTCTGCGGTCGCATTGGTCATCGGGAAGAAGATATGTGAAAAGAACTTTACGCCTTTGGCAAGCGCCCAGTCTTTCATTGCTGAGGCAATTTCTTCTGCGGTGTCAGCATCCAGGGCATCGCCCGTCTGGATAGTTTTTTTGATGCTGGCGAAAGCACCTTTTGACAGGGCTTTTTCCATCTTGGCAAGATTGAAAACATCGATCGCCCAGATATCATCTAGTGACTCTGTTTGTTTAACTGCGGTTGGCAGTCGGCTGGTAATGTCTTCAACCGCTTTAGCGCGGGATGCATTTCCGTTCATTTCATATACCTCATTAAAGTGTTTAAAAAGTGATGTCGAATATGTCAATTTATATAGCAAGTACCATGCCATTTAATAACGACCAGGTTGAAGTTTTTGAGTCAGTAATAAGTGATATAAAACAAAGAGATGCGGATATGACGAAGAGACTCGCCAGAAATAGAATTGTAACCAGGCACCATAATAGTGCTTTATGATTATATTTTGATAATTGCGCACCGAAATAGTGCTTTTTTGGGTGTTCTAGAAAGGCATTAACAATGAGTTTTCTATATTCAAAGACTGTTATTATGATTTTTTAAGCTGTATCGAAAATTCTTCCAGATAAAAATCATCGCGAAAAAGTACATGTTCAATAATAATGAAAAATTCCATTCCACGATATTTTCGCTTTCATAGGTTTTGTTGTGTGTGACATCCAATAAGGTGCTAATTATTCCGATGATCAACATCAGTGATAATACGATGAGCTGAAATTGGAGTATTCCGGGTTTTATCGTACCTGCTGGTAACTGTGGTAAAACTTCATAGTGCTGCTTGAGCATTAATAATTGAGCTAGCGGTGTAAAGGTGAAAAAGATCATGATGCCATAGCGGCGCATAAAACGATTGATTTCCCCCGTGGTACCTAAAAAATCGATATAGATAATGAGAAATAACGCGCCTATTATGCCTAACCAGACAATGAGGCGAGTAATTCTTTGTGGCTATGACCAGACAGCTGATTTAGCCAGAGCTCTGCATAGATCCAGAACCATACCAGTAACACACCATAGGCGATCATGGTTGCACGGTATATATATATTGAATTACCGCTGCGCGCCGCCTGGCTGATAGTGGTGCAGCCGTCTATATAAGGTATGCACCAGGGTATAAATCCTTCGTAGGCGCTCAGCAGGTAAACCGCATTCGATGTTAGCAATGGTAATACGGTTATTATTAAGGCTAGTGTTCTTGGTTGCATCGGGTTTCACTTATGGCTGGAGTCTGACAGCTTCACGCCATTTCCTCTTTTTATAGCCTGGTTGATAAATGATCTGAGTCCGTCAATGTAATCAGATCCACTGACGATGAAGCCGTCATTATGACCGCCACGCATGTCTAAAAATATTTTTGGTTCAGGAGCGGCTCTGAAAAATCTCAAGACCTTCAACATACGGGATGATCTCATCGTCGCTGCTGTGAGCGATCATGACTGGACACGAGATATTTTTAACATATTGCCGGGTATCGTATCTGAAGTGAGTGAGCCAGCGAATAGGTAAAAAAGGATAGAGTCTTTGTCCCATGCTGGCTACAGAGGTAAATCCTGATTCTATGATCAAGCCTGCCGGCGTGTGTTTGTTTGCAAGCCAGGTGGCGATGGATGCGCCCAGTGAGCGACCGAAGATGATGATCTGCTGGCCGCTGATACCTCGTGTTTTGTTAAGATAATTCCACGCTGCTTCGGCGTCACGGTAAGTTCCCTTTTCAGTTGTTTTTCCTTCACTCTGACCATAACCCCGGTAATCGATAATGAAAACATTTAGGCCTAGTCGATGAAATATTTCGATGGACTCTAAACGGTGGGATATGTTGCCAGCATTGCCGTGAAAAAAAAGAACCGTTGCTTTTGTTTTATCATTTGGAATGAACCAGCCATGTAGCTTAATGTTATCCTCAGTAATCAATTCTATATTTTGATAAGACAGGCCAATGTTTTCTGGGGACGTAGCAAGATTCCGCCCTGGCATGTCTGGATAATAGAGCAGACTTGATTGTATAAAATAGATGTAGGCGCTGAGAAAAACATAAACGCCCAGACTGACTATTACCAGTTTCAAGATCCAGTGCATGGCAGATTCTATGTTATGGATTAGTTGTTTTTTAGTTTAACAAGTTAATAACCAAAGGGCACAGATTACTTTTTCATTATAATACAAGGTGATACTGACAAGTCGGCATCAATAATATTAAAAAATTTCACTGGGGTATACGATATGAGCAAACAAGCGGTTGTTGCCAGGAAGGGTCCATTCGGTGTCGTTGTTGAGAAAGGAAAAACATACTGGTGGTGCGCCTGTGGTCTTAGCAAGTCTCAGCCGTTTTGTGATGGTTCACATAACGGTACAGGTTTTGAACCGGTGAAATATGTGGCAGATGAAAAAGTTATGGTTGCATTTTGTGGCTGCAAGCAATCGTGCCATCAACCATACTGTGATGATGCGCATATTGCTATCAAAGTAGAACCTGAAGAGATCGATGAATCAAAAAAGAAACGAATCATATAGAGTGCGGCGAGTTTTCAGAAAATCGTTTTTAGATAAGGCTATCGCCTAGAAAACGAACTCTGGTAGACAGGGTGTCTTATTTATCGCTGTCCGTTACCCAGCTTACATCAGCTGAGATAAAATTAATTACAAACGCAATTACGACCATTCGCCTTAGCGCGATACAACGCTTTATCAGAAAGCTTTAACACATCCCAGCTGGATGAAGGTTTGTTTTTTGAGTCAGCAATACCGATAGAGACAGTAACTTTTACTGCTTTGTTTTTCCTGCGTTTAACTTTTTTGTCACTCTTCCTTCTGCTCGCACGGTTTATGATAAAAGGGGAGTTGGCTATTGTTTGTCGCAGAGTTTCCAGATGCGGCCGGGCGTCTTCACTATTCTTGCCAGTGAATACGACAGAAAACTCTTCTCCGCCATAGCGGTAAGACGCACCGCCACCGGTGACTTTTTTTAGCTTTGTGGCAATCATACGTAAAACGGCGTCGCCGGTATCATGCCCATAAGTATCGTTAAATTTTTTGAAATGATCGACATCGACCATAGCAACGGTATAGGTACCACTCACCTTCTGAAATTTCTCACGCAGGGCACGTCTTGCAGGTAATTCTGTCAGCTCGTCCAGATAAGCCATGCGCCAGGATTCCTGTAACACGGCATAAAGGCACATCAGCAGAGCAGTGCTACTGAAAATATTGATACTTTGATCTGTACCAGCAAAATGAAGTTGAACGGTGAGCAGGGTGAGAACACCTAACCCGGCTGACATGTGAGGCGAGGGGTTAAGGAAATAAAGTACCAGCATCGAAATAAATACCGATAGTGAGATGAACAGTACGGTCTGTGATTGCTGAGTCCAGTCAAAGTATCGAGCGGGCAACCAGTCGCTCAATAATGCATAACTTAGCCATTCTGGCGCCATGTTGCTGGCGACTATTGAAAATAGGATGCTTAAGCCCACTACAGCGTGAGCAGGGAGGGCTCTAAAGCTTATTATCCCGCGATCAGGTAAGACAGTTAACAACAGTAACATCAGTGGTATAAAAGCTGACAATAGTGCGTAACTGAGATCAGTTTTTGCTAGCTCAAGCCCGAGGACAATATTACTAATGGTCACCAGTACTCCATAAAAGAATACCTGGCTTCGGTTGAAATGAATACTTAAAATGAATACCAGCAGTGACAGTGCGATCGGTAAGAATATGATCCCATTGATCACCGCCTGAGGTATTTGAGAGTATCGCTGATAGCCATAAACTGATAGCGCTAACAGGATAAAAATAGGAATGAGGTTTTTTATCGTTCGCATGTGAATCTGGTGACGGTATTACTGGTCACTAGCAGGATAAAGTTAATTAAACAGGGTCTTAACTTTCGATGATCGAGGGTGTTTTATGATACCTTTCATACATTTAAATATACCTTTTGTCGAATACTATTGATTTTTTCTTATATTAGAGTATTATCGTTTACTAATTAAGCCTGAGTGTAACCCATCAGGTTTACAGGGGTTCCTGCGTATCGGACCACCTGTACCGTAAATGCTATTGCAAATTCCAAAATATCCTCGGGCTGTGCGATTTATCTGCACTGCACACGCCTGCTAAATGTAAAAAATCTGTTTCTTTATTATTTTTAATAAGTGGAAAATCAACATGGTTGTAAAATCAAGATCATTATTGTTTCTGCTAATGCTGATTAGTAGCATGGTAGTCAATGCAGATTCGGTGATTCTCACTGATACAGCATATCAACAGAGCGCTGAACATGAGAATAACATAAACAGTTTATCGGCGTTTCTGCAGAAGTATTCATATGAGATACAGCAGGATACCTCAAGAATAGAGTTTCGAGTTGACAGCCCAGTGGGTGAAGTCAGAGCTAGTTTCCAGAATTTTAATGGGCGCTTTGCGATGCTCGATCGCGGCGAACATGATAGTGCCGCCATCGTTGACATTAATGTTGACAGCCTGGATACAGATGCTGGATTTATCAGCATGATGTTAAAAAGTGAGAGCTTCTTTGATGTGGAGAACTTCCCTTCTATGCGTTTTGTCGGTAGCAGTTTCGAGTGGTTTGGCCCAGGACATGCAGTCCTGAAAGGCGACCTGACGATACAGGATGTTACCCGTCAGGTCGCTTTTTATGTGGAGCTGGCTGATGTCGAGGCTGAAAATAAATATTCTCAACGCATCACCGTGAAAGCGACAACAACCATCAAACGTTCCAGGTTTGGTATGTACACCCTGTTGCCCGTTGTCAGTGATGATGTGAATCTTTATATGAGCATCGACGCGCTAAAACAGGATGTCGCACTATCTATGTTGTAGACAGCTTGAAATCATTGGCGTTATTAACTGGCGCCAATGGTGTTCTTTTTCCGTCGGCTTTCATTCTTGACAGCCTGGAATAAACACCGGTTTCATCTGCTGTTTATAATTACTTTTTTTTCTTCTTTGTTTTCTTTTTGCTAACTTGTGCCGTACCTGTTTTGTTACGGGTGATTCTGGTCTGACTGGCTTTGTTAGACTTTTGTGGCCGGCTTTTTTCTGCCAGTTTATTTAATATCGTTTCACGACTTCCGACGGTGTAACCGGGTACTTTGATGCGTTTGATACGTTCACCGATCAGGCGTTCGATGTTACTCAGCGTGCGTTCTTCTTCTCGGCTTACAAACGAGATTGCCTGGCCTATGGCGCCGGCACGGCCAGTACGGCCAACACGGTGTACATAGTCCTCTGCCAGGTAGGGCAGATTGAAGTTAACCACATGTTCCAATCCCTGGATATCCAATCCTCGAGCAGCGACTTCGGTGGCGATCAAGACCTGTATCTTATCGGCTTTGAAGTCAGCGATAGCACGTCGACGTGAGCCCTGACTCTTGTCGCCGTGACAGATGGCGGTCTTAATTTTTGCCGGTTTTAGTTGACTCATCAGTGCATCGGCCTGTGCCTTGGTGCTGGTGAATACCAGTACCTTGAACCAGTTGTGCTGGGTTAGCAGTTCGACAAATAGCTGTGCTTTTTGGTGTTCTGCGACGGGATAGACGACATGCTCCACGGTTTCGGCGATGGCGTTCTGTTTGGCAACGCTGACCAGCTGGTGATTAGATAATAACTGGTTAGCCAGTGCTTTGACCGGTTGCGAGATGGTGGCGGAAAATAACAGGGTCTGACGTTTTTTCGGGGTTTTATCCAGCAGTGCCTGGACATCGGCAATAAAGCCCATGTCCAGCATCCGGTCGGCTTCATCGAGTACCACATACTTGACGCTACTGAGTTTCACGTTGCCCTGCTCCATATGTTCTAGCAGCCGACCGGGGGTGGCGATGACGATGTCGATACCGGCTCTGAGTTTTTTCTCCTGCGCACTCAGCTTGACGCCACCGTAAAGCGCGGTGATGGTGAGTGGTAGAAACTGCGCATAACGTCTGATAGTTTCTTCCAGTTGCTCGGCCAGTTCGCGGGTCGGAGTAAGAATGAGTGCCTGCGGGCTGCCAGCTAAGGTAGGCTGTGGGCGATCAAACATCTGCTGAAGAACGGGTATCGCAAAAGCGGCGGTTTTCCCCGTGCCGGTCTGTGCGTTGGCCAGGATATCTTTACCGCGCCGCGCCGGAATGATCGCCTGTTGTTGTATTGCGGTCATTTCGCTATAACCACAGGCATCCAGTGCCTGCTGAATTTCGGGCGCGAGATCTAAAGACGAAAATATCATGATAAAGCCTCTGCAGGATTGTGCTACAGTCAAAAAACGGTGTACGAATTATAGAGAGTTTAGTCACTCTATGTGAGATTGATTGACTTCATCAGGGTGTAATCAGATGATCAACGGCGACCTTGAAAAAGGGAAATAACAGATTGAAGTTATTCGGGCGCTGGCTCTTCGTGCTATTTTAAATAAGCTGCAGTATTTATGATTAAGGAAAACCCATGACACAGATAACAGTTAAAGGCAGTTGTTTATGCGGCTCTGTTGAATACCAGGTTACAGGCGAAACTAAACGTTTTTCTCATTGTCATTGCCAGCGATGCCGTAAGGCGACAGGTACAGGGCATGCGAGTAATTTATTAATCACACCACAGACGAGTATCACCTGGCTTAAGGGCGAAGAATTGCTGGCGCGATATAAAGTGCCGGAAGCAGAGCGGTTTTATAATTGTTTCTGCGAGCGCTGTGGCAGTCCGATGCCGCGTGTTACGCCAGAGCTGGACGCTGTGCTGATTCCAGCTGGTTCGCTTGATACAGAGCCACCGGTATCGCCACAGGGGCGCATTTTCTGGGATTCGCATGCGCAGTGGTCCTGTCACGACGATTTGCCGGTTTATTCAGAATATCCGCCTGAGAGTTGAAGCGATTGACGAAAACGGGTCTCTCTACTACTGGCCGTTAAGAAGTTTATCGATTTTATCTAATAACTCAGCCGGTTTAGGCGGTTTAACCACATAATCGCTTGCCCCCTGCCGCTGTGCCCAGACTTTGTCAGTTTCCTGGTCTTTGGTGGTTAACATGATGACCGGGATATGCTCAGTACCAGCGGTAGAGGTTATTTTTCGCGTAGCCTGAAATCCATTCATGTCGGGCATCACTACATCCATAAGAATGATATCGGGATTCTCGGTACTGGCTTTTTCGATGCCGGCGCCACCACTGTCTGCCTGGATGACCTCATGACCTGCTGTCTGAAGTATCCTGGATGTTCCTGTGAGCATTGTCGGTGAGTCATCGACGACAAGGATTTTAGCCATTTTGCTTCCTGTATCTGGTTAAGGAAATGTGTTGTTTATATCAGATTATTATAGTCACTATTTTAAATTTAATATCAGGATTAAGATTATATCGTCACATTTTCATGTGCTGATATAATTGCATCTTTCTCTGCTTCACGATGCCTCACCTTGGAAACACAATTACCAAATAATCGACTGAAAAAGTGCATGTTGAGTGATATGTACCGTTTCAGGTGGCGTTTACAGAAAATCAAACAGGAGAAATCAGCCAACAGGAGCAAGCATAAGCAAGCCATTAATGAAGCCACGGCTCAGCTGATAAAAGATGTAGAACAGTCGATTGCTACCGCAGAGCTGCGTAAACAGCATCTGCCGGTCATCACTTATCCCGATGCCCTGCCGATAGCGCAAAAAAGCGAGCTGATTAAAAAAACCATACTGGAGAACCAGGTAACGATCTTATGTGGTGAGACCGGCTCGGGAAAGACCACGCAACTACCTAAGATCTGTCTCGATATCGGTCTGGGGATCAGAGGGAAAATCGGCCATACACAGCCACGACGGCTGGCTGCACGCGCCGTCTCACAGCGTATCGCTGAAGAACTTAATACCGAGCTGGGCAACGAGGTTGGTTTTAAGGTGCGATTTTCTGATAGATCGAATGAAAATAGCTATATCAAGCTGATGACGGACGGTATCCTGCTTGCTGAATGTAAGCATGATCCTTTCCTCAATCAATATGACACGATTATTATCGATGAAGCGCATGAGCGAAGCTTAAATATCGATTTTTTACTGGGTTATTTAAGACGCTTGATCGAAAAACGCAAAGATCTGAAAATAATTATTACCTCGGCGACGATAGACCCTGATCGATTTTCAAAACATTTCAATAATGCGCCGGTGATCAATGTTTCTGGGCGTACTTATCCAGTGGAAGTGCGCTACCGACCCTACCAGACTGCTGACAGTGAAAACAGGAAAGATCTGCAGCAGGCGATTATCGATGCCATCAACGAGCTTTCGCAGATTGATCGTGGAGACATCCTGGTTTTTTTGAGTGGAGAGAGGGATATACGGGAAACCGCTGATGCGTTATCGAAAGCGACGGGTAACAGGGCACTTGATAATACCGAAGTGCTGCCACTGCTTGCACGACTATCTACTGCAGAACAAAACCGCATCTTTCATCCATCGAATAAACGCCGGATCGTGCTGGCAACCAACGTCGCTGAGACCTCTCTAACCGTACCGGGAATTAAGTACGTGATCGATTCTGGCGTCGCCAGGATCTCCCGGTATTCGTGGCGCAGTAAGATACAGCGTTTGCCGATCGAGCGGGTGTCGCAGGCGTCAGCCAATCAACGCAAGGGACGATGTGGGCGAGTCTCCGCAGGCATCTGTATTCGTCTGTACGATGAAGATGATTTTAATCAGCGCAAGGAATTTACCGAGCCTGAAATTCAGCGTACCAATCTGGCTGCGGTTATCTTGCAGATGGAAAACCTCAGGCTCGGCCATATCGACGATTTTCCTTTTGTTGAACCGCCTGAAAGCAGGCTGGTGAATGATGGTTACAAACTGTTGTTTGAGCTCGGTGCTATCGATGCTGCTAATAAGATCACCAAGATGGGGAAACATCTTGGTCATTTTCCGATAGACCCGAAACTCTCTCGTATTCTGCTGCAGGCGAAAACCGAGAGTGCCTTGAGTGAGGTATTGATTATCGTCTCAGCACTGGCCGCGCAAGACCCGCGTGAGCGACCACTGGATAAACAGCAGGCCGCTGATGAAAAACATGCGGTTTTCAGCGATAAACTCTCGGATTTCGTTTTCTATACCAATCTTTGGCAGGCATATCATGTCGAAAAGAAAGCGTTATCAGCTAATCAGTTACGAAAGTGGTGTAAGAAAAATTTCATCTCATGGATGCGGATGCGTGAGTGGATCGATACGCATCACCAGATTAAAAAAATGCTATCGGATTTAAAGTTGACACTAAATACCACGCCAGCTTCGTATGACCAGGTGCATCGATCTTTACTGGCAGGTCTATTAGCTAACGTTGGTTTTAAAAATGAAGATAAGGAATACCTCGGCGCACGAAATAAAAAGATTCATATCTTTCCTGGTTCGAAGTTATTTAGATCACCACCACAATGGATGGTCGCAGCAGAGATAGTCGAGACCACACGGGTGTACGCGCGCACCAATGCTAAAGTGGATGTTGGCTGGATAGAACAAACAGCAAAACATCTGCTCAAGTATCATTACAGTAACCCGCACTGGGAGAAAAAACGTTCGCAGGTTGTCGCACACGAACAGTCGACGATGTACGGCTTGATCATTAATGCCGATAAAAAGGTAAGTTATGGAAGGATAGATCCTGTTGAAGCAAAAGAGATATTCATTCGCTGCGCGTTGATCGAGGGTGACTTCACGAGCAAGGCGGATTTTTTTGTGCACAACCGACTATTGATCGAAGCGTTAGAAAAGCTCGAAGCTAAATCACGTCGGCGTGACATCATCGTCGACGAGAACATCCTGTATGACTTTTACCAGCAGCATCTGCCGGATGATATCTGCAGCGGCGCGAGCCTGGATAAATGGTTGCGACATCAGCCTGAAGAAGCAAAATCGCTGTTATTGACCACGGAAGATCTCATGCGTGATGATGCTACGCTGGTATCGAATGACCTGTTTCCTGACTATCTTGAAATGGAAGGCTCGAGATTTCCCATCGAATATCATTTTGACCCGCGTAACCACTGTGATGGCATCACCCTGATTACACCTGTTGCGGGTGTCAATGTGATCAATGCTCAGCGCTGCGAATGGCTGATACCAGGGATGCTGCATGAGAAGGTGGTTGCGATTATCAAATCCTTACCGAAACAGTTAAGAAAGAATTTTGTGCCTGCGCCTAATTTTGCAGATGCCTGTGTGCAGGCCCTGGAACCTTCAGATATAGCTTTATGTACAGCGGTTGCTAATCATCTTAAAAAAATGACCGGTGAGCAGATTCCTTATGATGCCTGGGATATGCAAAAAGTTGACCAGCATCTGTTGATGAATTTCAGAGTGCTCGGTGTCGATGGCTGCGTGATCGAAGAAGGCCGTGAGCTGCAGGCGATAAAAAATAAGCTATCGGGATCTGATAATGAGGCTTCTGTATTTGATTCTGCAGCTGCCGTTGATGCTGAAGAAAATCCAGAACAAACTTATAACGCAGATGATGTCGGCCCTGATGTTCTCGATAACATGACAGAGACGGTGGAGATTAATCTGCAGGGCGTTAAGATTAAAGCGTACCCGGCCCTGGTCAGAGATGGCAGGCAGGTGAATCTTCGAGCTTTAGAGAGTAAAGCGATTGCATCAAATGAGACCGCCCAGGCATTACGGCAACTGGTGATCAATGCTTTGCCTGAACAGCTTAAAAATTTAAAAAAATCGATCCCTGATATTCAGAACCTGTGTTTAAAGTACACCGATTTTGGCCGGTGTGATGATCTGAAACTGGATATTATTAATAAAACAATCGATGATGTTTTTTTATATGGCGACATACGGTCTGAGGCTGAGTTTAGATCAAGGCTGGAAAAAGGCAGGGGGGAATTACATGAGCAGGCGAAACAATGGAGTGATCTGTTAACCAGTATCCTGGATGAGTATCGGCTGATTAAAAAGATAATGCAGCGGCCGGCATTATCACAACTTGATACCGTATCAGATATTCAGCAGCAACTAAATTATCTGTTTCCGAAAAACTTCATCACGACCATCGATCGTGAGTGGTTACAGCAATATCCTCGTTATCTGCTTGCCATCAATAAGCGCTTTGATAAATCAAAAACCAATGCGACACGGGATCGTCAGTCGAGGCTGATGTTTTCCAAACTCTGGGATGAATACCTGAAACGACAGCAGTCTCTGGCTAAACAGCATGTTGAATCAGAGGAGCTTGATCATTATCGATGGATGCTGGAGGAGTATCGCGTGTCACTCTATGCTCAGGAACTTAAAACAAAGTTTCCCGTTTCAGAAAAAAGGTTAAGAACCTTCTGGAATGAACTGTCAGTCTAGCAAGCGAGGCTATGGCTAGGTCTCTAATCTAATGCCACTGATGTCGTTGCAGGAATAGAAATCTCAGGATGAGTATCCCAGGCTCTCCAGGTTATGGCGGTGGTAGATGTAGGCATCGAGATCATCGACGGCTTCTTCCTTGCTAATGAAGGGGCCTCGTTCTACAGCTTCTCGCGTGGAGTAAAACCATTCGCCATTCTGTTGTACAAGACGACCGGTTTGAAAATGAATCGCTTGATGGTTTGTGTCATTCGTTCTTGTCATCTCAGTTCCCGCCTGTCATTATCTTGCAGTGAGTAAATCTAAGAATATGTAACAATCAATCGCAACTTCTATCCATAAAAACATTATAATTTGAAAGAAGTTGCCAGACAATAATGTAACACGAGTAATTCTTAATCTATATCAATTTTTGTGCATATCTGTGATGATAAAACATTCAATTATGCTCAGCCTGCGAAAAAATAGCAGTAAATTTGATATTTTTTCATGCTGAGACTTGATTACTGTGAATATTATGAGGTGTTTATGTCTTTCTCACTACACACTGAAACCGGATCTGAGATATGTGTGATTGATAATATCAATGATTTTGTAACCACTTTGTCATGTCTTTTTTCTCATCATCGGTCAAACCTGGATGGATGATCGCAGCAGTATAAGTCGACGTGAATTCATCACGCGGATGAGTTTTTTAGCTTCTTTAGCATTAACTTTTCCCGCTAGCGCACTGGCTGAACTGCGCAAATCAAAACAACAGCAAACATCGACGCAGCCTGCTTCAGCGTGGCAGATCGAACATACATGGCAGACCATCGCACAGGTACAGGAAGTCTTATTGCCAGCAGATGAGGATGTGCCTGGCGCAGGTGATATTGGCGCAACTGTTTATCTGCACAATGCGATCGAAAATCCACAGGCTGATACTGCCGATAAAGATTTTATATTACGTGGTGTTGGCTGGTTAGATGCGCTGACACAGGAGCAACATAAAAAAACATTTCTGCAACTAACTGCAGATCAGCAGCAGACAATCTTAGAGGCCATTGTTAAAAGCCGCGCTGGTCGTAACTGGGTTTCAAAATTGTTGACTTATACGCTTGAAGCCTTATTGGCAGATCCGGTTTACGGTGGCAATAAAAATGCCGCAGGCTGGTTATGGTTAGAGCACCAGCCTGGATATCCGGCACCTCCCGCAGATAAGACATGGCATCAACTGTTGCAGAGGCGTCACCAGTTATGAGCAAGGATTATGATGTCTGTATCGTCGGCAGTGGTGCGGGCGGTGGGCCGGTAGCGCTGACACTGGCGAAAGCGGGGTATTCTGTTGTGGTTCTGGAAAAAGGCCCCTGGTTTACTGAAGAAGACTTTTATAAAGACGAACTCGCCTGCTGTCGCCGCAGTGTCTATACGCCGGAACTTGCTGATGAGCAGCATGTTATCGAAGACACCGATAGTGATGGCAACTGGGTGGGCGAAGCGACATCTGATTCTGGATGGGATTTCTGGAACGGTAATTGTGTTGGCGGTTCATCAAACCTGATGAGCGGTTTTTTCTACCGGCTTAAACCTGAGGACTTTCGTTTACGTTCTGAGTTTGGCGTTATAGAAGGTGCCAATGTTGTCGACTGGCCGATCAGTTATGACGACCTGGAGCCGTATTACACCCTGGTAGAAAAAGAAGTCGGTATCTCGGGTTCGTTTACCGATCATCCATTTGCGGAACCTCGTTCGAGTAAAGATTTTCCTTACCCGCCGACCCGGGAACATCCGATCTCCGGGCAGATCGATGCAGCCTGTCGCAGCATGGGCCTGTATTCGCTGCCTACGCCAAGAGCGATATTGTCACGCGATAAAGAAAATCGAAGAAGTTGTGAGTATTCTGGTTTTTGCGGTAGTTATGGTTGTTCCTCAGGTGCTAAGGGCAGTTCCAGGGCCGCGCTACTGGATCAGGCTGTTGCGACAAAAAACTGCGAGATAAAACCGCTGTGTAAAGTTTATAAATTAAGCAGTGATGCTAAAGGCAAGGTGGTTTCAGCAGATTATTATGATGCTGATGACATCAAAAAAAGTATTACTGCGAAGTTATTCGTGGTCGCCTGCCAGGCGATAGAAACCAGTCGCCTGTTATTATCCTCAAGCGGACCGAAACACCCTGATGGCCTTGCCAATAATAATGGCCAGGTGGGTAAGAACTTACTATTTTCTGCCGGTGGTTCAGGTAATGGTGACTTTGAGTATGCAACGATGGACGAGTCAGCAGCAGCGGCAATGAAAACAAGAGGGCCGTTTGTCAATCGTGGTCTGCAGGACTGGTATGTGATCGATGATCCGGCGATGGGCGGACGCATAAAAGGCGGTACGGTAGATTTTTTGCTGCGTCATCCCAATGCATTGAGTAAAGCAATCGGTGCCAAGTGGGATGGTGATGATTTAGTCTGGGGCAGAGCCTTACAGAAAAAACTCAAATCAATCTTTACTGATGAACAGACATTGCGTTATGAGATCTTTTGCGACTGGTTACCGACGGATAACTGTTTCGTTAGTCTCGATAACTCTGTGAGAGATAAATGGGGCTCAGCGGTAGCAAAAGTACGCATCGGTTACCATGAACATGATCTTAAAGTGGGTAATTATATCGATGAGCGTTCACGAAAAGTTCTGAAAAAGATGGGCGCAAAAAATATACGTTCAAACGTTAGCGGTTCGCCGCCGCAGAACCTGGTTGCCGGTGGCTGCCGTTTTGGCCATGATCCAAAAACTTCGGTGCTCAATGCGGACTGTCGTGCACATGATGTTGAAAACCTTTATGTCACGGACGGCAGTTTTATGCCAACCGGAGGCAGCGTGCCCTACACCTGGACGATTTACGCTAATGCCTTTCGTGTTGCTGAGCGTCTAAAAGAAGTGCTGTCCTAGTTAGCAGGACAGCTTCAGACAGGTGAGTACCTGATCAGGAAATCAGAGCCTGGTCAGTACATGTTGATCGTCAGGCATGGCAAGATAAGCGTCGGTCTCGATGACAGGGTTGTTGAACTCGGCAGGGGAGAGGCGAGATGGCATTGATTTCCTGCATTCCCAGCAAGGCAGATGTGGCGATGCAGACGGAAGTCGAAGCACTGGCTCTATACCGTAATGTGAAATAGGATCTTATATTATCCGTTCTGGCATGCCTTTGGGAAGATGACATATAATCATAAGCTATAAGCCGTTCACTGTATGGAGGTGATAATGTCTGAGCACCACGACGCACTGGAGCATCTAAACAAACATCTTACTCTGAGCGATAAGTTAGTCGCAGCACATCAATCATTGCAGCAGGTGTATCCCTTTGTCGCACGAATTGCCGTTACGCTTTATGACCCTGAGACCACGGTGCTTAAAACATACATTGACAGTAGTGGTGATGCAAGCCCACTCGAACATTATCAGACATTGATTGACGATGCGCCTTCATTAAAAAAACTTCTGGATAAAGGCGTACCTCGTGTTATCAATAACATGATTACATTGAATGATGGTGGCCATGAACATACGTCGAGAATAGGTCGACAGGGTTATGCCGCAAGTTATACCCTGCCGATGTTTAATGACGGTGTTTTTTTTGGCTTCATTTTTTTTAACTCCAGCAAAAAAGATGTATTTACTGAGCATGTACTAAGCCAGATAGACGTATATGGGCATATGATTGCGCTGATGATCATCAATGAGTTTTCTGCTATCAAGACGTTAACTGCGGCGGTCAAAACAACAGGCCATATCACCCATTGCCGTGACCCTGAGACAGGCAGCCATCTTGATCGTATGTCCAGGTACAGTCTGATTATCGCAAATGCAATCGCAGAAAAATATGGCCTCACGGATGAGTATATCGAGCATGTTTTTATGTTTTCCCCGCTACATGACATCGGCAAGATTGCCATTCCTGACGGCGTCCTGCTTAACCCGGAAAGACTGAATGAGTCTGATATGGAGGTGATGAAAACTCACGCGCGCAGAGGTCGTGAAATGATCGATGATCTGGTGGTCAATTTTGGTCTGCAAAATATCGAGCATGTTGATGTCTTACGCAATATTGCTGAATATCATCATGAAGCGATTAATGGCAGCGGTTATCCTGACGGTAAAAAAATGGATGAGATTCCGCTAGAAGCGCGTATCGTCGCTGTGGCTGATGTGTTTGATGCGCTCACAAGTCGCCGGCCCTATAAACAGGCATGGACTAACGAACATGCTATCAGTCAGTTACAGCAGCTTGCCGGTAAAACTCTGGATAAGGATTGCGTAACTGCCTTGCTAGATAATATGGATGAAGTTGTGAAGATTCAAAAGCAGTTCAGTGAAAGTTTGTTCGGCTAAGAGAAAAGCCGGAATTTCCTCATTATCTATTATTTAATTGTTGATTGACGTTAATCAACATTTTTATCTTCGGTTTCTGTAATCCTGTATCTGTATCGTTCAATAGTGGGATATTAGAAAATGATTACTATAGAAGAGTTTATGACGCCCGAACCCTATACATTGCGCGAGACTGATTCGCTCGATGATGCAAGAAAGATTATGACCGAGAAACACATACGTCATATCCCTATTATCGACAATGACAATCATGTACTTGGGCTGGTCACACAGAGAGATGTTCTGGCAGCGACTGAGCCTGGATTTAAGGTACAAACCAAAGGTATATCGTGCGAATTAGATATCAAGTTGGCCGACATCATGATACGAAACGTGAGTGTTATCCATAGAGAAGATTCTCTTCGTCAGGCTGCCCTGTATATACAGTCGCATAAATACGGTTGTCTGCCTGTGGTATCAGATGATCGCCTGGTCGGTATTATCACCGATAGTGATTTTATAGATATCGCTATCAATCTACTTGAACAGGCAGAGATAATGGAAGAAGAGGCCAGTATCGAAATTGAGACCGATACAACACTGCTTGGCAGTGGAACCGCCAGGGTTTGAGAGCATTCTATAAAAGCAGTGAAAGACGGGTTGATTTTAGCAACCTTAATCTGATCATTCAGAGAAAGCTCAGGTTGTTTTGAGTCAGGTAATCGAAGTTCAACGCTAAGAGACCAGAAAACGTTAGTTCTCTGGTCTACCAGTTTTTAGTTGATTTTATAATGATCAGATATCTTCAAAAACAGTGACAGTGAACAGAACTTTTACCGAATCATCTACCTGTTTTTTATTTATATAAGTGATGCCCAGAGGGGTATTGGCTGTCCAGGTTAGTATTTCTTTATAACTGTCCAGTTCTTTGGGCGCGCCTTCCTTACCGATAGACTTCTTACGTGCCCAATATCGCTTATGCCTTACTTCACCCATTTCCAGAACGTATTCAAAAAAAGCTTTACGATCTGGGCTACCATCAGAGTGGTTAATTATTTCGGCTTTGTGGCCACTGGGAAATTGTGCGATTTCGCCGAGAAATAGTTGTTTGACCATTTCTTGGTCGAGTTCACCGCCCTGATAATCTGGATGGACGATAATGGCCAGATCTGCGTTAACTGTAGCGCTGCTGAGTATTGTTAGCAGCGAGAACAGTACTCTTAACTTTTTAAACATGCTGTTTGTTCTCCAAAATCATGTAGAGATAAATAAATGCAGTTTTATAAATTTAGATCGGTTGTGTCTGGCGCTAATAGTGTGTCTTTAACACATCCGCAGTGCAGCTTGGAACAGTTTTATTCAAAAATAGGGGCAAGGTAATAAATCACCTTGCCCATAGATTGTAGATTAAAAGTAATGAAAATCTACTAAAGGAATTAAACTCCACTGAAGTTGCTGACTGTTAACAATACTTTTACGGTACCGTCAACTTTGCTGGCATCGATATAACCGATACTTCCAGGGGTGCTAGCTACAGATTTTAGTACGGCATCATGTGAACCCAGCTCGCTTGGAGGACTGCCAGCACCTCTTGCCATCTTACGTTTCCAGTGACGTTTGTGGCTTGCTTCAGGCATGCTAAGCACTAATGAAAAGAATTCTTTGCGGTCCGGGCTGCCAACTTTATGGTTGATAGGAGTTGCATGTTGACCGCTAGGAAAAGAATTGCGCTCACCGAGGAACAATTTTCTCACGTTCTGGGTATCAAGCGTACCTGTGTCATAGTCAGGGTGAGCGATTATGGCTAGATCAGCAAATGCAACGCTACTAGTGAACATGATTAGTATGGTGGCAAAGATTCTCAGTTTGGTAAACATACGGGTTTCTCCTAAATAAATAATTCATTAGTTAAGTTACGAGTATGGTTACCCGTATCTCACAGTAAGTTTTTTAACATTTGAATTTGTGCCAGAAGTGTCTGTAAAGACGATGTAACCAGCGTGGAAAGCGGCTCGTTTGTGCGTATTCGGGAGGGTTATGTCCCGTGACAAAGTGTCGTTGCTTTCAATGACTATTAGTATATTCTAATATTAGAGAAATACTTATTTATTAGAGATAAACGGTAGAAAAAAAACGATGAAGGGTGCTATTTGTAACAATGGGTGGGTTTTAGCTTGATACTTTTAGTGGGGTTTTCTTGTTATGGGGTTGTGTCGTTGGTAATATTTGGGCGGCTAAACTTCATCCCGGAGAGGGCTTTTAGCAATAGATGAGAAGGTGGCAGTGTCTCCACTCTATTACGACCATTCTGTTTCGAAGTGTACAGCGCTTTATCTGCACGCTTAATTAATGTGGATTCATCATCACCGACAATAAACTGACTGACTCCAAAACTAGCGGTTACCTTACCAACACAGGGAAAGTCGTATCGTTCCGTCTCTTTGCGTAGTTTTTCAGCGATTTTAGTGGCCCTGGTAATATTGGTGTCGGGTAAAAGTAGTGCGAATTCCTCGCCACCCCAGCGAGAAAACGTATCGGTTTTTCTGATGTGACTGGAAATCAGGCGGGTAAACTGTTTGAGTACGTCATCACCTGTTTTATGCCCATGTACATCATTAATTGCTTTGAAATGATCGAGATCACAGAATATTAGCGACAGGCCATTGTGATAACGTGAGTCGCGGTCTAGCTCATAATGCAGCATATCATCGAATTTCCTGCGGTTCGAAATCAGGGTCAGCGGGTCAATGCTGGCTAGTTGGACCAACTCGGCTTCGATTTTTTTCTGTTCTACAATCTCTGCTTCCAGAATAGTATTTTTTGTACACAGTTCATTCATCCGTTGTTCAGCAACGTTCTCAAGTCTGTGTTTGTATTCTTTCAATAGAGCCCGTGTTTTTTGGTGCCGACGCAATATGAGCATGGCGGCAAGAGAAAAAGCCATCAACAGTAATATTACCTGGCATCGTGACCACAGTTCGACGGCACCAGGGTCGAGCAGGCTTTCTATATATAGATGCTGCGTATTAAAGACAAAGGTGTCTATCGCCGAATCTATAAACCAGAATAGACAGGCGAGTACGCACCCGATTACAGGTAGTGAGTCAGGTTTCGGTGCTTTTAATCTGTACATCTACAACTTCCCGGCAAAAATGTTTGGTCTAAATTAAGAACACGACAACCGCTATTTTCATCGCCGTAGCTAAATTGCAAGGCTGACTGCATCTAATAGAGCATCCTTTTTGGCATGCTTTGGTGTTCTGACATATTTGATAACATTTATTGCCAGCAAGGCAGCGATCTGGTCAGCTGACGGAAGATTTAAGTATATTTAGCAGCAGGGTGTGTTTATTATGCTGTATATCTTATATACCTAATGATGTAAGTAACTCTATGCACACTTGGTGCCATGTTAAATTAATTACTAATAAACAAACACTTACTTTATAAGCAAAGTTCTAAGGCTGGTAAAGTGTAAAAAAATCGTCGTGTTTTTTTAATAAGTGGGTAAAAAATAGCCAGAGTTTTTTTAAATCAATCATATCGACTTTTACGATTACTTGGTAATCAATAACTTAAGGAGAGGTTGGTCAGTCTTTCTGATAAATAGTGTAACATTTATCGACATATAATGTTGCCGTAAGTTTAAAAGCTATGGTGCAAACGAGAATGTGTAAGCCTCTATTAATTTATAAAGAAAGAACATCAGTAGCTGTATTATGAGTGAGCAACACGTCAATAATCCGCTGCACGGCAAGACGCTGGAAAATATATTGACCAGTCTGGTCGAATATTATGGCTGGACCGAACTGGGAACGCGTATCGACATTCGATGTTTCAATAACGACCCGTCTGTTAAGTCCAGTTTAAAATTTCTGCGTAAAACGCCCTGGGCAAGGAAAAAGGTAGAAGACTTATATATTGCGAATCAGAAAGATATTGATTCCATATAATTAAGATAATACTCGAGCCACTCGACAACATGGTTTTGTCTCTGTTATCGACGGTTGTTCCAGGCTCAAACTACCGTTTGCGTCCATGTAGGCGTAGTATTCACTCTAACAAGAGTCGTTGTCGTTGAGATAATAAAATGATTAGTATCGGTAAGACATACCAGTTAGATGTAGTAAAAGCTGTGGAGTTTGGTTTTTACCTGGATGCCGAAAATCTGGGTGAGGTGTTATTGCCGCTCAAATATGCGCCATCTGATCTTGTTGAAGGCGACTCTATCGAGGTGTTCCTTTATCTCGACTCAGAAGATCGTCCCGTGGCGACCACACAAAAACCAAAAGCACAGGTGGGTGAATTCGCTTATTTAAAAGTGGTGGCTAATACCGAGGTAGGCTCTTTTTTAGATCTGGGTCTGGAAAAAGATGTACTGGTTCCCTTTGCAGAACAACACCGCCCGATGGAGGTCGGTCATTCTTATCTAGTGTATTTATATCTGGGTGAGTTTGATAATCGGATAATTGCCTCTTCAAAGATTGATAAATTTCTTGACGACGAAAAGCCGCACGATTTCAAACCGCAGCAGGCAGTTGACCTGATTATCGCCAACAGTACGGACCTGGGTTACAAGGCGATTATTAACCACAGCCATTGGGGTGTGTTATATAAAAATGAAGTTCATCAGCGTTTGAGTTTCGGTCAGTATAAAAAAGGTTTTATTAAGTATATTCGCCCTGATGGGAAAATTGACTTAAGTCTGCAAGGTGGTCAGGAAACTCGTGATAAATATGCCAAAATCATTTTAAATTATTTAAAAAAACAAGAGGGTTTTGCGCCAGTGCATGATAAGTCTGATCCGCAGTTGATCTCAGATTTATTTGGTATGAGTAAAGGTGCATTTAAAAAAGCCATTGGCGGTTTATATAAACAAAGAATTATTAGTATAGAAAAGGACGGTATTCATTTGCTCGAAAAGCAGGGTCAATAAGGATTGTTCGTATGATATTCAAATAAAGTTAGTGGGATTTTTTCATGTCAGATAAAGCCGACAATAGTGTAAAACAGGTTCATGATCTGAGCTATCGCAGTATAGCCACAATTCTCGATAGTCTTGATGCGATGGTTTACGTGGCTGATATGGATACCCACGAACTGCTCTTCTGTAATAAATATGGCCGTGATATCTGGGGTGAGACACAGGGTAAAATATGCTGGCAGGTGTTACAGGAAGGTCAGGACGGTCCCTGTAAATTTTGTACCAATGGCCGTCTGCTTGACAAGGATGGTAATCCCACCGGAGTTTATGTGTGGGAGTTCCAGAACACGGTCGACAAAAACTGGTACCAGTGTCGTGATCAGGCTATCTACTGGGTTGATGGCCGCATTGTCCGCATGGAAATCGCTACAGATATTACTCAGCGCAAGCTGGCCGAGGAACAGCTCAAAGCCGCCAAAAACAGGGCTGAAGAGCTGGCACATAAAGACGAGTTAACCGGGCTGGATAATCGACGTGCTTTTTTTGATCAGGGGCACCG
Organism: uncultured Gammaproteobacteria bacterium; assembly: GCA_963752725.1. Lineage (GTDB taxonomy): Bacteria > Pseudomonadota > Gammaproteobacteria > SZUA-229 > SZUA-229. The sequence continues at coordinate 148,491 of CAVWAI010000017.1, forward strand.
TGTTTTTCAGCAGGCATTTCGTTTCAAGCACCCCGTCTCGGTGATCATGATGGATATCGATCATTTCAAAAATGTTAATGATAACTACGGTCATTCTCTGGGCGACAAGGTGCTTCAGGTTATTGCTGAACTTTTAAAAGATATCGTGCGCGAAATAGATGTCGTTGCACGTATCGGTGGTGAAGAATTTGCTTTTGTATTGCCGGAAACAGGTGAAGATGAAGCGGTTAATCTCGCGGAGCGTCTGCGGTTAAAGATTGCTGAAACAACGGTGGTTCATGAAGAAAAGCAAATCCAGATAACAGCCAGTTTTGGTGTCTCATCACATCCGATTGAAAATGAAACCCTGGAAACGATGTTAACCAGGGCGGATGATGCGTTGTTCATAGCGAAAAAGAAAGGCCGCAATCAGGTGAGAATATATAATTAATTTAACAAGGGATAATTTATGAATGAGCAGAAAATAGAGGTGCGCGTTACCGAAACAGATGCAATTATGAAGGTTGTGGTTTTTAGTAAAAGTGCAGACAAGATCGAGGTTGTATTAGGGGAAGGCGTTCATAGTGTTAAATGTGAGTTACTGCCAACAGCGACTGGTATTGCATACGCAGGTTCTGTCATGGGGCGTGAAGTGGTTTATGAGCGAAGTCGTGAACAGGTGCAGGCTGATGTTGAAGTGGAAAACCACGATTACCGGGATTCAAGGCGCCGATAATCCAGCTCATTCATTAATTATCCCTATTAAATAAACATGATGAGACATAAGCGGAAATGAAAAAATTTCTATTAGTATCTGTTGTCGTCGTTTTTGTAATTGCGATGTTCATGCTGCTATCTGAAACTGACCGGTTGCAGGAGGGCGAGATTGCTCAATCGGGCAGTATCGAGATAAGTAATAGCCTGAGTTATAAGCACGATGTTTTGTATCCAGAAAAATTTAGCGCTTCTCCCAGGGTGAAAATAAAGTTAACTAAGGGCAGCGGTTATCTTGAGATTATCGAGCAGCGCACTGATGGTTTTATTTTTAAATCATCAAACCTTGGTTATAGTGTCGCCGAAGGCGCGCATGTTGAATGGGTCGCATCAGGTCCAATGGTAAAATAAGCGATATTTTTATCTATTCCTTGTAACGGGTGCTGATAACCATAGAAGTAATAACAGTAGACTGTGGCTAATATTATTTACAGAGAACAATAATGAGTAACGATACCGATAAAAATGTAACCAGTGAAAGCAGTGCTATCTGGAAAAACCACGTGTCAGTTCCTGATACACCTGAAGGTTTTACCCTGAGGACGACTTATCCAACCAACCCGGAGGGTACTGAAGTCATGCTGGAGCGTTGGCAGGCTGGTAGTGAAGAACCACCACATTCGCACCCTGGCGATGACATGACGGTCGTCGTAGAAGGCAAGATGTCGATACAGTTTTTTACTCGATCAGCTGATGCGCTGGTTGCTGATGGAGAGCCGGTTATTCTTAATAAAGGTGATACCGGTTATATTAAAGCGGGTCGAATTCACGACGCAAAATATATCGAAGAATGTAAACTGGTCTACGTACATGACAAGGCTTTTGGTTTTACTGCTGAGAGTTAATGCTGTAGTAAGTGGCTGGGAATTGTCTCGACAACCTGGCTTGTCTGTTTGCTGAATCTGTTTAGGCTGATGTCTTATTACAAATTGACCGGGAAAAAGTAATCAGTCATGGTTTACGCTCAAGAGGATGCAGTGACCGCATCAAGGTTAAGCTGGGAGCGTGATGCCCAGTTCATCGCCCTGTACCCCTGAGGGGTCATCTGGCTTTGGTGGACTATGCCGTCAACGGCAGCGGCATATAGTAGTGCGGCGGCCGCTTTGTACTGGTCCCAGTCATGGCCATTCAAGTTTCTGTGTTGCCAGATCTTTACTATCTTTTCATAATAATGCTGGGGTATTTCATTGATGCTGTGTTCCAGTGCATAGATTGATACTGCTTCGTGCAATTCTTTAAGTTCTTTACTCACGGATCCCTCCAGTCGTTTGTTTGCATTTTTTTGAAAACAGAAACAGGAGTATAGTCTTGCTTGTTCGTATATACCAAGTAATTGATTACAATGAGTATTTAGAAAGAGTATAGGCTTTGAGGAGTTAGCGGAGGTGAAAACTTAGAAAGCTATTCACTCAGACCGAGTCGCCAGTTGACCACAGTGCGGGCGACGACATCACCCTGCTGGTCAACAATATCGGCTGAAACAGTGTGGTCCATGCTGTTATTCACCTCGGGTAAACCAGAATAAGATTCTGCAACCAGTTTGCCCCGCGCTTTCTTGAAGTATTCGGTAGATATCTTTGTCGGGATGCCACGGGTGTTGGCAGGTAAACCGCTGAGTAAGGCCAGGCCACTGGTTAATTCTCCAAGGTTGGCCAGCGCAAGTGCATGGATAGAATTAAGGTGATTGCGGATACGTCGTCTATCACGCAATTCGATTTTTGTATAACCGGGGCGTAACTCTTTTACATAGGAGTGAATTGAGCCAGAGTAGGGGTTATACCAGTGCAGGATACTGATTAAAGATCCAGATGCCGCCAGGTAGTGCGTTTAAGCGATTCCAGCTAGATAAGATCACTTCACTTGCTGTTTTCTGGTGCAAGATTATTCGGCTCCAATATTTTTTTAATTTTTATGCAGTCTACCTCAGACGACAGCGTACTGTTATTGTATAATAGCCGCGCTTCAGAATACGGCGTTCAGAAAACGTTGATTTTGAACTACATTGGGGAATCGTCTAGTGGTAGGACTGCGGACTCTGACTCCGCCAACCAAGGTTCAAATCCTTGTTCCCCAGCCAAATAAAACAAGCCCCTTTTTAGGGGCTTTTTTTATTTGGATGCGGGTTCGATATTTTAGCCTCGTTCAACAAATTTGTATGGAACAAATTTGAACATGCGAAGCATGGCCCGAAGGGCAAAATACAGGGAAGTATTTTGTAATCCTTGTTCCCCAGCCAGATAAAACAAGCCCCTATTCAGGGGCTTTTTTGTGGGTTGATATTAGGGCTGTTTGTTAATGTGTTCTTAATTAGTGCTTACCATCATGTTAATTAATAAAGTGAAACATAGGTGTCACAAATATTTACACTAGGGTAAAGCGTTCGCATGAATATATCTCATTGATTTTACTGGGAAATATTGTTTTTTAAGAGTGTTTTGCTTATTTTGTGTGCCGTTAGTGTTAGAAATTTTATCAGTTTTGTGAATAAATAGTATTTGCAGGAAAATCAATAACTTAGTTATTGGCATGAATACTGCGTTATTTTAGGTAACTGGGAAATATTATCTAATAAGTGAGATGAAAATAATGAAAACTAATGTAGTAAGGAATGCCATAAGAGCTGGCCTATTACTTTTATCAGCAGGGTTTATGGCCAATGCTCAGGCAGTACCAACTCAGCAAATTAATATTTTGTGTACTGCTACCGAACCTTGCGGTCAATCCACGGGTACGACGCTTGATGGCACGATATTCGAAGCCGAGGCAAATCCAACAATGCCTTCAACAGGTACTGGTGTTTTCAAGCCATTCGTTCGTATACAGGACAGTACAGGCACGCAGAGCGGTTACAATACCGATGCGCCTAACAACGACCCGCAATTTGACACCAAGTCAGGTCCATGGACACACTCTGTACTCTTTGGCGATCTGGGTACCATTGATATCGGTGGATCGTCGTACTACCAGTTTTCACTCGACTCTAATGAAAATGGTAGTGCAACTAGCCTCCTCAATCAGATTGATCTTACCGAGATTCAAATATTCGTTGGTGGCAGTAATTTGATGATCCCGGAAAATCATGGCGGCTATCTTGGTACTCAATTTGATGATGGAACTTTATTTGATAATACACTTGCGGGTTTTACACCAGTTTGGACTTTGGATAACGCCATTAATGGTGATGTGACTGTTACACTTCAATCAAGTATCTGTGATACGAAGGGGCAATGTGGAAGTGGTAAAGGCGACCTGAACCTTTTTATACTTGAGAGTATGATTACTGGTTCTCCAGATGATTATTTTGCTTTTTATACTGAGTATGATCAAGTTGGTAGTGGTTTTGAAGAATGGAAATACCTCGCAAAATCTAGCTCTGTTCCAGAGCCTGGTATGGTTGCTTTACTCGCTGTTGGTTTATTAGGTATGGTTGTTATACGTCGCAAAAAGACAGTATAAATAAAACTTTAAGTTGTATAAAAAGCCCGCTTAATGCGGGCTTTTTATTACTTGCAATTTTCTTCAGGGTTTATTGATTGCTTCGGTGATATCTTCGCATTATTATGTATGCAATAAATAGAATGCTAACCATAGATATAAATGGCACTTATGAAGCAAAAAATAATCAACATGCTCGAATTACAGGATTCGATGAACGCAAAGGTGAATGCCGACTGGCGCAATGCTGGTAACGAGTGGTATCGCGCCATCTGGATGGAAGCCTCCGAGATGCTTGAGCATTATGGCTGGAAGTGGTGGAAAAAACAGGAGCCAGAGTATATGCAGGTGAAACTTGAGGTGGTCGATATCGTGCATTTTGCCTTGAGTATCCGCCTTGAGCAGAATCAGTCGCTGGACGAAACCGCTGAATTAATTGCCGTAGATTTTGACAATTCGATGCAGGCAGAAGATATCCGTAAGACCATCGAATGTCTTGCGCTGGTAACGTTGACTGATCAGGGAGCGCACTTTACTTTTATCGCCGGCATCATGAAATACCTTGATATGTCCTTTGATGAGTTATATGAGATCTATGTCGGCAAGAACGTGTTGAATATGTTCAGGCAGGACAATGGTTATAAAGAAGGTACCTATAATAAGGTCTGGAATGGTCGCGAAGATAATGAATATCTCGCCGATATAATGAAGCAGTTAAATGGTGATAGCCAGTCATTTCAGGATGATATCTATTCTGCATTGACGCAAAGTTATGCGGCCTAGCGTTACTTAGTTTTAGCCAAAAAAAGGCGCACTAAAGTGCGCCTTTTTTATCTGCAGAGAATTCCTGGCCGCTACAGTTTTAAACGTATCGACCCATTTTTTTAGGGTATAACGAATCCACCGTGCCGACGATTTTTTCGTCAGGTTTATAGGCGATGGTCGGGTCTTTGGCCGGGATAATCCAGGCTGTATAAAAAGTGGCGCATACAGTTTATCCGGGCACGTTTTTTATCATCGGATTTAACCACCACCCAGGGTGCGTCTGCGGTATCGGTATGGAAGAACATACTGCGTCTGGCTTCCGTGTAGTCATCCCATTTATCCAGTGACTGCAGATCTATCGGGCTCAGTTTCCAGTGTTTTAGTGGATCGTGTGAGCGCGCATGAAAACGGCGTAATTGCTCGTGGCGGCTCACTGAAAACCAGTATTTACGGATGATCATGCCTGAGTGCACCAGCATGCGCTCTAGTTCAGGGCATGTGCGTAAAAACTCCAGATGTTCTTCCGGGGTGCAGAACTGCATCACCCGCTCGACGCCGGCGCGGTTATACCAGGAGCGGTCGAATAACACGATCTCACCATTGGTCGGCATCTGCTGGATGTAGCGTTGGAAATACCATTGTCCCTGTTCCACTTCACTGGGTTTTTCCAACGCGACCACATGGGCGGATCGCGGGTTCAGGTGCTCCATGAAACGTTTGATGGTGCCGCCCTTACCGGCGGCATCACGACCTTCAAAAAAACCGGCGATACGTTTTTGTTCTTCTTTGACCCAGACCTGGACTTTTAATAATTCAGCCTGTAATAATTGTTTTTCGTGTTCGTAGACTTTATTGCCTATTTTTTCAGGATAGGGGTATTCGCCAAGCTCATAACTGACCTCTAATAGATCATCGGCAGAGATTATATCGGGCGATGCCAGTACTTTCTCTGGATCTGACATATCAGCGAGAATTTCTTTCAGATCTTTTTTGGAGCGTTTTTCTGTGGTCATAAGGTTAATACTGTATTTAGTCTTAAAAAAACGTTCAGTCTATCAAAATGTGACCGAATATTTTTGATAAAGGTCATGTTAGAGAAGGATGACCTGTTGAGTCATCAAATAGATAACATGGATTTCGAACAGGCAATAAAAAACCCGGCAGTGCCGGGTTTTTAGATAACGTATGTGAAGCAGATCAAATCATCTGATGGATTTATTTGATCTTGGATTCCTTGTACATTACATACTTACGTATCGTTGGGTCGAATTTTTTCATCTCCAGTTTTTCTGGCATAGTGCGTTTATTCTTGGTCGTGGTGTAGAAATGACCAGTTTTTGCAGATGAAACCATTTTAATTTTTTCGCGCATGATGTTATCCCCTTAAACCTTTTCGCCACGTGAGCGCATTTCAGCTAAAACTGTATCGATACCTTTTTTATCGATAATGCGCATGCCATTGGCAGTAACACGCAGTTTCACATGACGGTTCTCGCTTTCAACCCAAAAACGGTGGCTGTGCAAGTTAGGCAAGAAACGACGTCTTGTTTTATTGTGAGCATGGGATACGTTATTACCAGCAACCGGGCGTTTTCCAGTGACCTGACATACTCTAGACATTGTAATTACTCCAAAAAATTCTAAACAACCGAGTGGCCAGATACAATATCTGTAGAACCCAGTAAAAATAAGCCGGCAATTCTAACGGAGATTGGCAGTGCTGACAAGTAAAATAGTGATTCTATTTAACCTGCGTGGAGATGCCTGCTGGATTCTGTGCCATGTATAATACGCCTGTATCGCTATGCAAGCGGACCGATCGATTAATCATGGCTACGACAAGGTAGAAAATCACAAAATGGCGCTGGATATTGTATTTATAGAAGACTTACGCATCGATACCATCATCGGAATTTATGACTGGGAACGAGAGGTTAAGCAGACAATCGCATTGCACGTAGAGATGGCAGCGGATAATACCAAACCGGCTTCGTCAGAGGATATAGATGATGCGCTGAATTATAAGGCTGTGGCCAAGCGTCTGATCGCTTTTACTGAAGAAAGTCAGTTTCAGCTGGTGGAGACGCTGGCAGAGCGCCTGGTCGAGATTATAATGAATGAGTTTAGCGTGCCCTGGTGCCGGCTGAAACTCAGCAAATTAGGCGCAGTGACCGGCTCAAGATCTGTGGGCGTTATTATCGAACGTGGTCAGCGCTGACAGTCATTTGATCATGGCAACCATTTATATCAGTCTCGGCAGTAATATTAATAAACAGCACAATACCCGTGCGGGCATTGCTGCCCTCAAACAGGCTTTTGGCGAATTGATCCTGTCCTCGGTTTATGAGAGTGAAGCGGTAGGGTTTGAGGGTGATGCCTTTTATAATATGGTTATTGCCTGTCAGGTGGATATGTCGGTGCATCAGGCCAATCAGATCTTACGTGATATCGAAGATGTTAATGGTCGCGACCGCAGTGGTCCCAAGTTTTCTTCGCGAACGCTGGATCTTGACCTACTGCTGTATGATGAGCTGGTAATGGACGAGAATGGACTGAAGCTGCCCCGTGGCGAAATATTGAAAAATGCGTTTGTGCTCTGGCCACTGGCAGAGATAGCGCCTGATCTAAAACACCCGGAAACAGGGCTGAGTTATGCACAGCTGTGGGCCTCTTTTGATAAGACAAAAGAGAACCTTAAACCCATAGACTTTACCTTTTAAGTTATATTTATGAACTTAGATTCGATCCCTTGTGACCTTTTTGTGGATATTTCTGGCAGTGACTGTACTCTGCCTTTCTCCAAATTAAACGATGCACTGGAGGTGTTATTACCGGCGCAGACGTTAATGGCCGTGTCAACAAAACAGGCATTACAGAGTGATATACCTGCGTTCTGTCGGCAGCGAAATCTGCAGCTGATTGATCAGGGTGAGATGGATGAGATGTATTATTTCTTGATCAAATTGCAGGCATAGTTAATTATTGCTCCATTTTTCCGGCAAGGAACTCGACCATCCGCTTAACTTTCTGTGGTACAAATTTTCGTTCTGGGTAAACCGCATGAATGTCGTAAGCAGTGGGGTGGTAATCTGGCAGGATCACTTTTAATCGTCCGTCCTTTATATACTTCCGTGCGTACCACTCACTTAGCACAGAAATTCCCAGACCTTCCATGGTGGCGTCGCAGATAGCATCTGGACTGCTGACTTTTAATCGGCCGGTAACACGAATCGATTCATCACCTTCCTGTATGCTGTTGAAATACCACAGATCAGGCGCCTTCTGTAATGAATAAAAAATACAGTCATGCCTGGCTAGATCAGCAGGTTTTTTCGGTCGTCCGTGTTTGACCAGGTATTCCGGGCTGGCGACGACCAGTCGTGGACTGGTGCCAATTTTTCTGGCGATCAACGAAGAGTCAGCCAGCGGGCCGATGCGGATCGCCAGATCAATGCCTTCTTTTACCAGGTCGATGTAATCATCATCAAATAACAGGTCGATGCTGATATCGGGGTAAGTCTCAAAAAACTCATTTAGATAAGGCAGTATGCAGATGCGACCAAAGGCGGCGCTGGTAGAGATGCGTAAGGTGCCGGTGGGTTTTATTTTACCTTTACCAATACTGGCTTCGGCTTCCTGAAAGTCGTTAAGGATACGGGTGCAGTGATGGTAATACTCTTTGCCTGCTTCGGTGAGTTTTAACGAACGTGTGCTGCGATTAAGTAATTTGGTGCCTAAGCGCTCTTCCAGGGCGGCAATATGTTTGCTCACAGTAGACTGTGACATATTGGTTTCACGTGCCACAGCAGAAAAGCTTTTCGCTTCAACGACTCGACGGAACACCGCCATACTGCTCATTACATCCATACAAATCCACGTGCAATAGGTATTTCAGGAGGCCGGGTGTTTACTTATTCCGAATTGGAATGAGTAATATTCCAGATCACATAGTTATTTATCATATTAAGACTAGTCTAATGTGTCGATAAAGGGAATCAATTTAACCGATCAGTTTCTGGATTATATTAACTCGAATGACAAAATCCTGTAGTGTTTCAGCCTGCCAGGGTGATAAACCGTCATTGAGTGACTTTGCTATTAAAAAGTCGCAGTGTTATGTCCCTAAATGGCTAAGGCTGGAATTTAAAAAAGGCGAGTGGTGTGGTGATTTTGGTTATTAATCATTAGCTGATTTACGATACACTGGCGCTCATGCGTCTCTACCTTTATTTCTTGATCGTATGTGTACCGTATTCGCTAGCATCGGCAGCTGAAACTGGCGATGAAAAATATAATAGCGGCTGGCGTATAAATACAGATAACGATCTGTTAACCGGTCAGACAACGGATAGGGATTATACCGGGGGGCTGGCGTTAACTTTATCAGGCAGGCGTGCGCGGGAATATCCGGTATCTATCGATACCTGGCGAGCGGCAATAGATGGTTTGATCCATTTCCCTCATCTGTACCATTCAAACGAGACGATGTCATTTCATAGTCAGCAATATGGTATGACGTTGTTTACCCCTGAGGATATTCAGAGTCTGGCGCCGGTTTATGATGACCGTCCTTATGCCAGCCTGTTCTTTATGTCGAATTCTGAATACACCGTGTTACCTAAAGATGATATCGCCTATGTCTCAAGGCTGACCATAGGATTCCTGGGGCTAGATGCTGCTGAAGATGTGCAGTCTTTATTACATGAGATTACCGATTCGGATGTGCCGAATGGCTGGCAGAACCAGATATCATCCGGTGGTGAACCCACGGCTATGCTGAGTTATTCGATACAGAATAGTTTTGTGTCGACACAGCATCATCAGCTGAAAGCTGAATATGAAGCCAACCTGGGCTTTGTAACTGATGTGAATGCCGGTGTAAGCTGGCGTTGGGGACGGATCAATTCACCATGGTGGGCATTTAATCCTTATCAGTCAAAATACATACAACAATCGATGCCAGTATTTTCAAGTGAGTCAGATGCAAAACAAAATGAGTTGTATCTGTGGGCTGGAGGTCGGCTAAATCTCCGGATTCATAATGCTTTATTGCAGGGCCAGTTCAGGCAAAGTGAAGTGACAGTGAGTAATGATGAGATGGAACGCTTAGTGGTAGAGTACTGGCTTGGGGTAACAGCGGAAATAGTAAAACAATATTATGCGAGTGTGTTTCTGCGTGGCCATACGGAAGAGTTTAAGGGGGTTAATGCAAGAGATGTTGCCTGGGTGGGGCTGGTATTTTCCAGGGCGTACTGACATATATAAGATATTGATTGTTGATGTATAATTGCACAAAACTGAAATGTGCTAGTCGTGTCGCTATTACTATGATGAAAAAAATCCTTCCATTAGTTTTCCTGCTTTTTGCATTTTCTTTACCGTCTCATGTTGTGGCTGATGAGATGGCCGCTATGGAGAAAATGTCTGATGAGTTAAAGCTGGTCAGTAAAAAACTGAGCCGTGGCCAGTTTGAAGGTGAGGATCTTGCTGCATGGACAAAGCTGACGATCAAGATGAAGAGTGCTGCTTCACTCTGTGTCTCTAATAGTGAAACGGCTCTGCTCGAGCTAAAAACAGTAATGGATGGCCTGGGTGAAAAGGTTAAAGGCGAAGACTCTGAGGTAACCAAAAAGAGGGCGACCTACGAGAAAGAAAAAGAAAACCTGGATAAGGCCCTGGCAAAATGTAACCTCTTCGTGGTCAGTAGCGTAGGAAGTAGCCAAGCATATCAATGAAGCAGAAAAATCGTATTTTAAACAGAAGTACCTGGTTAAAAGCCCGGATATGATCAAGCTGGTTCAGTCATATCTTGATAACCCGGTTAGTGTTTTTCAAAATTCTGGCGCATTTGTATTTAAACGTTCCGGCATTAATGAGATCGATGTTCCGGATATTGCTCTTAGTATCGTCGTTGTGCTGCTTTCTATATTTTTTGGAATCTGGCTGCGTAAAAAATTATTGCGGCTAGAGAGTAAGCGGCAATGGCAGGACGATTTTTCTGAGAATTTAATCAGAGCTGTGCTCACGACCTTATCATGTTCTGCTCCTTATCTTATCGGTTCTGCTGTTGCTGCAATAAGCTCGGTGCTGATAACGATAGAGATGGAGGCAACGCCTTTTATTACCGAATTTTTTATCGGTCTTCTCATCTTCTTTTCGGCCACGACACTGATACGGTTGTTGTTGTCTCCATATCCGCCTGCAAAACTGTTTTTGTCATTTTCACCTCATATCGCTGAAGCACTGGCTAAACGATTTAAAGTGCTGATGATATTGGGGCTGATCGGACACCTGGCTTTTTATACCGTATTTTCAGAAAGCATCGCTGAATCTAACCTGATGCTGATGCGTAATGTCTTTTCATTGTTCTTTGTTATCAACCTTGTCTGGACGCTGCAGGTCATAATCTCATCACCCAAACTGCCAAAACTGCGTTATATATCGATGCTGGTCATCGTGGCGGTAATCCTGTCTCTGTTCGCAGAATGGATGGGTTACAGGAACATGGCGTTTAGCAGCCGTCGGATCATACTGCTGTCGTTTATCGCGTTTATGGTGTTTATCGGAATCGCAAAAGTCTTTAGAGACCTGTTCAATGCGATCGATGATGGTACATACCCATGGTGTGTCCGCATACATAAAACACTGGGTGTCGAAAAGGGTGAAAAAGTACCGGGTTTGATATGGATACGCCTCCTGGTGACGATTCTCATATGGGGTTCGTTTGCCATACTGTTCATCAATGCCTGGGATTACAGTGGCGGAGTCATAGAGCATGTTAAGAGTTATATAGTCAACGGATTTGATATCGGTGACTTCCGTATCGTACCCAGCAGAATTTTATCGGCCTTGTTGATATTTGGTACGATTGTTATTTTGTCCAGCTGGATCCGGTCGCAGATGGAAAACCACTGGTTGAAAATGACAACCATGGGTCAGGGTGCACGCGATGCCATGGTCACGATTACTGGATACGTGATGTTCCTTATCGCCCTGTTAGCGGGCATGTCGGCAGCCGGGTTTGATTTTGGCAATATCGCTATCATCGCAGGCGCGTTATCGGTGGGTATCGGTTTTGGTCTGCAGAACATCGTTAATAACTTTGTTTCTGGTTTGATTCTTTTATTTGAACGGCCTGTGCGAAAAGGAGACTGGATAGTAGTTAATGGTACTGAGGGGGTTGTGAAAGACATTCAGATTCGCTCGACTCGTATCCAGACATTCGATCGTTCAGATGTTATTGTACCGAACTCCGAATTGATATCTAACCAGGTGACTAACTGGGTTCTCTCAAACCGGGCCGGGCGCGCTATTGTTCCCGTAGGTGTCGCCTATGGCACAGATACAGAAAAAGTGCGTGATGTATTGTTAGCGGTTGCCAAACAAAATGAGGGTGTCTTACAAACGGGTGCTTATCCTGTACCGGTCGTTTTATTCAGGGCATTTGGTGACAGTTCGTTAAACTTTGAGTTACGAGTCTTCTTACGTGACATTGATAAGCGAATAAGCGTTATCAGCGAACTTAATTTTGCTATCGATAAAGCGTTTAGAGAAGAAGGTATTGAAATACCTTTCCCGCAACGTGATATACATATTAAAAATCTACCTGATAATCTATTAAATAATAAAAATAACGGAGAGTAAGATGTCATTTAAGAAAATGCTGGAGTGCAGGTTTATCGTTATTGCTTTGGTTTCAGTTTTAGCGGTAGCGTGTGTTACAGAAACGATCGAATCACCAAAAATGAAATTTCCTGGTACCGCGGTTATCTCAGTGCAGGATCCAAATATTTTTGTTACCAGGGGATCAACGATTGCCTGGTTGCCTGAGGCTGTGCGTTTTTATGAAGATGAGCGATTGCAAAATGCACCGGTTAAAGCCTTAATCGAAAAAGAGATCGTAAAAAATCTAATTGCAAAAGAGATGATCTATGTTGATTCTGTCAATGGTGCCAGGTATTCAATTGCCTATACAGCGGCATTAGAATCTTCATTAGACGATACCGCGATTATCCGTAAATTTGGATTGTTGCCTGGCAACTCACAGGTTCCTGAAGGTGATGCCAATATCGAAAAGGGATCAATAATCATCTATGTTTTTGAAAACAAAACCAACGACATCGTCTGGCGTTCTGCGGCACAGGTCAGTGTTAAATTTGATACACCTATGGAAGAGAGGCAGGCCCGTATCGAGCGTGTACTGGCCGAGATGTTCCAGTCGTTCACGGTAACAGAGTAAGAACTTCGGGTTTATTTATTACTGCCTGATCGTCAGTGTTTTGCCTTTTTGAGTAATTTCAAAATGTTTGAGGAAATTCATGCCCAGTAAAACTTCTTTACCTGCTATGTTGGGAAGTATGGTGGCGCTTAATTCGTAACGTGTTATATCGCCTAGTGCAACACTGTCAAGTTGAGTTCTATAGGCTTCGGTGTTGCCGTTTGCGGTCTTTACGTAAACAGCACGTCCTCTTATCAGGCCGATCTCATCCGCCAGGGACTCGGGAATAGCAACATCACTGGCACCCGTGTCCAGTAAAAAAACAACCGGATGACCATTTATCGTGCCATTAGTAACGTAATGGCCATAAACATTTCGTTGTAGACGATTTCTTTTTGAGAAGCCATCTATCGAAGTAATGATATTCTGATTAGGATTGATTCGCTGTGAGATTAAATAGTCGAACATGCACCAAAAAGAATCGCCAGGAAGATAAGCCAGGCAATAACTGTCATGGCAGTGCCAGTACGTGATATAAAGTCTTTCTGTTTTTCCTTTGCTTGCATCATTTTGGTGACTGATTTGGATATCTAATCGTCCAGTTCGATTTTTATTATGGTACCTGACTCGGTTATTTCTATTTCATACTTTTTACCGTTTATCAGCGTTCCCTCTAATTCATAAGTGACAGCTATCGTCTTCGAGCTCTTTTTCGGCTTCTGTTAACGAGATGCCGGGTAAAGTGTTTTGTACGATATTGATAATATTTGCTGGTACATCAGTTAGCGGAATTTTAGTATCACTGTCTCTGTCGAAACACGCATTTAAAGTGATCAGGGATAGCACGATGACAAAAGCAGGTTTTATGTAAGTATTCATATTTGATTCTCGTTAGATATTAATCGTACGTCCACCATCAACAGCAATGATCTGGCCGGTGATGTAATGTGCATCTCTGACTAAAAACAATATTGTCTTTGCAATATCTATGGGGTCTCCCGCCTTTTTTAAAGAGGTCCGCTCTAAAATAAGTTTTTTCGTATGTTCTGGCATTTCATTGTCAGGCCATAATATGGCGCCCGGTGCGACCCCATTAACTCTGATGTCAGGGCCCAGTTCTTTCGCCAGGGACATGGTGAGCATGGCTGAACCTGCTTTGGCGGCGCAGTATACCGGGTGATCTTTCATCGGACGTTGTGCATGAACGTCGAGCATGTTGATTATGTTGCCCTGTGTTTGTTTTAGGTAAGGAGCGGCTGCCTGGGCAAGAAACAAGGGCGCCTTCATATTGCTGTTGATCAGATTGTGCCAGTCATCCATGGTTATACTGCCGACAGGTGTAGGATAAAAGCTGGAGGCATTATTGACCAGTACATCAAGTCGGTTCCAGCATTTAAATGCCTGTTCGATCAAGTTGTTGTAGATAGTTTCATCGTTAAGATCGCCCTGGATCACTCTTGCAGAATCTACCCGGTTTTTATTGAGTTCCTCGGCCAGGCTATCGGCTGATTGTCGAGACAGGCGACAATGAATCACCAGGTTATACCCGGCCTCATGTAGCAGGCGTACGGTTGTGGCGCCGATACGTTTAGATCCGCCGGTAACCAGCGCGGTTTTTGCTGTCGTGCTTTTTGCGTTAGAATGATCCATTGTCGTACAGTATAAAACTCGTGTAAGTTACAGACTTGGCTATATTCTCACATATCATGATACGGTTGAACCTTTGTTAAACAACAGCGCTCACGCTCTACCCGAACCCGGTGTAGCAGAAAAAAATCATAGTTTATTATTAACGCAGAGCATTAAGGACGCTTGCAGTCAGGCAGGTGGCTGGATCGGGTTTGCTGAATTCATGAATATTGCACTGTATCAACCCGGATTGGGTTATTACACCAGCGGTTCACAGAAATTTGGTGCAAAAGGTGACTTTATTACTGCGCCCGAAGTCTCTCCCTTATTTGGCCAGTGCCTTGCTAAGCAGATCGCCGAAGTACTGGGTAAATTTCAAAAAAATTCTAATGAGAAAACCGTTGTACTCGAGTTTGGAGCAGGCAGTGGTGTCCTTGCCGTTGATATCTTACTGGAGCTAGAGAGGCTTGGCAGTCTGCCTGATCAGTATCTGATTCTTGAGCTCAGTGCGGAATTAAAACACAGGCAGCAACAGATTTTAAAGGAAAAAGCATCACACCTTTCAGAGCGTATACAGTGGCTTGACCGACTTCCTGAAGATGTCAACAATGCCGTCGTCATTGCCAACGAAGTGCTGGATGCGATGCCAGTCGAGTGTTTCAGGTTTCGTCACAATGTGGTCGAATCATTAATGGTGGGTATGGAGAATGATGAACTCATGGCCCGATATGTGAGCGCTGACCATAAGGTAGTCGATAAGTTAAACTCGATACAGCAACGCAGTGATATCGAATTTTCAGAGGGTTATTGCTCAGAGTATAATCCTTCGATAAGCGGCTGGTTGTCTGCGCTCGACAGTAAAATCGATAAGCTGGTGGTCTTGCTGATCGATTATGGTTACAACGAGAAAGAGTACTATCATGCTGACAGGACCAGCGGCACCCTGATGTGTTATTACCAGCATCGGGCTCACGATGATTTTTTATGGTGGCCAGGCTTGCAGGATATAACGGCGTTTGTGAACTTTACCGATGTGGCTTATTGCGCCGTTGACCTGGATTTGGAGGTTTGCGGTTATACTACACAAGCCGCATTCTTGTTGGCAAACGGCTTGTCAGAATTACACGCTATGCAGGTTACGGATGACGTCAAGCAGCAGATAAAACTATCACAACAGATTAAAACCTTAACACTGCCTTCTGAAATGGGTGAGCGTTTTAAAGTGATGGCTTTAACAAAAAATTACCAAGAGCCACTACAGGGATTCTCGATGTTAGACCTGAGGAATCGGCTTTAATTGATTTTTTGTAGGAGCGGAATCTTGTTCCGCGATTTTCGCACATATAATAACAATCGCGGAACAAGATTCCGCTCCTACATTTTATTTAAAAAGGTTTTTAAGTGGATATATTACAGATTATAGTTTTGGCATTAGTACAGGGATTGACCGAGTTTCTTCCTATCTCAAGTTCGGCCCATCTTATCCTGGTGCCTTACTTGACTGACTGGCCCGATCAGGGGCTGGCATTTGATGTGGCGGTACATGTGGGTACGCTGACTGCAGTGGTCCTGTATTTTAGAAAAGAGATCAAGGACATGTTCTTTGCCTGGCTGGCGTCATTGAAAGGCAGGCATTCAGAGGACAGTAAGCTGGCATGGGCCGTACTCATCGGCACGATACCGGTCGGCCTGGCAGGCCTGCTGTTCAAGGATGTTATCAGTGAGCATCTACGCACGCCACTGGTGATCGCCGCTACAACGATCATTTTTGGCCTGTTGCTCGGTTATTCGCATTGTTCCGGTAAGCGGCAACGTGATGAACATTCGATCACCTGGAAAGATATTATTGTTATCGGTTGTGCGCAGGCGATCGCATTAATCCCGGGCACCTCACGTTCGGGTATTACCATCACTGCCGGATTGATGCTCGGTTTGACTGCACCGGCGGCTGCACGTTTTTCATTTTTGTTATCGATTCCGGTAATCATCCTGGCCGGCGGAGTCGAAACCATGGATTACCTGTCGGTCGCCAGCATCGATGATATGAATGATTTGATCATCGGTGCAATGATCTCAGCGGTTAGCGCTTATTTTTGTATCCATTACTTTTTGCTGCTGCTGGAACGCATCGGCATGACGCCATTCGTGGTTTACCGCTTAGCACTGGGTATGGTACTGCTTTTATTGTATGCCTAGGAAATTACGAGACATTTAATTATGAATACTAAAGCTTGCCCTGAATTAAAACTGCGCTTTTTATGGATAGCGACGGGTTATGTGCTGGTTGCTCTGGTGGTGTTTTTGTCATTAACCAGTAACCCGATCGATACCGGCCTGAGTTTTCCTTATGAAGATAAGCTCTATCACGCTTTTGCTTATTTCACCTTGATGTTCTGGTTTGCACAGATTTACCATGACAGGTTTCAGCGTAATATGATCGCTGTGGTTTTCATCTTTATGGGTTTTACGCTTGAATATCTGCAAAGTTTTGACCCCAAACGGTTTGCTGAGCTCGGTGATATGGTGGCGAATACAGCAGGCGTTGTTTTGGGATTCCTACTGGCTTTAAGCGGAGCAAAAAACATCCTGCTTAAAATAGAAAAAGCGTTGTTCTGATTACGGCTCGGCTGGCAGTTTCTGGAGTTTTTTAACTGCACTGATACGCTCTTCCCTGATCTTGTTTGCCAGCGCCATATTTTCGAAGCCAAGCTCGCGCAGTTTCTTTATATCTATATCTTTGGTAACGGCCAGTGCCTGGCGAAAATAGTCTCCCTGCGGCAGCACGATATTTTCGTAACCGGGTCTGCCGCGAGCATCTGCTTCGCAAGCCAGTAAAAATTTCTCAAAGCGTTCTGCTTTTCTAAAAGCATCAAGTTGTTCCAGTGTTTTAACCAGCGTTGCCGGTTTAAGTTCCAGTGCCCGATGGTAATGCAGGTGGAAGCGAGCGGTGTGTTCAGCCAGGTCTTCGATAGTCGTTAGGGACGCGCATGCGCTTACATACTTTAACGACTATCTCTGCGCCTCGTGCTTCATGGTTTATGTGTCGGGGCCATTCGTCTTTTGGTGTGCTGCCTTTACCGAGGTCATGAACCAGGGCAGCAAAACGAACCTGTGGGTCACTACTAAGTTTACAGGCCTGTTCCAGTACCATCATGGTATGAATGCCGGTATCAATTTCAGGATGATGTTCTTCTGGCTGAGGCACGCCCCATAAACAATCGAGTTCGGGCATGATGCGCTGTAGTGCGCCACATTCGCGCAGTGTTTCGATAAAACACGTGGGTGTTCTTTCAGACAGGGCTTTTTCCATCTCCTGCCAGACACGTTCCGGTACCAGCGCGTCGACTTCACCCGCAACAACCATGTTTCTCATCAGTGCCATGGTGTCACTGGCGACGCTAAAACCTAGATGTGCATAACGCGCCATGAAGCGTGCGATACGCAGGATGCGAACCGGATCTTCGGCAAAAGCATCCGATACATGCCGTAAGATTTTATTGTTGATGTCGGCAATGCCATGGTATGGGTCGACAAATTCACCATTTTCATCCTTGGCGATGGCGTTGATGGTCAGGTCACGACGGATAAGGTCTTCTTCCAGTGTTACCTCGGGTGATGCGTGGACTTCAAAACCTTTATAACCTGCAGCCGTCTTTCTTTCCGTGCGCGCCAGTGCGTGTTCTTCTTTGGTCTTCGGGTGCAGGAAAACAGGAAAATCTTTACCCACCTGTTGATAGCCGGCAGCGAGCATGTCATCGACGGTGGCGCCGACAACTACCCAGTCTTTTTCGTGGTAAGGATAGCCGAGTAATTCATCGCGAACAGCGCCGCCAACAAGATAACTTTTCATATGGCTATCTTAAGGTAAGGCTGATGAATTATCATAATTAATCGCTGCTTGATATTGATGGTCAATAAAAAAGGCTTGCCAAAATATTATTAAGGAAAGCCTTTTTTGTGTAGCGCTATGGCGGGTGTTTATTTCATTGCAGACTGAGCAGCAGCAAGTGCAACACCGGTGTTGATGTCGGCACCCAGGTCAGCCATCACTGCTTCGAGGGCTGACAGGCAAAGGAAGATATTTTCGGCACGTGAGCTGTGGCCCATCAGGCCGATGCGCCATACTTTACCGGCAAGTGCGCCTAAGCCGGCACCGATTTCCAGGTTAAAGTCATTTAATAAACGCGAGCGGACGACAGCTTCGTCAATGCCATCAGGAATGGTGACCGAGTTGAGTTGAGGTAAGCGGTATTCTTCGTCGACGACGAAATGACAGGCCCATGGCTTCGAGGCCAGCACGTAAAACTAGATGATTATTGTAGTGACGTGCATGTGAGTTTTCTAAGCCTTCATCCTGTAGCATGACCAGAGACTCGTGTAATGCATAATGTGCATTAACCGGTGCAGTGTGGTGATAGGCACGTTTCGCGTTCGGTCCCCAGTAACCCATGACCAGGTTGGTATCGAGGAACCAGCTCTGTACTTTTGTTTTACGGGTGGTGATGACCTCTACCGCGCGCTCGCTGAAACTGACAGGTGAAATCCCCGGTGTGCATGAAAGACATTTTTGGGTGCCTGAGTAGATGGCGTCGATGCCCCAGTCGTCTACCTTTAATTCGCTGCCACCGAGTGATGTTACCGCATCAACCAATGCGAGCGCACCGTTGTCATGGGCGATCTTACAAAGTGTTTCAGCATCAGAGCGTGCGCCGGTTGAAGTTTCAGCATGAACGAACGCCAGTACTTTAACACCAGGGTTGGCTTTAAATGCATCTTCAACTTTCTGTGGGTCAACCGCTTTGCCCCAGTCGTCCTCAACCATAATCGCGACTCGCGCCACAACGTTCAGCAACTTCTTTCATGCGGCCGCCAAAAACACCGTTTTGACAGATAATGACTTTATCGCCATGCTCGAGAATATTCTGGAAGGTGGCTTCCATACCGGCTGAGCCAGGCGCAGACACCGGAATAGTCAGCTGGTTCTTGGTCTGGAAAGCATATTGCAGCATCTGTTTTACTTCATCCATCATGCCGACGAAAGCAGGATCGAGGTGACCGATGCACGGACGAGCCATGGCGCCGGTGACACGAGGGTGTACGTCGGAAGGACCGGGGCCCATTAATGTGCGAACCGGTGGGTTGAATGATGTGATGCTCATGTTGATGGCCTTTAATATTAAGATATAAAAAAGGCGCTATTTTGCCAGAAATAGCTTCTAGCAACTACCTATAATAAAAAGTGTTATATAAATACCGGGGACAGACCTAAGGTCTGTCCCTTTTTATTAAATTAAATATTCATCGATAATTTCAAGCCAGTGTTTTACCGGTAGCTGAGCTTTACTCGCCATATGCATCTGACAGCCGATATTGGCGGTGGCGATGAGGTCAGGCTGGCCGTTTTGCAGAGCAGATAATTTATTATCCAGCAGCTGTTGTGATAGCTTTGCCTGTAATATCGAATAGGTGCCCGCCGAGCCGCAGCACAGGTGCGGGTCCTGCACATCAGTTAACGTGAAGCCGGCATTGCTTAAAATATTTTCTACCACGCCATTCAGTTTCTGACCGTGCTGCAGGGTGCAGGGACTATGGAAAGCAACTTTGATGTCCGACCGCTTGGTCGCTAAGGTGCTAAGGTCTTCATCACGTAATATCTCACTGATATCTTTCGCCAGGGTGCTGACTCTTTTCGCCTTTTCTGCATAGTGCTGATCGTGTTTGAGTAATTCAGCATAGTCTTTGATCACGCTGCCGCAGCCGCTGGCGGTGACGATGATCGCTTCGATACCCTGTTCGATAAAAGGCCACCAGGCGTCGATATTACGGCGCATGAAATCCAGGCCTTCTTCGGCCGCCGATAGATGATGGCTGACAGCACCACAGCAACCCGCTTCTGGCGCAGTGACCAATTCGATGTCCAGTTTTTCTAAAATACGTGTTGCTGATGCATTGGTCTGCGGTGTTACCACCGATTGCACGCAGCCCTGCAATACCAGCATCTTGCGTTCTTTTGCGACCGTTGGCGTATGACTGGATATTAGCGGTACGGGCAGTTTGCGTTTCAGTGTATCCGGCAGCATCGGTCTGAACAGCAGTCCCAGTTTATAGAACAGGGCAAAACGTTGCGGGTATGGCACGATCTTGCGTAACAGAATTCTTGGTATCGTCTGCAGCATGCTGCGAGGTACCTGCTGATCGACGATCTCGCGGCCGATCTCCACCAGCCTGCCGTAGCGCACGCCGGAGGGGCAGGTGGTCTCGCAGGAGCGACAGGTCAGGCAGCGGTCGAGGTGGCTCTGTGTCTTACTGCTTATCTCATTGCCTTCCAGTACCTGCTTGATCAGGTAGATGCGGCCGCGCGGCCCGTCCAGTTCATCACCAAGCAATTGGTAAGTCGGACAGGTGGCCGTACAGAAACCGCAATGCACGCACGAGCGTAAGATGGTTTCCGCATCCTTGATGTCGGGGTTGTTGAGGAATTTTTCACTGATATTGGTCTGCATTACAACTCGGAGTAAAGCTTGCCGGGATTTAAAATATTTTCAGGATCAAACGCCTGCTTCAGGTTTTGATGGATACGTATCAGTCCAGGTGTCAGCGGCTGAAAAAGACCGCTGTGTCCCTCATGCCGGAATAAACTTGCGTGGCCTTCTACGCCAGCGGCGGCACGCTGGATCTCCTCTGCGGGTACCTCACTTTTTAGCCAGCGTAAGGCGCCGCCCCATTCATATAGACAGTCGTCCTCGTCATAGTCAGCAGGGAGCCCGAGTGATTCGATATCCGAGGCCAGGGAAATCCGCCATAATGGTTTTTCTGCAGTGAAAAAAGCCAGTTGTTGTTCTTTCAGCTGATGCCAGTATTGTTCGGCGTCTGCCATGGTTTCACCGCCGACAGTATCGATGGCAGCCTTTACCGCTTTTGCTTGCGCCCGACAGGCGAACGCGCAAGATCGAATCGTGAAAGCTGCTTGCCGAGAGCGGTAGCGGCGTCTGCGACCAGGTATGCATCTTGTCGAGTGCCTCGGTGGCTGAGCAATGAAATAATTGTGTGCTTTCCATCTCTGCTGTCGGCAGGACTTTCAATGATACTTCAAGCAGTACGCCCAGGGTGCCCATGGCACCGGCCATCAAGCGGGAAACATCGTAACCGGCGACATTCTTCATCACCTCGCCACCGAAGGTAAGCATCTCTCCCTTGCCGTTGATGAGCTTGCAACCTAAGAGAAAATCTCTCGCTGCCCCGGCATAGGCTCGCCGCGGGCCGGAAAGGTTGCAGGCGATGGTGCCGCCGATGGTTGCACTGTCAGTAAAAGCCGGCGGTTCAAACGGCAGCATCTGGCCGTTGTCTGCGAGCAGTTTCTCGATCTCGTGCAACGGGGTACCTGCGCGGGCAGTGATCACCAGTTCTGTCGGTTCATAATTGAGTACCCCACTATGACCGGCCACTTCGAGTGTTTCAGCGCATGCCGCGCGCTCATCGATACGGCCATAGAAGACTTTGCTATTGCCACCGATGATGGATAGCGCCGTCTTCTGTTCGAAAGCGTGCTGTACCTGTTGTTGTAGTTGCTGGCTTATATCAGAGCTCATTTCTGTTTCCAGAATCCTGTTTCCAGAATTGTATGGGTTATCGTGTCGTTGTTTTTGTATAAGGGCTGACCGGTTAGAGAGGCCTGCCTAAAACCTTTCCAGTTCGGGAAAAGGCAATTCGCCTTTATGCACATGCATGGCGCCAAATTCAGCACAGCGATGCAGTGTCGGCACGGCCTTGCCCGGATTCAATAAGCCCAGTGGATCAAATGCGGCTTTTACAGCATGAAACTGTTGCAGCTCAAGACTGTTGAACTGCACGCACATCTGGTTGATCTTTTCCATGCCGACACCGTGTTCGCCGGTGATGGTGCCGCCGACTTCGACACATAATTCAAGAATTTTTCCGCCGAATTCTTCGGTGCGCTCGAGCTCTCCTGGAATATTGGCATCGTATAAAATCAGCGGGTGCAAGTTACCGTCGCCGGCGTGAAACACATTG
Source organism: uncultured Gammaproteobacteria bacterium (assembly GCA_963752725.1). Classification (GTDB taxonomy): domain Bacteria; phylum Pseudomonadota; class Gammaproteobacteria; order SZUA-229; family SZUA-229. The sequence continues at coordinate 171,322 of CAVWAI010000017.1, forward strand.
GCTACCGGCAGCTCATACTCCGCGGACAGATCCGCCATGGTCTTTAATACCTGTGGCAGCTGTTTGCGCGGAATGGTGCCGTCCATGCAGTAATAGTCCGGGGATAGTCTGCCGACAGCAGGGAAGGCAGCCTTGCGGCCCTGCCAGAATACCTGGCGCTCGGCTTCATCTCTGGCGGTACGCACTTCGGTGGCACCGCTGCTCTGCAGCACTTCGCGTACTTTGAGTACGTGTTCAGATACTTCTTCATTGGTGCCGTCAAGTTCGCACAGCAATATCGCTTCGGCATCTAAAGGATAACCGGCGTGTACAAAGTCTTCGGCAGCCTTGATCGCCAGCTTGTCCATCATCTCCAGTCCGGCAGGAATGATGCCGGCAGCAATAATATTGCCCACCGCTTCGCCGGCTTTGACCACGTCATCAAATGCTGCCAGCAGGACCTGCGCCCGTTCCGGTTTGGGCAGCAGCTTCACCGTGACTTCGACGATGACACCGAGCATACCTTCGGAGCCGGTCATCAATGCCAGCAGGTCATAACCCGCGCTATCCAGTCCGCTACCGCCGATAGTCAGCAGTTCGCCATCGATGGTGATGATCTTTAGCTGCTGGATGTTGTGCACGGTCAAACCGTATTTCAGGCAATGCACACCGCCGGAGTTTTCTGCCACATTGCCGCCGATGGTGCAGGCAATCTGTGACGAAGGATCAGGTGCGTAATACAGACCGTACTGATCGGCTGCCTGCGAGATGGCGAGATTGCGTACGCCGGGCTGTACCCTTGCGATGCGCCTTTTCGGGTTGATATCGATGATGTTTTTGAATTTGGCGAGGCTGAGCAGCACGCCCTGTTCGTGCGGCAGGGCGCCGCCTGAAAGGCCGGTGCCGGCACCGCGTGCAACGACTGGTACCTGGTGCTCGTGGCACAGCGTTAAAACCCGCTGCACCTGTTCGATGGTCTCGGGTAATACCACGACCAGCGGTATCGCGCGATAGGCCGACAGGCCGTCACATTCGTAAGGCTTGAGATCTTCCTCTTCGAACAGTAGCGAGCTGGCGGGAATGATCTGTCGTAATGCATCGATCAATGCGCTACTGCTTATTGTTGATTCAGTTTTTTCGGGACTGTACATGTCTGTGTCACATCTTTATTACACACGTCTTTATAACATACGGGATGTTATCTGATTAACTGAATTCATCCAGCCTGATTTAATTGTTCTGCCTATTGCCTGGCTAATGCTCTGGTCGCAATCGCTGCAGTACGGTTGCCAGCGCATTTTCATCGCCCACATTACCGGGAAAAATAACCACTGGCATGCCCGGAAAACGCGGATGCTCATCAGGGCATCTTACGACCGAACAACCCGCAAGGATCTGACCGACGACCCTGGAGGTGCGTAAGGCCAGTCCATCACTCAATACATCGTTCGAAGTGATGCCGCCCTTGCTGATCAAAAAGCCTGTCGTCACGGGCAGATTTCTGACCACGTCCATCAGGAAGGCAGACACCTGTTCACCAAATGCCAGGCGGGATTGCTGATCGTCGAACTGTAATTCAGTGCGGCTAGTATATATCACCGGCGTAATATTTTTTGCATGACATTGTTCAGCATCAGCGATTATGTCTTCGAGTAATTGCGCACGATGTTGCAGGATTTTAGCGACATCGATTTCGATGCCAGTTACGCCATCGGAGAAACGGTCAATCTCACCGTGCGTGAAGGTGATGAAGTGATCTATATCGAACGTGTTACTTCACATCGAATGATGCGTGTCGAGCAGGTCATCGGCAGTCGCGCGCCATTATCGGCAGCGATCGAGCGCCGAAAAGAAGAGTGGGTAAAACTGGTGAAAGATGCTGGTAAGAAAATATCTGAAAGGCTGGGTGCTTAATCGTGAGTTGGATTGAACTGATTACGGTCACTTACGTCTATTCTAAGGTGTTCGACATGCAACAGCATGACTGATTCGTTTTAGTCTTCGTGTGTTTATAGAGCATGTTAGAATTCGTTTTCAGAGTATCAATTTAATCTAGAGGTAAAGTATCACATGCTACGTAAGGCACTGATAATAACGGCAGCACTTATTCCATTCAATAATGTTTCAGCAGGCGCAATAGATTTTCGTGTCGGACAGGACATGGCAGAAGTTTCTTTTTTAACGCAGACAGCGTCTTTTGGTTACGGCGGTGCTGATATTGGTTTTGGTGCGCTGGTTAATGAATACAACGATGTTATTGCGAACGGTTCTATCCTTGTCAGCGGTAGCGCCGCCGGTGATGTTAAAGGATTGCATTTTGGTGTTGGTGCAAAAGCTTATGCGGGTACATTAGAGGGCCCGACTTCAACCTCTCTGGATGTTGATGGTGGTGCTATCGCTATCGGTGGTCGTATACGTTATATATTCCCGGGTAATACGCCTTTAGCGATACTGGGTGAGGCTTTTTATGCGCCGGAAGTGACCAGTATTTCAGATTTTGATGGCCTGGTCGAGTATCGTGCCGCCCTCGAGCTGGAGGTAACACCGAGTGCCAGGGCTTATATCGGTTATCGCAGGCTTGATGTGACATTCAATAGAGATGTAGATTACAAAGTTGATGATGAAGCTCACATCGGTGTGCGTTTTGAATTTTAAATTTTAAAGATTTTTACCGCGACTCGCAAATGCTCCTGCAAAGTTCTAATTACGAGCATTCGCCTAATCGGCGGTGAACAGTTTTTGACTCAATTATATAACTCTGCGCCTCGGCGGTGAATGTTTTGACTGTTCATTCATAGCATTTGCTTGTTGCCAGTCATTGATTGGCCTGGAATGACTATAACTATGCAAGAACTCCAAGAACTTATTACAGATTATGGCTGATCTACGTGATCCAGAGAGTGGCTGTCCGTGGGATATCAAACAGTCGTTTGAAACCATCGCGCCCTACACTGTCGAAGAGGCCTATGAGGTTGCTGATGCGATAGAGCGAAACGATATGGATGAGCTGAAAAGTGAATTGGGCGATTTGCTATTTCAGGTGGTTTTTCACGCACAGATGGCAGCGGAAAACAAACAGTTTGATTTTACTGATGTGGTGCAGGCAATCAATGACAAACTTGTTCGTCGTCATCCGCATGTTTTTGGTGATGATAAAACAACCGATGAAGAAAAACTCACTAGTGACTGGGAGAAACACAAGAAGAGTGAACGTGCCCAAAAGCAACAGTCCAGTGAAAAGCAGCCTGCTGGTCATTTAGCCGGTATTGCGAGTGCCATGCCGGCTTTGCGCTGGTCAGAGAAACTGCAGAAACGCGCAGCGCATCATGGTTTTGACTGGGATGATATCGATCCAGTGTTCGATAAACTCAACGAAGAGATCGGTGAGCTGAAAGCAGAGATCGGCATCAACGATAATCAGGAAAAAATCACTGATGAGATGGGTGATATATTGTTTGCCAGCGTCAACCTGTCGCGCCACCTTGGCGTGAATCCGGAACAGGCGTTACGTGATTCTAATCGTAAGTTCATATCGCGTTTTGAAATTGTTGAACGATTGCTGCATGAAGATGGTAAACACATGGAAGAGTGCAGTGTTGCTGTACTTGAAGAGTACTGGCAAAAAGCGAAACAAGATTAACCACAGAGGCACAGAGGGCGCAGAGAAAAAACTATATATATTGTTATACGCCGAAGGCGTATTTAACATTCAAAATCTCAGTGTACTCTGTGCCTCGTGGTTAGTGTCTTTTAAGTTGTCACAAAAAAAGGCTGCGCTATGAATAAATCACGCAGCCTTTTTATGTACAGCTTGTTCTATTACTAGATGAACAGTGACTGGGTTGCGTCAGCTGATTCTTCGAAGTAAGTTGCTGCACCAACGAAATCAATACCGTCGATGAATGCATCTGGATCATGTCCGAATAATTCAACAGTCATCTGGCAGGCAAGGAATTTACACTCTGCTTCCTGGCAAAGTTCACGCAGTTCAGCAATAGATGCCACACCACAGTTGCTGATGGTCTTTCTTCATCAGGCTGGTGCAGATAGGATCCATGAAAGGAATGTTCCACATGACGTTAGGAACTTTAGGGCCAAAATCGATTTTCTGTAACCATTTAGGACCAAATGGCATCTTCATTGGCATGTCAGGCGCCGCTGTTGGTGTGATTTTTAGTTTGTCTGTGTCTTTCAGTAACAGGTTCAGGCCATAGAAAGTAAAGAAGATAGAAACCTCCATACCTAAAGCTGCAGCAGTACTGGCAAGAATGAAAGGAGGATAAGCCCAGTCCAGGGTACCCTTTGTTGCAATAATCGTTAGCTTACGTTCAGCCATGGTTTTATCCTCGTATATTTAGTTTTTAAGACAGTCTTCTGACTATAGGTAATTCAGAGGATATAACAATACTCCTAAACTATCAGCTATTGCAAGTACCTAAGGTGTTGTTTTTCTTGTCGGCTTTTGTTTTTAATCTAAAGATTGCCGTGAGTTTGCTGTTTTTAAGCGATTTTTGGCTATTTATTCCAAAACGCGATAACTGTTATTCCTCAGGTATGTTTGGAGTTCGTCTGCGTTTTCGATGGGATTCTGGCATTGCATTCCGCTGCAAAGATAGGCGCGGTTGGTCTTGCCAGCGATTTTCTCGATTAACGAGGAATGTGGCTTCTGCTCTGCAGGAATATTATATACCAGGGTGAAGGGTAAATAATACTGCTGCGTGAGCAATGCCCAGTTTTCCCCTTCTGCTTCAGTACTGGAGTGACTTCTGATAATAAGGATGTCGGGTGGCGATAAATATTCGTTTAGTGCATTAAGTTGTGCACAGTGTGAGATGGGTGCCTGGTTTATTGCAGACCATGATGACCTGAGGCAGCGTTCTGCAGCATCGATATACTGTTGCCTGCCGGACAGGTAACCCAGGCGATTTAAAGTTAATGCTGCGATCGCGTTGCCAGCAGGTATGGCGTCATCGCTGAAGTTCTTTAATCGCTGGATCAATGTCTCATGGTGATGGCTGGTGAAGAAAAAGCCGCCATAGTTGCTATCTTCGAAGTCTATAAGTAATTTATCGGCTAGCTCAAGCGTCCATATATAGAGTTCGTTATCCCATTGGCTCTGCAGTAATTCAAGCAGACCGTAGATAAGGAAGGCGTAATCATCAAGATAGGCTTCAAGTGTGGGCTGTCCATTTTTGTAATTGGCGAACAGCTGCTGGTCTTTCCAGCAGTGGTTTTTGAGAAAATTTGCCGCCTGGATTGCAGATTGAGTGTATTCAGGTTGATTGAGCAGGCGGCCAGCGACAGACATGCCGTGAATCATTAGCCCATTCCAGGCAGTTAAAACTTTTGTGTCGGTCTCGGGGTGGATGCGCTTTTCACGATATTCAAACAGGTGTTGGCGAATCAAGCTGAATTGTTCGTGCAGCGTTGTGGCATCGATCTGCTGCTTTTTTGCCAGTGCTGATTCTTGAACGTATCCATGCAGATGCCATAAGCCTTCGAAGTTGGCAGCTAAATTCAGGCCAAAACGTGTTTTATATAATTCGATTGATTCGGCGCTGACATCAGTATCTCTGCCAGCGTTCATTAATAGTGAGGCGATTTCGTCTTGGGTCCAGACAAAAAATTTGCCTTCACTGCCTTCCGAGTCGGCATCTTGCGCTGAATAGTAACCGCCGTCCGCTGATTGCATCTCACGAATAACCCAGTCTGCGGTTTCACAGGCAGTATTAAAGAATGATGGCGCTGAATTGATTTTCCATGCCTGACTATATAGAGATAAAAGAGGACCGTTGTCATATAGCATTTTTTCAAAATGCGGAATCATCCATAACTCGTCGGTTGAATAGCGACAGAAACCACCGCTCAAGTGATCGAAGATACCACCATCCGCCATTTTTTCTAAACTGTAGATGGCGCAGTGCAAGATGCGCGGATCAGTCTGGTTTGATTTTTTGCTGTGACTCCAGTGTTTTAGGGCGAACTCTATAATAGAAGGGTGCGGGAATTTAGGTGCGCCGCTGAAACCACCGTTGACAGCATCAAACTGTTTTTCGATCTGATTGCGTGCGATATCGATGGCTATACGGTTGAAGTCTGTATCAGCCGGTTTTGATGACTCATATATATGTTGATAAGTCGTGTGTAGCGACTCTGACTGCTGTGATATATCAGACTTGCGTGATTGCCAGATCTCGTTGATGTGCTGCAGCAAATTCTTGAATGCAGGTAAACCATGTTTTTGCTCACGCGGGAAATAGGTGCCGGCAAATATTGGCATGTGAGTGTCAGGGGTTAAAAATAAAGTTAATGGCCAGCCGCCAGGGCGTTCGGTAAGTAATGAGTGGGCGTTTTGATAGATCTTGTCGAGATCAGGGCGTTCTTCTTTATCTACCTTAATATTAATGAAGAGATCATTCATGACTTCAGCAGTCTGCGGGTCTTCGAATGATTCATGTGCCATAACATGGCACCAGTGACAGGCCGAGTAACCGATGGATAGCAGGATGGGTTTGTTTCTCGCTTTTGCCAGTGCCAATGAGGATGAATTCCAGGCTAGCCAGTGAACAGGGTTGTCAGCATGTTGTAGCAGATAGGGGCTGCTTTCCTTATAGAGTAAGTTTTTATTGTGATGAGTAGTTGCAGACATGTATGTTCTCTATATATAGATAAAAGCATTGGGAGATATATAATTGTTTGGTAGTTAATCATAATGCTGGAAGAAATTGGTTGCTGAATAATCAGAAAGCGTGATTTATAGGCGAGCTGGTAACTATTTTTAGTTTTTTTTAATTAATCGTATACACCGCAATGGTTTTTATGTATTATGCCGCTCCCGGTGTGGGGAAGGGTGTTTTTAAGCTTCTAACTAGATAAATATACTTTCCTTTTTTTGAAATAAAGATGTACACAGTTTGCGATAATGTGTAATATACCGGCCCGGCGTGAAGGGCAGTACTTGTAAGTTTTAGACCCGTTTTTTGAACAG
>CAVWAI010000018.1:0-51708 GCA_963752725.1 uncultured Gammaproteobacteria bacterium
CATTTAAGGTGTTGATCATTATCGCTCTAGCGTATGCGCTTGGGCGTTTTGTGGTCGTATTTAAAGATAGTCGGCTTTCAGGTTACCGCGCTCCCTATATACAGATGTTAACTTCAGATAGCGTGGTTGTTCGCTGGTTGACCGAAGAAAGTCAGCTGGGCGTAATTCATTTTGGCGAAGATGGCAGTCATATGGCTACTATTGAGCTGGAAGACACACCAGTAAAAAATCATAGTGTGAGGTTATCTGGTTTAAAACCAGCGACAAAATATTATTACCAGGTAGGTGAAGTTAGTGGTTTTCAGGCTTTTGATCCGGATAAACACTGGTTTTATACGCCTCCTGAAGAAACGGTTCCAACACGTGTCTGGGTCATCGGCGATTCAGGTGCGCCGGGTGAGACGGTTAACCAGGTACGCGATGCCGCTTTGGACTGGATGCGGGAAAATCCGCTGAACAGCGAACAGCCGAGCAATGCAGCCCCGCTGATCAATATCTGGATCGCACTGGGTGACATTGCTTATCGCTCTGGAACCAATGATCAATTTCAGTCAGCCTTGTTTGATACCTTTGCAGATATTGTCGCTAACACCTCGTTATGGCCGGTATATGGTAATCACGATGAACGTCGCTGGACCTATTTTAGAATATTTGATCTGCCGGAAAATGCCGAAGCCGGCGGTGTTGCCTCGGGTACAGAAAACTATTACGCCATCGATTATTCCAATATACATTTCGTCATGCTGGATTCACAGGAGAGCGACCGCTCAGCTAATGGCGACATGGCTAACTGGTTAAAGCAGGATCTGGCACAAAATACCAAACCCTGGCTGATTGCGGCTTTCCACCATCCGCCTTATTCCAAAGGCAGCCATGATTCAGATGATGCTGGCGACAGTCGTGGCAGGATGCGGGACATGCGTGAGAATATTTTGCCCATACTGGAAAAAGCGGGCGCTGATCTTGTCTTGTCTGGTCATAGCCATATGTATGAACGTTCGTATCTGCTGGACTGCGCCTACGGTAAATCAGGCGATTTTTCTTCAGATAACATCGTGTCCAATGGGGTTAATAATAAAAATAAGCAATATAGAAAACCTTTGAACAAAGCAGCGAATCAGGGAGTGGTATATATGGTTGCAGGTTCTGCCTCAAGAGTTGATCAGGGCCCGTTAGATCACCCGGCACATCATATCGGCCTGTTAGAAGCTGGCTCCGTTGTTATCGACGTAAATGGCAACAAACTGCTGGCGCGTTTTATTAATAATCAGGGACAGGTCAGAGATGAGTTCAGTATTTCCAAAGATGCTGAATATACTAGTGGGTATCAAGGTTGTAATTAATCAGTTTTGTTAATGTGAAAATGATTTTTAACCGCAGAGGCGCGGAGACGCAGAGTAGAACCTGTTGGTTGTTAATCGCGCCTGCGGCGCAATAAAAAACTCTGCGTCTCCGCGCTTCGATAACTGCTCCTCGACAATAGCTCCTGCATTGTTCTATTACCCGCCATCCATGGCGGTATGCGTTATTCTACTTACGGGCTTCCTGCCCTAATCTGCGGTAAAATAGTTTCCAGGTTTGCTAGCTAGTCAGCAGCTTTCTGGCTTTTTTCAGGTCTTCAGGAGTGTCTACTGCAAGGCCCTGGTATTCATCAAGCGTTGTGACATTGATGGCTATATTATTTTCCAGTGCACGCAGCTGCTCTAGTTTTTCTGTCTGCTCTAACGGCGTCTGTTCCAGCTGCATCAGCCTGGTCAATGTCTCACGCGTGTAGATATAGACACCGATATGTATCTGGCCTTTATCGGCGATTTCGCCCTGCTGTGTAACCGGGATCATGTTCCTGGAAAAATATAATGCATTGCCATTGACAGCGGTGACCACTTTTACGTTTGATGGTGCTGCGAGCGTCTGCTTATCAGTACACCAGTGTGAGAGAGTTCCCATCTGCGGTTCTGCCTGATCGACAAAGTTATGTACCAGGTGGTTGATGTGCAGCGGATCGAGTGTTACTTCATCGCCCTGTATATTAACGAAAATATCAGCATATGACTCCTGCATGTATTCGGCGATGCGGTCGGTGCCTGAAGCGCAGTCTGCAGATGTCATGGCGACGCTGTAACCTGCATTATTCACGACGTCGAATATCCGCTGGTCATCTGTTAATACGATGACATCGCTCAGCGTTGCTGCCTGTAACGCACGTTCGACCACATGGATAATCATCGGTTTACCGTTGATATCGGAGAGCGGTTTCCCTGGCAATCTTGTCGATGCGTATCTCGCAGGTATACAGCCGATGATTTTGTATTTATGTGTCATGCTGTTTTTTTATTCAGTGTGATATTCGTGTCGGTATTCAATCTGATATTCTGAGTATATTTTCGATCTGTATTATTACATCATCAACGGTGATTAACTTCATGCATTCTGCCGTTTTTATCCGCTCGCCCCAGGAGGCGTCTTCAACGGTTGTATTATTGTACTCTAACAGGGCTTGCGGGTATTTGTTGACGATAAATCGTTTGTGGTTATATGGCCCGGCCCGTTCCGGATTGGTCGATGCATATAATCCGATGGTGTCTGTGCCCAGTGCACTGGCGATATGCAACGGTCCGGTATCTGGTGCCACAACGATGTCGGCCAGTTGTAGCAGTGCCACCATTTCATCGATGCTGGTTATTGCGACAAGGTTGAGAGGCTCCGCCGATTTACATAACGAAATGATTTCGTTCGCTGTGTCTTTTTCAAGCGGGTTATTGCCGCCAGTCAGGATTACCTGCATGTCATGATTATCACTGATATAGTCAGCGCTTGCGGCATAACCTTCAGCTGTCCAGTTACGCCAGTTTTTTGATTTAGCGACCGCACAGGGGTTAATGATAAACAACTTTTTATCAGAATTAATTTTCTTTTTAACAGAGGCGATAGCGGAGGCTGAGACTGGAATATCCCACTGAAAAACCGGTTCAAGGCCAAAGAAACGAGGAAATTCTAGAAAGCTGTCAAGTACATGCTGGCGTGTTGATCGAGGAATAATCTGTTGATTACAGAATAGTGTCTGCAAGTCCTTAGCGCGTGCTCTGTCAAAACCTAGTTTTAGCTTCGCTGGTATGAATAGACTTGCGATCGAGGCGCGCAGCGATAACTGCATGTGCAGCAGCACATCAAAAGACTGCCCTTTTAACTGGTTTTTAATCTGTTTGTGTAGATCGAAGTAACCGGGTAAACCTGATGATTTGTCGAAGATAATGAAATCGACATCGTCGATAGCTTTGACGAGTTGATATTCAGTCTTTCCAATAATCCAGGTAATTTTTGTACTCGGCCAATGGCTCTGCAATGTTCGCAATGTCGGTAAAACATGAGTAATATCGCCTAAGGCAGAAAGTCTAAGCAGGCACAGGGTCTCTGGTGGTTTGGCAGGAGAGAATGTCTGAGTAATTATCCGAGAAGATACCATTGGAAAGTCAGTTTAAAATAAAAAAAACAGGTGATTCATATATTTTATATGATGCCAGCATCATTGCTGATCCATCGCTACAGTTGTTTGACTGTGATTATCACACTAATCAGAGCGCTCAGCAAAATAATTCAACGCCAGCAGCAGAATTAACTACTGGGTCAGGAATCGGTAGAGCCAGGGTAGTCTATCTTTCACATGAGGATAAAACCTGGGTATTAAAACATTATTATCGCGGCGGCGCAGTGGCTTCAGTTTTGAAAGACCAGTACCTGGGCTTCGATATCGAGAAATCACGTGCTTTTAGAGAATGGCGTTTACTTAAAAAGATGCGACAACTGGGTCTGCCTGTACCTGATGCGGTCGCTGCACATGTCGATAAAAAAATGTTTTACTATCGTGCCGACCTGATCACAGAGAAGATAGCGAACAGTAAAACACTGGCGGATGTTTTAGAAAAGAATGCCATCAGTGCAGAACTGTGGAAAAAAGTAGGTGCCTGCATCAAGTCTTTCCATCAGCATGATATCTATCACGCCGATCTTAATGCCCGAAATATTCTGTTGAACGACTCAGGCGATGTCTACCTGATCGATTTTGATAACAGTTATATCAGGGTGAATTCGGCATCGTGGAAAATGCAGAACCTCGCACGTCTGAAACGGTCTCTGTTGAAATTCAAGAAGAATGTAACAGGTTTTAATTTTTCTGAAGATAACTGGTCAGAGTTATTGGCAGCTTATAAGCGGTAAATTAAAAATGACAGGATGATTTCTGTCATTGCCACGTCGCTATCGCTACTAGTAATGACGGTGTGTTGCTGATTTTAATTTATAATCCTATCTGACAGTATCAGGTCTGTGTAATCTTCTAGTAGCTGTTCAACATTACTGCCTAATCGTGCTGTGTTTTCTTCCAGACCAGTTCGATAGTTTTCATCATCCAGTAACTGGTTTAACTTGTCTTTTAGTTGTTCGATAGAGTCGACCTGGATAATAGCTTCTTTATCAAGCATGAGGTCCAGTTCGTCTCTGAAATTTTCCATGTAGGGGCCAGTGACGATGGCTTTATTGAAGCCGGCGGGCTCTAAAATATTGTGACCGCCAACGGGAATAAATGAACCGCCCATGATGACCAGTTTTGATCTGGTGAAATAGTTTTTTAATTCACCGACAGTATCCAGTAAAAATATTTCTGTTTTATCTGTGATGGTGTGATCTTTACTGCGGATAGCGATGTTTTTGTTCTCAAGCTGTTTGACGATCGAGCTGCTGCGTTCTGGATGCCTGGGTGCGATGACGAGCAGTTCTTTTCGCTTAAGCTGCGCCCAGATATTGTAGATCTGCTTTTCTTCATCCTGATGCGTCGAGGCCAGCAGAACATATTCACGATCTCGCGGGATGTCTGTCTCCGGTAAAGTCTGCTCGGAATGAATCGCGGTAGTGAATTTAAGATTGCCGGTTGTTTTTATTATTTCGGCCGGTGCGCCGAGTTGCTGGTAGGCAAGCGCATTGTCTGTAGAGCGGGCATATACGGCACCCACTTTTGACAGGCTGGTTTTAAGCAGGGCTAGAACCCACTTGTTGCTTGCGGTTGTCCTGGTTGATAGACGTGCATTGATGATCTGTATCGGTATCTTTTTATTGTTGCAGCCGGCAAACAGATTTGGCCATATCTCTGTTTCCATAATATAAAGTGAAGCCGGTTTTGTAGCGGCAATAAAAGAGCTGATAGCGTAAGGCCAGTCAAAGGGCAGGTAGCTGTGGTACAGATAATCAAGCTTCTGTTGGGCAATGACTTTAGCCCCGGTGATGGTGTTCGTTGTAATGATTATTTTCAGTTGATCATTCTTCTTGTGGATGTTTTTTAATAGAGGCAGCAAGGTATTGACTTCACCGACTGAGGCGCAGTGAAACCATAAGCTGTTTTTTGGCAGGTTTGAATAGTTAAATCCCAGACGTTGCCAGAAATAGCGGCTCTGTTTGTTGCTTATCGCTAACCACACTATGTGGCCCAGGATGATCGGACTGAGAAGTATTAGTAGCAGGCGATAGAAAAACATGAATATTACGACGCGTAGATATTGGTGCGTCGGTCGGCTTGCGTTTTAAAGCGTTTGTGTGACCAGAGGTATTGTTCAGGACAGTCATAGACCATGTCCTCAATGGTTTTGTTCACACGTGCGCTATCTGCTTCGATATCATCTGAAGGAAAGTTTTCCAGTGCGGGTAATACGATAAGTTTGTAACCTTTGCCATGATCTAGTCTGACCGGGTAAAAGGGTACCACGGGTGCGCCGGTCATCCTGGCTATCTTTGCAGTAGCGGTTAATGTCGATGCGATACCGCCGAGGAAAGGGGTGAATACTATATCCTGATCGCCAAAATCCTGATCAGGGCCGAACCAGGTGGCATGGCCATTTTTAATGCCACGAATGATGGCGCGCACATTTTTAGTTTCGATTAACTCGTTACCCATCCTGGAGCGATAATGCACCATCAGTGCATTGAACAGCGGGTCATGAGCCCGTTTAAACACAGCATTATATCTGTCGACGTAAGTGCCGATCAGGCGGCCACCCATTTCCAGTGTGGTGAAATGACCGGTTAATAGGATAACGCCTTTATTTTTCGCCATTGCTGAATCAAGATGCTGTTTGCCTTCGATGCTGCAGTGTTCTTTCAAGGTACTGGTTTTTTTAAACCATGCGGCGCCGGTTTCAAAAATTGAGATGCCCAGGCTCTTAAATGCTTTTTTGTTCAGCGAATCGATCTCCTTATCGGTGAGATCAGGATACGCCTGTTTCAGGTTTATGCGGGCCGCGCGCCGTCGCGATCCTACCGTACGGTAGAGTAGTATGCCCAGGGCAGAGCCCATCGAATAAATGATCGAAACCGGTAGAAATGCGATTAGTCGTAATAAGCCGATAGCAAACCATAACGGCCAGTAATTTGGCGTTAAATAGGATCTGAGCTGCAGTGATTTATCTGTGCTGTTTTTCACCAGGGAATCTGGATGCAGGTTCGGGCTTATTGCGAACTGGCTGGTTTAGGGATCAGCCATTGATTTATATCATCGATATCGCTAAGCGCCAGGGTGCCTGCCACCTGTTTTAATTTCAGGCTATTGGTCAGGTAGGTATAACGTGCCACTGAATAATCACGCAGACTGCTGAATAACAGGCGTTGTGATAATAGTACGTCGACACTGGTACGGGTGCCGGCATCGTAACCTGCCAGGGTGGCATCCAGTGATGTCTGTGTCGAAACAATCGCCTGTTTTCGTGCTTTGACGTTGGCGATGTCGGCTTCCAGGCTCAAGTAGGCGCTGCGTGATAAACCGATGGTGCGTCGTTTTTCCTGCTCATGTAAGGCTTTTGCTGCGTCCAGTTCGGCCAGTTTCTGTCTCACTGTCGAACTGGTGAAACCACCTCTGTAGATTGGGATGTCAAGATTCAACATAACACGTGTATCGGTATCATCACGGGCGTCTACTGGGACCCCCAGGAAGCTGGTGTCGTCGTTGCTTTCAAAACCATACGAAGCATTCAGCCCTAATGTCGGATAATGTCCGCCCTTGCTACCATCGTAAGCGCTCTGTGCAGCGTCAATTGAGTATTTTGCCGCTAACAGTGAAAAATTAGTCTGTAACGATTTTTCCTGCCAGGCATTTATATCCATAGGCTCAGGAATAACCAGGGGCATGTCTTCGCTTGCAACTTTCAGATCTTCCGGGTACTGATTGATGATGAAACGTAAGGCTTCACGGGTGTTTGAGACATTATTGATTGCGATGATCTCATCAGCCACGGCAACGTCATAACTTGCCTGTTGCTCTTTGACATCTGTGATCGCTGACAGACCCACATTGAAGCGCTCTTTGCTCTGCTCCAGCTGTTTGCCGATGGCTTTCTTTTCTGCGCTGGCGGTTTCCCGGGTATCAATAGCGGTTAAGACATCGAAATAGGCAGTGGCAAGGCGCACCACGGTGTCCTGTTTGGCGGCTTCAAAATCAGCCAGGGCTCTGGCAACGATGGCATCACCTTCGTCCAGGCTGTCAAACACAGACTTATCAAAGATGACCTGGTTTAAGTCTAAAGAATAACCATCACTGTTGGTGTCTGCATCAAAAGTGCCAGTTGTTCTTTCAGTCTCTCTGGTGCCCCTGATGATATGAGCGTTGAAACCGATCTGCGGCAGTACCGCAGCAGTAGTCTGTGAAGACGCTTCAGATAGAGCCAGATAGTTGGCGTAAGCTGCCTGTAACGTCGTATCGTATTGCAGCGCGAGATCCATGGCTTCTTTCAGATCAAGCGCTGGAGTCGTGGTGGCTGCAGAGCAGAGAAATAAACCTAAGATGCTTTGAGCTAGCTGTTTCATTTTTATCTCTTTGTTAAATTTTGATGCTGTTAAACGAGTTTTTAATATGTTGGCATCTGTGTGTCGACAGTTTGTGCCCACTGAGCAACACCACCAGATAAATTTATAATATTGCTGAAGCCAGCCTGTTCCAGGTAACGGCCGACACTGCGGCTGCGTATACCATGATGGCATATAACCACTGTCTCGCGATCAGAATCAAGCGATTCAAGCTCAGCGGGGACTTTTGACATGGGGATCAATACGCTGTTTTCTATTTTACAGATATCGTATTCCCAGGGTTGTCGAACATCGAGCAAAAATGGTTGCGGCTGGTCTGCTTCAAGCTGGCAGGCCTCAAGATGCGCTTTTAATTGCTGCGCATTAAATTCACGCATGATTAAAATTCAAATATTGGTTTAACAGTTTCTATCATGGGTTCAATGGAGGTTTCAAACAGGTCCTCGACGGTCCATTCATCTTGCTCGGTACGCGTTACCCGATGTGCTGTCATTGCCGGTGCTGCGCCGGTGACGACAAACATTCTGCCGCCGACTTTAAGCAAGTTTTTATAACTGGCAGGGATTTCTTTCATCGCCGCTGAAATCACGATGACATCATAATTACGTTTCTGATGCCAGGTTTTTGATGCGTCGCCGGTGGAGAAATTTACGTTATTAATGGCCAGTGACTGTAGATTTTTTTTCGCTATCGCAGTCATTTCTTCATTGATATCGACGGTATCGACATGGTCGCCCAGTTTTGCCATGCAGGCGGTAAGATAGCCGCTGCCGGTGCCAATTTCCAGCACCAGATCATTATCCTGTATATCCATTTCCTGCAGGATACGGCCATCAAGCACTGGATTTGCCATATCACACGGGTGGTTTTCAAAGTTGCCGAGTGGAATGCGCGTATCGACGTAAGCCAGATTTTTATATTTTTCCGGGGCGAAATTCTCGCGTGGAATTTCACCGATCACTTCCAGTACGCGTGGGTTAAGTACGTTCCAGGGGCGTACCTGTTGTTCAACCATGTTGAATCTAGCTTTTTCGAAGTCCATGTAACGCCTTCTATAAATAATCATTGAAAGATGCGCATTCTACCCTGAGCGGACACACCTTGGTAGGTATAATGCACAGATAATATGATGTGATTTAACAACAAAATGGCGCTAACGTCAGTGGCTTAATGGAGTTAAAAGTGATGGTTTTGCAGAATTTTCTGCCAAATTGTCCAATGTACAGGCTGCAGTGTGTTTATTGAGCGCTAGAATCGGGTATCATTGTGCTCTGACATTTACAGATAAACCTGATTCAAATTAAATGGTGCCCATGTATGAGTGCAATACCCCAAGACTTCCTTGATCGCGCAGCCGAGCTGTCATCCGATTCGACCAAACCGCTAGATGGCTCAAAAAAGATATATGTCGAGGGTTCTCGTCCGGATATTCGGGTGCCGATGCGTGAGATTTATCTCGAAGATACCGCTTCCAGTTTTGGTGCAGAACCGAATCCACCCATCCCGGTGTACGATACTTCGGGCCCCTATACCGACCCGAATGTAAAAATCGACCTGTTAAAGGGACTGGCAGATGTACGCAGCAACTGGATCGAGGAACGTAATGATACCGAAGCACTGGCGGGTCCAAGCTCTGATTTTGGCCAGCAGCGTCAAAATGATCCATCATTGGCCGATCTGCGATTTGAGCATATCCGTACGCCACGCCGCGCTCTAGCGGGAAGAATGTCTCGCAGATGCATTACGCCAGGCAGGGTATCATCACGCCGGAGATGGAATACATCGCCATCCGTGAAAGCATGAAGTTACAGGAATTACGCAAAGATCCTGAATACAGGAAAGTTTTAATGCAGCATCCCGGGCAGTCTTTTGGTGCCAATCTGCCCAATGAGATCACACCGGAATTCGTCCGTGATGAAGTGGCCAGCGGTCGTGCAATTATTCCCGCTAATATCAATCATCCAGAAGTCGAACCGATGATTATCGGCCGCAACTTCCTGGTAAAGATTAACGGTAACCTGGGTAACTCGGCCGTCACTTCATCGATTACCGAAGAAGTCGAAAAAATGGTCTGGGGCATCCGCTGGGGTTCCGATACCATCATGGATCTGTCTACCGGAAAGAACATACACGAAACCCGTGAATGGATTCTGCGTAATTCACCGGTACCTATCGGTACCGTGCCGATCTATCAGGCACTGGAAAAAGTTGGCGGCGTTGCCGAAGATCTGACCTGGGAAATCTTTAAAGATACTTTAATCGAGCAGGCCGAGCAGGGCGTGGATTATTTCACTATCCATGCCGGTGTACGTCTCAAATATGTACCGATGACGGCGAAACGTGTTACCGGCATCGTTTCACGCGGTGGTTCGATCATGGCGAAATGGTGCCTGGCGCATCATGAGGAAAGTTTCCTCTATACCCACTTCGAAGAGATCTGCGAGATCATGAAAGCCTATGACGTGTCATTCTCATTAGGTGATGGCCTGCGCCCCGGTTCCATTGCAGACGCTAACGATGAAGCCCAGTTCGGTGAATTGGAAACATTGGGTGAGTTAACCAAAATTGCCTGGCAGCATGACGTGCAGGTAATGATCGAAGGTCCGGGTCATGTGCCCATGCAGATGATCAAAGAAAACATGGACAAGGAACTTGAAGACTGTCATGAAGCACCGTTTTATACCCTCGGCCCACTAACCACCGACATCGCGCCGGGTTACGATCACATTACCTCGGGCATCGGTGCAGCACAGATCGGCTGGTATGGCTGTGCCATGCTGTGCTACGTTACCCCGAAAGAACATCTAGGCTTGCCAAATAAAGAAGACGTACGCGTCGGTATCATCACTTACAAGATTGCAGCACACGCGGCTGACCTCGCAAAAGGCCACCCCGGTGCGCAGATACGTGACAATGCCATGTCGAAGGCGCGCTTTGAATTCAGATGGCAGGATCAGTTCAAACTTGCGCTTGACCCGGAACGTGCACGTGAATACCACGATGAGACCATGCCGAAAGATGCGCATAAAGTGGCACACTTCTGTTCGATGTGCGGGCCGAAGTTCTGTTCGATGAAGATTTCGCAGGACGTTAGGGATTATGCTGCTGAGAACGGCTTCGATAAAATCGAGGTTGCTCTCGACGAGGGTATGAAGGCTAAGTCGGAAGAATTTAAGAAAGCTGGATCAGAAATTTATTCTAAGGCGTAGTGGTCATTCCCATAGTATAGGTATGACTGATTTCGACTGAATACAGGGATGTATTTTGCAATCTTAAAGCCCGGATTAGCGGGCTTTTTAATTTCTATTAATGTTGTGTAATTCACATTTAAGGATGACTAAGACATTAGTCTTTAGCCGTTATTACCCTTTCTAACATACTGAACTTAAGTCTGGCTGTTCTGCCTAAGCTTTCATTATTCACTGACGAAGTTCGATGATGATCATAAAAAGTAATCACTGTTATATCTCTGTAGCATTTACAGTGATGCTATTACTGCATACAGATACTGTATTTTCTGCTTCGCCGGCAGAAGTCATTTCATTACAGGCTGATAAACTCGAACATATCCAGTTTAAAAAAATAACAGCCAACCGTATCTCTTACCAGGATCAGCAGTTACAGATTGATGTAGATAACAGCGCTTCAATTTTAATGCTGCCGTTTGATACAGTAAAACAGATTAATCAGGTGACATTCGAGTGGCGCAGTGAAAGTGGGCCACTGAGTAAGGATTTACAGCATGAACTCGAACGATCGGGAGACGATGCGGTGTTCAAGCTGGGCTTGCTGTTGAAATCTGATGATGACTCAATTAACCCTTTCGTGCCTGCCTGGTTGAAGCGGGTTAGAGAGCTGTTGAAGTTTCCATCAGAAGAGATGATCTACCTGGTCGCCGGTGCAAGGCATCCAGCGGGTGAACGCTGGCTCAGTCCATACAATAAACGGATTACCATGGTTTCTGTAGCGAGCAGGGACATAGGTTCAGGATGGCGGCAATCCACTTTTCAGTCCGAGCAACCGCTAAACGTAGTGGCTTTATGGCTGATGGCCGATGGTGATAATACGCACGCTGAATTTGGCGTGACAATCAAAAATATCGTCCTGAAAAAAAGTGATTAGATAAGCCTCGTCTTTGAAAAAGATCTGTTGGTCATCTTACGAGGCAGTCTTTAGAGGTTTACCAGTAGCCTTAATCTATAGAAGGGCCGAGTACGAAATCAATCGCTTCGAAACCTCTTTCCTCGAGCAGTTCTAAAATATCATCCCAGGTGTAGTCTGAATCTTCTTCTGCTTTTGCAATCAAGCCGGTAACGTAACGGTAGGCTTCATGTTCCTCAAAATCATCGGGTATCTGTATCAATCGAATATTTTCAGGTTTACCTGCCGGTAGTATCATTAAATTATTGCTCATTATAATTCTCCTAATTTACTGATGTTGTGTTGCAGCTGGTAACATTATTCTATAGCTACTTTGGCATTGTCTATCAGCAGCTCATAAAAATAACCATAACCGAAGTCTTTGTCGAGTAATACGGTGCCTTCGATAACGATCATCTGTTCAGGTTTAACTAGCTGATCGGTAATGACAGTCAGGTCATTTTCACCACTTCCATCTATTATGTGAATCCAGTTCTTGTTCATGACGTTAGCAGTAAATTTGCTTACCTTGCCACGTACTTTAACCAGTTTGCCAGAAAGCTCATGTTTGCTGGCGTAGATTTCGGCGATGGTTTGGCCGTTTTCGGCACGTTTAACAGGCGTCTTTAAATCCAGGTTTTTAGCGACCATGCTTTTGATATCAGTAACGGGTTGATTGCCTGCCGGTATATCCATTGTTGCTGCTGATGCTGATGCTGAGATTCTGAGCTGGGGCGCTTTGTACTGCGCTACCAGAGTAACTGTCGACAAAGTAGATAACAGGAAAATCACGATCTAAGGCCTTGCTGTGAAAATTTCTCATCGGTGCTCGGGTATTTACATCGATAGAGCCACCTTGAGTGATTGTTGTTTTCGGGCCGGCCAGCCAGATGTTTTCAGCATTGCTCTCGACCTGGACATAAGTGTAACCAGCAGCATCGATGCTTTCGATAACCGTTCCGCTAGCGAGGTTAGTGGATTTATCTTCTGACTGAGTTGCTACTTTAGGCGTCGGTGGTTGCTGCACATCTTTTTCACAGCCGAGAAGAAGATTAAGACTAATGAATAGAGCTGTCAGGATTATGATGCGATGATTTAACACAGGGACTCCGGGTCGTTGGTTACATTGAGCAGTGCAGTTTTGCTGTCAAAATTATTTAGTAAGCGAAGATTACCGCACAATGGTTAATAGCTGTAGTTTTGTTTTTTCTTATTGTGGTTTTACGACAGGGTGATTGAGTGTTGTGTGATTTGGATCAATGTTATTAGTTTAATCTATCGCCAAACAATCTAACGGGAAAAGTGATTTTAATCAGCTAACAGCCCAGAACAGCAGAGGCAGATCCGGTTTTAACAATAAGGACCTGCCTCTGCTAATATACAGTCACTTATTAGGGTGTGGTGTCTGTTGCTGTATCTACTTCACTGTCAGTACTGTCTGCTTCGTTGGCTGTAACAGCTTCTTCGGCAGCATTATCAGTTGTTACTGTTTCTTCTGTTTCTTCTGTTTCTACTGTTTCTACTGTTTCTACTGTTTCTGCAGTTTCCATGCTCATGCCAGTATCATCACTGATTGTCTCTGTACAGACCCAGCCCCAGGACTCAAGCTTGGCAACAAAACCTTGTGCTTTTTCATCACAGTAACTGTCGTCACTGTTTGCGTTCCAGAGTATCTGATCTTCAACGCCTTCCGTTTGTTTCTTGTAAACAACATTACACGGTACAGGAGAGGACGTTGGACGTTCGACATGGACTTCACGTACGTCGTTGCCGTGACTACAGCTCCATGAGCTGGCGTAAGCGTTGAAGGGTGCAGCAAAAAGCATAATAGCTAGTATTTGAAAAGTACGATTTATCAGGTGCATAATATTTACCTCATTTGTTTTTATTGACATTGAACGGCTTTCAGCATGTATCCTGCTTCAGGATAAGTAGCTGAATACGAAAAGAATAGAGGTCAATTTCTAAAAATCTATGGTTATTGGTTAATTAAACATTTAAATCAATAAGATCAGAATAAATATGCGGTGTTTTTCAATCAATATGATCAGCTGGTCGCAGGAGGTTTTTGTGTGCTCTTGATGCAAATCAAGTTGGAATTTTAGTATTTCGGTATATTAGGCCGCACTTATTTAACATGTTCTGGAGTTTGGTATGAAGTTGCTTCCTATGGATAGCGCGATGTTACGCCGTCGTATATTAAGAATTAATGTTTTAGCAGGCTTGTTGGTATTTGCGGTCGCCGTTGTGTTAAGCGTTATCGGTGAGTACAGTAACCTTGCTGATCGTAAAGCCGCGGAAACTGCGTTTAATTATATCGCTATGGGAGGGTTACTTTATGCTGCTTCTTCCTGGATATTTTGCGTCATGAGCAAACCTTTCTGGTTTCCTGCGACAGGCAAAAGCGAAAACCAGTAGTGCGTGTATTCGTAGTAAGTTATGGATTAAAATTGGAACAGATGTAATCACATTGATAATCAGTTAATACCAGGACTATCTATGACTATAGAGTCTAAATGTAACTTGCCGCAGGCACCGGATTATACCGGCGTTACCATCGTTGAATTATCGCCCGATCCAGCCCTGGACGATTACCTGCAGGCAATGGTACTTGCGAATGAGCAAGCTGAGAAATTGATCGGTGAGCATATGTTGCTGGCCTGGTATGACCGGGACCGTGATTTTGAATCTCCGCAACATGCCAGCGAATGCCATGTTAATAGTGCGATACCGGGTTATATTGATTACGCGCTATACCATGGTGCGACGCTTAAGATTGATATCGAACAGGGCCGTTTTATATTTTTTTATCTGGCAATCGATTTTTAACTAACTTTTTTAATAATTTGAATATCTAGCTTTTATACTGTTCGTGCTTGAAGATTGCAGTTCTTGCTGAGGTATAACTTTCCTCGTCGATTATGCCTTCATCTTTCAGACGGCGACACATCTTCAGCTCGCCAACCAGTCTATCTGTAACAGGTATCTTTGTCTGCGCCCGGTCAATTGTCTGCTGTAAGCTTATGAAGTAATTATCGAATTTTTGCTGGTCAGGTTTCTTGTTTTCGATCAAAAAGAGTCTGGCACCGCCAAAGTAGCTTTTGAAGATATATTCATCGCGCATCAGGTAGACAAAAATCAATGAGCAGATTAAAGCTGCTGTCAATGTGATGACGCCAGCAACGAGACAGTATTCGAGTTTGAGTATTTCTGCGATGGCAAGGAAGAGAAATAATCCGGAAAAAGCACCCGCAGCTAAAGCTGCGTATAACCATTTCCATACAATGATTTTGTTGTGATCAGGTTCGGATGATAACCAGGCGAGATCAACGCGAAAATTTTTTTCTTTTGTTTTTGCTTTTTTCTTTTCAACAAAACTGAGCAGTAAATGTCTGGGTGCGTATAACTGGTATTCTCTATAAGTTCCTTTGAGGGTATTCGTCTGTACCAGCTTTTCGCCGAGTTTTTCGGGATCGATATCCTGATCAAATTCTTCGTAGTTATCCGTATGATCACCGAGCACGGCATTGGCAATAATTACTTCTTCATCAAAACTGTCTTGCATACTGGTAAACCTTCTGAGCAGCGTTTAGCCCTGATTTCGCTAAGTCGCTGTTTTAATATCTGCAGGTTTAAAGTGTAGACTGTTTGAATTTTAATGCGTCATTTTGTGATGAAAATGTCTAATCTATATCGATTCTAGCTGACTCTTCATTCAGTGTTTTACACAATAGACCCAGGCTCACCTCATCGATATCGCCGTTAACTGTCACCCACGCCTGGTGACCGCTGCCAGGCGCACAATCGATGTTATTGCCCCTCTGGTCAGTCATGTCTTTCAGGGTGAATTTATGGTTGCCGGTAGCGGTTAACAACTCCATTTCATCACCGACCGTAATCTTGTTTTTGATGTCGACCAGGATGCGTTTATTTGGTTTATCAAATTCGATCACTTCACCTGAAAACATCTGTCGCTGGCTGCGCGAGCTGCTGTCCCGGTAACGCTGAGTCTCCTGTGGTGCATGGCGTTCGAAAAAACCATCGGTATAGCCACGATGCGCCAGGTTTTCCAGCTCGGTCATGAGGTGCGGGTCAAATTTTTTGCCAGCGACGGCATCATCGATTGCCTGGCGATATATCTGTGTTGCCCTGGCGGTGTAGTAGTAGGATTTGGTGCGGCCTTCGATCTTCAGGCAATCGACGCCGATATCGACCAGCCGGTGAACATGCTCGACGGCACGCAGGTCTCTGGAGTTCATGATATAGGTGCCATGTTCATCTTCTTCGATGGGCATGTATTCGCCCTGGCGGCCTTCTTCTTCGAGTAAAAACTGTTGTGATGCAATCTCACCGGATTCGTCAGCATCGGGTTTCCAGACACCGGTGTTTTCGATGCCCTGATCACTGTTATTATTTTTAACCTTGTAGTTCCAGCGACAGGAGTTGGTACAGGTTCCCTGGTTGGGGTCGCGGTGATTGAAATAGCCTGATAAAAGGCAGCGTCCGGAATAGGCGATGCATAATGAGCCATGGATAAAGACTTCAAGCTCTACATCGGGGCAGTCATCACGGATTTCGGCAATTTCATCGAGAGATAATTCGCGTGACAGGATGATGCGTTCGACACCCGCAGACTGCCAGAATTTAACCGAAGGTGAATTTAAGGTGTTGGCCTGTACGGACAGGTGAATAGGCATATCCGGCCATTTATCCTTGATCATCATGATCAGGCCGGGATCAGCCATGATCAGGGCGTCTGGATTAAGCGCAATGATCGGTTCCATATCATCCATGAAGGTTTTGATTTTTGCTGTATGCGGCAGGATGTTGGTGGCTACAAAAAACTTTTTACCCAGCGCATGTGCCTCGTTGATGCCGGCTTCCAGGTTTGGCAGGCGAAAATCATTATTTCTCACCCTCAGGCTGTATCGAGGTAGGCCTGCATAGACGGCATCTGCGCCATAGGCAAAGGCGAAACGCATGTTCTTGATTAATCCGGCGGGGGAGAGAAGTTCAGGTTTTTTCATGGGGCACAACGGTACAAAAGCAAAAAATAAAGATGCTTATTTTAAAATAAATGCTGCTTAATAAATATACCCAGGTTTTTCTGTGTTTTTGGGGTTATCCTGAACCAACCGTTTTAACGGTTGTCGGCATAATTGATAATAATTATCGAGGAGAAAGTGAAATGAGCAAAATACAAAGCATTGATGATAATGACTATAAAGTTGCCATGGGCCGGTTGTTGGTGATGTATACCCAGGTAGACTATTTGATCATGCGTGCGGTAGCAGAGCGCATTGCAGATGCGCCGGATGATGAAAGCCGTTTATTTATGGCGAAACAGGTCGGTGATGAAAGCCGTCATGTACGCATCCAGCAAGAATGGATAGAAAAGTTCGGCAGTGATACCACGCCGGTATTTAGTGAAATGCAGCAGGACATGTTTCTGGCACATTTTCGCTCGCTCAACTGGATGGATTTCTTAACCGATATGTACGTCTGTGTCGAAGCCCTGGGTAGTGAAGCGGTCGAGCAAGTCGTGCCGATGGCTGATCCGGGTACGCGCGACTCACTTCAAACACCACTCGAAGATGAGGTTGACCATGTTGCCTTTGGTCTGGGTCGCTTACATGATGAACTTGCAAAACTGCCTGAAGCTGAAAGTTTTGCTTATCTACAGTCAATAGAATCGAGGCTGGATTTTCTTGATGATACTCTGCACGGGCTGGGTATCGATGTGCCGGAAATGTTCAGCGCCGTGGGTGCGGATTATAATAAAGTGGTTGATACGGTCTTACAGAGGAGGCAGCAGATACTCGAGTCACTGGCGCAGCCGTTAGCTGCATAATCTTCAGATACCAGGCAGCAATATAATAAATGATGAAGTTTATGAGTCATCGTTAGTTATGTTGCTGTTTTTTGTTGGTGATTATTCAACGGCTGTCTGCGAAAGCAGGCTGCCTGAAATCTCACACTGTCAAAGATAATGTCCAGATGGCTGAGCCCGGGTTTAAATTTTTAAAAGTCGTTTTCAACCACTTGAACGACCGCCTGTTCTGGTAAGTAACGCGTTGCTTTTGTTACACTGAGCATCAATGATAAAGCAGAAAGTAACATTAAAGCGCAGTCTGTCGCTTTCCCTTATTACCTTTTATGGTCTGGGTAATATCCTGGGTGCAGGGATATATGTGCTGGTAGGCAAAGTGGCCGCCGAGGCTGGTTATTTTGCCCCGGTTTCCTTTTTTATCGCATCGATCATAGCCGCTATATCTGCTTTTAGTTACGCTGAACTTTCTTCACGTTATCCGGTAAGTGCCGGTGAGGCTGTATATATTTACGAAGGTTTCGGCGTAAAAAAATTATCACTGATAGTGGGCCTGCTAATTACTTCTGCAGGTATCGTCTCTACTGCTGCTATCGCTCACGGTTTTTCCGGTTATATGCAGATCTTTTTTGATCTGCCACGCTGGCTGATGATTACACTGATGTTGCTCACATTAGGTGGTCTGGCATCGTGGGGAATCAAACAGTCAGTGCGTGTCGCAGCCTTGCTGACCCTGGCTGAAGTTGCCGGTCTATTGATTATTATTGTTGTCGGTTTTGATCATTTGCCACAGTTAAGCCAGCTGTCTGTGGATGAGTTGACAGGAAATGGTCAGCACGCTACTTCGGATTCAATGCTTCAGGGCGGAATGCTATTAGGTGTTTTTTCGGGAGCCTTTCTGGCGTTCTATGCGTATATCGGTTTTGAAGATATGGTAAACGTGGCAGAAGAAGTTAACGATGCGCAGCACACAATGCCAAGAGCAATATTATTGTGCGTGATAATTTCGACCTTGTTATATGGCCTGGTGTCACTGGTAGCTATCAGTGTCTTGACACCGTTACAACTGTCACTGTCAGATGCACCGCTAGCCAGTGTTTATTCGACGGCAACGGGCAGGGCGCCGGTAATCATCAGTGTCATAGGCGTTTTTGCAGTGATAAATGGCGCTCTGATACAGATCATCATGGTCTCGCGTATGCTCTATGGCATGTCAGATCGTGGCTGGTTACCGGGATATCTGAAAAAGATTCATCCATTAACCCGAATACCATTGAATAGCACGATGCTCTCAGTATCGCTGATGATATTTTTTGCCTTGTTATTACCTATGGTGACACTGGCAGAGCTAACCAGTTATCTTGTGTTAATGGTTTTTGCACTGGTCAATCTTGCGCTGATAAAGATAAAACGCCGTGATCCTGAGCCGGAGGGTGCCAGCGTATTTTCAGTCTGGCTGCCTGTGGCAGGTTTTTTAACAACCGTGTCGTTTTTTTTAATCGAAGTCGTGTCGAATTTTATCTAGCATAAAAAGCCCAGGGAAATAATGGTAATTAGCTATTGTTCAATTATTAAGCAAGATTTGTTAGCTGATAAAACGGTATCGATGCAGCGTTTGCAGAGAAAAGAAGATTATTGTTTACTCACCTTGGCCATTCAAATAAACTAACCATGTGTAAAAAAACTATGTAATTAATAAGGTGGTGGCAAATGGCTTACAAATGCGAAGTATGTGGTATGGGTATCGGCACAATGACATGTGCCGAATGCGGTAAAGAGCTGGTGCACGACACGATTACAACAGATGATGGGACACAGGTGCATGTATCTAAATGCCCTGATGGCCATGGTATGGTGAAATCACCTATGTGTTGTGGTCAGGATATGACGAATCAGGCGTAATCTATACGATAAGTCTGTTATCTAAAAAGCAGCTGTCTGGCTGCTTTTTAGTTTTTAATATTATCTATGAATAAAAGTTCTTCTGCAGCATCATATCAGCGCCTGGAAAAATTACTAGGTTTTGAAAGTTCTCTACCTGTTACAGAAGACTGGTCTGCAGCGGCTGATTATCTAACCGTCATCAGTGACTACTGTACGAATAATAAACCTGAAACCATCGTTGAATGCAGTAGTGGAACCAGTAGCCTGGTGTTATCACGATGCTGTCAGTTAAATCAGTCTGGTCACGTTTACAGTCTTGAGAACGGTCGGCAGTTTGTTGATCAAACACAACAGCAATTAAATTCTTTTTCATTGACTGAGTATTGTGATGTCCTGCATGCGCCTTTAAAAGATGTCGAATTAGAAGGTGATGATTTCCAATGGTATGACTTGAGCGATTTCTCTGTCACTGAAATAGAGGTGCTTAGCATTGATGGTCCGCCAGGCTTCATCCAGAAGCATTCGCGATATCCTGCATTGCCATTACTCTATCCGCATCTCGCGGAGCAATGTGTGGTTTTTTTAGATGATGCAGCGAGAGATGACGAGCAGGATATAGTCGAGCGCTGGTTAAAAGAGTATCCTGAGTTTCAGGCTGAATATATTGAGAACGAGCGTGGTTGTTTTATATTAAGGCGAGGCTGAATGAGATTTTCAGGAGGCGTTATAGTTTGTATGCCATTCATCTAAGGCTTTATCCAGATCCCCTTCAGCGCCAATCTTATTCCAGAAATCAGTGAAATCTGACTGTATGGTCTCGATGGAGATATCCATCTTGTTAGATTTATCTTTGAGAAAGAGCCTTATATTGTTATCAACGGTTTCGATATAATCATTTGCAATATCGATTGCCGGATTAATATGTTGCTCATGCAGTAATATCCCTTGCTCATAGGCTTTCAAGATGCCGAAATCTATCCGTTTGGAAAAGCTGCTCGCAGTATCATCCGGGTTGCGGGTAAGGTGCACGTAGAAAGCATTATCGGCATAGGCGTCATCAAGTCGTCCGAGTAGCCAGGATAACCGGTTATCCGCTTCAATATGATCTTGTGGATAATTAAAGCGTTTTGCGCCGATTTCAGTCAACAAAGATTCGTGTGCACATGTGTAGTTGTTTATGTGTTCACATGCTTTGATAAATGTGGTGGAGCCGCAGCGTCCGGTATTTAGGATGAAGATATTCATTGCGTAGCCGACGTTTCCTGATTAGCCGTTGAGAGATTTTTTCCAGCAGCTCAAGTCGTCCTGGTAATTCAGGATGGATTGTAGAAGCTTCTCCAGGTGTTGTTCCGCATGTTCTTTTTCTGTGATCTGCTGGTACGCATCAGTGCCTTCATCAAAATTATTCTGAATGTTATCGAGGAAACTTTCAAAGTTAGTCAGGGTGGAAGCAGGCAGTGTAGCCCTGGTTGAGGCGTTATTCCACCAGTTCTTCTGGTCTTGCAGTCGTATTCTTATCTGTGTCTTTAGCCGCAGGGTAGAATCGTGTTTTTTAATATAGCTGTTTTTTATCTTCTGGTATGTATGATCGAGGATGAGCCTGATTTTTTCTTTGTCTGAATCACTCAATGAGAGACCGGTGCTGGTGATTTCTTCCATGGAAAACAATAAGACATCACCATAGAATTGACGGATGAATTCGTTGCCAAGATCTATGCCTCGTGTGCTGCTTTTTACGCCTGCTCGAAATTCGGATTCACCTGTTGAGGCAACTGTTCGATTATGTAACATAGGTAGATTAGCCGACACAAACTGATGTTGAAGTTTCGATTTTAATAAACGGCCTAAAACCGGGCCAGCCATGCGCAGCTTGAGCGTAGCGAAAGGGATGAAGTGATTCAGCGCACTATATTTAATTATATAGTTTCCGGTATAAACTGTTCTGGCAGTAGAAGTATTAGTAAAACCATTCTCATAACTGAAGTATGTTTTTCTTGTTGGATGCTCGCCATAAAAGAAGTGGTTTAGCTTGTTAGAAAAATCATGAAAACATTCTGCGTTAGTATGTTTGCCGTGTAATGTGCAGTGATAATCGAATATCTGGGCATTGTTCGTAAAGCCGAATAGATCTGCCATATCATGATAGGCAGCATCATCCCTGGTTTTCTTCTGATGCTGATGGAACATGCAGGCGTCTTCAGGAGTCAGTTGTGCGATAGAGCTTAAAAAGGTCTGGATGTCCTGCTGAAAGTTTCCTGCCATCACAGAAGGAGAAACTGGAGGGTCGCCTACCACTTTTCCTGTAAGTATTGAGATGTCCTGTGTGTTGAATATCTCATTCAGGTAATGAAAGTAATTTATCGCATACTGGTTATCGGACTTCGTGGTGTTAACGCAAAACTCCTGATCACTATCGATGAAATAAATTAAGTTGTTATCTCTCGAGTCGATTTCGCTGATATTCTCATTCAGCTTAAGATAAGTGATGTTGCGCATAATTGATGCGCCTTTATGAGAAAAGTCAGAGGGGTTTGTGATGTTGTTAGCGTCAGAAACGATAGCTGCTAACCCTGGGTTTTTATTGGTAGCAGCTTTGACCAAATCAAGTTGTTCGGCCAGTCCAAAATACTCTGTTATAAGCCCTGTTGTGGTGAAGTCAGAGCAATACTTTTCATGTAGACGAATGTTATTTTCATCTCTGGAATCATCAGCGATCAAGACAGAAATTTTACTGAATCTATCGTTTTTTAAACCACCGTATTGATAACTCTGGCAGAGCATTAATAAACTGTCCAGGCATTGTTTTAAGTGTTGAGGTCGATCTGCCACCGGGATTACGATCTTGAATTCAAATCGTTGATCGCTTGTTTTCAGTTCGTATAGCTTCTCCAGTACTTTAAAAGAGTTTTGATATTGCTCTATCTCTTTATCGGTCGGGTTATCCTGCCAGATATCCTGTTCATGCTTTAGTATCGACTTGTTATATAACGAGATGACTCGATCAATCGCATTGTCGTCAGCGGTCTGAGATAACTGTTTGATTAAGTTATCAAGTTCGACGGTATTTAGTGAAGTGCCTTCAGCTATTTTTTTGCTCTGTTGAAGGGATAATGGGTTTTCTACGGAGTTCATTGGCTTGCGAATAGAAGTGGTTAGTTATCTTCTTGACGAGTAGTTCGGGAATGCATCTTTATCGATGATGATCTCGATAAGATTTATACCGGTGGTAAAGTCGGTGTTTTCAAATAGTGAGTTAAGATTATTCTCAGTCTCTATCAACATGTGATTGATGCCGAAAGAGTCAGCCAGTTTTTTGTAATCCGGGTTGTTGAAATCACAATCGATAAAGCGATTGTGGTAACTCTGTACCTGGTTTTTTCGAATCAGTCCCATGCTGCTATTATTGAATAATATTATATTTAGCGGTTTTTCATAATTCACTGCAGTCATTATTTCCATGCAGCACATCTGAAATCCGCCGTCACCGATAATTGCGAACATGGTGGTCTTCTCAGCAAATTGTGCGCCGATCGCAGCAGGGATTGCATGGCCGAGAGATGAAACGCCGGCGTTCGGATAAAAACGATTTTTTGTCGAAACCTGGAGCAGGTTTTGT
Source organism: uncultured Gammaproteobacteria bacterium (assembly GCA_963752725.1). Taxonomy (GTDB): domain Bacteria; phylum Pseudomonadota; class Gammaproteobacteria; order SZUA-229; family SZUA-229. Next base: position 23,310 of record CAVWAI010000018.1, read on the forward strand.
GCAAATATGATGTTGTCATCAAAAACCGAAATACCTTCAGGGAAATGCTTGTTCATCTTTTCAAAAAAAGATTTAACTAGAGAGAACTCTGCCTGGAAAATTGAGTTGCCATCCCTGTTGGCCTTGTCTTCATAATTGTTTTTGAAATCATGGATGTTTTCCAGTTGTTTTTTATCCAGTGACTGTTCTGCCAGTTTTTGCATCACGCTGTTCAGTGTGAGTTTGATGTCAGCGTTGATGGTCAGATCAGCCTGGTAGACTTTGTTTAACTGGTCATCATTGATATCGACCTGGATGACATTCTTCTCGCCGAGTAATTGCTCGTTCCATAAGTAACTGGTGCGTTCGTTAAAGCTGGCGCCTAAAACCATAACCAGATCGGACTGCTTGACGATATAGTTAAAGGCATAACCACTCGAAGTGACACCCAGGCTGCCCAGCGATAACTCGGAGCATTCATTGATCGTGCCTTTGCCTTTAAGGCTGGAGGTAACCGGAATATTTAATGATTGGCTCAGTTGCGTGACTAATGACTGTGCACCAGATTTAATGCAGCCGTATCCGGATACAATGACCGGTCTATCGCTGTCTTTGAGCAGGTCGACGAAGCGTTCGATCTGTCGTGACGACTGGAAGTCGTCTCGATGTGATACTGGATTATAGTCAGTAACAATGTTGTCGAGGATATCAAGCTCAACCATCTCTTTCTGCACATTGAATGGCAGGCTGAGTAAGACGGGCCCGGAATTATCTGATAATAGAATCTTTGATGTCTGATTAAGTACGTTTTCCAGATAGTCGGTGCGTTCGATCACCCGGTTATAGCGCGTGATGCTGTCAAACAGAGCACACTGGTTAACACTGCCGCCTTCACCTGAGCTTTCCTGTAAGCCACCTTTACCAAAAATATAAGTCGGGGTCTCGCCGGTGATGATGAGGATGGGCTGTTTGTCGACATAGGCGTTAGCGATACCGGTAACCAGGTTTGTCGCACCTGGTCCTGCGGTAGTAATGCAGGCGCTGATTTTCCCTGACGCACGCGCATAACCACAGGCCATGAAGGAGGCACCCTGTTCGTGTTTGGCGAGAACGGATTGAATTGATGAGTCGTACAGGCTGTCGTACACCGGCAGTATGTGGGCGCCTGGCATACCGAAAATGGTATCTATACCGAGGCGCTCCATATATTTAACGATTAATTCACTTACTTGAACTTTCATATGATCACTTGAAATTCATAGAGTTAGCTTTGGGTTACTGGTGGACGGCTAGCGTTATTTGTTTCAACTTTATCGACACCCTCGATACACGGCGAATTCTACCATTAGATGCACCGACTATCTCCCTATGATTTATCCAGTATTTACTGGCAAAAAAGCAGCTGTTTCGGCGTTTGTTAATAACGCCATACATAAAAAAGGGCCTGAGATATTATCTGCAGACCCTTTTCACTGAGTTTTTTAATTATTTACTCAAATCGGCGGATCACACCTGTTACCACGCCCAGTACCTCTACCTCCTCATTTTTGAGCAGGATGGCATCCATCTCAGGATTAGCTGGTTGCAGTCGAATACCGTCGGTCTCAATGTAGAACTTTTTCAATGTGACCTGCTCATTGTTGATCAGAGCGACAACAGATTGTCCATTTTCTGCGGAGTGCCTTTTTTCGATGATGACGATATCACCATCCTGGATATTGTCGTCAATCATGGAATGGCCACAAACTTTTAATGCATAGGTATCTTTGCGCACCATGTTGGCTGGCACGCTAACGCGCTCATCTTCTTCGACACGTTCGATCGGTTTGCCGGCAGTGATTCTTCCTAGCAGAGGTATATCGATAAACTCGGATGGCTGGTTGTCCAGGTTCTCGTCAACAGCTTCTAGTGATGGCGACCAGACGGGACGACGGTTTTTGGGAATTAATAGTGATATGTTATTCATTTTTCTTATTCTTATTGTGTGCTTATGCTGAAGCATAGCCCAGATAAAACAAAAGTTATACTTGTATTTAGCTTATTAGCGATTAATATGGATTTTTAATCGATGACTGCCGACCAACTACTTTTTTACAAGGGGTGTGTGATGAATTTATCTTCGTTAAATGCAGATACTGGCAAGCTGATTATCAGGTTGTGTGTGGGCTTGCTCATGTTGTTTCATGGCGTGGCAAAAATAATGCATCCGGGTTCTCTGGACTTCATTGGCGGTATGTTAAATGCTAATGGTGTGCCGGCATTCCTGGCTTACGGGGTTTATATCGGCGAAGTGATAGCGCCAATAATGGTGATCGTCGGTTACCAGGCGAGGATAGGAGGGCTCATCATCGTACTGAATATGCTTGTCGCCCTGCTGCTGGCACACACGGGTGACTTTTTCAGTTTGAGCGAACATGGTGGCTGGGCTGTTGAATTGCAGATGTTTTATTTGTTGTCAGCACTTGCAGTAATGTTTTTAGGTAGTGGCAAGCTGGCGTTTAAACAGGATTAACATCATGAGATCACATGAGTTTATAAACCGCGCTGTTACTGTTTTATTTTTATCTGTGGTATTAGCTAAATAATGTTTATGCTGAGGATACGCCCTTTTTAACGCTTGATAAACTCGTTGAAGATGGTTATGTACAATTAACGGGTCTGCAATTGATCGATCTATTAAAGCAGCATAAGGTCGAGGTTCGAGATATCGAGACTGATGCAGTATCGCATTCCACACGCATTGAAACAGATGCTGATAGCGTAGAGAGCAGGAAATCAGAGTCAGTAAAAAGCGCTAAGTCTGCTTATTTTCTCGATACCAGGTTACTCGCCAGGGCACCACCACTTGAAGGCGTGCCTGAATTAACCGTTTCGGAAGATACAATGGTTGCTACTGATGGTGTAAGAACTTACCGTTACCGATTCTTTGAAAAACAGGGCAAGATGTACGGTGTACGAGATATCGATCATGGCAATGTGTTTTATGAGATTGTCGTAAAATAGTTAGCCGATATGGAGTTCTTCCATCAGGTAACAAACACAGTCCTGTCTTATCGCTTTTTCACTGGTGGTGTACATCGCGAGTGTGATCGGTTTTTTAAAAAGCAGCTTATCGTTATCTCTCTCGATATATTCATCTGTGATATCTTCATGGCTTTCACTGTTGACCACGATTAGTTTTTCTTTTGTAGAATTGGCGACAGCAAATTCCGTGCCTGGTTGAATAAGGTGAAAATTTCTGTCTTCCAGTGGTTCGCTTAAATAAATATCAGAAGAATGGTTATCGCTACTGTCACCGATAGTTACTGTTTTCGGAATCGTGATACGAGCGATGGTGTGATAAAGCTTCAGGTTGTTACTTTCCTGCGAGGCCAGGTCATCCATCTGCAAGATGGTTTCCAGGTAGGCCAGGGCATGGTCTTCGCCAGACTTGTCGCCAGCCTGTCCGCATTCGAGCACAACTGCAGGGCAGAAATCTGAAAATGCTGATGACTGCACGCCTTTCGGGTCGGTGAAATAAACCGCGATATTGCTGAATTTTGCCGCCAGCACCAGCCCGTGTGGATTGAGGATGTTGATGCAGCCGTAATGCGGATTTTTGCCTGTATTATTATGGATATCAATACTGGCAAACGGTTTTTTCTTTTTCATGATATTGCTAACGGTCTGCATCATGTCTTTTTCAGGTGAATCGTTATGGTGACTGCCAGGCCAGATACGGTTGTAATCATCCTGTGTATCGAGCCGTCGTTGATTTTCTTTAGCAGCGGCGAGGTTGCCGACAAATAATGATACTGCTCTGGGTAAAGCTTTGTTCCTGTATTTATTTAACAGACGCTGGATCGCATAAAAACCGGTAGTTTCATCACCGTGCAACAGGGTGCAGATAAATAATGGTTGCGGATTAATGCCTTCAAGATGAAATAGCGTCGGTGCTTTTAATATATCGTATAGCTCTTCTGCTCTGGCACTAAGGAAGGCGTCCGGGATGTGGTTCATTTCATTTAACATGGTATTGTCTCAAGATCCCATTCGTGTACTGGCCGGCCTGTTACCTGGTTTCTAAGATAGTTTAAAGTGAGTTCAGTTCTATTGTCTTGATGTGCATTAAGAAAATCCAGCTGCCACTGGCTGCCGGTTTTATTATTTTCGACACGCTGTTCAATAATGGAGAGGTAACGTCGACTGTCAGCCTGATCGATACCTAACTTGTATAACCCGGTCTCGGCCTGAATGAGCAGTTTCTCCAGGATGATCTTCTGCAATGTTTCGGGGTTTTTGCCTAACCAGCTGGTTTTATGTTTTAACCCAAGCTGTGCGGCACGGTAGAAGTTGTTCTTTGCGTCTGCAAATGACATCACATTTTCAGCGGGTTCTTCAGCCGTGGCATAGTAATGTACCAGGCCATAATAAAAAGCGATGTTGGCTATATTGTCTATGGTCGTTGGTGCGCTGGCGCAGACGCGATGTTCGATGCGTAGATGTGGAGTCTGATCTTCATCAAAACCGATCAACGGCCGGTTCCATCGCCAGATAGTGCCATTATGTAGTCGCAGATGCCTGACTTCGTCTGCCCTGGTCTGGTAATGCACAGGTAGCAGAACAGGGAAATGCTCGAGGTTTTCCTGAAAACACTCAAACAGTGAATTGCGTACATAATCAGACCCGAAGCTGACGCGATGCACGGGACCTGAAGCTGCTCCGCCGTAACCACCCGTGGGGACCGCCTGTTCAAATACGGGGATACGGGTTTCCTGCCAGAGGCGTTGGCCAAATAAACAGGGCGAATTTGCACTGACGGCGACCATCGCAGCAGATAATACAACGGAGGCATTGTAATAACGTACCGCGACATCCTGTGGCACCTGTATATGGATCTGCAGTGAGGTAGCGGCAGCTTCCAGCATGACATCTTGATGGCTTAGCTGCAGGTGGTCCTGGCCGTTTATATTTAATTCTATCTCAACGCCGTTACGCTGCCTTAAGACCTGTTCGTTGAGCGCCCTGTATCGATCAAGCAGGGATAAGTTCTCTAGCGTGAGATCGCTATCCTCTAAGGTAGGCAAGATACCAATGCCAATAATATTGCTGTTAAGGGATGAGGCGGTAGTTGAGCATTGTTGCCATAAGGTATTCAGCTTGTGTTCAAATATTGATAGAACCTTATTCGATAACTGTTCAGGTTCGACATTGAGTTCAATATTGAATTTTGCCAGTTCAGGACTCAATAATGCATTATCTGCCAGTTTAAGAAAGTCGTCATTGATTGCGATCGGGTTCCCCGTTTTATTGATTAACCAGGCCTCGAGCTCATAACCGGCCATTAGTGGGGAAGAAGAAAACCGATGGTTATCAAACCAGCTTTTTAACAGCATTGTTTCTTTCTCCAGCTGAGAAAGAAACTGCTGATAATCTGCTTTATTAAAATGGCTATATTTTATTTCTTCGCCCATGTATCCAGTCTAATATAAAAAAGTTTATCGGGTAAGGTGGCAAAGTATTATATGTATCTACTCGTTTTTAAATTACTGCATATTGAAAATAATTAAAAAAATAGTTTACATTTTTATTGTAAAGCTGTATTAATAGTAACAACAAATTAAAAGAGGTGTATAAAAGGCAAAAGAAATTTTAATTTATTTAAAATAAGTTTATTAACCACTACCGAGGCTGAGGTGTATCTATGTCGAGAAAGAACGGTCGAGCGAAAAGACAAAAAAATAAATTACAACAACTAGATTACTTATCGGAGGATAACGTAGTCATCGATTTCCACTCCTCTCCGCATAACGATTCATACTCTCCCTCCTCTCCCGAAAACCCAACACAACAACCAAACAGCCTAAACCGATCCAGCCGAAAAATAAGTCGCAGGACATGTTTATGGCGGCGATAAAAACGCATACATTGATTTTTGGTTTAGGTCCTGCAGGTACCGGGAAAAGCTATTGTGCAGCAGCAATGGCGGCACAGGCACTGATTTCCGGTGATATCGATCGAATTATATTTACCCGACCGGCAGTTGAGGCAGGTAATAGCATGGGCTTCCTGCCAGGAAAACTCGATGAAAAATTTGACCCTTATTTTAGTGCGTTCAAATCCTGTCTGATCAGTAATGCAGGAAAAGGTGTGGTTGAGTGTGCATTAAAAAATGGCAATATCACGATGGAGCCACTGGCTTATATGCGTGGTAAAACATTCAACCGTGCGTTTGTGGTGCTCGATGAGGCGCAAAACTGTACGGCTGAAGAAATAAAAATGTTCATGACGCGTATCGGGCAGCAATCCACCGTGGTTATCAGTGGTGATTTAAGTCAGTCGGATATCCGTTGTTACTCTGGTCTTTATGATGCAATAACACGTACTCACAGTGTCAAGGGAGTCTATGTTCATGAGTTCGAATATCAGGATATAGTCCGCAGTGATATCGTCAAGGATATTATTATGTGTTATGACGATTCAGAACATAAGATGAAACGTTATCGAACAGAATTTGCCTGAGGCAGGTTAATAAAAGTTATCTGAAGACATGGTCTCTGTCTGATCTGTCGTAGAGATATTAACAGGTCAGGATGACTTCTCGAGTTCTTCGCTGGCATCCAGCCACTCGAGCTCAGCGTCATCATGCGCTTTGTCTAAGTCTGCTTTATCTAAAAGTAGCTGCTGGAGTTTCTGTTTGTTTTCTTCGGCATAGATGTCGCTGTCAGAGAGTAGCGTATTAATTTTTGCCTGCTTTTCTGAAACTTTCTGTAAAGTATCTTCCAGTTGTTTTATTTTGTTTCTTAGTGGTGCTGTTTTTTTTCTCTGTTCTGCTTCCTGTCTTTTTCTGTCCTTATTTGATATCTCCTGATGGTTAGTGTTTTTTGCTGTTGAGATAGCATTATTAGTCAGTGATGCATTATGTTCGCTTAACCATTTAGGGTATTCGTCCAGACTGAGCGGGAATTCACTAACTGTTTGCCGACTGACCAGAAGTAACTGGTCGCATGTCGCGTTCAGTAGATATCTGTCATGCGAAACGATAACCATGGCGCCGGAAAATTCCTGTAATGCTTCTGCTAGTGCTTCGCGCATCTCGAGGTCGAGATGATTGGTCGGTTCATCGAGTAACAGCAGGTTGGGCCTCTGGTAAATAATCATCGCCAGAACCAGTCGAGATTTTTCTCCGCCGGAAAAATTCTGTATCCTGGATAATGCCATGTCATTGGAAAAACCAAAACGACCGAGATAATTTCTTAAATCAGCTTCACGTGCCTTGCTGTCCAGCTGCTGAAGATGCTCGACAGGTGTGTGCTCGTTGTGTAACTGTTCCAGTTGATGTTGTGCGAAGTAACCAATTTTGGTTTCTTTTGCTAGCCGGTATTCACCACTCTGAATCTTGAGCTGATTTGCCAGTACCTTGATCAAGGTTGACTTGCCTGCACCGTTGGGACCAAGCAGTCCAATCCTGTCACCGGGCAATAACTGGAAGTCGACATTTTTTAATATATGGATTATCGCCATAACCGGCATCGATGCCCTCCATGTGTAACAGGCTGTTCGGAATCTTCTCGGGTTCAAATAAAGAGAAATGAAATGGCGAGTCAACGTGTGCGGGTGCAATGGTCTGCATTCGCTCCAGCGCTTTAAGTCTGCTTTGTGCCTGTTTGGCCTTCGTGGCCTGGGCACGAAATCGTGTTATATAGGATTCTATGTGTGCGATATTACGTTGCTGTTTTAGTATTGTGATTGCTGATTGGCCAGACGTTCTGCACGTATGTGTTCAAACGCAGAATAGTTACCGGTGTAGAGCTGTATCCTCTGTTGTTCCAGATGTGCGATGTGGGTGCAGATGTTGTTTAAAAAATCACGGTCATGGGAAATGAGTAATAAAGTGCCGCGATACGCCGATAACCAGGACTCAAGCCAGATGATGGTGTCCAGGTCGAGGTGATTGGTCGGTTCATCGAGCAGCAGTAAATCAGAACGGCACATTAACGCTTTGGCAAGGTTAAGCCGCATCTGCCAGCCACCAGAAAATTCATTGATGGCTCGTGTCTCATCGCTGGCGACAAATCCCAGGCCGGCAAGTAACTGGCTGGCACGCGAGTTAGCGGTGTAACCGTTGATATTGTCTAATTGTGTATGCAAATGTGGCAACCTTAATACCATCATTGTTAGCTTCGGCTGTTTTGATCGCCTGTTGTATCTGCCGTAATTCAGCGTCGCCATCGAGAACAAATTCGATCGCCGGCTGTTTGCTGTCGGCTAACTGCTGCGCCACATGGGCGATAACCCAGTGATCCGGGTAGGTGCAGTCGCCAGAATCCGCATGTAACTCTTTGAGGATCAGTGAAAACAGGCTGGATTTGCCGGTACCATTAGCGCCAGTTAGACCAACTTTTTGCCCGGGATGGATCTGAAAGCTGGTCTCTTCGAATAACAGCTTGGTGCCGCGTCTTATGCCTAAATTTATTGCTTGTAACATGGGCCGGTATTGTAACCTTTTATCTGTATGACATAATACTGGTTATTCTTTTAACGTAGATTATCGAGGTCATTATGATAAGTGAGCAGCAGATAGCACCGGGTTTTTCTGTTTTAGATGAAACAGGCTGCTGAGGTTCGGCTTGGAAAGCTTCAAGGGTAATAAAAATGTGGTTTTATATTTTTATCCTAAGGATGATACGCCAGGTTGCACCATCGAGGCGAATCAATTTACTCAGTATATTGATGAGTTTGCACGGCATGATACGGTGGTTTATGGCGTTAGTAAGGATGATTGTACCAGTCACGTGGATTTTATCAAAAAATTCGGTTTGCAGGTCGGGCTACTTGCAGACACTGATGGCGTACTCTGTGAGGCTTATGGTGTCTGGCAGGAGAAAGAAAAAAATGGAGTAAAAAAAATGGGAATCGTTCGTTCCACGTTTATTATCGATAAAGCAGGTATTATGCGGTTGCAGAATATAGTGTAGCCGATGGTCATGCACAAGCGGTTCTTGATGTGGTAAAAGGACTTTAGATTTCTACGTTCAGGATCTTCTAAGCGATTGATATGGAACAAGGTAAGGGGTTTGTTTATGGTTAAGATGTATTAGATATATTAGGGCACTTTTTATTGTAATTGTCATTTAAATGAAATGTTATATCAAAAATAGGTGGCTGGGAAAATGTATTTTGAGTCAAACGATGAGCATCTCAGAGCAACAAAATATTACTCAAATAATGGCTGAACAATATCGGACTGCATCACCGATTAATGTTCCGCGTAAAAAATCAGCCATGTTTCATCCCGGTGTTACCAGGCTGGATCGCTGGCTAGTCAAAAAAATGCTCGATGTTGTTGGAAATCCACCCGTTCGGATCAGTCTGTGGGATGGCGTTGAAGTTACCCCTCCTTGTCAAAATCCTGTTGCTGTTATGGTTTATTGTGACCGTGGCGCTTTATTTAAAACTATTCTTGATCCTGAATTGCACTGGGGCGATTTATATTGCTCTGGCCGAGTTGAGTTCGAAGGTGATATGGCCGAGTTCATGGAGGCGATCTACCTTGGAATTAACGGCAAAGGGGAACCCGGCTGGATAAGAAAGTTTGTACTCTGGCTGGGTCATCGTACTATCTTTAACAGCCATGATAAAGCCAAAGAAAATATCTATCACCATTATGATATTGGTAATGACTTTTACAAGTTATGGTTAGATCAGGAGGAGATGCAATATACCTGTGCCTATTTTCCGCGCGCTGATATGACATTGGAGGAAGCGCAGGTTGCCAAATTGCATCATGTCTGCCGAAAGTTGAATCTAAAACCGGGGGATACTGTTGTTGAAGCAGGATGTGGCTGGGGTGGTCTTGCCCGGTTTATGGCAAGACATTATGGCGTGAAAGTTACTGCCTATAACATTTCAAAAGAACAGATTAAATATGCCCGTCAGCGTGCTGAAGAGGAAGGATTAACAGGACAGGTCGAGTATGTTCTGGAGGACTATCGAAATATACAGGGAGAGTTTGATGTGTTTGTTTCAGTAGGCATGTTAGAGCATGTAGCGATAGGTGATTACCAGGAACTGGGTGAAATCATCAAACCTTGTATGAAAGCAGATGGCAGAGGGCTGATTCATTGTATTGGGCGCAGGGCTAAAGGACCGATGAATGCATGGATTGAACGTCGGATTTTCCCCGGTGCACGACCACCCGCTTTAAGTCAGATGATGAATATTTTCGAACCCAATGAACTTGCTGTTAATGACGTGGAGAATATCCGTTTACATTATTCGCGTACGCTGGAAATGTGGGCGCAACGTTTTGAACGACATAAAGTTGAAATTACAGACATGATGGATGAGGAGTTTGTTAAAGCCTGGGGGCTTTACCTGTACGGGTCGATAGCCGCTTTTAAGTCAGGTGAGCTGCAATTATATCAGGTGGTATTCAATCATACTGAATATAATAATATTCCCTGGTCACGTCATCATCTGTATGATGATGGATGTTCGAACTACAGGAAAAACAAAGCTAGCGGTTGTTTCATCCGACACGGAATAAATAGATGAAATCTTATGATGTCCTAATTGTTGGTGGTGGACCTGCAGGCTCTACGCTCGCCTACAGCCTGAAAAATTCAGGGTTAAAAATTGGCATTCTAGATAAAAAAACATTTCCACGGCAGAAAATTTGCGCAGGCTGGGTTACGCCTGAAGTGATGCGCGTGTTAAATATAGATCTGGACGATTATGCAAATGATCGAGTATTGCAAAAGATCAGTGGTTTTAAGATCAGCCAGTTAGGTCAGAAACAGGTTGAATCGCATTATTCGGGGGAACCGGTAAGTTATGGTATTCGCCGCATTGAGTTTGACGATTATCTGTTACAGCGATGCGGTGCCGAATTGATCCTGAATGAGGCCTTCGACAAGATGGAAAGCACCAGTGAAGGCTGGTTGGTTAACGATAACTATAAAGCAAACCTGGTTATAGGGGCTGGCGGACATTATTGCCCTGTTGCCAGAGCCATAGACTCTAAAGGTGTGAGTGAACTGGCTGTCGTTGCACAGGAAGCAGAGTTTGAGATGACTGCGCAACAGAAGGCCAGCTGTAGTATCAGGGAAGAAGTGCCTGAATTATTTTTTACACCTGATCTGAAGGGCTATGGTTGGGTCTTTCGCAAAGGCGATTATTTGAATATTGGCTTAGGCCGGGAAGATAAAAGCAGGTTATCCAGCCATGTCAAAAAGTTTTGTGATTATCTGGTGGCGCAGGGGAAAATCCCTGAAGATATTGTAGAGAAATATAATGGTCATGCTTATCTGCTCTACAATCACGCAGTACGTGAGATGGTTGCAGATAATGTTTTATTGATCGGTGACTCAGCTGGCCTGGCGTATCCGCAAAGCGGAGAAGGTATTCGGCCGGCAGTTGAATCGGCGATGATAGCGGCTGAAGTGATCACTACTTGTGCCGGTGATTACAGTAGAAAAAAATTACAGGCTTATAATGAATTGATGGAGCAACGTTTTGGTATACGGCAGCCGAAACCTGATTTAATGGAGCGGTTGCCGATGTTTATCAAAAGGATGTTTGCTGGCCAGCTAATGAAGACGCACTGGTTTACAAAAAAAATTATTACCGATAAATGGTTTTTACAGTCACACCAAACATCATTACCTGCGATTAATGAATAGTTGTTATATTAGAAGCTATCCACCGCGGAGACGCAGAGTTTTCTTTGGTTAGTAGCACCGTTGGCGCTACTAACATAAAAAAATTTTCCCTCTGCGTCTCCGCGCCTCTGCGGTAAAAATATTCTAAGTTATTTTATTAAAACTTCAGATAAGCGCCAGCGAAGACACCATCGAAATCCAGTTTGGCGTCAGTGTCTGAAACATCGTCGAATTCATATTTCTGCTGCCTGTAACCGGCTTCAAATCCGACAAAGAAGTTTGTGGTATAAGCTACTTTTGCAGTGAAGTCAGAAATGCTGCTGCCTGAATATGCCAAATAGCTAAGCTCGCCGCTGATGATTAGATCAGGCCATGGTGAGCCACCGACCAGTACATATAACATCGGCAGGGTTTCATCAATAGAGTCAGTTGTGTTCGAGCTATTATTTATTGAGTAATCTATTTTTAAATTACGAATATTTAATCCCAGGTCCAGGCTGACGACATTATCCAGCACTTCGTAATATAAAAGCAGATCGAGAGTATCAATTGAGAATTTATTGCTTACATCGCCTGAATAATTATCGCCATCAAAGGTAAATGATGTATTGCCAGTACCTGACTGATCAATACTGGTAAGCATAAGACGTGCATTCGGTATGATCGGTACAAAATGCTCAAGTGTAATGAAGGCGTAACCCTGGGTTTCACTATCCCAGAATAGGTTGTTCTTAACATCAACGGATGCCGGGTCAGTGATTTTCTTTATGTAACCTGAAGCATCAGTGTTCCATGCGCCACCACCTGCTGAGATAGATAAGAAATCGGCATTGGCGGTAAGCGGCGTAGCTAACGCCAAAAGACATAAAAGTTGTTTAATATTCATGATTAATTATGTAATAGAGTAAGGGAGTATTTTATTTGGTTAAATTTAATTGGTTATTAGTATAGTTAAAAAAGTCAGCTGTGAACAATATTACACTTTTTTATCGTGTTGCATTCAAAATCGAGTGTTCAGATACAGTAGTCCTGTGATGAGTAGCCAGCGAACGCAGCAGGAAATAAACCAATATTTATCTGCCTCGTCAATTCAGTGCTGGCAATAAATCCTATAAATACATATCGATAACTTCATTATATTAGTATTGTAAGGCTCATGACCAACTATTTTCAGGGCGGGTATTTATTTCGCGATGAGCGGGATAAAGACAGAAAACCATATTAATCCAGCAATAACAAAAGCGAGGAATACAGCGGCTGATCCCATATCTTTGGCGCGACCGGCCAATTGATGGATCTCGTCGCCATGTCTATCCACCACGGCTTCCAGAGCCGAATTTAATATCTCTATCAGTAGTATAAAGACCAGGCTGGCCATCAATAGTGCTTTGTCGCTGTAACTAGGAGCGAAATATAAAGCGACGGGGCTCAGTACAATGCACAGCCAGAGTTCCTGACGAAATGCAGCTTCATGTTTGTAGGCGGACTGGAACCCAAGCCAGGAATAGCCTGCCGCGTTAATTATGCGAGTAATACCTGTTGCGCCTGTTTTAGCCATAATTTGAATCTTTTTTGATGAATGCCGTGTTGCTGTAAATCCCTTATAGGCTTAGGAGTATAGATAAGTTGTTGATATTAGAAAAGACTTTTCGAAAACTTTATATTATTTATATAAGCTCCTGTTTTTTATCGATTTTCTTTTACCGTGATTTTGTCGACTTTTCGACATTCTTTAATATACTTAGGCCGATATCAAGCTGAAATACACACATATATATGTGTGAACCCTAAAAGGCAGATGAGTGGTAATTATGCTGAAAAAGACAATCATTAAATTTTTAATCCCAATATTAATATCATTAAGTTTTATCCCCGTTTCACTAAACGCCGCGGAAGTTAGCAGTGAGCAGATTAAAGGGCTGGATGAGCAGGTGCAGGATATCAAAAAAGATGTGCTGGAGTTAACCTCAGAATTAACACGTCTCGAGGAAAAGTTACTGTTTCCTTCTAACACACAGGTTTCTTTATTTGTTTCTCTTATCGACGATAAAGGTTTTGTGCTTGATTCAATGCAGATCAAACTGGATAACAAGATCGTTTCACAACATCTATATACCTATAAAGAGCTCGAAGCATTACGAGCCGGTGGTGTGCAACGAATTTATACCGGTAATATAAAAACGGGTGATCACGACCTGGTTGCGAGTTTTATAGGACGTACCAAATCTGGAAATGAATATCAGCGCAGTGAAAGTTTTACAGTAACCAAAGCGGTCGGGCCAAAATTTGTAGAGATACAGATTACTGGTGACAGCGCATCAGATAAAACGGTTTCATTCAAAGACTGGTAGACATGTTGTTTCGATTCATTATTTTACTGTCTGCATTTTTAAGCAGTTTGTCGACGTATGCGGCAAGCGGTTTAGACGATGTTGAGCTTCGAGATTTGTATTTCGGTGAAATACTTTTTTATGCATACCAGGATTTACACTTCGATGCATTAGCAAGACTCGATAACGAGTTATCTCAATATCATGAGCTTGATGAGTCAACACTGGATCCGTTTCACCAGCATCTCGGCCAGGCTGAATTTTCGGTAGGTGATTTTGAATTGCAATACCGCATGAATCAGCGTGCCGGTAAAGCTATTCAAGCCGTTTTGGGTGGAGGCGTTGATGTAGCGATACGAAATCAGGCTGCCTACTCACTGGCACGTCTTTTCTATAAAAAAAATGATCCGCAGAGCACCCTGTATGCGTTAGATCTAATTCTCGATGACGTTGAAAAATCACGTTATGAAGAAAAGTATTCACTTAACGTCTTGCGTGGTAAAGAGCCAGAGACGTTCGAGACAGACGTGGCCTATCTGAGAGCGTTGGCGAGTATCGATACTGGACAGTTTGGTGAAGCCGTAAAACTGCTTCAAAAATTAAAAAAAGAACCGAGCCTGAAAGGTTACGTTGCATACAATCTGGGTATCGCCTTAATACAGAATGGGCAGGAGAAAGAAGGCCTTATCGTTCTTGATGAATTAGGCAGGTTAGAGACCAATGATCCTGGCCTTGTGGCAATAAAGGATAAGACCAATCTGAAGTTGGCATATCGTTGGCTTGAAAAAGGTGATGCGAATAAGGCGCAACAATATTTTGGTCTGGTGCGACTTGATGGGCCTTATTCAAATGCTGCGTTGCTGGGTGCTGGATGGGTAGCTGTCTCACAGGGAAAATTTGATCGCGCACTGGTTCCCTGGTCGATGTTGCATGAACGTGCTGAAACAAATTATTCGGTACAGGAAGTATTAATGGCAGTTCCATATGCGTATGGAAAACTAGAGGCGCACGGTAAGGCGGCGAATTTATACGATCATGCCATGGATGTATTTGTTCGTGAAATCGCTAGTCTGGATGATTCCATCAAATCGATCCGTATCGGGAAGCTGCTGACAGCACTGCTCGATGAGAAGTCGAAAAAAGATAAGAACTGGGTAGTCAATCTGCGTGAGATGGAGGATACCCCGGAGACACGTTATATACTCGAATTGATGGCATCGCATGACTTTCAGGAATCATATAAAAATTATAAAGACCTTGCCGAGCTGCGGCATCACCTGGATAAGTGGCTGGATGATCTAAGAGTGTTTGAGGAGATGATCGAGATTAGACAGGCCTATCAGCAACCGTTGTTACCCGTGGTCGAGGAGAAATTTAAAAAGCTCGATGCAAGAATAAAACTGAGATTAGAACAGCGAGAAAATTTAGCGACAAAATTGAAAAACATGTTGATATCGCCGCGGCCTGAATATCTCGCGACAGCGATAGAGCGTCAGGCACTGGATACTGTCAATGCACTCGAAGAGATCAGGATATCAAATCCTGCAGCAATAACTGATGATGTTGCGCTTCGTATCCAGCGTCTGCGCGGTGTACTGATGTGGCGAGTGCATAGTGAATACGACCAGCGATTAACCGATGCATATAATAATTTAGTTTCATTAGATGAGATTATTACTGAGCTTAAAATCAGATATCACTCTTTCATCCGTACCCGTCAGGCAGCAACACAAAGTTACGAAGGATATACCATCCCAATCCGTCAGTTAAGGACACGATTGTTTGCTGCCCAGAGAAAATTAAAAGGCGTGATGGCGAAACAGGGGCGATTGATCGAGACCATGGCGATCAGCGAGCTTGATCGGCGACGTAAGCGTCTTGAGGAATACCAGATAAAAGCACGTTTTGCGCTTGCTGAGAGTTATGACCGTGCAACCAAAGCTCAGCTGGATGATGAGATCGAAAAGCAGTTACAGAAACAGGCGCCAGCCGATAGCCCTGTACCCGAGGTGAAACAAGAGCTGCCAGTCGAACTGGAAAATGAACTCCAGCCACCGCCGCAAGATGTTTCTCCTGAGGAAAGCCAGGTTGAAAAATCTTCGTCATTCAAAGATAAGTTATTAAATCGTTAGGTATCTATTATGCGATTAAATAATTATATAACTGCTGTAACACTGCCAATATTTTTATTGCTGTCATCCTGTACGGCGACGAACACTAAAGGCACGCTGGCCAGTTTGAATGATGTGAAGTTCGAGGTAAAAGAAGAGAAAGTTGATAGCAGCCTGGAAAAAGCGATGGAAAGCTACGAGAAGTTTTTGAAGGAAACGCCCGAAACCGAGATGACACCTGAAGCACTGCGACGACTGGCAGATTTAAAGATACAGAAAGAATACGAATCAAACGATAACGCACAGGATATCAGTGAATCAGCGTTAACTGCTACTGAAGATGCTGGAGCTGTATTGCCGGAAGCTCAAGAAGGACTGGTACCTGTTGCAGACAGTGCATCACAGGCAACAGATATAGACACACCAGATACCAGTTTCGTGCCGGTAGTGAGTGATAAAGATGAAAAAAGCATCGCGATAAAAGGTAGTCCGATAGCTGATATAAGTGAAGGTGAAAAAGAATTTAGTGATCGTGCGGGTAAAAAAATCGATCTAGGTGGCGCTAAGAAAAAGAAAATCGCAGTACCAGGGAAAGAGGGCGATATGGACTCTGATGCACTGCAGGCAGCAGGAGCGCAGGAAGCGATAGAGTTGTATAAAGGGTTACTGAAAAAATATCCATTATTCGAACGTAATGATCAGGTGCTCTACCAGTTATCACGTGCATATGAAGAGCTTGGCCAGGTAGATGAAGCAATGGTTACGCTCGAGCAGCTGATAAGTAAATATCCGCAATCGAGGCATATTGATGAGGCGCAGTTTCGTCGTGCTGAATATTTCTTCACCCGCAAAAAGTATCTCGACGCTGAAGAATCATATCAATCTGTGATATCCGCCGGCGAAGGTTCTGAGTTTTATGAACTTGCTTTATATAAACAGGGCTGGGCATATTTCAAACAGGATATGTATGAAGAGGCACTACAGGACTATATAAAGATGCTCGATTACAAGATCGACAATGGATATGATCTCGATAATGTCGACAATAAAATCGAGAATAAGCGTATTGAAGATACCTACAGGGTGATCAGCTTAAGTTTTTCATACCTGGGCGGTGCCGAGTCAATCGTTGAGTTTTTTGATAAACATGGCCATCGTTTTTATGAAGCAAGTATCTATAGCCACCTGGGCGAATATTATTTAACAAAAAGACGTTACGCTGATGCGGCGCAATCTTACCAGGCATATATCGAACGTAATCCGATATCGAAAGAGTCACCATATTTCAACATCAGGGTTATCGAGATATACAAAAAAGGCGGCTTCCCCAAACTGGTCGTAGAGGCAAAAAGAGATTTTTCAAAAACTTATAGCCTGCAATCAAATTACTGGACGTTCTTTGATATCAATGAGCACCCGACTGTCCTGGCGTTTCTAAAGTCCAATATTATCGACCTGGCTAATCACTACCATGCGTTATATCAGGATAGACGTATGCATAAGCAGAAAGAGGAGAATTATAGAGAAGCGATTTACTGGTATCGTGAGTTCCTAAGCTCGTTCCCAGAAGAGGTAGAAGCACCTAAGCTGAATAATCAACTGGCAGGATTATTGCTGGAGCATAAAGATTACCTGGATGCGGCCACCGAGTATGAACGTACAGCTTATAACTATCCTACGCATGAGGATTCATCCAGTGCTGGTTATGCAGCAGTTTTTGCCTACCGTGAATATTTGAAAGTTGCCAACCAGTCCCAGCGTAATATTATCAAGCGTGAAATTATTCGCAGCTCACTCAAATTTGCAGATTTCTTCCCAACGCATAAACATGCGGCGGTCGTGCTGGTTTCGGCTGTTGATGATCTATATGCGCTGGAGGATTACGAGCAGGCGATCATCTATGGACGCCGGGCAATTAAAGTCTATCCAGATGCAGATAAAAAGCTCCTGCGTTCAGCATGGATGGTCGTAGCGCACGCATCATTCGATATTACCAATTATAAAGATGCGGAAGATGCCTATACTCAGACATTGGCACTCACCGATAAAAAAGACAAAAGCTATAATTCATTAACAGAAAACCTTGCGGCATCTGTTTATAAGCAAGGTGAGCAGGCGCGTATACTGGGTGATCATAAGGTAGCGGCAGATCATTTCCTACGTGTTGCAAAAGTTGCGCCTAACTCAAAAATTCGACCCACGGCAGAATACGATGCTGCGGCATCTTTGATACTGTTAAAACAATGGGCAGCCGTCGAAACCGTGCTGGAAGGATTTAGGCAGTTATACCCTAAGCATAAACTATTGCCTGAGATCACGAAGAAACTGGCGGTCGTTTATAAAGAAGACGGCAAGTACATAAAATCAGCGGCCGAGTTTGAGCGTATCGAAAAAGAAAATCCAAAAGATGATGGTTTGCGTCGTGAAGCATTGAATCAGGCAGCAGAACTATACGAGAAAGCCGACGCTAAAGATAAGTCACTACTGGTTTATCTGAAACTGGTTGATTATTTTCCTGAACCGATTGAGGATGCGATCGAAGCTAGACAGAAGATCGCAGATATATATCTTACGCAGGGAGAAAATAAAAAATATATCGCAGAGCTCAAAAAGATCGTGAATACTGATGCCCTCGGTGGTGATGGCCGTACGGACCGTACGAAATTTCTTGCAGCAAAAGCGGCTTTGGTCTTAGCTGAACCTAAACTTGCTGCCTTTAAGAAAGTCGCGCTGGTTAAACCATTTAAAAAGAACTTGAAGAAGAAAAAAGCTCGTATGCGTACTGCGATCGACACATATACCAAGCTGGTCGATTACCAGGTGGCTGAGGTCACGGCTGCAGCAACCTATCACATCGCAGAGATCTATTATGAGTTTAGTGTTGCTTTGTTAGAGTCTGAAAGGCCGGCCAATTTAAATGATGAAGAACTTGAACAGTACGAGCTGGTAATAGAAGAACAGGCATACCCGTTCGAAGAAAAGGCGATCAGCGTGCATGAGAAGAATATGGAGTTGCTCGACGTGGGTGTCTACAATGAATGGATAGATAAGAGCATCGCTAAACTGGCAGCATTATTACCAGCGCGTTATGCTAAAACAGAACAGCCTGGTGCGATCATCGCATCATTACAGCCGCAGGCGAATATCAAGAAAAAAGTTGATATAAAGAAATCTGATAAAGGCGAGATCGAGATTGAAGAGATCAAAACAGAAGTTATCAAGGAAGAAGTTAATGAGCAGCAGGTAATTTCTGAAAAAACGGCGGTTGGTGGTTGATATGAGAAACATATTACACAGGTTTGTTATATATTTATTGTGCATGTTCCTATATGCGTGCGCCACTGGCGAGTTGAAACAAGATGTTTCGATAACCACTAAAACATCGATAAGTTATGTTGATGTCGATTCGGATGTCGAGACAGACTTTGATAGTGCTGTCGATTTGATGCAGCAAGGTAAATATGCGCAGGCAGTGGAAATTTTAAAAACCGTCATAGAGCGAGAGCAGCGATTACCCGCACCATATGTCAATATTGCGATGGCATATAACGAACTGGGCGATACGAAACAGGCCGAAGAAAATCTGGTTGCTGCTTTAAAGCTGGATTTTGGCCACGCGGTTGCTAATAATGAGTTGGGTATGCTGTATCGCAAAGCCGGTAAATTTAATGCTGCTCGTGCCGCGTATGAGAATGCGATAAAACAGAACCCTGATTATTTGCCGGTGAAGAGAAATCTGGGCGTGTTATGTGATCTTTATTTACATGACTATGAATGTGCGCTCACTCAATTTAAAGACTATCTTGAATTGGATCCTGAAGACAAAACAGTCGCGATCTGGGTTGCAGATGTAAAACTACGCCTTGGCGTAAAGTGATAATTAAGTTTTTTGTATAAACCTGATTATAAATATGAACAGGTAATGAAATTATGATAATAAAAGCTACAATCAATATAATTTTCGTCTGGTTAGCGTTGCAGACAATAGCTATCGCCGAAGAAAAACCAGTTGACGATGAAGTGAAACAATTGTCGGGTATTTCGATCATCGGTAATAAAGAAGCGCCAAAATCTCTTTATATAGTACCCTGGCAAAATTCTGAGGTAGGTGTGGCGACAAGTTTGCGTTCGGGTTTGTTAGACGACAGTATGCGGCCCGTAGATAAAGAAGTGTTTTTACGTGAGCTTGATTTTTACGAATTAAGCCATGGTAAGAACGTACAGTAATTTTTGATTTTTATAATGAGGAGTACATGATGGAGACAATCCAGACTATTGTGCAATTTTTCCAAACCGGTGGTACGTTTATGTACCCGATATTAATTATCTTTGCTTTTGGTGCGGCGATCTGTATTGAGCGATACATTAAACTGTCGGGTATTGGTAAAGTAAATAAAAGAGTATGGGATACAGTGCATCCTTTGCTTGATGAGGGCGACTTCGATACGGCGCGCGATTCTATCGCAGATGATAAGTCTGCGATTGCCAATCTGTTAAATATGGGCCTTTCAAGACAGGGTTCAGTGCGTCGACGCGATGATATAGAAATCGCCATGGAAGAGAGCATGATGGAGATCATCCCCACGCTGGAGAAACGAACACCATTTATTGCTTTATTTGCAAACATCTGCACCTTGCTAGGGCTGCTCGGTACGATTATGGGTTTGATCGAAGCCTTTACCGCGGTTGCAAACGCGGACCCGGCAGAAAAAGCAGATATGTTATCAGCAAGTATTTCGGTAGCGATGAACACTACTGCTTTTGGCTTAATGGCTGCGATTCCGCTATTGATTACGCATGCAATAATATCTTCTAAGACAGTTGAAATCGTCGATAGCTTAGAGATGGCGTCAGTCAAAACATTGAACCTGATTGCTGATTTTGCTAAACGTCAAGCGGCACTGGCTGCCAAGAATGGCTAGACGACACCACTACAAGCGGCCGCCTAAAGAGCCGCCTGAACTTAATATCACAACCTTCCTTAACCTGATGGTTGTGCTCGTCCCGTTCCTGTTGATAACGGCGGTATTCTCGCGCATAACTATTCTTGAGTTAAGTTTGCCTTCAGGTGAAGGTGTCAATAAAGATAACGAGCAGCAGTTAAGCATAGAGGTTATCGTTCGCCAGAAAGGACTGGAAATTGGTAATGGTAAACAGGTACTGGCAAGATTTCCTCTGCTCAAACAGGAGGAAGTTGAGCAGGTTGTTGATGAAGAAGGCGACACTGATGTAAGTAAACTTTATGACATAAAGTTACTGTCGGAATTTTTGCTAAAAATAAAAGAAAAATATCCTGATAAAACCGATGCTATCGTGTTGATGGAGTCAGATATCGAATACCGTGTTTTAATCAGAATTATGGACTCCGTGCGTTCCGCTTTTGTTCGTCAGCAAGGTGCTGAAGGCGAAGCTGATGTGTTACAGCAGATTGTACTGTTCCCCGATATCTCTATAGGTGATGCACCATGAAGAAAGGAAATCGGCGCATGAAACGTATGTCACGTCAGAGCAAGGCAGGCGCTGGCGGCTTAAGTCTGGTTTCGTTAATGGATGTGTTTACTATCCTGGTATTCTTTCTACTGGTAAATTCATCATCCAGTGATGTTATGGAGCCACCAAAAAATATTAAATTACCGGACTCTGCTGTAGAAACCAAACCACGAGAAACAGTTATCGTGATGATAACACCGACGCAGATACTGGTTCAGGGCGAACCGGTTATAAGCACGCAGGAAGTTATTGACAGCAAAATCGCGATTATCGAACAGGTGAAAGATCGATTGATTCTACAGAAGAAAAAAGTCATCGGTATCAATACGAAAACCGTATCACAGAGCAAAGAGATTACCGTGCTAGCACATCGAACAGTGCCGTTTCATCTTATGAAAAAAGTGATGGCCAGCTGTACCAGTGCGGGTTATGGAAAAATTTCATTGGCAGTCATTCAAAAAGCAAAAAGTAAAGGCTAATACCTCCCGTGGCAGATGATATAAAACAAGCGCAGGAAGAAATTAATCGTAAGATTGATGACGCTTACAATCGTCTGGAAGAACTGGAAAATGAAGAGGATCACCTCAGTGAAGAACTGAATGAACTTAATACCAAGCGTCATCGTTTCCACGTACTCAGTGAACTTAGTGATCAGCTAGAGAAACTGGAAAAACTGGGTGGCGAAGATTTATTCTGGGGAGAGGGTCACGACCGGCAATCATCACAGAGTGAGCAGAAGCGCATTCGCGACCTGGTCATAAATTATGATTCACGGGTCGCTGAATTACAGAGTTTGCAACGTGCTCGTGAAGAAGCCGTTGAAAGTCTGACTGCAAAAATAAATGTTTTAAATGATGACACCCTCGGTCTTCAGGTACGTAAGGAAGAACTCGCTGAAGAGTTTGTTATCGAACGTGAGATGGTGGCTGAACCATTCCGTCCGATAAACATGCCATGGAATGGTAATGATCATGATCAGAAACGATTTAGAAAAATATTATTAATTGTTCTGCTTTTCAGTATGACGCTCGGTGTCTTGATACCGATGTGGGATATTCCGATTCCTGACCGGGTCGAAGTGGTAGAGATCCCGGAACGCCTGGCGCAGTTAATGATTCCTAAAGCACCGCCACCGCCGCCAAAAGTGCAGAAGAAAATCGAAGAGAAGCTGCCGGATAAAGAAAAGGTCAAGAAGAAGGATGATAAGCCTGTGCCTGAAGTAGCTAAGAAGGCGCGTAAGAAAGCTGAGCGTGCGGGTCTGATGGCATTCAAAGATGATTTCGCAGATCTGATTGACGACACACCGATCAAACTAGGTGCCTCAGCTAAAATCAGTGGTAAAGGCAGTAAAGCTAAAAAGACAACACGTTCTCTAGTCACTTCCAACGTGGGCACCTCAAGTGCTGGTATTAATACTGCTTCCCTAAGCCGTAATACCGGTGGCAGCGGTGAAAGCATGGGCGGCGTTGAATTCTCACGGGTGCAAAGTTCGATCGGAACCGACTTTGATGGTGAAGAAAGCCCGCTTAGCTCAGGCCCAGGTCCGTCACGTACCGATGAAGAAATTCAGATCGTATTTGATAAGTACAAAGCCGCTCTGTATCGCATCTATAACCGTGAACTGCGTAAAAACCCAACCTTACAGGGCAAGATGGTTCTGCGTTTAACGATTGAGCCAGATGGTAGTGTGTCAGCTATCTAAGGTAGATTCCAGTGATATGGATTCGCCTGATCTAGACAAGAAGATTGCTGCCAGGGTGAAAAAATTCAATTTTGGTGCCAAAGAAGGTGTGCCGAGCATTACTATTCTTTATCCTATCGACTTCTTGCCGGCATCATAATCTAACTTCTTGATTATAAAAACCATTCGCTTGTTCTGTTTTTAAAAGTTATCGACAAAAAAAATGTCGAATTATCAACATTTTCAGTGCTAAACCTACCGTAAATACTATACTTCAATTCATGTTTTAGCGTGTAAGTAGCGGCAAGCTACGGCTTTTTTTTCTAGCAGGCACGCAATCCATTCAAATGAGATCAAATATCAAATCAATTGAAATTCAAAGATTTAGTTGGTGTTAGCTGTTGTTAGGTAATAATAAATCAGTCGATTGTTGGCCGTCTGCTCGCAAAATTTTTAATTGCGGGCAGTGTTTTTCTGTGTCTGTCCGGTAATGCCGTCGCTGCTCTGCAGATCACAAAAACGATAGATCCGATATCACCATCGCCTGCTGCTGAGAACGACTCCGTTCGCTATAACCTCACCGTCACCAACACCGGCCCGGGTAACCTGAACCAGGTCATCATCACCGACACCCCGAGTAACCTCTCCGGTGTCACCTACACGCCTACCAGTGCGATCCCGGGTGCTGATGGCCCGGGCCCCGGGGTAAATCAGTACCGTATCAATAACTTCGCAGACGGCCAGGTGGTCACCTTCGATGTCGACGCCACGGTGAACGCGGCCGATACCTGCCCGGTGATCGATAACAGTGTCAGCGTTACCGAGAACAGCGGTACCTTCAGTGACAGTGATGCCGCGCCGTCTATCGAATATGATTTTGAATTCACCAGTGGCACCACGTCGAATGTTATCAGGCACCTCAACACCAGTTTCTGTGAGTTCTGTGACACCGGTGAGATTAGCATCAGCATCACCAATCCGACCACGACACCGCTGACGAATATTGTCCTGCGTGAAAATCTGCAGGCACTGGGTCTGACGTATGTCAACAACTCGACACGGATTGGCATCGGTACCGGGGGCCCGCTAACCGGTAACCCGTCCATTTTGGGTACCATACTGACCTGGGATTCCGGAGACATACTTCAACTGGCCAGCCTTGCTGCCGGGGCTACGCTCAATATCACATTCGAGGTCAGTACCTTCGATGAAGCGCAGATGCTGGCTGATCCTGCCAGGGATATCATCGCCGACGTCACCTTCGAGACGGCCTGTACTACGGGGACGCACAATGTGGATAGTGGTCAGTTCGAACTGCCGCTGCAGCAGCCGACGCCACAGGTTCGAAAGTGGGGACGTAACTATGATGCTAACCAGAACGACTGGCAGAACACGGTCTGGGGTAGCGTTAACGACGATATCATCTGGCTTGTCAGGGTGAGGAACTTCGGTGATGCGTATATCGAAGCCCTGCGTATCAATGACAGTATCACGGGCAATTTCAATATCAATTACATCTGTCCGACAATTGACGGTGCTAATGCTATCGGTGCGGATAATGGCGTTGACCCGGGCGGCAATGGCTGTATCGCGATGACGTCGCCTTTCGATGTGGTCAATCCGTTCGGCAGTAACCATCCAAGTACCAATAGTGAAATTCCCGATGAGCTTGATATTGGTTACAACGGCGTTCCTGCTTCCAGGGACGGTGTATTCTATTATGTAGGCCGGGTGCAGAATAATCACAGTGATGAGACCAACACTGCCGATATCTCCTGGGGTTGTACTGCTGAGTCGCCGACCGGCGGCCTGATCACCACGACGGCAAGTGGCGCTGCAGGCGGGCTTGATATCGATGATCCGGCCAACCTGGAAACCAGTGTGACCACCAATGGTCTGCAGGTAACCCAGACAGTGACGGGTACCAATACCAGCCAGCCGCTCGGCACCCGGGGTATCGTAACCATCACGCTGAACAACCAGAGCGGTGGTTCGATTCAGAACCTCGAAGTCACGGCATCACTGCCAGCAGGTTATGTGGTCGATAATACTTTTGGCCTTGGCGCCGGCCTGAGCGTTGGTGACCCTAATTACGGCCAGCCGAACTCGACCCAGACAGGTGCATTCGGTACCTATGATGGTTTCATCGATACTGTCACGCGAGATGATGCAACGCTGCTCACTGCCGATCCGCTGGACGACCTCAATCCTCATTTCACTCTGACCAGTAGTACCACTAATCCTCTCAATGACCCCGCGCAGCATGTCGATATGATGCGTGAGGATGATGTCATTACCATCACCTTCGGTATCATCCTGGTGGATCCTACCCGTTTCGACCTGGTGGCTGACCTCGATGTGAATACAGAGACCACCGGTGATGGAACCGACCCGAGCAGTGTTCTGACCCTGTCGAATACCGTCACTGTCGATTTTGATGCTGTTGACCCAGCCCCGTTCGGTACGCAGAACCAGATGCGTAGTGTGAACTTTAATAATATTAGTGTTAATGCTGAAGACCTGGATGTCGATATCTCCGACGCGCTGTTCATCCTCACTAACAACCCTGGCAACCCACTGGACCTGAATGTCCTGCTGACCAACAACGGTGGTCATGACGCGGATAACTACACCATGTACATAACGTTTGGTGTCACCATGGAAGTGCAGACAGTTGCAACCGGCTGTGCATTAGCAAACAATCCGCCGCAGAATGCTATCTTTGCTTCTGATGAGCCACTATGGAATGATCCTGCTTTCATTCCTGCGGACGCATCTGTCTACGCCTGTGACCGCGGCACGATTGCTCCAAGTTCTACTGAAACCTTTACCTTCACCGTGATCAAGAACGCTGCAGGTTTGGCAGAGGATGACCTTACCTTCCGTGCCGATGTCGTCGGTGAGATCCACTATGCAGACAGTACGCCCGCCATACCAAATCCACTGCTCGATCCAGCGCCGGCATCGATTGCGAACACAACGCCTAACCTGCAACTGGTCAACAACTATACGCTTGATGGTATCCGTTCACGCGTACTCGGTTTCAACCTGGTGCAGAGCGCCTGGTACTGTTATGAAGACGGCCAGCCATACCCGGGTCCGCCTGCGGATATCCTGACTCCGGCGGTTGCGCCACCAAACCTGCCTGGACTGGTCGGTAACCTGAATAGCCAGATCGGTGAGGACTGTGCATACCGTGTCGAGTCCGGCGGCTGGTTCGGCTTCCTGACACCGGGCTTCACCCTGATCGAGGTGCGTAATGTCGAATTGGTACAGGATCTGCCGGAAAACCTGCCATCGATCACCGATGAGGGCCAGGGCTTTATACCGTTCGGAGGCTCCGCCTACAACTTTACCAGTACGACTAACATTACCCCGGCGATAGACACCAATGGTGGCGCAACGACAACGCCACTGGATAACAACGATATTACCTGGCAGTTCAATGTCACTGGTTCTGGAATCACGACCAAAGACGAATTCTTCCGCGTCGATTTTAAAACGCGCTTATTGAACGATCCGGTCGACGGTCTGTATCCGATTCCGCCCGGCTACGCACCTAACCTGCATGGCAATACCAGTACCGGTGTCACACGTACTTATTTTGATGCGGTGTTCGACAGCCCGACCACAGGCATAGTTACAATCAGTGTGCACCCGCCTGAAGACCTGCAAGGTAACCCCAATGTTCCCGGTTACCCGGATATTAATGATCGAAGAGTCAGCCAGACCGAGGTCGAGCCTAACCTGATCGTTACCAAAACAGTCTGTAATGAGTCGCTGGCTGCAGCTCCGCCTATTGTGCAAGATTGTATAGCCGATGATCTGTTTACCGATTCGGTTTCTGATGGTGATACTAATGATTCATACATCTACCGTATAACCCTGACCAACGAAACATCTGTCACCGGTACGCTCGCCTGCCTTCAACGTGATTGCCACCGATATACTGGATGCATCAGACCAGATGTTTATCGTCGATTTTGCCAATGATGGTCTGGATAATAACGGTGATGGCTCAGCTGCAAATGGTGATGCAGGCGAGATAGCGATGTATAACGATATCTCGGATAATATTGTTAATAATGGTACACGACCGATTATTACGCTTGATGAAAGTCATGGCGCGCCGTTTGCGCAGATAGATTCGGGTGACAGCGTTACTTATTATTACCGTGTTGATCCGGACATAAGCATTGCACCACTGCAGACACTGACCAATACGGTAACCATGTCATACGACAGTCTCGATGGTCCTTTTGGTAATCAAAATCCACCGCAGCTGGATAACTCTTCGGTCTTGCCTGATCCTGATACGGCAGGCCGTGCCCGTATCTATACCTCGATACCGCAGATAGCGGATGTCATTATGATTCCGGTGATCTCGTTTCCTAAAATCGTGGTCGAAAAAGCCAACCCGGTTGCAGGGGTTGCAGCCAATGACGTCTCTGTCGGTGAAGAGATACGTTACGTACTGGTGGCTGATATACCGGTAGCCAATCTACGCCAATTTACCATCCGTGATGAACTGCCTTACGGTGTACGTTGTATTGAAGGCCAGACGGTAGATCTTGATGCGTTCCCGTATGATGCCGCTGGCTTTTTCCCTGGTAGTCTTTTAAGTGGACCTACGCCCGGCGTCTGTGGCACAGCCGCTAACGGAAGAGATTTTGTGCAATGGAATTTTGGTGATCAGGCGGTAACGATTGCGCAACCAGGTCAACGCTTTAATTTTGCTGTCAGCTTTATCGCACGGGTGGAAAATTCAGGCCTCACAAATGAGAATACGACACTCACCAATGGTGGTATTCCAATCACTGATCCATTGACGTGTACCAGTGCTGGCGGCGGTGGCGTAGGTGTCTGTTATGTGAATGATGCAGGCATGGGTGTTTCTCTTGATTTTGCCCCGGTAGATATCACCGTTCGGGAACCGGTTATCGCGTTAGATAAATCATTCCTGCCGGTAATTAACAGTGATGCGGCAGATGTTTTAACCGTTACCGTGGTAGCAGAAAATACCGGCACCACGGCCGCCTATAACTTGCAGGTACTGGATGATCTGATCGGCAGCGACATGACCTATATTGGCAATATTGGCGGACCGAACCCGCCAGAAAATGTTGATCTATCTGTACCTAATCGACCGATCTTTAGCTGGGATCG